>NZ_JAVAXU010000021.1:0-32818 GCF_041954965.1 Pantoea sp. BS_8
TCAGGTGAAGAAGCCCCGTACGGAAGTACGGGGCTTTTTTACGTCCGGCGTCCGGGGAGGGCGTGGCCTGCCGGACCTCTGCGGGCTTCAGGGCAGATCTCTGCCGTCGCCTGCCGGTCATCCTCCCTGGTCCGTTTACCTTGCCTCTGCATGTAAAAGGAAAGAATATGTCGTCAGCGGCCCTTTCCTGTCTATGCCTTTTAGCCCATGCTTTGCATCAATCTCTCCAGTGAATAGCTAAACAGACTGCGATCAAACCGCGCTGTTTAAACGTGCGGTTGGCAAAACGGCCTGGATGAAACGGATGCCCACCTCTACAAAGTTCTGCTGATACTTCACAATTGTTCCGCCTGTGTTTTTAGATGCTTTAAACAACTCACATTCCATCAGCTTCCCCTGTCGTCATGCCCGCGACGGGATTTCTTTCTACCCGTTCAGCGTTCTGAGTGGCTGATATGCAGCGAAAAACGTCTTCGCACGCAAATTCCCTCTCAATCCGTTCATGATGCGGTAAACTACGGCCAGATTAACCCCGTGAAGGCCTTATCATGTCCAGCTCGTATACCTCCTTAAAAGCCGACAATACGCTCGGTCTTGATGTCAGCACACAAATTCGTATTGTCGCCGAAACACCTGAAGCCATACTTGCGGCATGGCAGATGAGCCAGCGTAACCAGCAACCCTTTTTGATCCTGGGTGAAGGCAGCAATGTACTGTTTCTTGAGGACTTCGCGGGCATTGTGGTGCTCAACCGCATCGCTGGAGTTGAAATACGCGACGAGAATGAGCGCTGGAAGCTGCATGTTGGCGCGGGTGAAAACTGGCATCAACTGGTAAAAATGACGCTGGAAAAAGGGATTTCCGGACTAGAGAACCTGGCACTTATTCCCGGTATGGTCGGCTCTGCACCCATCCAGAATATCGGCGCCTATGGCGTTGAACTGAAAGATGTCTGTGAATATGTAGACGTGCTGAATTTGCAAACCGGCGTCACTGAGCGTTTAAGCCGTGACGATTGCCAGTTTGGCTATCGCGACAGCATTTTTAAACATCAGTACCAGTCGGGCTATACGATTGTTGCCGTCGGGTTTTCATTAACCAAACAGTGGCAACCGGTGCTGACGTATGGCGATTTAAAGACGCTTAATCCGGCGACTGCGAATGCCTGGGATGTGTTTCATGCCGTTTGCCATATGCGACAGAGCAAATTACCTGACCCCAAAATAACAGGCAATGTTGGCAGTTTTTTCAAAAATCCAGTGATTAGTCGGCAGCAGGCCGAAGTATTGCTTAATCACTATCCTGCGATGCCAAATTATCCCCAACCAGAGGGTACGGTAAAACTTGCCGCAGGCTGGTTAATCGATCAGTGTCAGCTTAAAGGCTGTCGGGTTGGCGGCGCGGAAGTTCATCAGCAGCAGGCATTAGTGCTGATTAATGCCGCCAATGCCACGCCAGGCGATATCGTTGCGCTGGCAAAAAAGGTGCGCGCACGCGTAGGTGAGAAATTTGATGTCTGGCTTGAGCCTGAGGTCCGTTTTATCCGGGCACAAGGTGAATGCAATGCGGTTGAGGTGATTGCATGAAAGACCACAGCGTACCGCTAAAGCTTATTGATATCCTGTCAGATGGCGAATTTCATTCTGGTGAGCAATTAGGTGAAACGCTCGGCATGAGCCGCGCAGCAATTAATAAACATATTCAGACGTTAAAAAGCTGGGGCCTTGAAGTGTATACGGTTACCGGGAAAGGCTACAGCTTCCCTGCACCGCTTCAGTTGCTCAATGAAAAGGCGATTCTTGGTCAGCTTTCTCAGCCTGATGTCGCCGTGATACCGGTTATCGATTCGACGAACCAGTATTTACTTGAGCGTATGGATTCACTGCCTTCAGGTGCCGTTTGTGTGGCGGAATATCAGCAAGCGGGACGCGGACGACGCGGGCGGCATTGGTTTTCTCCCTTCGGTGCTAATCTTTATATGTCTATGTACTGGCGTCTGGAGCAAGGGCCTGCTGCAGCGATGGGGCTCAGCCTGGTGATTGGTATAGTGATGGCAGAGACGCTTCAGTCATTAGGTGCGGAGGATGTTCGCGTAAAATGGCCGAATGATATTTACCTCCATGACAGAAAATTAGCAGGCATCTTAGTGGAGTTAACCGGTAAAACCGGCGATGCTGCGCAGATCGTAATGGGAGCGGGCATCAATTTAGCGATGCGAAATGCCGACGCGGCGCAAATCAATCAGGGCTGGATTAATCTGCAGGAAGCGGGCGTAACGCTTGATCGTAATGACCTGGCTGCAACGTTAATCAATCGCCTGCGTGAGGCACTACCTGTTTTTGAACAGGAAGGTCTGGCACCTTTTGTCGCACGCTGGGCAGGCTTAGACAACTTTATCAACCGTCCGGTCAGGTTACTGATGGGCGAGCGGGAAGTTCACGGCATTGCACGCGGCATTGATAATCAGGGTGGTTTGCTGCTGGAACAAGAGGGCGAAATTAAATCCTGGATGGGTGGGGAAATATCGCTGCGTCCCCTTTAAAAGTCTGTAAAGCCTGCTTTTAAGGCAGGCTTTATTGTCGTAACTTATTTTCTCAGGCGGACTTTTTCAACCGCATGATTACCACTTTTGGTCATAATCAAGCTGGCTCTTTCACGTGTAGGAAGAATATTCTCTTTCAGGTTCAGCCAGTTGATCTCTTTCCACAGCGATCCCGCGATCTTGATGGCCTCATCTTCAGGTAACTGTGCATAATGATGAAAATAAGAGTCGGGATCGGTGAAAGCGCCTTGGCGAAATTTCAGAAAGCGATTGATATACCAGTGCTGTAAAAGATCTTCTTCCGCATCGACATAGATAGAAAAATCGACAAAATCAGAAACAAATACGTGGTGCGGATCGTGAGGATAATCCATTCCACTTTGAAGAACGTTTAAGCCTTCCAGAATTAAAATATCGGGTTGTTGCACCACTTTATCCCCATCCGGAATAACGTCATAAATGAGATGGGAATAAACGGGCGCCGTCACCTGCTGGGCGCCAGACTTAAGGTCTGACACAAACTTAACTAACCGATGCATATCATAAGATTGAGGAAACCCTTTTTTCTTCATGAGACCGCGCTCTTTTAGTACCGAGTTCGGATGAAGGAAGCCATCAGTTGTAATTAACTCAACCTTACGGTGCTCAGGCCAGCGGCTGAGAAGCGCCTGTAAAACGCGGGCAGTCGTACTTTTCCCCACCGCAACGCTACCAGCAATACTGATAATGTAAGGGATCTTTTGCCCGTCTGTGCCCAGAAATTGTTCCAGAACAGCCTGGCGACGCACATTCGAACTTATATAGAAATTCAGCAAGCGTGAGAGCGGCAGATAGATTTCGGCCACCTCTTCAATAGAAAGGTCTTCGTTTATCCCTTTTAACTGAGCAATTTCATCCTCTGCCAGCGTCATGGGAACGGAGTCGCGTAATGACGCCCATTGTTCACGGGTGAACTGTAAATAAGGCGTGGTGAGTGATGTCGTTTTATCCATAAGTATACATTTGACTGCAGATTCAAACCAATCTGTACATTTTCACCGAAGATTACTCGGGCACGGTAGCGTAATGAATTGCGGGTCACAGAGTTATTAACGAGAACAATGGGCTGGAGGGTACCACCAGTATAGCTTTTAAAAGAAGTAAAAAATAAACGGGGATAAGCTTTCGTCGGCGCCTCCGCAATTTTAACAAATCCTTGATCAAGAGGCTTGATCTCTGTAATTACAGCATGCGATGTGACAGGTAAATCTTCAGCCCGGTGGGTAGCACTGATCAGGGCACGTAAACGGGCCTTCGCTCATTATCGTATGGTTCACTTAGCCAGCAGCCGGTTAACGAGCGGGTCTTTCATGATAGCGCGTGCAATGAATCCGTGGCTGTCTGTTACTTTATGCCGGACGTTAAGCCGCAAATAAGGTGCGTGTCAGGCGCGTCACTGTTTTGGGGCGTGCTTTCATTCGTCAGGTCATTTGTCTGAACATCCACAAGGCACTTTATTGCCTTCAGAGACCAGTCTGCACCAGGCACGGATACCTTCTGTACTCTCTTTCCCGTGACGAATAACCCTTACCACGACCCTTTCTCTGCCCTCGCATGGCGTGTCCATCAGATCAGCCCAATACTGTTGCTGCCAACATAAGGCCGCCACAGGCTTTGTGGTGTGCTTAAGCTTTTTGAGGGCCAAAGGAGAGAAGAAGCGCTTTAATCCGCCTGACCGGGTTTCTATACAGGTTGAACCGGGAGGCACAGCGCGTTCTGACAACAGAAGGGACAAACATAATGACTTTCGGCGGCGTTCCAGTTGGTCGCAGCCGTCATCGGTGCGGACAGGGTGGAATCTGCACATCAAGCATCGGGCCGTTCTCATGTGTCATGTGACTTCTCTGTTGTACGTAGGCAGTACCTGTTCATATGCAACCTCGCTCATCTTCACCGCGTCGACATCAATACACATGCACTCGCGCGCCTGTCAGGCCAGTAACCGAACAGAGCAGCGCTGTCGGCCACAGAAAGCATACAAGCAATGCCTGATTCACGCGTATTGAAAGCGGTATTGTGCCAGTGTCCATTCCCACCTCTTTAGGTGCCAGTACGTTTTCTCTGCAACCCTGTCAACTTAATATTACTCATCGCTTACCCTATGGTGGCGTTTTTGCACAAACAAACCGATATCCACAAACAAAAACCGGCTGTCGATGGAAAACACCGGGCAATAAATAAGCAATCGAGACGAATTTTGCATGATCAGCAAAAAAAGGGGACGTGAAAAAAGCCATCCACCAAAGAATGAAATCGTGAAGACCCAATCCAGGGACAGAAGATGACGCGAAAATTTGACCAATAATTGGATGTTATTTCTGCAGAATAGGGGTAAATTGCGATGCTTTGCACAAATAGTAAGCGATAGAACAAAAACAGTGATTTTTTTGTTGCATCCTTCAGCCGACCTTCCTAGAATGCGCGTCACTTGATGCCGGCTTAGCTCAGTTGGTAGAGCAACTGACTTGTAATCAGTAGGTCACCAGTTCGATTCCGGTAGCCGGCACCATCAAGTAGGTGGGATTCCCGAGCGGCCAAAGGGAGCAGACTGTAAATCTGCCGTCACAGACTTCGAAGGTTCGAATCCTTCTCCCACCACCATCTCGACCCTCGGGTTGAGAACAGATAAACAACCTGTTTATCTGGCAGGTGAGTCACTTCTTCTCACCCTGAATTCAGATTGGGTGTAAGCTCAGTCAAAGTCAGCCAGCTTCGCTGGCAGGCTAAGAATAATGGGGGACTTCCCCTGTTATTCACAAGCTACAGAAAGAACAGGTAGCCGAGTTCCAGGATGCGGGCATCGTATAATGGCTATTACCTCAGCCTTCCAAGCTGATGATGCGGGTTCGATTCCCGCTGCCCGCTCCAGATGTGCTGATATGGCTCAGTTGGTAGAGCGCACCCTTGGTAAGGGTGAGGTCCCCAGTTCGACTCTGGGTATCAGCACCACTTCCTTTATCTCCCTCCTGATTTTCTCTGTAACTCCTTGCAGTCAGGCAATGCCTGGTTAATGTGACGATATCTTTGATATATCCGTGTCTTAGAGGGACAAGCGATGGCTAAAGAGCAATTTCAACGTAACAAACTGCACGTAAACGTGGGCACCATCGGTCACGTTGACCACGGTAAAACCACCCTGACTGCAGCAATCACCACCGTTCTGGCTAAAACCAACGGCGGCCAGGCGCGTGCGTTCGACCAGATCGACAGCACCCCTGAAGAAAAAGCACGTGGTATCACCATCAACACTGCACACGTTGAGTATGAAACCCCGTCTCGCCACTATGCACACGTTGACTGCCCGGGCCACGCCGACTATGTGAAAAACATGATTACCGGTGCTGCGCAGATGGACGGCGCGATCCTGGTTGTTGCTGCGACTGACGGCCCAATGCCGCAGACCCGTGAGCACATCCTGCTGGGTCGTCAGGTAGGCGTTCCTTACATCATCGTGTTCCTGAACAAGTGTGACATGGTTGATGACGAAGAGCTGCTGGAACTGGTTGAGATGGAAGTCCGTGACCTGCTGTCACAGTACGACTTCCCGGGCGACGACACTCCAATCGTTCGCGGTTCAGCACTGAAAGCGCTGGAAGGCAACCCAGAGTGGGAAGAGAAGATCGTTGAGCTGGCTAACCACCTGGATAACTACATCCCGGATCCGGTTCGTGCTATCGACATGCCGTTCCTGCTGCCAATCGAAGACGTATTCTCAATCTCTGGCCGTGGTACTGTAGTAACCGGTCGTGTTGAGCGCGGTGTTGTTAAAGTCGGCGACGAAGTTGAAATCGTGGGTATCAAAGATACGGCGAAATCAACCTGTACCGGTGTTGAAATGTTCCGCAAACTGCTGGACCAGGGTCAGGCAGGCGAAAACTGTGGTGTTCTGCTGCGCGGTATCAAGCGTGAAGACATCCAGCGTGGTCAGGTTCTGGCGAAGCCAGGCACCATCAAGCCGCACACCAAGTTCGAGTCAGAAGTTTACGTTCTGTCTAAAGACGAAGGTGGCCGCCATACTCCGTTCTTCAAGGGCTACCGTCCACAGTTCTACTTCCGTACCACTGACGTGACCGGTTCAGTAGAGCTGCCAGAAGGCGTTGAAATGGTTATGCCAGGCGACAACATCAAAATGGTTGTTACCCTGATCCACCCAATCGCAATGGACGAAGGTCTGCGCTTCGCAATCCGCGAAGGTGGCCGTACCGTTGGCGCGGGCGTTGTTGCCAAAGTTATCGCTTAATTACCGATAATATTTGACGCAATGCACATGGAAAGGGCATCATTTGATGCCCTTTTTGTACGCTGTTTTATAGAACCTGACTCATCAGTGATTTTGCACCATAATCATTGCTGAGACAGGCTCTGTTATGCGGCGCTGGATACCGAGTTACGCCCCAAAAGCTCATTCGGTTTGGATGCCTCGCGATGCGGGGCAGAATAGTTTCTGAATTATTGTGGCAGGTTGGTTTATGAGTGCGAATACCGAAGCTCAAGGGAGCGGGCGCGGCCTCGAAGCGCTGAAATGGGTAGTGGTAGTCTTATTACTGCTTGCGGCGATCGTAGGTAACTACCTCTATCGTGATGTGACGTTACCTCTGCGTGCGTTGGCTGTTGTTATTTTGATTGCAGCAGCAGGCGGCATTGCGCTTTTAACGACCAAAGGCAAAGCGACCGTAGCCTTTGCACGTGAAGCAAGAACCGAAATGCGCAAGGTTATCTGGCCAACCCGCCAGGAGACACTGCATACCACGTTAATCGTTGCCGCGGTCACTGCCGTGATGTCACTGATTTTGTGGGGGCTGGATGGCATTCTGGTCCGTCTGGTATCGTTTATCACTGGCCTGAGGTTCTGAGATGTCTGAAGCTCCAAAAAAACGCTGGTACGTCGTGCAGGCGTTTTCCGGTTTTGAAGGCCGCGTAGCACAGTCGCTGCGTGAGCACATCAAATTGCACAACATGGAAGAGCTGTTTGGCGACGTCATGGTGCCGACTGAAGAAGTGGTCGAGATCCGTGGTGGTCAACGCCGTAAAAGCGAACGTAAATTCTTCCCAGGCTACGTTCTGGTTCAGATGGTAATGAATGATGCCAGCTGGCACCTCGTTCGCAGCGTGCCACGCGTAATGGGTTTCATCGGTGGTACTTCTGACCGCCCTGCGCCAATCAGCGATAAAGAAGTTGATGCGATCATGAACCGCCTGCAGCAGGTAGGTGACAAGCCACGTCCGAAAACGCTGTTCGAACCGGGCGAAATGGTACGCGTCAACGATGGTCCGTTTGCCGACTTTAACGGCGTGGTCGAAGATGTCGATTATGAGAAGAGTCGTCTGACTGTTTCGGTCTCCATCTTTGGACGTGCAACACCTGTCGAACTCGACTTCGGTCAGGTGGAGAAAGGCTAACCTTTCTTTCACTATTTGGCTGTTGCAGCAGGCGCGAAATTAAACTATAATTTCGCGCCTTTTGTTTTTATGCGCTGGCAACAGCGTGTAAATCGTTACCACGGGGAGCCTTTTAAAGGCGCTATAACCCAATTGAGGAATTATCATGGCTAAGAAAGTACAAGCCTACGTCAAGCTGCAGGTTGCAGCTGGTATGGCGAACCCAAGTCCACCAGTTGGTCCAGCTCTGGGTCAGCAGGGTGTTAACATCATGGAATTCTGTAAAGCGTTTAACGCCAAAACAGAATCACTGGAAAAAGGCCTGCCTACTCCAGTTGTTATCACCGTATACAGCGACCGTTCTTTCACCTTCATTACCAAAACGCCTCCGGCTGCCGTTCTGCTGAAAAAAGCAGCGGGCATCAAGTCTGGTTCTGGTAAGCCGAACAAAGATAAAGTCGGTAAAGTGACTCGTGCTCAGGTACGTGAAATCGCAGAAACTAAAGCTGCGGACATGACTGGTTCTGACGTTGAAGCGATGACTCGCTCAATCGAAGGTACTGCTCGTTCCATGGGCCTGGTAGTAGAGGACTAAGAAATGGCAAAGCTGACCAAGCGCATGAGCGTTATTCGCGACAAAGTTGACGCGACTAAGCAGTACGATATTGCTGAAGCAATCGCATTACTGAAAGAGCTGGCTACCGCTAAGTTCGTAGAAAGCGTAGACGTTGCTGTTAACCTCGGCATCGACGCTCGTAAATCTGACCAGAACGTGCGCGGCGCGACCGTTCTGCCACACGGTACAGGTCGTTCTGTACGTGTAGCCGTCTTCACCCAGGGCGCAAACGCTGAAGCTGCTAAAGCAGCTGGCGCTGAGCTGGTAGGTATGGAAGATCTGGCTGAGCAGATCAAGAAAGGCGAAATGAACTTTGACGTTGTTATTGCATCTCCAGATGCAATGCGCGTTGTTGGCCAGTTAGGTCAGGTTCTGGGTCCACGTGGCCTGATGCCAAACCCGAAAGTCGGTACTGTAACCCCGAACGTTGCTGAAGCGGTTAAGAACGCTAAAGCAGGTCAGGTTCGTTATCGTAACGACAAAAACGGCATCATCCACACTACCATCGGTAAAGTGGACTTCGATGCTGACAAACTGAAAGAAAACCTGGAATCTCTGCTGGTTGCGCTGAAAAAAGCAAAACCTGCTCAGGCGAAAGGCGTGTACATCAAGAAAGTCAGCATCTCTACCACCATGGGTGCCGGCGTTGCCGTTGACCAGGCTGGTCTGAGCGCAGCGGCAAACTAATTGCTGCTTGAAACGGGCGAAAAATTCACCTAGAATCTTACGCCCGTTGTTCTGCATTCATGCAGATGTCATCGTGAGTAAGTCAGATTGTGCGAACGCAGCGACTGAGTCAGTCGCCTGAAACACAGTAAAGTGTTCAGCAGGCCTTATAAAGGCTGTCAGTGCAGGGCAATCTGAGCCACGATGTACAGCCGAATTTTAGGTTGGAGCCAGGCCTTATCCTGGCCTCCGTCCAAGACCGCAGGAGCTGCACATCTTTGGATGTAATGCTTAATACCCTGCGTAGACGGTGACAGAACCAAAAGAATTTTTCTTTACTGGATTCTGCTCACCGTGTAATAGCGCTTATTTTCCTTCGGGCGAATAAGTGAAGTGAGTTCCGGGGAAATCCATCCCCGGTCAAATCCAGGAGCTAAAGCTAATGGCATTAAATCTTCAAGACAAACAAGCGATTGTTGCTGAAGTCAGCGAAGTAGCCAAAGGTGCGCTTTCAGCGGTTGTTGCGGATTCTCGTGGCGTTACCGTTGATAAAATGACCGAACTGCGTAAAGCAGGCCGTGAAGCTGGCGTTTACATGCGTGTTGTTCGTAACACCCTGCTGCGCCGCGTCGTTGAAGGTACTCAGTTCGAGTGCCTGAAAGACACGTTTGTTGGTCCGACCCTGATTGCATATTCTATGGAACACCCGGGCGCTGCTGCTCGTCTGTTCAAAGATTTCGCGAAAGCGAATGCAAAATTTGAGGTCAAAGCTGCAGCCTTTGAAGGTGAGCTGATCACGGCGGCCAATATTGACCGTCTGGCAACGCTGCCGACCTACGAAGAAGCACTGGCACGTCTGATGTCGACCATGAAAGAAGCCGCTGCCGGCAAACTGGTTCGCACTCTGGCTGCTGTTCGCGATGCAAAAGAAGCGGCTTAAGGCCTCTCTTTTCTTCGTACTTGCTAACGTATAAACTTTTTCTGATTCTTAGGAACAATTGTTATGTCTATCACTAAAGACCAAATTCTGGAAGCCGTTGCCGCTATGTCCGTAATGGAAGTAGTTGAGCTGGTTTCTGCTATGGAAGAAAAATTCGGCGTTTCTGCTGCTGCTGCTGTAGCTGTTGCTGCTGGCCCAGCTGAAGCTGTTGAAGAGAAAACTGAATTCGACGTTATCCTGAAAGCTGTTGGCGCGAACAAAGTTGCAGTAATCAAAGCCGTTCGTACCGCAACTGGTCTGGGCCTGAAAGAAGCCAAAGATCTGGTTGAAGCAACTGGCGTGATCAAAGAAGGCATCAGCAAAGATGACGCAGCTGCACTTGAAGCTGCTCTGAAAGAAGCTGGCGCTGAAGTTGAAGTTAAGTAAGACAACCCTCGGGTTGCAGTCTGAGTAATATCAGACTGATGGCTGGTGACTTTTTGGTCACCAGCCTTTTTGCGCTCCAGGGCCTCAATGGGGTTTCGCACTGTTTGTCCATTGTTGCTCTTCAATATCTTTCTCTATCGACGACTTAATATACTGCTTTCCTGTGCGGGTTCCCTGCCCACGCTGAAGCAATGAAATGATTTAAGCGTGATAGAAAGAGGTATTGCACACACTGCCGGGCAGTGCGTGAATCAAACAAAATCGTGTTGCATGAACTGTCCTGTCAGGACGGACAGCGTGGGTCGACTTGTCAGCTAGCTGAGGAACCCTATGGTTTACTCCTATACCGAGAAAAAACGTATTCGTAAGGATTTTGGTAAACGTCCACAAGTTTTGGACATACCTTATCTCCTTTCTATCCAGCTTGATTCGTTTCAGAAGTTTATCGAGCAAGATCCAGAAGGTCAGTACGGACTGGAAGCTGCCTTCCGCTCTGTATTCCCTATCGCGAGCTACAGCGGCAACTCTGAGTTGCAGTACGTCAGCTATCGCTTAGGTGAACCTGTCTTTGACGTGAAAGAATGTCAGATCCGTGGCGTGACCTACTCGGCACCGCTGCGCGTCAAACTGCGTCTGGTGATCTATGAGCGCGAAGCGCCAGAAGGCACAGTAAAAGACATTAAAGAACAAGAAGTCTACATGGGTGAAATTCCACTCATGACAGACAACGGTACCTTTGTTATCAACGGTACTGAGCGTGTTATCGTTTCTCAGCTGCATCGTAGTCCTGGCGTATTCTTTGACAGCGATAAGGGTAAAACCCACTCATCGGGTAAAGTGCTGTATAACGCACGTATCATTCCTTACCGTGGTTCATGGCTGGACTTCGAGTTTGACCCGAAAGACAACCTTTTCGTCCGTATTGACCGTCGTCGTAAGCTGCCGGCCAGTATCATCCTGCGCGCACTGCATTACACCACTGCTGAAATCCTCGATATCTTCTTCGAGAAAGTGGTGTATGAAATCCGTGACAACAAGCTGCAGATGGAACTGGTGCCAGAGCGCCTGCGTGGTGAAACCGCGACCTTCGATATCGAATCGAACGGCACGGTCTACGTTGAGAAAGGGCGTCGCATCACTGCGCGTCACATTCGTCAGCTCGAAAAAGACGGTATCCAGCACATTGAAGTGCCTGTTGAATATATTGCAGGCAAAGTGGTCTCTAAAGATTATATCGATGAGAACACCGGTGAACTGATTATCGCAGCGAACATGGAGCTGTCGCTGGATCTGCTGGCCAAGCTGAGCCAGGCGGGTCACAAGCGTATCGAAACGCTGTTCACCAACGATCTGGATCACGGCCCTTATATCTCCGAGACCCTGCGCGTCGACCCAACCAACGATCGCCTGAGCGCGCTGGTTGAGATTTACCGCATGATGCGTCCTGGTGAGCCACCTACGCGTGAAGCAGCAGAGAACCTGTTCGAGAACCTGTTCTTCTCTGAAGATCGTTACGATCTTTCTGCTGTCGGCCGCATGAAGTTCAACCGTTCATTGCTGCGTGATGAAATCGAAGGTTCAGGTATCCTGAGCAAAGAAGACATCATCGAAGTGATGAAAAAGCTGATCGACATCCGTAACGGTAAAGGCGAAGTGGACGATATTGACCACCTCGGTAACCGTCGTATTCGTTCAGTGGGTGAAATGGCGGAAAACCAGTTCCGCGTCGGCCTGGTCCGTGTTGAGCGTGCAGTGAAAGAGCGTCTTTCTCTGGGCGACCTCGACACATTGATGCCTCAGGACATGATCAACGCCAAGCCTATTTCGGCGGCGGTGAAAGAGTTCTTTGGTTCAAGCCAGCTGTCCCAGTTTATGGATCAGAACAACCCGTTGTCAGAGATTACGCACAAGCGTCGTATCTCTGCTCTCGGCCCGGGTGGTTTAACCCGTGAGCGTGCCGGCTTCGAAGTGCGTGACGTACACCCAACGCACTACGGTCGTGTCTGCCCAATCGAAACCCCTGAAGGTCCGAACATCGGTCTGATCAACTCCTTGTCTGTATATGCGCAGACCAACGAGTACGGTTTCCTGGAAACCCCTTATCGTCGCGTGATCGACGGTGTGGTTTCTGATGAAATTCATTACCTGTCTGCCATCGAAGAAGGTAACTATGTCATCGCTCAGGCGAACACCAATCTGTCAGAAGAAGGTGCGTTCGTTGATGACCTGGTGACCTGCCGTAGCAAAGGTGAATCGAGCCTGTTCAGCCGCGATCAGGTTGACTACATGGACGTTTCGACCCAACAGGTCGTTTCCGTCGGTGCGTCACTGATCCCGTTCCTGGAACACGATGATGCTAACCGCGCCCTGATGGGTGCGAACATGCAACGTCAGGCCGTTCCTACACTGCGTGCCGATAAGCCGCTGGTAGGGACCGGTATGGAGCGCGCGGTTGCCGTTGACTCCGGTGTTACCGCTGTGGCGAAACGTGGCGGTACCGTTCAGTACGTTGATGCATCACGTATCGTTATCAAAGTTAACGAAGACGAAATGTATCCGGGCGAAGCGGGCATCGACATCTACAACCTGACCAAATACACCCGTTCTAACCAGAACACCTGTATCAACCAGATGCCATGTGTATCTCTGGGCGAGCCAGTTGAGCGTGGTGATGTGCTGGCTGATGGCCCGTCTACCGATCTCGGTGAACTGGCGCTGGGTCAGAACATGCGCGTCGCGTTCATGCCGTGGAACGGTTACAACTTCGAAGACTCCATCTTAGTCTCCGAGCGCGTGGTGCAGGAAGATCGCTTCACGACCATCCACATTCAGGAACTGGCCTGTGTGTCTCGCGACACCAAGCTGGGGCCAGAAGAGATTACCGCTGACATCCCGAACGTGGGTGAGGCTGCACTCTCTAAACTGGATGAATCCGGTATCGTTTACATCGGTGCGGAAGTGACCGGTGGTGACATTCTGGTTGGTAAAGTGACGCCAAAAGGCGAAACCCAGCTGACACCAGAAGAGAAACTGCTGCGTGCGATCTTCGGTGAGAAAGCGTCTGACGTGAAAGACTCTTCTCTGCGCGTGCCTAACGGTGTTTCGGGTACGGTTATCGACGTTCAGGTCTTCACCCGCGATGGCGTGGAAAAAGACAAACGTGCGCTGGAAATCGAAGAGATGCAGCTGAAGCAGGCGAAGAAAGACCTGTCTGAAGAGCTGCAGATTCTGGAAGCGGGCCTGTTCAGCCGTATCCAGTCTGTCCTGATTTCTGGTGGCGTCGAAGCAGACAAACTGGACAAGCTGCCGCGTGAGCGTTGGCTGGAACTGGGTCTGACTGACGAAGCCAAGCAAAACCAGCTGGAACAGCTGGCAGAGCAGTACGACGAACTGAAGCACGAGTTTGAGAAAAAACTCGAAGGCAAGCGTCGTAAAATCACACAAGGCGATGATCTGGCACCAGGCGTGCTGAAAATCGTTAAGGTTTATCTGGCCGTTAAACGTCAGATTCAGCCTGGTGATAAGATGGCAGGTCGTCACGGTAACAAAGGTGTTATCTCGAAGATCAACCCAATCGAAGACATGCCTTACGATGAGAACGGTACGCCGGTCGATATCGTACTGAACCCGCTGGGCGTACCTTCACGTATGAACATCGGTCAGATCCTTGAGACGCACTTAGGGATGGCAGCGAAAGGTATCGGCGAGAAAATTAACGCGATGCTGAAGAAGCAGGAAGAAGTCGCCAAACTGCGCGAATTCATCCAGCGTGCTTACGATCTGGGCACAGATGTGCGTCAGAAAGTTGACCTGAATACCTTTAGTGATGACGAAGTTCTGCGTCTGGCTGAAAACCTGAAAAAAGGTATGCCGATCGCCACGCCGGTGTTTGATGGTGCGAAAGAGAGCGAAATCAAAGAGCTGTTAGAGCTCGGCGGTCTGCCTTCTTCCGGTCAGATTACCCTGTTTGATGGTCGCACTGGTGAGCAGTTCGAACGTCAGGTAACCGTTGGTTATATGTACATGCTGAAACTCAACCACCTGGTTGATGACAAGATGCACGCACGTTCTACCGGTTCCTACAGCCTCGTTACTCAGCAGCCGCTGGGTGGTAAGGCACAGTTCGGTGGTCAGCGCTTCGGTGAGATGGAAGTATGGGCACTGGAAGCATACGGTGCGGCATATACCCTTCAGGAAATGCTTACCGTTAAGTCTGATGACGTTAACGGCCGTACCAAGATGTATAAGAACATCGTGGATGGCAACCATCAGATGGAACCTGGCATGCCAGAATCGTTCAACGTACTGTTGAAAGAGATTCGCTCGCTGGGTATCAACATCGAGCTGGAAGACGAGTAACCCTCAGTAGCAGGCTTCGGCCTGTAAGCGCAGGGTTAACGCGCTCGCATTTGTACTGGTTATGGGGCGTTCAATTTCGGTTGGACGCCCCTGAGTCTCACTCCGACGGGAGCTAATCCGTGAAAGACTTACTTAAGTTTCTGAAAGCGCAAACTAAGACCGAAGAGTTTGATGCGATCAAAATTGCGCTGGCTTCGCCAGACATGATCCGTTCATGGTCTTTTGGTGAAGTTAAAAAGCCGGAAACCATTAACTACCGTACCTTCAAGCCAGAGCGTGACGGTCTTTTCTGTGCCCGTATTTTTGGACCGGTAAAAGATTACGAATGCCTGTGCGGTAAGTACAAGCGTTTAAAACATCGTGGCGTAATCTGCGAGAAGTGTGGCGTAGAAGTTACACAGACCAAAGTACGTCGTGAGCGCATGGGCCACATTGAGCTGGCATCACCGACTGCGCACATTTGGTTCCTGAAATCACTGCCATCGCGTATCGGCTTGCTGCTGGATATGCCGCTGCGTGATATCGAGCGCGTGCTGTACTTCGAATCTTATGTTGTGATCGAAGGCGGCATGACTAACCTGGAAAAACGTCAGATTCTGACGGAAGAGCAGTACCTTGACGCGCTGGAAGAGTTCGGTGACGAATTCGACGCGAAGATGGGTGCAGAAGCTATCCAGGCGCTGCTGAAAAATATGGATCTGGAGCAAGAGTGCGAGCAGCTGCGTGAAGAGCTGAACGAAACCAACTCCGAGACCAAGCGTAAAAAACTGACCAAGCGTATCAAGCTGCTGGAAGCGTTCGTTCAGTCTGGTAATAAGCCAGAGTGGATGATCCTGACCGTTCTGCCGGTTCTGCCGCCTGATCTGCGTCCGCTGGTACCGCTGGATGGTGGTCGTTTCGCTACGTCGGATCTGAACGATCTGTATCGTCGCGTGATCAACCGTAACAACCGTCTGAAACGCCTGCTGGATCTGGCTGCGCCAGATATCATCGTACGTAACGAAAAACGTATGCTGCAGGAAGCGGTTGATGCCCTGCTGGATAACGGTCGTCGCGGTCGTGCGATCACCGGTTCTAACAAGCGTCCTCTGAAATCTTTGGCCGATATGATCAAAGGTAAGCAGGGTCGTTTCCGTCAGAACCTGCTCGGTAAGCGTGTCGACTACTCCGGTCGTTCTGTTATTACCGTTGGTCCATACCTGCGTCTGCATCAGTGCGGTCTGCCGAAGAAAATGGCACTGGAGCTGTTCAAACCGTTCATCTACGGCAAGCTGGAACTGCGTGGCCTGGCCACCACCATCAAAGCCGCGAAGAAGATGGTTGAGCGTGAAGAAGCTGTCGTTTGGGATATCCTGGACGAAGTCATCCGCGAACACCCGGTCCTGCTGAACCGTGCACCAACGCTGCACCGTTTAGGTATCCAGGCCTTTGAACCGGTTCTGATCGAAGGTAAAGCAATCCAGCTTCACCCGCTGGTTTGTGCGGCCTATAACGCCGACTTCGATGGTGACCAGATGGCTGTTCACGTACCGCTGACGCTGGAAGCCCAGCTGGAAGCGCGTGCGCTGATGATGTCGACCAACAACATTCTGTCACCGGCGAACGGCGAGCCAATCATCGTTCCTTCACAGGACGTTGTACTGGGTCTGTACTACATGACCCGCGACAAAGTGAATGCCAAAGGTGAAGGCATGGTGCTGACCGGCCCGAAAGAAGCTGAGCGTGTTTATCGCGCTGGCCTGGCCGAGCTGCATGCGCGCGTTAAAGTGCGTATCACTGAGTACAGCAAAAACGAGCAGGATGAGTTCGTTGCGAAAACCAGCTTGATCGACACCACCATTGGTCGTTCGATTCTGTGGATGATCGTACCGAAAGGTCTGCCTTTCTCCATCGTCAACCAGGCGCTGGGTAAAAAGGCTATCTCTAAAATGCTGAACACCTGTTATCGCATTTTGGGCCTGAAGCCGACCGTTATCTTTGCTGACCAGACCATGTACACCGGTTTCGCCTACGCCGCCCGTTCAGGTGCGTCTGTTGGTATCGACGACATGGTTATCCCAGCCAAGAAAGTGGAAATCATCTCTGAAGCCGAAGCCGAAGTGGCCGAAATTCAGGAACAGTTCCAGTCTGGTCTGGTTACCGCCGGCGAACGTTACAACAAAGTCATCGATATCTGGGCTGCCGCGAACGAGCGCGTAGCGAAGGCGATGATGGAAAACCTCTCAACCGAGACCGTGATTAACCGTGACGGCGAAGAAGAGAAACAGGTTTCCTTTAACAGCATCTTTATGATGGCCGACTCCGGTGCGCGTGGTTCTGCTGCACAGATTCGTCAGCTGGCCGGTATGCGTGGTCTGATGGCTAAGCCAGATGGCTCCATCATTGAAACGCCTATCACCGCGAACTTCCGTGAAGGTCTGAACGTACTTCAGTACTTCATCTCGACGCACGGTGCACGTAAAGGTCTTGCAGATACCGCACTGAAAACCGCGAACTCCGGTTATCTGACGCGTCGTCTGGTTGACGTTGCGCAGGATCTGGTTGTCACCGAAGACGACTGTGGTACACACGAAGGCATCATGATGACGCCAGTCATCGAAGGTGGCGACGTGAAAGAGCCACTGCGTGAGCGCGTTCTGGGCCGTGTAACGGCAGAAGACGTTCTGAAGCCTGGCACGGCTGACATTCTGGTTCCACGTAACACACTGCTCGATGAGCACTGGTGTGACGTGCTGGAACTGAACTCAGTCGACAGCGTGAAGGTGCGTTCGGTTGTAGGTTGTGAAACCGACTTTGGTGTGTGTGCGCATTGCTATGGTCGCGACCTGGCACGTGGTCACATCATCAACAAAGGCGAAGCAATCGGTGTTATCGCGGCACAGTCAATCGGTGAGCCGGGTACACAGCTGACGATGCGTACGTTCCACATCGGTGGTGCGGCATCTCGTGCGGCAGCTGAATCCAGCATTCAGGTGAAGAACAAAGGTACCATCAAGCTGACCAATGCTAAGTCGGTAACGAACTCAGCAGGCAAGCTGGTGATCACCTCGCGTAACGTTGAACTGAAAATGATCGACGAATTTGGCCGTACGAAAGAGAGCTATAAAGTTCCTTACGGTGCGACCATGGCGAAAGGTGATGGTGAGCAGGTTGCTGCGGGTGAAACCGTTGCAAACTGGGATCCGCATACCATGCCAGTTATCACAGAAGTGGGCGGTTTCATTCGCTTCACCGACATGATCGACGGTCAGACCATTACGCGTCAGACTGATGACTTAACAGGTCTGTCATCGCTGGTGGTTCTGGACTCTGCAGAACGTACCTCAGGTGGTAAAGATCTGCGTCCGGCACTGAAAATCGTTGATGCCAACGGCAATGATGTTCTGATCCCAGGTACCGATATGCCTGCTCAGTACTTCCTGCCAGGTAAAGCGATTGTACAGCTGGAAGATGGCGTGAAGATCAGCTCGGGTGATACCCTGGCGCGTGTTCCGCAGGAATCTGGCGGTACCAAGGATATTACCGGTGGTCTGCCACGCGTTGCTGACCTGTTCGAAGCGCGTCGTCCGAAAGAGCCAGCAATCCTGGCGGAGATCAGCGGCATCATCTCCTTCGGTAAAGAAACCAAAGGTAAGCGTCGTCTGGTGATTACACCGCTGGATGGTAGCGATCCGTACGAAGAGATGATTCCGAAATGGCGTCAGCTGAACGTGTTCGAAGGTGAACGTGTTGAGCGCGGTGACGTGGTTTCCGATGGTCCAGAGTCACCACATGACATCCTGCGTTTACGTGGCGTGCATGCGGTTACCCGTTACATCACTAACGAAGTGCAGGAAGTTTACCGTCTGCAAGGCGTTAAGATTAACGATAAGCACATCGAAGTCATCGTTCGTCAGATGCTGCGTAAAGCTACTATCATGAGCGCGGGCAGCACCGAGTTCCTGGAAGGTGAGCAGGCTGAATTCTCTCGCATCAAGATCTCTAACCGTGAACTTGAAGCGAACGGAAAAGTTGGCGCAACCTTCGTACGTGACCTGCTGGGTATCACTAAAGCGTCACTGGCAACCGAATCGTTCATCTCTGCAGCATCGTTCCAGGAAACTACACGTGTCCTGACCGAAGCGGCAGTAGCAGGCAAGCGCGACGAACTGCGCGGTCTGAAAGAGAACGTGATCGTGGGTCGTTTGATCCCGGCCGGTACCGGTTACGCTTATCACCAGGATCGTATGCGTCGTCGTGCGGCAGGCGAAGTGCCAGCTGCACCGCAGGTGACTGCTGACGAAGCATCCGCAAGCCTGGCGGAGTTACTGAACGCGGGTCTTGGCGGTAACAACGACGAGTAATCGTCAAACGCCTGATAAAAAACCCTGCTCCGGCAGGGTTTTTTTTGCCTGCGAGATCAGGCTGTCTTATACAGGCGGCACCGGCATTCATAACGCGTGCTGTCGTGAAGAGTGTTTTCCGAAGTCCGTCCTGTTAACGAAATCGACTCACGCCTGTTTGCAGGCGAGCCGTAATTAAAAGCGTTTGTTGATATCGCTTCTCTTTAACCCGATATCTTTCAGCGCACTGTCGCTCAGTCTGCATAAAATCATGCGGGTTTCGCGCCGACACTGCCAGCGACGAAAATGATGCCAGATAAAGCGAAACAGGCTGAGTGAAACTGCAAAGGGTTTAGCGCTACGATTTTCCTCATATCCCATGATCCTGCCCTCAGTAAGTAACCTGAGAAATATTTTCATGCAGATACAATTTCCAATACAGATGCACCCGAAGCAATTATTTAACATACAGATTGCCGTCAGCGTGGACTGAATGGTAGAAATACAGGCTGTCTGTACTGTTTTGTCGGGTCATCAACCTGGCTGAGGTCAATCATGACGCGCTATCAACATTTAGCCACATTGCTGGAAAAACGTATTGAACAGGGGTTGTACCAAAGTGGCGAGCGCCTGCCCTCCGTTCGGAGTTTGAGCGTCGAACATGGTGTCAGCATCAGCACGGTACAGCAGGCCTATTATCTGCTGGAGCAGAAACAGCTGATTATTCCGCAGGCGCGTTCCGGGTATTTTGTGGCACCGCATAAGGCGATGCCACCCGTTCCGGCCTTAACGCGTCCGGCGCAATATCCGGTGGAAATTACCCAGTGGGATGCGGTGCTTGACCTGCTTAACAGCCGCCGGGAACAGGATGTACTGCAACTGGGCAGCGGTATGCCGGATTTAACGCAGTCCACACTGAAACCTCTGTGGAAGGCGTTTAGCCGTCAGGCGCAGCAGCAGGAAAGCACGCTGCTGAATTACGACAACCTTTACGGTGTCGCCCGGCTGAGAGAACAAATTGCCCGGTTGATGATCGACAGCGGCTGCCAGCTGACCTCAGAAGATATTGTGATTACCACAGGCTGCCACGAAGCGCTGTCAGTGTCCGTGCGCGCAGTATGCCAGCCCGGCGATATCATTGCGGTCGAATCGCCGTCATTTCACGGCATCATGCAGACATTACGTGGGTTCGGCATTCGGGCCATTGAGATTCCGACCGATTCTGTAACGGGAATCAGCCTTGAAGCGCTGGAACTGGCCTTTGATCAGTGGCCGATCAAAGCGGTCGTCGTCGTCCCTAACTGCAACAATCCTCTTGGCTTTATCATGCCCGAAAAGCGCAAGCGCGCGCTGCTGAGTCTGGTACAGCGTTTTGATGCGGCGATCATTGAAGACGATGTTTATGGTGAGCTGGCCTGGGAGTACCCGCGGCCTTCATCCATTAAATCTCTGGATACAGAAGGACGCGTATTGCTGTGCAGCTCGTTTTCCAAAACGCTGGCACCGGGTTTACGTGTGGGCTGGGTGGCGCCCGGACGCTTCCGCGATCGTGTTTTGCATATGAAATACATTGTGACAGGTTCTACCGCCACTCAGCCTCAGCATGCCGTAGCTGACTTTATCCAGCAGGGCCATTACCAGACGCATCTTCGGCGGATGCGCCAGGTTTACCAGCGCAATTACGACACCTTTTCCTGCTGGGTACGGCATTACTTCCCTTGCGGTATCTGCGTCACGCGGCCTCAGGGCGGTTTTTTGATGTGGATTGAATTGCCTGAGGCATTTGATGCGGTGCAGCTCAACCACGAATTACGCAAATCAGGGATCCAGATTGCCGTAGGCTCGCTGTTTTCGGCCTCCGGAAAGTACCGTAACTGTCTGCGCCTGAATTACGCCTTGCCCTCAAGCAGTAAGATTGAACAGGCACTGGCCTTGACCGGTAAGGCTGTCGAGCGAGCGATGGCCGCCTGTGCGCATCAGCCGTCGGCTGATCTATCCGCCGTTATCGATATCATCGCTTCAGGTAGTGAGAAGCAGGGCCAGAAAGAGGAGGGAACTGGCCCTGGTCAGGCCATCCCGGCCGGACGTCAGTGAATTTAAAGGACAGAAAAAAGCCGCGCCAGTCGCAATTTTCATTGCCGTGCGCGGCTTTCCAGTTTTTATCTGCCTGTTGCGCAAAGTGTGCGTTTATCTGCGCGACACGGCGATTAATGCCCGGATTCGGGCTCAACAAGCCGTAACAGCTCGCGGGTGGCCGCCCGCCAGTCCTCTGCCTGCGTAATGGCGCTCACCACGGCGATACTGCCGACACCAGTTTCCAGTACCGCCGGAACGCGATCAATGCTGATGCCGCCAATCGCCACGGTAGAGATCCCCTGCAACCGACTCAGATGGCGTTTAAGTTCAGACAACCCCTGCGGAGAAGAGGGCATCACCTTCGTCTGAGTCGGAAAGATATGTCCCAGCGCAATGTAGGAAGGACGCAGCGCCAGCGCCCGATCCAGCTCAGCATCATCGTGCGTGGAAATGCCCAGGCGCAAGCCTGCGTCCAGAATGCGCTGCACATTGGCCACGGCCAGATCTTCCTGCCCCAGATGAACGCCATAAGCCTTATGCTTAATCGCCAGCTGCCAGTAGTCATTAATAAACAGGCGCGCCTGGTAATGCTGACCTGTTGCGATAGCCTGGATGATGGTGGGTTCAACGATCTCATCTGGCAGATCCTTAATCCGCAGCTGAATCGTGCGCACCCCGGCATCCAGTAAGCGTTCGATCCATTCGACGCTGTCGACCACCGGATACAGCCCTAATCGCGGCGCGGTAGCGGGAAAGGCGTTCATTTACTCCTCCTTAATCGCTGTGGCGGGATGATAGAGTTCACCGCCCCGTTCACGGAAATGATCAGACATCTGCGCCATGCCAACCTCAATAGCCTGCGCTTCCGCTTCCTGTCTGGCAGCATAGTCACGCACTTCCTGCGTGATCTTCATTGAGCAAAACTTAGGGCCGCACATTGAACAGAAGTGGGCGACTTTACCCGATTCCTGTGGCAACGTTTCATCGTGATAGGCCCGGGCTGTATGAGGATCCAGCGCCAGATTGAACTGATCTTCCCAGCGAAATTCGAAGCGCGCTTTCGACATGGCGTTGTCGCGGATCTGCGCCCCCGGATGGCCTTTGGCCAGATCGGCAGCATGCGCGGCGATCTTGTAGGTGATTAATCCCTGTTTCACATCCTCTTTGTTTGGCAGGCCAAGATGCTCCTTCGGCGTGACGTAACACAACATCGCGCAGCCAAACCAGCCAATCATGGCGGCACCGATGCCAGAGGTAAAATGATCGTAGCCCGGCGCAATGTCGGTCGTCAGTGGGCCCAGAGTATAAAACGGCGCTTCATGGCAATGTTCCAGCTGCTCTGTCATGTTGCGACGGATCATCTGCATCGGGATATGGCCGGGGCCTTCGATCATCACCTGTACGTCATATTCCCAGGCTATTTTTGTCAGTTCACCCAGCGTGTGCAGCTCAGCGAACTGTGCTTCGTCGTTGGCGTCCTGAATCGATCCGGGGCGTAATCCGTCGCCCAGTGACAAAGCGATATCGTAGGCTGCGCAAATTTCACAGATGTCGCGGAAGTGTTCATAGAGAAAGCTCTCTTTATGATGAGACAGGCACCACTTCGCCATAATGGAGCCACCACGGGACACAATACCGGTCAGGCGTTTTGCAGTCATGGGAACGTAGCGCAGCAGCACACCCGCATGGATAGTAAAATAATCCACGCCCTGTTCGGCCTGCTCCAGTAACGTATCGCGGAAAATGTCCCAGTTCAGGTTTTCAGCCACACCATTGACCTTCTCCAGTGCCTGATAAATCGGAACAGTGCCGATGGGAACAGGACTATTACGCAGAATCCATTCACGGGTTTCATGAATATAGCGTCCGGTCGACAGATCCATGACCGTATCCGCGCCCCAGCGTGTGGACCAGACCAGCTTTTCTACTTCTTCTTCAATAGACGAGGTCACCGCTGAGTTACCAATGTTGGCATTCACCTTCACCAGAAAGTTGCGTCCAATGATCATCGGTTCGGATTCGGGATGGTTGATATTGGCCGGAATAATGGCGCGGCCAGCGGCCACTTCCTGGCGTACAAACTCGGGGGTAATGTTTTCGGGCAGATGGGCACCAAAGCTGTGGCCCGGATGCTGTTGCAGCAGTACCTCACCACGAATGCGCTCACGGCCCATGTTCTCCCTAATGGCGATGAACTCCATCTCTGGCGTGATGATTCCCCGACGCGCGTAATGTAACTGGGTCACACAGCGGCCGGCTTTAGCACGGCGCGGCGTTGGCAGATGTTCAAAGCGCAGGTGATCCAGTCCGTCATCAGCCAGTCGCTGCTGCGTATACGCCGAGCTAATCTGCGTCAGTTTTTCGCTGTCGTCGCGCTCTTCAATCCAGCGAGCACGCAGTTTATCCAGTCCGCGATGCACGTCGATTTTTGCTGCCGGATCGCCATAGGCACCGGCGGTGTCATAAACCGGCACAGGCTCATTTTCCTGGTAAACGGGCTCATCTTTACTGCCGCCGGTCAATGTAGGGCTAAGCTGGATTTCGCGCATGGGGACACGAATGTCGTCACGACTGCCGGTCAGCCAGATACGTTTTGAGTTGGGAAAGGCACTGCCACCCTGCAGGGAATCAATGAATTCCTGTGCCTGAGCACGTTGTTCGCGACGGGTCGTTTTCGTAGTAGACATAGCAATATTCCAGTAAGTGGGAAGGTTGCTTGTCCGGAGTTCGGAAGGAGTAACGGCACAGCGGGCACCCTGAGTGCGGCGTACCGTAAAAATTTACTCTTGTTCCCTTCGCAGGTTCTAACCTGATCAGGTTCCGCGGATCCCGAATTAACGGTCTCAGCCCAATGGGCACTCCGACAAGATTTGGTTTAACGGTTAATCAGGTCCCGCAAGGACGTGCAACCGTCAAACCCTGACTAACATAAAACAGATGTTTTAAAGCCCACTCAGCATAAGGGGGCTTTTTATGAATCACAAGTTATTTACATTTGCGGCACTGTTAAGCAGGGCGGGCAATTTCACTATCGTTCGCCACGGGCGGAGTCAGGTGATTGTCCCATGCCATTTGGATAAGCTTGTCTTCAAGGGTAAAACGCGCTTCAAGAGCTTCGCCGACTTCTGACAAGGCGTGCTGAAACGTCACATAGTTGTCGTCGTCGATGGCCTGTTGCAGGTGGCCGTCATACAACTGCATCAACTGCTCGGTATTGGCTTCCAGCGACGGGTAAATCTGCGCGGCAGCCAGCAGCGGACTGGTGCCGTCCATCTCTGCAATCAAACGCTGGTAAAGGCTAAAGTGACCGGATGAAAGATAATCGACCAGCGTGTGGCAAAAGTTATCCAGTGCCTGCTCGTCCAGGCGAGTCAGCGCTTCTTTTTTTGGCTTGATGCCGACCAAATGGTAATAAGAAACCAACAGCTGGCGGCGAGCTGCCAGCCATGAATCTACCAGTTCATTACTGCCACCTACGCGTTGGGTCAGAACGTCTAACTGGTTAAGCATAGTTAACTCCGTATGCGTTATGCACCTTCATATTTCGGATTAGCGATGCGCCAATTGCGCTTGTTCTCCGCGAACCTGTCGGGATAAATAAGCGTGCTGTCGTCTTGCAACCAGAATTATTTGGGTATAGTTGTTCATCTACACACTTAACATCGGGACTTCAGCGTGCGGGTTGACGCTAAGGATGACGAAATAAATGCAATGCGAAATTTCAAGCGTAGACGCTGGATGGTGGATTGTCAGTAGTGAACAGAAAATTTGGTTACCGCAAGGCGATTTACCTCACGGAAACGCACAGCAGTTTGGCCTTACCGGGCACCAGGGGCGCGTGATTGGCGAATGGCAGGGAGAGAAGGTCTGGCTGATTTGTGAAACGCGTTCGTCAGATATGTTGTCGTTGCGCCAGTTACTCAACGAAGATCCGGGCCTGTTTCAGCTGGCCGGGCGCGGTGTGCAGTTAGCAGAGTTTTACCGATCCCATCGCTGGTGCGGCTATTGTGGTCATGAGATGCATGCCAGTAAACGCGAATTTGCCTGCCTGTGTAGCCATTGCCGTGAACGTTATTACCCACAAATTGCGCCCTGTATTATCGTTGCTATCCGCCGTGGAGATGAGATCCTGCTGGCCAACCATGCGCGTCATCGTAATAACATTTACACTGTGCTGGCCGGGTTCGTTGAAGTCGGTGAGACCATTGAACAGGCGGTTGCACGCGAAGTGATGGAAGAGAGCAACGTGCGCGTGAAGAATGTCCGTTATGTCACTTCCCAGCCCTGGCCTTTCCCACAGTCCTTAATGATGGCCTTTATGGCGGAGTATGACGGCGGCGACTTACAGCACGACGGTAAAGAGCTGTTGGATGCCGGATGGTTCCGTTTTGATGCGCTGCCTTTACTGCCTCCACCTGGCACCGTTGCCCGTCGATTAATTGAAGATACCGTTGCCCTCTGCCGCGCTGAGGCGTGAGAGTGCTACACTACTCGCTTGATACCGAGAGAGTCCTGACATGAGTGAACTGAAGAACGACCGTTATTTGCGCGCCCTGTTACGCCAGCCTGTCGATGTTACCCCCGTATGGATGATGCGCCAGGCCGGACGATATTTGCCGGAATATAAAGCCACGCGTGCCCAGGCGGGCGACTTTATGTCGCTGTGTAAGAATGCCGAGCTGGCCTGCGAAGTCACCCTGCAACCATTGCGTCGCTACAAGCTCGATGCGGCCATCCTCTTCAGTGATATTCTCACCATTCCTGATGCGATGGGACTAGGGCTGTACTTCGAAACGGGGGAAGGTCCATGCTTTTCAAACCCCGTAACCTGCCGTGCCGATATCGATCGCCTGCCTGTTCCCGATCCTGAACAGGAACTGGGTTACGTGATGAATGCCGTACGGACCATCCGTAAGAACCTTAATGGTGAAGTGCCCTTAATTGGTTTTTCAGGCAGTCCGTGGACGCTGGCAACCTATATGGTAGAAGGCGGCAGTAGCAAGGCCTTCACCAAAATTAAAAAAATGATGTACGCCGAACCTGCCACATTGCATGCCATGCTGGATAAGCTGGCCGACAGCGTTATTCTCTATCTCAACGCTCAGATCCGCGCCGGGGCGCAGTCAGTCATGGTGTTTGACACCTGGGGCGGCGCATTGAGTGGCCGCGATTATCGCGAATTCTCGCTGTATTACATGCATAAAATCGTCGACAGCGTACTGCACGAAAACGAAGGCCGTCGTGTGCCGATCACGCTGTTTACTAAAGGCGGCGGTCAGTGGCTTGAGGCCATGGCTGAAACAGGCTGCGATGCACTGGGCCTGGACTGGACTATCGACATCAGTGAGGCCCGCCGTCGTGTCGGGCATAAAGTCGCCTTACAGGGCAATATGGATCCCTCCATGCTGTACGCACCACCGGCCCGTATCGAGCAGGAAGTGGCCAGTATTCTGGACGGTTTCGGCAAAGGTGAAGGCCACGTATTCAATCTGGGACATGGTATCCATCAGGATGTACCGCCAGAGCATGCCGGCGTCTTCGTTGAGGCGGTGCACCGCCTTTCCCGCCAGTATCATCAGGAGTCATAATGGATATTGCTGCACTTCGTGCGGAGCAACAACAGCGTGCCGCAGACGTCGTGCGGCAGGACGATTTTGATGTGCTGCCGCCACGCTTTATTGGTGGCGCAGACGTCGGGTTTGAACAGGAAGGTGCGGTCACGCGCGCGGCGCTGGTTATTCTCGAATACCCGTCGCTGAAGCTGGTGGAGCATCGTATCGCGCGCATCGAGACGACTATGCCGTACATTCCTGGCTTTCTCTCTTTCCGGGAATATCCCGCCTTGCTGGCGGCATGGAATATGCTGGAGCAGAAGCCTGACCTGTTGTTTGTCGACGGTCACGGCATTTCGCATCCGCGTCGGCTCGGTGTGGCGTCACACTTTGGACTGATGGTCGATGTTCCCACCATCGGTGTCGCCAAAAAGCGTTTGTGCGGACGGTTTGAGCCGCTGGACGAGACTCCCGGCAGTCGCCAGCCGTTAATGGATAAAGGGGAGCAAATTGGCTGGGTATGGCGCAGCAAGGTACGCTGTAATCCGCTGTTTGTGGCCACCGGGCATCGCGTCAGCCTGGACAGTGCCCTCGATTGGGTTGAAAAGTGTACTCAGGGCTACCGTTTACCGGAACCGACGCGCTGGGCAGATGCTGTCGCATCACGCCGACCTGCATTTCTGCGCTGGCAAAACGCGCTTTAGCACTGTTTGTAGGGCGCTTTTGCGTTACACTGCGGCCAGCGAAACGAATAAGAGCTCTGTGTATGTTACAAAACCCTGTGCATTTGCGTCTGGCAAAGCTGGAAAGCTGGCAACATCTGACGTTTATGGCTTGCCTGTGCGAGCGCATGTATCCTAATTACATGGCCTTTTGCCAGCAAACTGCGTTTGCCGATCCTGCGCTTTACCGCCGAATTCTCGATCTGATTTGGGAAACGCTGACGGTGAAAGATGCAAAGATCAACTTCGACAGTCAACTGGAAAAGCTCGAAGCTGCGATTCCGGATGGCGATGATTTTGAGGTCTACGGCGTGTATCCGGCTATCGATGCCTGTGTGGCATTAAGTGAAGTGCTGCACGCCCTGTTAAGTGGCGAAACGCTTGAACATGCGATTGAAGTCAGCAAGACCTCCATCACCACTGTGGCCATTCTGGAAATGACTCAGGCAGGTCGTGAAATGACCGATGAAGAGCTGCGGGAAAACCCGGCTGTCATCGACGAATGGGACCTGCAATGGGAGATTTTTCGCCTGCTCGCAGACTGTGAAGAGCGAGACCTTGAATTGATAAAAGGTCTGCGATCCGACCTGCGCGAGGCGGGAATTAGTAACATCGGTATAAAAATTCAGCAATAAGGCGAGAAAACGTGACTTCAGGCCTTAATTAGCGCGCCTGGAGGCTTCACATCAGCCCCCTGTCTGGTCTACATTTGGGGGGCTGAAAATTGTGGCTATCGGTGCGTGCAGGCTGAAGAGTGCCCGAAGTTGGCTTTTCCCTCGCACTCGTTGCTTAGCAAGCGATAAATACACTTTAAGGATAACTTATGAACAAGACTCAACTGATTGATGTGATCGCAGAAAAAGCTGACCTGTCTAAAACCCAGGCCAAGGCAGCGCTGGAATCTACTCTGGCTGCAATCACTGAGTCTCTGAAAGAGGGTGATGCTGTACAACTGGTTGGTTTTGGTACTTTTAAAGTGAACCACCGCGCTGAGCGTACCGGTCGTAACCCACAGACTGGCAAAGAAATCAAAATCGCTGCGGCAAACGTACCTGCATTCGTGTCTGGTAAAGCTCTGAAAGACGCCGTCAAGTAAGACGTCGCATAGCGGTAAAGTTTTAAACAGGGGCGATTTCGCCCCTTTTGTTTAAGGGCCAGCCACCATGACTACGCTGCTTCAGCGCTTTTCCGCCCTGCTTCTCTCCTCACTGATTATCGGGTGCAGTTCCACCCCCGACATTCCCGCCTTTTCCGCCAGTGGTTATCTGGCCGACCGTGGCAGTGTGCGTATCTGGCGTAAGAATACGGATCATCAGTCTGTGCATATTCGTACGCTGTACAACCCATTTAACAGCGAAAAAAGCGAAACGACAGACTACCGCTGGCTGGGCGATCACCTGGTCAGCGTTGAGCGTCAGGTGAAAGGCGCGCCTCCCGACGATGTCACCCTGCGATTTGACCAGAATGGCAGTCTTAACTTTATGCAGCGCCAGCTTGCTACTCAACGTGAAGCGGTCAGCCCTGATACGGTGGAACTTTATAAGTTTGACGCGCAACGTATGCGGGACGTCAGCGATGCGCTCTTAAGCGGTCGGGTGTTTCTGAAGCAGGGGCACTGGGCAGGGGGCAATGTCGTGGAGACCTGTGACGGTCAAAAGGTGACGCCAGCGTTTGACAGTGAGGCATGGCAGACGCTCACGCATTACCGCCGTCATTCCGCTGGTCCCTTGATGGTTTCATGGCTGGAAGCGCCAGAAGGCGTTCAACTGTTGCGGGTCAGTCACAAAGACGAATGTGCAGATGAGCCCAAAGAGGCGGATTTCTGAGGCATGAAAAAGGGGCACAACGTGTGCCCCTGTCATCGTTACTGGCGACCAATGGCGCGATAGCCGATATCGCGGCGGCAGAAACTGCCTTGCCAGGAAATCGGCTGAGCAAGCGCATAAGCGCGCTTCTGCGCAGCGGCAACGTCATCGCCTAACGCGGTGACGCACAACACACGTCCACCGTTAGTCAGTACGCGGTCGCCTTCCAGGCGTGTACCGGCATGGAAAACTTTGCCGTCAGCCGCTTCTTCCTGCGGCAAACCGTGAATCTGTTCGCCGTTCGCGTAGGGGCCTGGGTAGCCGCCAGCCGCCAGCACCACACCCAGCGAAGGGCGGGGATCCCATTTTGAGTCTTTTTGATCGAGCTTGCCTTCACAGGCAGCCAGACAGAGATCCACCAGATCCGATTGCAGGCGCAGCATAATGGGCTGCGTTTCCGGATCGCCGAAACGGCAGTTGAATTCGATCACTTTTGGCTGACCGGTCTTATCGATCATCAGCCCGGCATATAAGAAGCCTGTGTAGACATTCCCTTCTGCTGCCATGCCACGTACGGTTGGCCAGATGACCTGGTCCATGACGCGCTGGTGGATTTCATCCGTCACCACTGGTGCAGGAGAGTAAGCGCCCATACCGCCGGTGTTTGGTCCTGTATCCCCATCGCCGACGCGTTTGTGATCCTGACTGGTGGCCATCGGCAGGACATTCTCGCCATCGACCATCACGATAAAACTGGCTTCTTCACCGTCCAGGAACTCTTCGATCACAATACGGTGCCCGGCGTCACCAAAGGCGTTGCCCGCCAGCATATCCTGCACCGCGTTTTCGGCTTCCTGCAACGTCATGGCCACAATGACACCTTTACCGGCAGCCAGGCCATCGGCTTTGATGACAATGGGCGCCCCTTTTTCACGCAGATAGGCCAGCGCAGGGGCGACCTCGGTGAAATTATGGTATTCGGCAGTGGGGATGTTGTGACGTGCAAGGAAGTCTTTCGTGAACGCTTTCGAACCTTCCAGCTGTGCGGCAGCCTGAGTCGGACCAAAGATTTTTAAGCCGGCGGCACGGAATGCATCCACCACGCCAATCACCAGCGGCGCTTCGGGTCCAACGATAGTGAGATCGATCTGTTCACGTTGCGCAAAGGCAAGTAATGCCGGGATATCTGTTGGGGAAATATCGACGTTCTGTAAAGCCGGTTCCAGCGCCGTACCTGCATTACCAGGGGCGACAAAAACGGCCGTTGCCAGCGGCGACTGGGCGGCTTTCCAGGCCAGGGCATGTTCACGTCCGCCGTTACCGATGATTAAAATTTTCATAAAACGCTCCACAGAATTAATGACGGAAGTGACGCATATCAGTAAAGATCATGGCAATACCGTGTTCATCGGCAGCTGCAATCACTTCGTCGTCGCGGATAGAGCCGCCTGGCTGAATGACACAGCTCACGCCCACGGCTGCAGCGGCATCAATACCATCACGGAATGGGAAGAACGCATCGGAAGCCATCGCAGAACCTTTAACTTCGAGACCTTCATCACCCGCTTTGATGCCCGCAATTTTGGCAGAATAGACGCGGCTCATCTGGCCCGCACCTATGCCAATAGTCATATTGTCGCGTGCATAGACAATGGCGTTGGACTTAACGAATTTAGCCACTTTCCAGCAGAACAGAGCATCACGCAGTTCCTGTTCAGAAGGCTGACGCTTGCTGACGACACGCAACTGGCTGGCATCGACCATCCCGAGATCGCGATCCTGAACCAGCAGACCACCATTCACCCGTTTGAAATCCAGCGCGGCGACACGGCCCTGCCATTCACCACATACCAGTACACGAACGTTTTGTTTCGTCGCCGTGATTTTCAGGGCCGCTTCGGTCGCCGAAGGGGCGATGATCACTTCAACAAACTGCCGGCTGATAATGGCCTGTGCGGTCGCCTCGTCCAGTTCACGGTTAAACGCAATAATACCGCCAAATGCAGAGGTAGGATCGGTCTGGTAAGCGCGCTCGTAAGCCGCCAGAATGGACTCGCCGACGGCCACGCCGCAAGGATTAGCATGCTTTACAATGACGCACGCGGGCTCAGCGAATTCTTTTACGCACTCCAGTGCTGCATCGGTATCCGCAATGTTGTTATAAGACAGTGCTTTGCCCTGCACCTGCTCGGCGGTAGCGACAGAGGCCTCCTGTACATTTTCTTCTATATAGAAGGCGGCATCCTGATGGCTGTTCTCGCCATAACGCATATCCTGCTTTTTAACGAAGTTAAGATTGAGGGTGCGTGGGAAGCGTCCTGCCGGCTGCTCAGTTTCACCATGATAGGCGGGAACCATGCTACCGAAGTAGTTGGCAATCATGCTGTCGTACGCAGCGGTGTGTTCAAACGCTTTGATTGCCAGGTCAAAACGGGTTTCCAGCGTCAGTGAGTTTTGGTTAGCGTCCAGCTCGGCGATGATGGCCGGGTAGTCGCTGCTCTTTACCACAATCGCCACATCTTTGTGGTTCTTGGCCGCCGAGCGCACCATGGTTGGGCCACCAATATCAATGTTCTCTACGGCATCTTCCAGTGAGCAGTCTGGCTTCGCGACGGTTTGTGCAAAGGGATAAAGGTTAACGACCACCATATCGATAGGGTTGATAGCGTGCTGCGCCATTACCGCATCATCTTGTCCGCGACGTCCCAGAATGCCGCCATGGACCTTCGGGTGCAGCGTTTTAACGCGTCCATCCATCATTTCCGGGAAACCGGTATAGTCAGACACTTCGATGACGGGGAGCCCTGCCTCTGCCAGCAGACGTGCGGTGCCGCCTGTAGAGAGCAGCTCAACACCACGTTGGGAGAGTGCCTGAGCAAATTCGAGGATGCCGGCTTTATCAGAAACACTGAGCAGGGCGCGGCGTAAAGGACGAGGTTGTTGCATGGTGGTTTTATCCCTTGGCTTTGATTCGCGTAAATAAGAGCGTTACATCAAGTTTGCGAGCTTTCTTCCTCTTTATAGAGAAGTGAAAACGCGAAAACTTCAGGTAACGCCCCGAAAAGGGGCATCCATAGCGTTGCGGGGGCATTGTAGCGAAAACGTTTGCGTGATGCTCGTCTAAATTTGTACGTAACAGGAATGTGGATAACTTTGTGTGTAACTGCGTATAAGGCGGGCTTTTGCTGTGGAATGCAGCGAACAGTCATTTTTATTGAATTTAGCCCTTGTCAGCCTGCGAGAACTCCCTATAATGCGCCTCCATCGACACGGCACAACGGCTTACGGAAGGCGGTGTTGAGAGGGTCAGGCAACTGAGCCGCCGGAGAAAAACTTCTGAAAAAGAGGTTGACTCTGAAGGAGGAAAGCGTAAT
>NZ_JAVAXU010000022.1:0-25533 GCF_041954965.1 Pantoea sp. BS_8
CGCCATCGGTAGCGCGATTATATGCTATCTACGAAGGTCAGGAAGACTATGTCGCGTGATTGATTCACAGTCATGGTATGTTGCAACAACGACCGCGCTGGATGTTATATCGCTTGCCGGAGCGGGTGCCGGTCTAAAAATCGCGATCGAAACGTATAAGGTGATGAAAGCGTCCTCTTCTGCAAAGGCCATCGACGGGCTTAAAACGTTAAGTCGCGCTGAGCGAAAAAAATTACAGAGGAAATCATCCGCGCGCAAAACCCCGGTATTTCAAATGGCGGTATCAGGGCAGCCATGAAAGCAGGTGTGTACCCTAAACGTTATCCGGCCGAGGCTGTACAAAAATCTCTTCAGCGTGAATTAACGTCTGCACTGGTGAATTCATCGGCGTTTGCTGGTAGCGCATTGACAGGCACGTTAAAAAATCCACAAAACATTGTCCAGTCCGGGAAGTATATCATCGGCGTCATTCAGTCACTTCCCTCTACATAAGTTGTTAAAATGAAATACATTAATAAAACAATTAAGCTCAGCGAAAAAACGAACAAAGAAATAAATGTTAGTGGCGTTGATGAGCTGGAGCATATTAAAGATGACATGAAAGAAAAAATGGGTATGCCAATCGGATTACACACTTTTGGCGCCCCCTTAGTCATCAGTATGGTGCTGACGTTGATCAGCTTCTCCCTGCCTCAGTTTTCATTGTGGTTATTCATCTATGACCTGATGGGGTGGCAAAAACACGCTGTCTTTATCGGTATAATTGCTGCAGCGTTTATCTATGTCCTGGTCTTGTTTACAACAATGATGCTGGTTTCACGCGGAATATATTTGGCACTAAGAGTTTATATTTCCATCCTGTTTCTGGTATTAATGACTGCTTTAGTGTTTCTCCTTCTCACCATGGTTTCATCAATGAGTGGTAATAATAATTATTCGCTATCTTTTGCAGGTGCATTATTAAGCACTGCGTTAAATCTGACCGCTCTCAAGTGCCTTAACAGTGAAATGTTTTATAAGTCCTGCGCTTTTATGCTTCATAATCGGGCCTGGCGAAAGCAACTGGAACTAAAAAGGAAAACAACCTCTTTTAAATAGACTAAAAAAGTGGCCTGGTTCGGCTCATAAGGTCGGTGCACCACTACAATCGCCGCACTTGATATCATCTGGTTCAGGAGCGGGTTTAAAAAGCGTTGATAAAACGCATAAGGTTCTGAAGGCAACGACGTCTTCTGAAAACCTGATTAACTGGCCTAAAACACTAAGTAGAGCTGAACGCAGACGTATTACTGAGGAAATAATACGGCAACAAAATCCTGGCATCTCAAACAGCGGTATTAAAGCGGCTATAAAAGCAGGGATTTATCCTAAACGATATCCTTCTGATGCCTTGCAAAAATCACTTCAGCGGGAGTTGGCCACAGCGTTTGTTAACAGCTCTGCGTTTATGGGGAGTGCGCTTACAGGTACAATAAGGAACCCTCACACTATCCCGCAGTCCGGGAAGTATTTGATTGGGGTCGTTCAGTCTTTTTCAGTAAATTAATTAGTTAATTAAATCATGCTAATGCAACTTAAAAGAACGCTTGAACTTAGTAAAATGGTTAATGAAAAAATGTCTACGGATGACGCCGATGAACTCGAACAGCTCAAAGATAACATGAAGGATTTGATGGTCTCGCCTATAGGATGGCATACTATGGGCATCCCATTGCTGATCAGTTTTGTTCTCTCTCTTCTGGCTTTTACTGTCCCTCAAACCTCTATATGGGAAACTGTTTTTTCTCTTATGGCATGGCCTGATAAAGCGTTGTCAGGAGGCGTCATTGTTACTAGTTTTATCTATTGCTTAGTCATGTTCCCCTCATTAACATTAATCGCTCGTGGAAACCATACCGCCCTAAAAACATACATTAACCTCATATATTTCACATTAGCGGTAGTGGCAATCTATTTCTTAAAAACGCTAATTTCCGCGCTATTCGGCGATTCTGTTACAACCTTTACTTTAATTTCATCCTGTATCGGCATGGTATTTGTTCTTGTTGCGTTATCGTGCCTTAACAGTCATCTTTTTTTCAAAAGTAATGCGTTTTATTTGCACAACCGCGTCTGGCGAAAGCAACTCAAGCTCAGAAATAAAACGCATTCAAAATAGTCTTTTAAAACCTCAATAAAAACCCGTGGTAACCATGGGTTTTATCATCTTACAGAATTTCCCACAGCGATTATCCAGACGGTTCTGACAAAACTGTCACATCCACATAGTTTGAATGACGTTTCCTTGTAGAAGATAAAGAAAGTTATTTATTTTATTTATTTGAGCCACTAAATCCTTTCGCACACGCTTTTAACGATAATGCCCATTTTACATCAGACAGAAATTCTCAAGCCTGTTTTATACAACTCATCGCAACAGGCCCGTTTTTTTGTAATAGAACTCGTAATTAATGTTGCTCATACAAGCCCGGACACGCATAAAAATCAGACATACCTCACCCTTTAAAATAAAAAATCAAAACAACGTTTCATTTTTAATTGAAAGTCATTGGTGTGCCGAATAGGATGCGTGCAACTGGAATCAATAAGCCATTTATTACGTGTTGCATTTACCATTCTATTTAACGGGAGATAAACGTGGATATCAGACAAAGCATTCACAGCGCGCACGCGAACACGCTGGATACACAAGGCCTTCGCGATGAGTTCTTAATCGAGAAAATCTTTGTCCCGGATGATTACACCCTGACTTACAGTCATATCGATCGCATTATTGTCGGCGGGATTATGCCTGTCACACGGGCTGTCTCGATTAACAATGAGGTGGCGAAGCAACTGGGCGTCAGTGACTTCCTGGAACGCCGTGAACTGGGCATGATTAATATTGGCGGTCCCGGTAAAGTTACCGTGGATGGCAACGACTATGAGATTGGTCATCGCGAGGCGCTGTATATCGGCAAAGGCAGCAAAACGGTCGTGTACGCCAGTCTGGATCCACACCAGCCTGCAAAGTTTTATTTTAACTGCGCGCCAGCCCATAAAACCTTACCCATTCGTAAAGTCACGGCAGCGGATGCGGCCTCGGTCACGCTGGGCGATCCGCTGTCCAGCAATCGCCGAACTATCCATAAGTACCTTGTCCCCGAGGTAGTGGAAACCTGCCAGCTCAGCATGGGGCTGACCCAGCTTGAACCCGGCAATCTCTGGAACACCATGCCCTGTCATACCCATGCGCGCCGCATGGAAGTCTACCTCTACTTTGCTATAGCCGATGACGCCTGCGTGTTCCATATGATGGGAGAACCCCAGGAAACGCGTCATATCGTGATCCATAACGAACAGGCGGTGATCTCACCCAGCTGGTCTGTTCACTCAGGTGTGGGGACGCGTGCTTACAGCTTTATCTGGGGCACCGTTGGTGAAAATCAGGTGTTTGATGACATGGACCACGTCGCAGTCAACGATCTGCGCTAACCCATGGCGGCATGATGCAGTAAGCACAAGGCGATACGCCTGAAAGGAATCATTATGATACTGAACACATTTTCTCTACACGGTAACGTCGCGGTGGTCACGGGTTGCAACACCGGCCTGGGCCAGGGAATGGCGATAGGTCTGGCGGAGGCAGGCTGCGACATCGTAGGCATTAACCAGGTTGAGCCGGATGAAACCCAGGCGCGTGTTACCGCACTGGGGCGACGTTTCCTGAGCCTGAAAGCCGACCTGCGCAAGATTGACGCGATCCCTGCCTTGCTGGACAGCGCGGTTGCCCACTTTGGTCGTATCGATATCCTGGTCAACAACGCCGGACTGATTCGCCGTGAGGATGCCATCAACTTCAGTGAACAAGACTGGGATGATGTGATGGACCTGAATATTAAGAGTCTGTTCTTTATGTCTCAGGCCGTGGCCCGACACTTTATCGCACAGGGCAGCGGCGGCAAAATCATCAATATTGCCTCGATGCTGTCGTTTCAGGGTGGGATCCGTGTTCCGTCCTATACGGCATCAAAGAGCGGCGTCATGGGTATCACGCGGTTACTGGCAAACGAGTGGGCCAAATACCGGATTAACGTGAATGCTATCGCACCGGGCTATATGGCTACCGATAACACGCAGCAACTCCGGGCCGATGCGCAGCGTAATGCTGACATTCTGAATCGCATTCCGGCCGGGCGCTGGGGACAGCCGGACGATGTCATGGGGCCAGTGGTGTTTCTCGCCTCGCCCGCATCCGACTATATCAATGGTTATACCCTGGCCGTGGATGGCGGCTGGCTGGCACGTTAACCAGCATACGCTCATCGCCATCTGTGTGGCGGTGTTATTACGCATTACTGATACTCAGCGCGGAAATTATATTCGGGCCCTTGTTACGCGTTATTTAAATGTCAAGGATTAAACAACACAGTTTATATCGGTGTTAAATCGTCGCGCGTAAAAACGGGTAAGGTTCGCACCACGTAATAATGGCATCAATAAAAGAGGACGCTGTTTTTTACCTGAAACGTTTACGCCTTTTGGGCGGACAGCATTAAACACGGCCATTTGAAGCTGACGATTATCGCGTAAACCGCGAGGGCCAGACATGAAAAATAATCACCATGGAATAATCATAAAACACAGGAATAACAATGACTACGCAATCTATTGAGCATCAACTCAATCTGTTACTGACGGGTTTTACTCAGCTAAAAGACGAAGGACGATTTAACGAACCCAATATTGATGGCACCGCGGGAGATTATATTTCCTTCGCCAACTGGGAATGGCCGCAGGGCGTGGGATTATTTGGCCTCGTCCGGTTATGGGAACTCACGCAACGCAAAGATATTTACCAGCTTATTGAGACCTGGTTCCAGAATAATATTCAGAAAGGCCTGCCGCCCTTAAATATTAATACCACGGCACCGATGCTGCCGCTGTCGCTGCTGTGGGCTCACAATCGTGATCCTCAGTATCAAGCGGTGCTGGATCACTGGGCCAACAGGGTAATGACCGCGCTGCCGCGTACGCCGGAGGACGGGTTTCAGCACGTCGTGTCCGACGGCATTAATCCCATGGAAATCTGGGATGATACGCTGTTTATGGTGGTGCTGTTTCTTGGCCACTACGGCATGGCCGCCGGGCGGCAGGAACTGGTGGAGGAAGCCGTGCGTCAGTTTTTACTGCATGCCCGCTATCTTAACGATCCGCAAACCGGTTTATGGTTTCACGGCTGGAGCTTCGCCGAGAAGAATAATTTTGCTCACGCCCGCTGGGCGCGCGGCAATGCCTGGATCACCGTTGGCATTATTGAGTTTCTGGAACTGACCGCGCTTCGCGGTGGCGTACGTGACTATCTGCTGGCGTGCCTGAAAACGCAGGTGAATACCCTCATCGATCTGCAATCCCCGCAGGGCGCGTGGCACACCCTACTCGATCATCCCGACAGCTACGAAGAAATCTCGGCCACGGCCGGGTTTGGCTATGGGCTGTTAAAAGGCGCGCGTCTGGGCTATGGCGATGATCGTTGGTTACAGGCAGGGTTGCGCGCGCTGGAAGCCGTGCAGAGAAATATTGATGACGAGGGCACCGTGCACAATGTGTCTTATGGCACCCGCATGGGAAGAACCCTGCAATTTTATAAAGACATTCCGCTTCAGCCGACCGGCTACGGTCAGGCGCTGGCCATCTTATGCCTGACCGAAGGGTTAAGGCACACCCAAAAATAATAATAACGCTGACACCAGGAGAATCGAATTATGACGCAGACAACCTATTGTCACTTTCCGCTGCAACAACGGGATGCTGTGCGCTACTGGCAGCTCTCGGCAGTGGCTTCACAACCCTATGACGTGGACGATGTTCCCATGTCGGGCGAGATGGATCCTTTTTTCTTTCTGAGCAAACATAAAAACTTTATTCCGCATACCTATCCCTGCCGTACTGAATTTCAAAAACAGTTCGCCGGCAAAAAACCCCGTCCGTTTGGCGACCGCACGCTGACAAACTGGTGGTTTCCTTTTGGGTCCGATCGGGTCGATTTGTCGGGGTTTTGGTTTCGCGCCACCCGCATTGGCGCACAGGCGGAAACCTGTCTGGTCGCAGCCGCGCCCGGCAGCCGTCGTTTTCGCCTGACCACCTGTGGCGCAGCACTGGTCACCCTGAACGGCGAGGAGGTTGCCTGGCTGGCCGATTATCAGCGCAACCTGGAAAGCCAGGTTGAATTTACGCTTAACCTTCAGGCCGGGTTAAATACGCTTCGCATCTGGTTTGACGATCTGGCCGAACGCGATGTCCGCTTCTTTTTCCAGCTGGATTACGTAGAGGGGGATCCGCTTCAGGTTGCGCTGGCGGTGCCGGCGGAGGCAGAACAGGTACGGCATATGGAGTCGATGCTGGAAGGGATGGCATTTGAACAACCGACTTATACGCAGGGGCCGGTTCGCCTGTGTTTCCCGTCCCCTGCGCCAGACACTTTCGATCTGAACGTTTTGGTTTCCGGCGATTTTATTTCGCTGGATGAGCCGGTGCGGCTTCGTACCGTTCTGGAGAAAGGCGAAGGGGCCGTCACGCTCGCCGAGAGCGACACATTGCCCGCCGATTTTCGCCGTTTTGCTGTCAGCCTGAAAAAAGGCGCTTTCCACATCACCCGCACGCTGGGCGTCGAAATCTGCCACGCTGAACGCCAGGCGCAGGTGCCTGACACTTTGGCAGCCAGGGCAGAAGAAGCCCTGAGGCACGTTGCGCTGCACGGCGAGTACAGCAGTGTAAAAGCGCTGGCACGCTTAGCCTGCGGGATGGATAACGCGGAAACCCAGTCGATGCTGGAAGGCGTTCTGCCTTCCGTTGAAGCCTGTCACGACTGCGCCGACTTTACCCTGGTGCCGCTGCTCTGGTGCCGGATCCAGTGGGCCGATCGCCTGGCCAGCGCCACACGGGAAAAAATCGATCGGGCCATTTTAGGCTTCCGCTACTGGATGGATGAACCGGGTAATGACGTGCAGTGGTACTTCTCAGAAAATCATGCCCTGCTGTTTCATACCGCCGCATACCTGGCAGGCAGCGCCTTTCCTGACGCGACGTTTATCCGATCTGGGCGAACGGGCCGTGAGCAGGCCGCAGCCGGTCTGGCGCGCGTGCGGGCCTGGCTCGATCATTTCGAGCAGTGCGAAATGGCCGAGTGGAATTCAGCACCGTACTTCCCGATAGACCTGAAAGGTCTGAGCGCCCTTGCCGCCCTGGCAGAAGATGCGGACATCGTGACGCGCAGCCAGCGGGCCATATTGCGCCTGCTGGAGCAGCTCGCCCGCTCATCACATCAGGGCATGCTGACCGCCTCGCAGGGACGTTCCTATGAGCACACGCTGTGCGCAGGCCGCTCGCTGGAGCTGTCGGCGATCTCTCGCCTGCTGTGGGGAAAAGGTTACTACGGCTGCCGCTTCCATGCCCTGCCGCAGCTGGCCCTGCTGTTGCAGCAGAAAAAATTACCCCTTCCGCCCGGCCAGGCAAAGGTCGCCTGCTGGCAGGGTGACATCGCGCAGGAATGGTATTTTGCTCAGGGGAAAAACCGCATTGCCCGCCTTTATCACTATAAAACCCGCCACGCGGCTATGGGTTCGCTTGCCGGTTACCGCTGGGGCGAGTGGGGTTATCAGGAAACCCCGATTCATTTAAGGATTGGCGACGTGCCTGAGGCGCAAATCTGGATCAATCATCCGGGCGAAAAGCTGCACGGCGGTTTTGGTCGCCCTTCGTACTGGGGAGGATGTGGCACATTGCCGCGCGTTCAGCAATATCGTGGCCTGGCCATCGTGATGTTCAACGTTCATGACGATCAGCCCGATTTTACCCATGCCTGGCTGCCGCAGCGCTATTTCGATGAGATGCGCGTCTGTGAGCAACGCATTTTGCTCCGCAGCGGTAACGGCATGGTGCAGATTTCGGGCAACCAGCCTTTCCGGCTGACAACCCGCGGTCCCGCGCAGCACTGTGAAGCCCGCTTAGCGGGAAAAGAGACCTGCTGGCTGATTCGTCTGAATGACGATCCGCAACTCAGCACGTTGGAAGAATTTGACTCGCGCTTCGCCCAGATCAGTGTCGAACAACGTGAGGACGGCACGATTTGCGTGAACGATCCCCTTTACGGCGACGTGTTCTTCCAGCCGAATGGTTGTGTCTTTGGCCAGGGCCGGTTGCTGGATCCTGACAGCTGGACCCTTGCGGGGGAAAGCCATGAACTGGAGTTGCCTTCGGGCGCCCACGCTTAAGCTGAGAATGCGCAGGCCCGGCGGCTGCCAGGCCTGCGCGGTCACGTAAAGGACAGGAAGCTCAGCGCCAGAGGATTTTCCTCTGGCGCTGCAAACGGATGGGCCTGTATGCCGCTGACAGGTTGCGTTCCGTCTGCGTGGTCCCTGTTTTCTGGGATGGCGTTCAGCTCTGTAATTTCCTCAGGCAGCGATCCATGGCACTGACCACCCAGTCGATATCGTGCGTCTGGAAACAGAGCGGTGGGCGGATTTTCAGCACGTTACCGTATGGTCCGGCAACGGAGGTCAGCACAAAGGCCTCACGTAACGCCTCCACCAGATCGAGTGCCAGACGTTTGTCAGGCGCTTTGCTTTCTCTGTCCTTCACCAGCTCAAAGCCGATAAACAGCCCTGCCCCACGGACTTCACCGATGCACGGATACGTTGCCTGCAGGGATTGCAGCGCCGCCAGCAGTGCAGCGCCGGTTTTCAGGCTGTGCGCCTGAAGTTCTTCCTGTTCAATGACATCCATCACCGCGTGCGCCGCCGCCATGGAGACCGGGTTACCACCAAAGGTATTAAAGTAAGGTAGCGCATCGCTAAACGCCGCCATGACCGGCGCTTTCGCCATCAGCCCCGAGACCGGAATGCCGTTCCCCATCGGTTTGCCGGTAGTTACGACATCCGGAACCACGCCGTGTCGGGCAAAGCCCCAGAACGCCTCGCCGGTGCGGGCAAAGCCAGGCTGCACTTCATCGGCAATAAAAATGCCGCCATTCTGATGCACCACATCAATCGCCGGTTTTAAAAAGCCGGGCTGACCGGGTAAAACGCCGTCTGACGAGAAAATCGAGTCGGCCAGGAACCCCGCAAATTTAATGCCGTGCGCAGCCATATCATCGATTTGCTTCTGAATTTCCTGCGCAAACCAGGCACCCTGATCCGCCGTCTGAATGCGATAAAAGTCAGGCGGGGCCACCAGCCGTGTATGCGGTGATAACGGCTGACCGCTGCCCAGCGCGGGCGAAACGCCGGAGGTAAGCGCACTGGTGCCGTGATAGGCTTCTTTGGACACGATGATGCCCGTACCACCGCTCCAGCACTGGGCAATGCGGATCGCCAGATCGTTTGCCTCAGATCCGGTACACATATACATGGCCCGATCGATCTCAGCCGGCATCGTGGCCAGAATGCGATCGCTGTACGCAAGGATCGACTCATGCAAATAGCGCGTATGGGTGTTTAACTGCATCATCTGTTTATGTACGGCATCCACGACCGCCGGATGACAGTGACCAATACTGGCAACGTTGTTATACATATCCAGATACTGATTGCCCGCCTTATCCCACAGATACTGGCCCTTTCCGCGCACCAGATGCACCGGATTGCGGTAAAACAGCCGATAGGACTCGCCCAGTACCTGACTGCGCTTATCGGTCAGTTGTCGAATGTCCGGTGCCAGCGTTTCCGCGTTTTCAGCACGAAAGCTGTTGGTATCCATTATGGTTGAACGTACCGTCATCGTGACTCCTTGGTCTTTGTGCTGCCCGGCGGCACGTTACGCACCGCCAGGCGGGTATAAACGTTAATCGGTTTCTGCGGCAACAGAGCGCTGCGCGACAGCACCGCGGCGGGAGTGCGTGGTCAGGAAGTAGAGATAGCCCGCCACCATAAAGCCCACGAACAGCGCGCCGATCTGCGGGTTAAACCACAGCATCGCGATCAGGCAGATCACCGAGCCACACAGGGCGATGGCGGGGATCACCGGATAACCCGGTGCACGGTAGCTACGTGCCAGTGTCGGATCCGTGCGACGCAGTTTAAACAGGCTCAGCATACTCATGATGTACATGACGATCGCCCCAAACACCGACATGGTGATCATCGCGGCGGTCAGGCTCATTCCCTGAAAGCTGATGCCGTCAGAGAAAATGGCAACAATGCCGACCACACCGCCCGCCAGGATCGCCCGGTGCGGTGTATTAAAGCGCGACAGTTTTGCCAGTGAAGGCGGTAGATAACCTTCCCGCGCCAGCGCAAAGAACTGACGCGAATAGCCCATGATAATGCCGTGGAAACTGGCAATCAGGCCGAACAGGCCAATCCACACCAGCATGTGCATCCAGCGTGAATCGTTACCGACCAGCATTTTCATGGCCTGCGGCAGCGGATCGTTAATGCCTGACAGCGTACGCCAGTCACCAGCCCCTCCGGCAAACACCATGACACCCATCGCCAGCACCACCAGCGTTAAAATACCGCTGATGTAGGCGCGGGGAATGGTCCGGCGTGGGTCTTTTGCCTCTTCGGCCGCCATGGCAACGCCTTCAATGGCAAGGAAAAACCAGATGGCAAAAGGAATGGCGGCAAACATCCCGGATACCGAGGCCAGAGAGAACGTATCCTGCCCTGCCCAGCCATGGGCGACAAAATTCGTCAGGCTGAAGCCCGGCGCGACCACGCCCATAAACACCAGCAGTTCAATCACCGCCAGCAGCGTCACCAGCAGCTCAAAGGTTGCCGCAATGCTGACGCCGATGATGTTCAGTCCCATAAAGATCAGGTAGGCACAGACCGCAATGAGCTTAGGATTCACTTCCGGAAACTGCACATTGAGGTAGGCGCCTATCGCCATAGCAATGGCCGGGGGCGCAAACACAAACTCGATTAAGGTGGCAATGCCCGCAATCAGCCCGCCGGTATCACCGAAAGCACGGCGACTGTAGGCAAACGGTCCTCCGGCCTGCGGAATGGCGGTCGTCAGTTCGGTAAAGCTGAAGATAAAACAGGTGTACATGGCGGCGACAAAAAACGTCGTGACCAGAAAGCCCAGCGTACCCGCGGCTCCCCAGCCATAGCTCCAGCCGAAATATTCTCCCGATATAACCAGTCCCACAGCGATGCCCCAGAGTTGCAGGGTACCAAGGGTGGGTTTCAGTTTCTCTTTCATCACTGCGTTCCCCGTCTGTGTAAAGTGAAAAGGCGATGCCTAAAAAGCTGACGGGTAGATGATGGACACAGCCGCAACAGAAAAACTTGACCGCAGAAAACAGAAACACGTCGGCTGGGGTCAAGTTGACCCGGGTCGGGTTGTGACGCCTCTGCCGAAGTCAATTTTTGCCTGCTCTCAGGTCAAGCGCGCCAGGCCGGTTCAGCGCCATGCTGCCTCCACACGCAGAGAAAGGGAGACAGACATGAGCATTAAGCAATATGACACCTTAACGAACGACAGCATTCTTCAGCTTGCCCACCAGGCGTTGCAGGCGTATCCGGCCTGTTTGTATGCAGAGGTCAAACTTCTGTGCCGTTCCGAGAACGCCACCCTGTCTGTCAGCACGCCGCAGGGCCGGTACGCGTTACGTATTCACCGCGGCGATTACCACGCTAAGCAGGATATTGAAAGCGAGCTGCACTGGCTGGATGCGCTTCAGGCCGCAGACATCTGCGTGCCGGTGGCGGTGCGCGACGGGCACGATAACCGCATTCAGACGCTGCCGCTGCCGGACGGCAGTGAACGCTATGCTGTGCTGTTTCACTGGATCGAGGGCGAGATGCTCACCGATGCGGTCGATCCGGCCGCCTTTCGACAGTTAGGCCGCATCACCGCGCAGCTCCACCACCACAGTCGGCGCTGGCAAAAGCCACAAACCTTTCGCCGTATCGTCTGGGATCATCACACGATGGTTTCCCCCACAGGTCACTGGGGTGACTGGCGCGATGTGGCCGGTTTAGCGCCATCACAACATGGCGTGATCGAAGAAACGCTGTCGCATGTCGGCCGTGAGATGGCAGCGTTTGGCCAGTCGCCCGACCGCTATGGTCTGATTCACGCCGACCTGCGCCTGACCAATCTGCTGGTACACAAAGGCGAAACGCGGGTCATTGATTTTGATGACTGCGGAATGGGCTGGTATCTGCACGATCTTGCCGCCGCGATCAGCTTTGTTGAACACCATCCCAGCGCCCCACAGTGGGTGGAAAACTGGCTAAACGGCTACGAACAGGTGGCACACGTCAGCGATGAGGAGCTGGCGATGATCCCGTCCATGCTGATTCAGCGCCGTATACAGCTGACCGCCTGGGTCGCTTCCCATCGCGAAACAGAAATGGCGCGCAGCCTGGGCGACGGGTGGGCGAACGACACGGTACGCCTGTGCCACCGCTATCTCGAAGGGGCCCGATTGCCGATTGGCGTCTAGCGCACTCTGGCGGTGCCTGAATGACAGATCGCGGTGCAATCTTCACGGGGGCGATGCTAAGTGCCTGTTAACTGGTGCCTGACGGCTGGTATGTTTCTTGCAGAAGCTAACGATGTTCAGTTGCAGGCGGAAAACATCATGACCAGCAGATTTCCAGAGGCCGCCATAACGGCCATGTCCAGCGCGGGTAGCAGTCACCGTGGCGTCCTGTCGGCCGCCGCGACGGGACTGGGTGATTTCATTAACGCCCAGGGTGGCGATGTGGATCGTATTTTCGGCATCAGCGGGATCGATCCGGATACGCTCGCCTGCCCGACGCTGAGCCTGGACCTAGTCAATTACTGTCGGGTGCTGGAAGAAGCGGCCAGCCAGGCGGGCGTGGACAACTTCGGTTTACAGTATGGTCATCAGTTCCGGCCACAGTCTCTGGGCCTGATTGGCTATATTGGTCTGTGCTCGGCCACGCTGGAACAGGCGCTGCAAAACGTGGTCAATGCTTTTCCCTACCATCAACACAACACCTGTATTCGTCTGACGGAGCGCAGCGACTGCTGGCAGCTGGATTATCAGGTGCGTCACGGCGCGATTCTGCAGCGCCGTCAGGATGCAGAACTGACGTTAGGCATGTTTCTTAACCTGATTCGCCACGCGGCAGGACGCCACTGGGCACCGCGTGAAGTACATTTCGAGCATCCGCGCCCTGAGCACTGGCACGAACACTGTAAAGTGTTTGATGCGCCGGTCTATTTCGATCAGCCGTTTAACTCGATGATCATCGCTAAAACGGATCTGGGCCGCAAAATGCCGGATCACGATCCCATGCTGCTGCTGGTGATGCAGGATGCGATCCGTCGGCTCAGCCCGCCCGTCATCATTCAGGATACCGTTAATCAAACCCGCACCGACATTCACCTTCAGCTACTCAATGGCGAACCCTCACTGGACATTATCGCCGAAAAACAGGGACTGTCTGCCTGGTCGTTACAGCGGCGACTGCGCGATGAACAAACCAGTTTTTCCGCCCTGGTCGACAGCGTACGCAAAGAGATGGCGACGCATTACCTGAAACAACACCATCTGTCGGTCTCTGAAATGGCCTTGCTGTTGGGCTATTCTGAAGTCAGCGCCTTCTCACGCGCCTTTCGCCGCTGGTTCGGTTGTAGCCCACGCGACTGCCGTAAATCGCAGGGCACGGTTTTTCTTTGACAGCATCAGGCTGTCTGGCCAACGCATTATGCGGGCCTTTCTTACTGAAGAAAGAAAGCCCGGTATGAATTATCGCTGAGCGCTTACGCGAGCGTATCGAATAAAAACGCCTCAAACAGATAGCCCTGAAATGCCGCAGCGTGCGGTCTGGCGAATTCGAAGTGTTGCGCCGTTTCGACGCCTTCTACAATAATAAATTCACAATAGTGTTTAATTTCCGCCAGCGTGGCTTGCCAGACGGGGCTGTTTTGATGCCGCCAGAAAAAATGCTTATCCATTTTCACGGCTTCATACATTCCACGCTGTAAACAGGGAAAGTGGGAAGCCGCACTGCCAAAATCATCCAGCCATAACGTGTATTTATTATGTAGTTCCCGGAGTAAGGGATTATTTAATCCCTGCGCAAGATCGGGAAAGTGTTCCGCGACTTCAATGCGAAGAAAAGAGTGCGCTGTGGCGAGCTCAACAATATCCCGTTCTTCCAGCAGCGCAAAAGCCATTTCCAGATCGACATTTACAGAACACAGCAACTGGTTTTCTTCAAAAAAATGACGCTTCTTATCGATTAAAGAAAGTTGTTCTCGTAACAGCTTTATTTTCTGTTGTTTATTTAATTTCGCAATATGAAAACAGGGGGTTCCCGGTGCGGCGAATCGCGTCAAAACTTCTACAGCAATTAATGTCGACGCGTTGTTAACGACAGGTTCAGCAATGAACCACCAGGCACGGTTGTTATTATCGAGATTGTGGATTTCCATTCCCATGCTCTGATTCAACGCGATGAAGTAGCCTGATTATTGATCGCTACAGACTATCAATCAAATGTTATTTATCGGGTTAAGCTATGATTTAACCTATCAAAATTAAAAGATTGATCGTTAATCCCTTGTTATTTAATAAGGTTTCAGGAATTAAAATCTTTATTTTATGCTGGCCCGGATTGCGAAGCCTTTTACAACGCCTGCTGCATAAGGTATTGGCCCCATTTCCTGCCCGCAGCTCAACGCGCCTGTATCCTTCGCGTGCTAAGAATTAAGCATTGCAGACCAGTGAAAAATGGAGACAGTGAGAAAAAATAAAAAGGATAATATTGCCGCATCCGGTTAACGGGTAACTTAAATACATCAATACCGGTCATTTTGAAAAATGGCCGACGCAGGTTTTTCCCACACGGCGTTTGCAGCATTTACTGTCGACGTAGGCAGTGTTTTTTTACTTACCTGACACGGCAAGCTGAAGAAATAAATAAAAACGCTTTTTAAAGAATGTGCAGGCTATTTTAGCGACGTTGTTTAGCGTCGCCGGGGAAGAATGCTGTGAATAACGGTGATTCCGTAAATGCTGCCCTGAATCACCGTCACAGGAAGGGATCGGGGCCTGACTATGGCTGCTGCGGTTTAAATACCTGCTGCACAAATTCGATATACGCAGGTCGCCAGACATCCATCTCATGCCCCAACCCCGGATATTGAGTGTAATGGAATTTTACGCCCTGCTTTTCCAGCTCGGCTTTGAGTCCGGCAATGTCTTTGCCGGTCACGATATCTTTATCGCCCACCGCCAGCGTAACGTTTTTCAGCTGCTTATTCACCGCCTGCGCCTGACTCAGCTGGCGTGTCACAGCCTCATTCGGCACCGTACTGGTGGTCACGCCGCTAAAGCTGGCCAGCCAGCCAAAGTCGTTCAGGTGCGTCATGCCTGACACCAGCGCCTGATAGCCGCCCTGAGACAGTCCGGCAATCGCCCGGTCTGCCGGTTTGCGACTGACGGTAAAGCGCTTTTCCACCAGCGGGATAATGTCCTGCATCAGTTCCTTATCGGCGGCGGCGGCATTGAGGGGATAAAAGTCTTTGCGGCGGTCGGCTGGGGGAAAGTTTTCAGGAATGGCCTGCACGATGTCCGTTTCGGTATCGGGCACCACAACCAGCATCGGCGTGATTTTGCCTTCGGCCAGCAGGTTGTCCATAATCTGCGGCAGGCGGAGCTGCGAGATGGCGGACAGCCCGGTATCGCCAAAACCGTGATAGAAGTAGAGCACCGGTAACGGTTTGCCGTCTGCCTTATAGCCCGGCGGTGCCCAGACAAAGACCTGACGTTCGGATTTCAGTGCGGTGGAATGATACGTCAGCGTCAGCACATCGCCGTGCGCCACGTTACGCTCATCCAGAATGCTGCCCGGCACCAGAATCATACTGGTGTTCACCTGGCGCTGCGGTTTGGTAAAGCGGCTGCCGGTATCCGGCGTGCGGAAACCATCCACATCAAAATAGTACTCATATAAATCGGGCTTCAGCGGCTCGCTGGTCCACGACCAGATGCCGGCACTGTCCTTTTTCATATCATGGGACTGCTGACTCAGCGGCGTGGCCCCCGTGACCACAGCAACCTGCTTCGCGGCGGGCGCAAACAGGCGAAAGGTAATGGAGTGATCGGGATTCAGCGCGGTGATATAGCGGCTCACGGGGATGTGAGTATCCGGGGTTTGCGGTAACGGTGCGGCAAGCAGTGCGGGTCCATATCCCATCAGCAGGCTTCCGGCCACCAGAGATAAACAGGTTAATTTTTTCTTCATTTTGCGTCCCGATAATTGAATTGATCACGCGGTATTTATTACATTTTTTCTCCGGGAAGCGAGGTGATAGCGTCGCAAAAAGCGCAGGCTGTGATGAACGTCAAAGAATGGCGTTAACCTGCCGTCAGCCTCACCGGCGCGCGATCGCCCCGGCGCGTTGAGATGCTGTTCAGGCGTAAACCGGTAAGGTCATGACATCAACGGTTCAATGATGATTTGCGAGGCACTATGCATATTACCTACGAAAAACTGGCCGAGCGGCATCTGAAAGAGATGTATGAAATCCGCTTCTCGGTGACGGAAAACCGGCTGCATGCTCACCAGATCCGCTATCTGCAGCGTGAGCAGGCGCTTGACGATATCCGCCAGGGCGGTGGCTGGATCGCCAACGTCGATGACGAGTACGTCGGTTACGGGCTGGGTATTTATGCGCCCGATCCGTTAATCGGTGGCCTGTTTATCAAGCCCGCGTTTCAGCGGCTCGGGATAGGTAGCCAACTGCTTGAAAACATCACCGACTGGTTCAGACAACAACAGGCCCGGTCGATGATGTTGACCACCGACACAGGTTCCCCTGCTGAACGTTTTTATGAAAAACACGGCTGGCGCGCGGCGGGCACTGATGAATATGGCCAACGGATTATGCGCAAGCCCTGAACCCGGTGTTGCCTGCGCAAACCCCAGTTATCGCAGGCACACGTTGTGCCAGACCTTTGCCATCGGGTCTATCCACTTTTTTTACAACCGTCGTACAACAGCCCTGCACTTTTTTGCCCACTCATGCTTCATTACGGTTATTGTCGCAGCGTAAACACAGCACTCCCGATAAGGATTAAGAAACGATGCGTAAACTTCCCCTTTTTGTGGTCACGCTTGGCCTGTTAATGTCGGTTGCCTCTCAGGCACAGGCAGAAGGCTGCCTGAAAGGCGCGTTGGTCGGCGGCGTAGCCGGGCACCTTAAACACCATGCGGTTGCCGGTGCCGTGGCGGGCTGCGCGGCAGGACATTACCTGGCGAAGAAGCATAAAGACGAAGAGAGTAAGCAGAGCCATTAGCGGTTCAATGGGGTTGCCCCTGTGCAACCCCGCTAAGTTTTTAGCTACCTCACTGGTTTACACCATTGGCACCGCCTCGCCCGGACCGGGCAATCTGCCCATCGCTACTGCGGCCGTCAGGCCGGGCTGGTGCTGGCAACCGGCGTCATCTCAGGTTCCCAGTGCCGGGGTTTGCTTACTGCCTTTGGCATCTCTGCGATTTTGGTTTCTTTCCACGGTTTTATTTTCTGGCTAAAACTGCCCGGCGCGGCCTGTTTACTCTGGCTGGCGTCAAAAGCCCTGCGCAACGCCTTTCGCCCTGGCGACCTGGCGGCACGTCCCGCCCGTTCTCACACGCGTTTACGCGGCTACTATCTGCAAGGGCTGGGATTGCACCTTACGAATCCCAAAGCCGCCCTGACCCGGTTCACGGTCACCAGCGTAGGCCTGACCCGCGGTGCCCCACAGTGGCAGGGCTATGTTCTGGTTGCTATCTGCGCGCTAACCGGCGTGATGATATTTGGGTTGTATGCGTGGATTTTGCTTCGCAAACGGCGGAGACGTATCTCAATCGGGCGCGGCGCAGTTTTGATGTGATTTGTACGGGGTTTTATGCGTTGGTGGCGGTGGGGTTTTTGGTGTCGCTGCGATAAGTGCGTTCAGAGAACTCATTCATCCTCGCGGACACAGAATCCGCCACATAGCGATAGCACAAACCGCGGAGTTAACACTGAAGCAAATGTGAGGCGATGCCCCATTTAAGCGCAGTACAGCGCCCATCAATCAGCTCAAATGTGGAGTAACTCGCGTTGGGTTGAGCATAGCGGGCAAAATTAACAAGGTTTCTCTCGTTAAGCATGGCAAGCGTTCCCTGAATGATGTGCCCATGGGAAACGAGGCAAACAGTCTGGCGTTTTTGCTCGTCCGCAAGACAATGTAAAAACCGCAGCATTCTGTGCGTTGCCTGCGCAAGCGATTCGCCACCTGGAGGGCAATAATCAGCATGTGATGAAAATAACGCCTCAGCTTCATCAGGATAGTCAGACGCGAGTGAGGCCATATTCATTTCCTCAAACATACCAAATGCCTGTTCCTTGAGTGCAGACTCCGCAATCACTGGACAGGCGAAGCGTTGAGCCAGGGTTTGAGCCATTTGCCATGCTCGCCCTAGTGGAGAGGCATAAACATGCTCAACGACATGATCTTCTTTTGCCAGTGCGGCCACTAATGCAGCCGTTTCACGTCTGCCACGTTCGCTCACTGCGCTGTCGCAATGCCCCTGAATGATGCCCCGTATATTCCACTCCGTTTCCGCGTGTCTGACCAGAATGACTTTCATCGTGAGGAGGCCTTGATGGTTGGTTTTGGTTTATCTTCGGTTACAACGAGCACTACATCCTTTTGATTTCGTCGAATGCTCGTCTGTTTTTATCTGAAAACCGCCAGAATGTTTTAGCCCTAACGCGGAAGCTCAAGGCCAGCATTCACCCTCAATCATTCGGCTTTCCTTAAGATAGTTGGTTTCCAGCAAAAAATTTATACGATCTTATAACATGATATAAAGCGCCGTTTCGGGTTGTGTTTCAGCACCTGTCTTCAAGCGATTTGGGAATGTTGAAAAAGGGACGTTCCTTATTGTTCTCATAAGCCCAGTCGTTGCTGCCGGTCAGCAAGCTGGCATCAGTAAGTATTGCGGTGAGGCAACGGTCACGAACGGCTCGGCGATCATCAGATTACGCATCACCAGCGGAAGCGCCTGATCCTGTGGCTAGCTAAGGCGTTAACAGTGCCAATGTGGAGATTGTTATGGAGATCCCAGGAGAGTGCGAGTGGCTGATAAAGGATTTCGGGGTCAGGGTTTGGTGACGCGGTGAAAGTCCCGGAGGCGGTTTAGGCCAGGGCAACAGGACAACGGATTGACGCTGAGGACGCGTGAAATGGTCGGGTATTTCCCCTTTCTTTTCGCCATTATCAGAATTTAGATCTGCCACTAAAAATGATGGATTACGTTGCGATTTGCGTGAAATTTCTGCGTACGTTTTCGCAGTTTGCTATTTTCACTCTCGCTGCGTTTTCGCCTGCCTGATTAAATATTCCGGTCATTTAGCGCGATACGAATGTGGGGCAACACATCCGCATCGCTGATCACAATCACTATTTATAAGGAATAGTAATCATGACTGCCTTCGATTGTATTTCAGGCCATAAAGAACCTAAAGCACCAAACTATACCCAGCGCTATGCGACCGTGGGTTATGTGACCCGCACTCCAAATTATCGCCGCGTTCCAGCGATTACGCTGAAGGGCTGCTGGCTAAAAGAAGCGGGTTTTCCGATTGGTGTGCAACTGGATGTGAAGGTCACCTGGTGCCAGATTATTATCAGCTTCAAACCCAGGGACGTGATAAACGGGACGCGGGTGGGATCGATTAAGGATCTGGCTTCGCTGTCCGTGCAGCAGAGAAAACGGGTGATGAAGGCGATTGGGCTGACTGAGTAGTAAGGGTTGATGAGGCTTGCTCCTGCAGAGTTGGGAGCAAGCTGGATTTCTCTCAAACTATTTATATCCTGAAAAGTTCTGGGTAGATGATCTATTCAAATAGGGAGAATTTCAATTCATCAAACTCTACACTTTCGGTAGATCTGCACTAGTAAGTTTGAAGCTACATCCCTTACTAATCAATTCCTTACGATTCTTTAAAACAAGAGGATGCTGCATTGGATTCTCGTCATGATCACCACCGTAACTGACCTGTAGTCGTTCTAATGCATAATGCATAAGGGGGATGCGTTGGCAAATTAAAAGCTTACCTTTATCCATAGCATAATCATTGGCTATGATATCTTTCTGTACAGAGCTTAATGCAGGATTTGGAAAAACTATAGCAGTAACGTTTTTATTCCATTCCAAGTCTTCTTCTCTGCCATATCTGGAACTATCAAGCAATTCGGGTACACCGCGAAAACGGCTCATTACAAAATCTAAATATTCACCTTTTTTTTCACAAAATGCACGAACATGCCAGCGAATACCATCATAAATCAATGTGTGAGGTACAATATTTCGACCACTAAGTTCTCCAGAACTCAATGAAACGTACTCAACATCTACACGCAGACGATCACGAGCGGCCTGGACTAGCTTTCTTACTATCAGAGGATCTATACGGCGAGAAGGAACATCCAATATTTCGATGTGACCGTAACCAAGTCCCATCAAGGGAAGGACTATCAAAGGATCATGTGATTGACGCTCAAATTGTTTTTCTTGGTGTAAAAGTGCGAGGTATTCATCTACTTTTCCCTCGCTAAAGCGAGGGGAGAAGGATTCCTTTGTTTTGTACCCTTTTAGCCTTGCATCATACTCAATTCCTTTAGGGCAATAGTCTTTGATATAACGGTTGATATCTCTGGATGCTTGCTGACGACCGATATCGAAAGCGGTACATAAGTGATTAGTAGTAAGACGCCCCTCCCACTGAAGTACTATCTCAAGTAAACGAAATCGTAATGTTTGGTTCCAGGTAAGTTTTTTTTCCACGATTGCTGCTCCAAAATGCTACATGTTTAATTAAACAGTATCGAAATAAAGCATTCTTTTGAATACAATAATATCATTAAAATAAAACTTAAAGGAACAATTCAAAAAATGTCAAACTCAGCCAAAACAAAAAATTCATGAAATAATTTAAAAAAAGGCCCTAACAATTAATCATCCTAAAGGTGGAATAATGAAACTGGAAAAAGCATATAGCAATGATTTAAAAAGAAATGTCACTGCTGATGAAGCCGATAAACTTCATGCTCGAGGAAATCTGCCATCCAAACACAATTTTAAATGTCCTGAACCAAACTGCAATGCGCAAGTGACTTGCGCTAATTTAGATAAACCCAGAGGCCTTCGAAAGCGTGAGCCTTACTTTAAATTCGTATCCGAACATAGTATTGATTGTAGACTTGAAGCAGAATCTGATAAAAACATTCGTTACATAAAGTTAACTCAACAAGATCCTGAAGCATTGCCATTCATTATTGATGATGTTGTGGATATTGATTTAGCTCCACCTAAAAAAATTAATACCCGCGAGCTAACAGATGAAAATGAAGAGTCAACTACTAAACGCTCAGGAAGCTCGTCCCTAATTGATAATGATGAAGCCGCAAAACACAGACATTCGAGAAAGCGACTTTCTGGTTTAGTAAACGCTTTTATGGAAGGTGAGATTTTTTTTATAAACACAACCGAGGGTAAAATACATGTAAAAGATTTCTTTATTAAAGTCTGTGATAAAAAAGATATCAATGAATATCTTGATGAGCCGAGAATTTTTTATGGAAAAGCATGGCTTAATCGTAATGATAACTACTATCTGGTTAGATTTAATAGTGAAATGCGGGTAGGTAACTTAAAATGTAAACCCACATTTTTCATACCATCCCGGCTTGTTGACACATCAGCATATGAGAGAACATCACGAAGCAAACTGGAAAAACTAGCATCGCAATCAAAACCACTTAACATTTTTATTTTTAGCGAACTACCTCCAGTAAAAAGCAACACTGGCGACTATATAAACTTTATATTAGATGACTTGTCCTATCTTTATTATTTACCTTGGAATAAAGAAACGACCAAAAAACAGAGTGAAGTTTCATCTACTTTAAAAACTAACCTATAACCTGCTCAAAAGAATAAGTCAGAAAGTAGGAATGCCCTATATTCAATAACTTAAAAAACCTAAAAAAGTCATTTATGTTTAAAACTAAGCCATATCATTTTCAACTAATATCATCGATAAAGATATGACTTAGAAACATTTACTCAGTATAAAAAACCATAACTTTATAAAAAATGAGACATATTGATAATAATGGTGCAGCTTTATGTAAAAATTTATCCTTGCATAATAACATGGACAAAATTAATTGGAGTGGTGATAAATATTAATCCTTATCAATAAAACTAAAACTCATATATTCATTGTATTCAGGTAGCGTTTTTATATGTTGATGGTTTGGTTTTTTTGAATGACATGCAATACAAAGAACTTCAAGATTTGAGATATTATTATCGTATTTTAGACCATTACGATGATGAACATGGAGGTATCGTGACTTATTGCCAGCAAGTTTAACTTCACACCCCTCACATTTATAATCTCGCCATTGCCTTATATTTTTTGATATTTCACGCCAGTCTTTACTATAGATATTTAATGGTGCAGTAGATGATGTGTGGGCTGGTTTTATCGAAATAATATCTCTGGGGTATTTTTCAAAAAAATCAGCTAAAGAGAACTCTGAGACAAGCCGTTGCCGTACGACTTTGGACATCCCTTGAATATTAAAATCTTTCCACATGATTTTATCAAGGCAGTTTTGGCAAACATTCAACCGTACTGATTGACTTTGAACCCCGCCTCCTAAAACATTAACCTGAAAATCGCCTGTATCACTATTTGCCACCACATACCGATCAAAACGATTTTCTTTATTTTTTGTTTCAAGGGTCCGACAGAAAGCGAGATGATATTTTGGCATGTTAGTATTATCGCCTATAGTAGGCACATCTCGAATATAAAGTAGTACTCTTTGGTTATTGTAATTTAGAGTACCATCTTCCTCTACATGAACCTCATCGAAATTGACATCTATACCAACACTCCGTAGGCGCTCAATTAGAGGGAAATCAATCGGCACAAAATCAGAATTTTGTGTAAATTTTTCTGCAAGAGGTGCTTTCATTATTTCACGCAATGAATTTAAAAGCGACCAGGTTAAAAAGTCAGGAAGTTTAAAGCTCATTTTTTTGATAATTTTTCTGCAATTAAATCCATTTTTTCGCTCGCATTTGTTACAATGCGAAATTCAACGCGCTGATTTGCTGCTTCAGCACCGTTTTCTGAAAGAGGGTGAGAAGAGGAAAGCCCATTAGCAGTCATATGTTGCACAAGCCATTTTTCATCTTTTTTTACTTTTGGCAAGGACATCAGATACTCAAGAGCACTTCTTGTCCTTGCTTGAGATAATTCCATATTCTTAAAATAAGCTTGTTTTTCATCAATGGCAACACCCCAGAACGAGCTTGTATGTCCTTCAATACGAATTTCCTTTACCGCATTCTTAAACGTCTTAGAATTCAAAAGAGCGATATAGCGTGGAAAGAACTCGCTAAGCACTTGTTTAAAGCGTGGACGAAGATCTGATGATCCTGTTGCAAAAAGTACAGAGGGATCATTAAAACGAATTGTCATGTCTCCCAAAATCTCAGCATTCCATTGTTTTAAATCCTTTGAAAACTCTTTTTGCAAAGCGAGCAACATATCCTGTTTAGTCATCTCATATTCTTTTACAACCAATGTCGTTGTTTGTTCCACACGAAGCATGAAAGCAGCTGTTAATAACATAAATACCATCATCAAACCTGTCATGAGATCTGCTAATGGTATCCAATAAGACTGATTACTTTGTTCAAAATCCATACTCATCTCACTTAACAGCAGCTATTTGCACTACTTCGCGCAAGCGTTCGGTTAAAGGAGTATAATCAGATACAAACTTCTCTGATAGAGATGCCAGCTGACGGCCAAGCGACTCAAGGCTTTTCGTCAGTTCCTCTTGTAAACCTTTATCAAGAGTAATAACACTTTGACGGACTGAATCCATCGAATCTTTAAGGCTTTCATTGAATTCATTTTGCGACTTACGAAGCGTCTCAGTTAAAAGTTGCTTCATTTCTGAAGACGTAGATTGTACCTGAACGCCAAAACCTTTCATTATTTCATTAATCTCATTCTGTACTTTCGCTACGCCTTTTGACATTGAGTCTGCCATTTCATCAATTTTCTGAGAAAATTGTGGGATGACACCTTTCATCTGCAACAAGACCTCTGTCAATGAGGCCTGAGAATTTTCAATTTGCTCATGTTGATAAGCGAGGCCTTTAAGAGTTATCTCTAAAGCTTCTGCTGTATCAGCAAAATTAGATGCCCTGTCGATAAACAAGGCTAAACCTGCTGAGGCATTATTTAAATCATCTGCAGAAGATTTTTGTAATATTTGGAGCTTGTCTAATTCTTCTTTGTATTGCTGCTGCCAGACAACTAGTTTCTCAACACCCGCATTTAAATGTTTAAAATTCTCACCAAATTGCTCACCAATTTTTTCATTGAAGTCTTTAATAACTCCCTTAAGAGCCTCAATCAATGTTTCTGAACTATCTTTAGCCATTTTCTCGGAAAAACTCTCAAAGGATTTCCTTAAGGCAAGTAATTCGTCACTTTGCTCCTGACGAATCAATTTAAGCTGTGAAAGGAGACTACCTTCTGCGTTGCCTGACAAACTCCGCTGCAGCTCTTGTGTCGCTGAAACTACATCATCCAGAGTTGCCGCTTTGGGAGCACCAGAACTTTGCTGTATTGGTTTTTTTTGAAAATAATGTCTCGCCCGAATAACAAGAGAGCCAAATACACCGCTAAGCGAAGCCAGAAACGCCGTTTTTACACCCTCAAGTAAATGTGGAACGCTTTCAGAAACATTCGAAGCATCAAAATGTAATAAAGAAGAAGCAATTCCTACAAAACATCCGAGAATTCCAATGGTGGTGAGTACTTCAGGCCCATGAACCACAGAAAATCTATCAAAGCGTATAAATGCAAAGAAAATTGTTAAAACTATATTTATAAAGATAAAAATATTCGTAATGGTATCAGAAAAAATTGCACTCATAGTTCCGGCATTGGCGGCCCAAGGCACAAGAACCACTAAAAATAAAAAATTTTTTATATTCATTATGTTAACTTAAGTCTATTTAGAGGAAATAGCAAATTGACTGGCCATTAATTGGGCAGTTCAATATAGCTTAATACTGTGCCGATAATACTCGTACTTTTGAGTGTCGTCTAGATTGATGCGCACTTATCTGCAATTATTTTTAAGTATCTCGCCGTAGCGGCAACTCATAGGAGATTATACTGCCCCTAACTCAAATGGCCTTAAACCAAGGAAAAAGCAGGCTTGTAGCCTCTTAACTACGGTCTAAACAAAGCGTTTTACTACAACACGTGTAGGATAATACTGCCAAAAAAACATTAGATTCAAACGCACTTACAGGGTACGTCAACTATCACTACCAGACTAGAGTAAACACCGCTGAAAATAAGATTGACAGCACTGATGCCAGGAACATTTTTTTTACAGAAAATTAAAAACATAATAATTCCGCACTCATTAATCATACTCCAGAATTGAAAAAACACTTTCCCCCCAACCCGGATTTGAAGGTTAGT
>NZ_JAVAXU010000023.1:0-8093 GCF_041954965.1 Pantoea sp. BS_8
GCTGCAGGGTACAGTGAACACGCCCGTAAGCGGCCCTTACGGCCTGCTAACGCGGAGATACGCCCCGACTGCGGCTGCGCCTTGTCGTGACCACTCCGACGGCGTACAGTGGCTTTCGTGCTGCGGTAAGCGGGTATGGCTAAACAGCTACCGTGTTAAGTTCCGCATCCGTCGCTGAAATTTTTGATGATCACCCCCCTAAGCGTCAGCAGCAGGCTGCCGACGCCAAGGCCGCGGAAATCACGCCCTTCACGTCGCAGGCGCCGTGAAGACCGCTCACCGGGGTTAAAAGGGGTTACATAAGCTTCTTCACTGCTGAAAACCCGCAGGGCTGTTCAGGGAAAGGTAGGGTATAGCACGAATTATACGTCTGTAACCGGCTACGCCGGGCGTACGGCGCCGTTCAGCTTCTGTGCCATCTTTTACTTCATCTGGCGCCTTCATGCCGCTGAAGCGGCATTCTGAATACGGCTATCACTGCCGGGGTTAACTCAGATTTAAACGTCCGCTTTGTGCCAGGAGCGGACGTTGCTCATATCACTGTTTTAATGAGAGGGTAAGTGTTTTATGTACACAGAGCTTCCTTAACTTCACGTTGTCATGGCACCAGGTAAGGACGCAACAGTGGTCTTGTGATAAAACATCGTGGTTTTTGCACGTTTTATAGGGGTCAGTAATCTTATCCCTAATCACCCTCTTATCTTAAGGCATCACTGATATGGTCACCTGTTTTCTAAAGTACGTCATAGATCCCTATAAGCTGGATGAGTTTGAGTCTTACGCGCGGGCATGGATTCCTATTGTGAACCGTATGGGGGGAAGTCATCACGGTTATTACCTGCCTCACGAGGGAGCGAACAATCTGGCCTATGCTCTTTTTAGTTTTCCCAGCCTTGCGGCATATGAAGCGTACCGTGAAGAAATGAAGAGAGATCCTGAATGCCTTTCTGTCTTTGCAACTGAACAGGTTAATCGAAGCATCATAAGTTATGAACGGAGCTTCATGCGGCCAGTCACTCAGGGGTAGGAAACCGTGAAAAAGAGCGGCACGAATGCCCTGAAAGAGAGTGTCCGCAGGATCACGTGAGAATGAGCAGAATGGGTATGGGAAAGCGCAGGTTGCCTGAATACAGCCTTTACGGCAACAGGCGCAACGATCGCGAGTGACCTGACCTGTTCTCTGCAAATGAATATACGGCCTCATTCGCAAATTCTTCAGCTACTCTCGACTAACTGCGCGCGTCCGCTTTTCGCTCAAAGCGAACCTTCATCTCAGTCAGCCTGTCCGCTTTGTGCCATTACCAGATATATCTGAAAGTCAGATGTCCGGATATCATGGCATTACAGATCTCTGCACTACGCTTCAGCGATATACAGGAACCAATACTGCTGCCAGCTCCGCCTAACACTGAACATACCTTTAATGCCCCCCCCTTACTCATCATGACCCGCTGAAAATTTTTCTTAAGACAACGGGCATGCATTTTGCAATATTTTCAGTTTCAGATACCCGTACTTCTGGCCACAAGCAGTACAGTTCCCGGAGAGGCCTCTGAAGAAGCCCGACAGTGTTGAAATATGAGGAGGTTTTTTGAATTCCGGACAGGAAGACAGTAAAGACGGCATTCATGAGGTAATTGGCCATGCGGTTTCACGGTTAATCGCGACAGGAAAGCCTCTGGACAGGGAAAATATTCTGGCGCAACTCAGGCTGGGCGAAGCTCACGCCGTGGACGGCCGGAAAAAAATCTACGCTGAAGCCGTGCGGTGCGTAACGGAATCAAAGGCCGGGAGAGGATGAAAAGCCCAAAAATGCGGCAGACGGATATCATTCAGCCACAGACAGCGTAGCGTAATGCCTTACCGCAACAGTGTGTGAAAAGTCCGAACTTTCAGCTGACAGCGGGGCGGTAGTGCCAGCAGGGCTGGCAAACCGGAGCCGTGGGTAGCTTTTTATTTATTAAGGCAATGTTCCGGACCTGATGAATTCAGCTGCCGCGCTGTAGACACCGGACAGGTATGAATCATTTTCCTTCTTCGACCACTCCTCAAGCAGTTCAGCAAGTTCTGTCTGTGAAAAATTACTCTGCCCATCAAGCAGTTTCAGCACGGCTTTACCGATGGCAGTACATATCTTACGGGACCGTTCATCATTGTTATTCATATGTGCCAGAATTGGGAAACGAAAGGACAGCATGGCACATAAATCAGTAAACCTTTAAATCTGATCAATCAATCTGCCTGATACAGAGCACTTACTGAATCTTAAAGCCGGATTTCGGTAGAGCATGATTTACCTGTTCTCAGGGATGTAAGCTATGTCCGCTTCATGCTCTCAGCGGACCTTCAGCTAAGTTAGATCGTCCGCTTTGTGCCAAAAGCGGACATTATCTATGTTCGATGCATCCCTCGTGAGACAGGCCATCCCGGTTTGTATTCAGCTAAATTTTTTCATGATTTTCGTTCGAAACAGAAAGCATTCCGCTACAGCTGGCTGGTATGTTTGTTACAGGACGTTTAAATCAACAACATGCATGGTCCACTAACGATGAAAGTGATTCTTGTTCGACACGCAGAAACAGAGTGGAATGCGAGAGGTCTTATTCAGGGGCAGAGCGATAGTACGTTGACTCACCGGGGGCAGCGCCAAACATCAGCCTTACTGGCAGCATTTGACGCGAGTGATTACCAGGTTGAACGTGTTTACGCTTCTCCACTTGGTCGTACCTGGCAAATGGGACAGAGCCTGTCTGAGTACTTTGGTTGCTCACTGGTAGCTGAAACTGCTCTTAAAGAACAGGCATTTGGTCAGTTTGAAGGCATGTCAACGGCACAGCTCATTCAACACCATCTGAAAGATGCAAATGCGTTATTCAAATTTGATGCAGATTATTGTCCGCCAGAGGGAGAGTCATTAGCACAGGCAACTCAACGAGTAATAAGTTTCTTACAAAATCTGCAAGGCACCAAAGAACATCTGTGCGTGTGTATCGTGACGCATGGGCATGTCAGTCAGGGAGTGCTGGCAATACTTAAAGAAGGGACTATCGATAACTTTACCCGGTACGCTCACCCCAATGCGAGTTACTCCGTTTTCGATTTTTTGGATGGAAAATGCATGGCGCTCAGATGGGGAATTGCTACACATCTACTTGAACATTAGGTTTCTAGCGGTCATTTGAGTTAGGCGATATTACCTTAAACACGATGTCCGCTCCTCGCTCATAGCGGACCTTCAACTTAGTTACTTTGTCCGCTTTGTGCCAGAAGCGGACGTTGCTAAAACCGAGCCCCTTAAAAGGCGGGGCTGGTCAACTGTATTAATTTTTTATCACGATCGGGGATAGAGCCGCCTGAGCCCGGTGAGGTGATTTCGCCTGTCATCTTCTTATCAGAACCTGATTTTGCTTTTTTTAAAAGAGCCTTTACTCACTCAGTCCTGTGAGGATGTATAGGTAAGGTTCGGGCCTTGCCGAAAGGCCGGAAGGAATAAACTCTCCCAGCCACGCTATGGCTTCTGCGATTTTACTCAGGCTTTCGTCACGGCAGTTGCCTGTTGCCTTAAGCCCGGGTTCATCCAGAAGGGAATGAATATTTATGTCCTTTTCTGCCAGAACAAAATGCAGTGCGGCTTCTCTGATAGTGACGCGTGCCCTGCCTTCATCTCGTTGTGACACAGTTATTTCCTCAGTCTGGATTTTGCAAAATCATCACTCACTGTGATGATTACGGAGGTGTTGACTGTCGGACAACAATTGGCTGTGTATGCTCAAAAAACTTTCGTCGAAAAAAGCGATTTGATCTGCAGCATGCCTTTCGCTACATGCTGTTATTAAAGCGTATGAAATAAATGTTTTCTGAGAGAGAAGAAATGAAATACTTTAAAAAAGGGGCAGGGTGGCCCCGTATCAATGGTTCTGTGTTGCTCTTTTATTATTATCACCTTTATGGTTAAGGGGCTGTCTGTTACAGGTTATCGTCATGGCTATTTATTTCTTTAAAGTAAACCCGGAGTTTTAAACTGTCACAGCGAAAGGTTAATGCCTTTTAAATGAAGAAAACTTGCGGGCATGTTTTACTGAAGCCTCCGGGTTTATTAATTCATCCGGTTATTAAATGCGGGATAATGGATGCGAAGGCGTTTTTCCCGGGGTTGAGTGGTGCTCCGTAAGCGACTTCATAAAATGCTCATAACGAAAATCCGGTCAGTGAAAAAAGAGCCCCTCGCCTCAGAGCGGGGTCGAACCAAATTCACGGCTCCAGGCTTCTTTAGCGGCAGGAGCCAGCAGGCAACTGCACTCCAAAATTATGTTCTGAAAAAATATTTCACAAGCGAGGCGGCAGATGGTAATCCGACTGCAGCATCCTTACCCGTCCCGCAAAAAATTTCACGCCGGAACGACAGTTTTTCGAAAGTGAATAATGATTTATCTCTTGCTGCATAAAGATGCGACTCAGTTCTGAATTTTTACTGACGTATGCTGCTGCAGAATGCCATACCTGCATGTTTATATAATTGTCTGCCGCTGACCTGACAGGCCTTCACGTCTCTACCGGTTGAGTTAAGTTTACTGAAATTGAGTTAAAAATAATTCAGGATAATTTATGAATACCACATCGCCTAAAAAGGTTAGGTGCCAGACGATTACCTTAAGAATAATTCACCCCATTATCCTCAGGCATTAAAGAGAAAGGGGCCGTTAAGTGACTTACGTCAATAAAAGTCATTATTTTTATACTGACGACCAAAACAGGCATAACGATTACATCTTTTTGGCCGATAAACAGTTGAACCCTGAGGTGATATATGGCTCAGGGCATTATTCAATACTGGGGTGAATTAAATGAATATTATAAAAAAAGTTACGAGCTTAAAAATAGGCGGTAAACTGGGGCTGGGCTTTACGCTGGTCATACTTGCCTCTGTTATCATATCGGCGCTGGCGCTTCGCTGCTTTTTAAGCATTCAGGAAAACTCGGACAAGCGTGACGTCACCGTTCAGATGCTGGACACGCTGGCAAAAGCCAGGCTTAACCGCACGCTTTTTCAGTACACCCGCGAGAAAAAATTTATCGACCTTAACGGCGAGGCGATGAATCAGCTTTTTGGTTTACGGACCAGCCTCAGTAAATATGCGTGGTCGGCCGAAGGGGGGGAGAGGCTTTCTCTCCTGAGCACGATTCTGACGCAGTATCAGGGAAAGCGTCAGGCCTTTCTTGAAAGCAGTGACAGGGCTGCGCTGGCGCTGAGTGAAGTACATACGCTGGGTCTGGCCTCACTGGCTGAAAAACTGGCCGCCCGCCAGACTTCCGTTCCTGCTGATATTGTTGCTTCCCTGCTTTCTGTCAGTTTCAAAACAGAGCAGGCGGCATTTTATGTCCAGGAATTTATCAGACAACCAGAGGCTTCTACGCTCGATAAATTCAGGGGGGTGAGTGACACAATTTCTCCGCTTCTGAACCCGCTCAGAGGCATTTCTGAAAGCGCACTGGCTGCAGTACTGGCGGACCTTGAGCAGAAAATGAGTTCGGGCTCCGCAAAGTTAAATAATTACCTCCTTTCAGTGAGGGCTGAAAGCCTGGCCTCAGCTGAAATGACCGAAGCGGCAGGCAAGCTGAACCAGTCCATAACGGACCTTGCGTTCTTTCAGTCAGAGCTGGCTGCGAAGTCTATCCAGACCGCATTCTGGCAGATTGGCTTTGCAACCCTTGCCTGTATCATTCTCAGCCTTCTGATTGCCTGGCGGATGACGCGGAGCATCACCGTCCCGCTGAGAGAAACCCTTTCGTCTGCACAGCGCATTGCTGAAGGTGACCTGACCTCCGAAATCACCACCTCCCGTACCGATGAGCTCGGCGAGCTGATGTCTGCCGTGGGCGCGATGAACCAGAGCCTGCGTAACATCATCTCCCGGGTAAGGGACGGCGTGAATAACGTTGCCCGCGCCTCATCTGAAATTGCGGCCGGCAACACTGACCTGTCCTCACGCACAGAGCAGCAGTCAGCTGCGGTGGTTGAAACCGCTGCCAGTATGGAAGAACTGACGTCCACCGTTAAGCAGAATGCGGAGAATGCTCATCACGCCAGCCAGCTGGCCACCGAGGCGTCACACAATGCCAGCCGCGGCGGGGAAATCATCAGTGACGTGATCAGCACTATGGGCGGAATAAGTCAGAGCTCAGGTAAAATCGGTGAAATCATCTCCGTCATTAACGGCATCGCTTTCCAGACGAATATCCTGGCGCTCAATGCCGCGGTCGAGGCGGCAAGGGCAGGAGAGCAGGGACGGGGATTCGCGGTCGTTGCCGGTGAAGTCCGCAATCTTGCGCAGCGCAGTTCGCTTGCTGCGAAAGAAATCGAGGCGCTGATAAGTGAGTCCCTGGACCGGGTGAGTAACGGGACTGAACTGGTTAACCGTGCCGGCGTAACGATGGAGGATATCGTCAAGTCTGTGACGCAGGTCAGGGACATAATGGGCGAAATTGCCGCTGCGTCTGACGAACAGAACCGCGGAATTACCCAGATAGCGCAGGCCATGACGGAGATGGATACCACAACCCAGCAGAACGCTGCGCTGGTTGAAGAGTCATCCGCAGCGGCCAGCAGTCTCGAGGAACAGGCGCTTGAGCTTGAAAAAACGGTTGCCGTTTTCCGTGTGCCTTCTTCCGGACTGTTGACGCCGGGGGCTAAGGTGGCCACGCCCGTGTTAAAGCCTCTGCCAGCCGTCAGAACGCCGGAAGCAAACTGGGAAACGTTCTGATAACCATCCTGCAGCCAGAGCCGGGCTGAACCACAACCTCATCTGGCTGTATCCTTCAGTGCGCGGTGAGGTAGTTAATGTGTGATGGAAACTGTGGCAATCTACCGCATGTTTATATTGGTAAAGCGGTGGAAGCCCTTTTTTATGATGCTGAATCAGTCAGCCGGACGAAAGTCATTGCCAGGTTGAGTCTGCTGTTCAGGGAAGATCCTGACCCTGTAAGGCAAAACGAGATAATAAGTGCCCTCATTCTTCTCAGTGAGCCCGTCATTACCAAAACAGGCTTGCAGGATTAGCGGACGTAAACTTTCTGCGCTCACGTCCGGTTTATGCCGGAAGCACATACCACCTGATTTGTATGCAACTTATTTTAGGGAACAGGTTATTAGCTTATGCATCACTGAACTGAGGCTCTGGCTGATTTCAGCCGGGCCGCAGAACAGTGATTAGTTGAACACACCCTTAATCACGGCGGTCACAACCGCAGTGCTTAACGTAATAAGCACTAAATCATCGCCCACGGCACGCCACTCATAGCCCGGGTAATGAGGCAGTGCATTTATCATTGATGCTGGTAAATTTTTCCTGGCGATACCCGGTGGCAATGGTTTACCACGCGCAACTTTTTTAGCGATTCCCGGCGGCAGGGACTGATAGCCTACCAGGCCATATTTGATGGCAAGGGCACGTGCACGGGAAAAGTTGATGTCAGATTCAACATGATCGGGTTGTCTGCCATTCTTACGATATCCATGTTCGTTCTTCGACTGTGTGTAACCCTGCCCTTTGTTTCCGTGCGCGCCGTTATTACCGTGACTGCCATTGCCATTGCCATTGCCATTGCCATTGCCGGGATTTGCATAAACAGGTGCAGCAAAAACGGCGAAACCTATTACCAGCGCTAAGGCTGCTTTAAAAGTGCGTTGTGCAAGCATGAAAGATTTCCTCAAAGGTATTCATCACTTCATCGAAATATAGGACGAGGCTGCAATCTTCACCATCTCATCACGTCTGAAATCAAAGCCTCTTAATGGATTGAGCAAAAAAATGTTAGTGGTACGGCAGTAGATTAATAAATGAATGGTCTTGCGGCTTACTGGTGAAAGAAAGTCGCATTTAAGTCATTTCAGATGAAGTATTTCCGGAAAGGTAATTTCGTTTGTTCATTATGTGATGCGGAATTTCCTGGCTGTAGATGCAGGGAAAAGCAATGGCGATAATCAGCGATTATTAGTTGGCTGTTCCAGTGACTGCTTAACGCTCATAGCGGACCTTCAACTCAGTCAGCCTGTCCGCTCTGTGCCAAGAGCTGACAGCACTCACATAACTATG
>NZ_JAVAXU010000024.1:0-3884 GCF_041954965.1 Pantoea sp. BS_8
CAGCTGGTTAGAGCGCACGCCTGATAAGCGTGAGGTCGATGGTTCGAGTCCATTTAGGCCCACCATACATTTTGGGGCCTTAGCTCAGCTGGGAGAGCGCCTGCCTTGCACGCAGGAGGTCAGCGGTTCGATCCCGCTAGGCTCCACCAAAAAGCTATTTTAAATAGCAAATGGTATGTTCTTTGAAAACTAGATAACAGTGTAGCTCATATTTTTTAATTTTTAGTTTGGTTAAGTTAGAAAGGGCGCACGGTGGATGCCTTGACACTAGGAGTCGATGAAGGACGGGACTAACGCCGATATGCTTCGGGGAGCTGTAAGTAAGCTTTGATCCGAAGATTTCCGAATGGGGAAACCCACCATACGTAATGGTATGGTATCCTTATCTGAATACATAGGGTAAGGAAGACAGACCCAGGGAACTGAAACATCTAAGTACCTGGAGGAAGAGAAAGCAAATGCGATTTCCTGAGTAGCGGCGAGCGAAACGGAACATAGCCCAAACCAAGAGGCTTGCCTCTTGGGGTTGTAGGACATTCTATACGGAGTTACAAAGGAACGAGGTAGACGAAGCGACCTGGAAAGGTCCGTCGTAGAGGGTAACAACCCCGTAGTCGAAACTTCGTTCTCTCTTGAATGTATCCTGAGTACGGCGGAACACGTGAAATTCCGTCGGAATCTGGGAGGACCATCTCCCAAGGCTAAATACTCCCTAGTGATCGATAGTGAACCAGTACCGTGAGGGAAAGGTGAAAAGCACCCCGGAAGGGGAGTGAAAGAGATCCTGAAACCGTGTGCCTACAAATAGTCAGAGCCCGTTAACGGGTGATGGCGTGCCTTTTGTAGAATGAACCGGCGAGTTACGATCCCGTGCGAGGTTAAGCTGAAGAGGCGGAGCCGCAGCGAAAGCGAGTCTGAATAGGGCGTTTAGTACGTGGTCGTAGACCCGAAACCAGGTGATCTACCCATGTCCAGGGTGAAGTTCAGGTAACACTGAATGGAGGCCCGAACCCACGCACGTTGAAAAGTGCGGGGATGAGGTGTGGGTAGCGGAGAAATTCCAATCGAACCTGGAGATAGCTGGTTCTCCCCGAAATAGCTTTAGGGCTAGCCTTAAGTGTAAGAGTCTTGGAGGTAGAGCACTGATTGGACTAGGGGTCCTCATCGGATTACCGAATTCAGTCAAACTCCGAATGCCAATGACTTATCCTTAGGAGTCAGACTGCGAGTGATAAGATCCGTAGTCAAAAGGGAAACAGCCCAGACCGCCAGCTAAGGTCCCAAAGTGTGTATTAAGTGGAAAAGGATGTGGAGTTGCTTAGACAACTAGGATGTTGGCTTAGAAGCAGCCACCATTTAAAGAGTGCGTAATAGCTCACTAGTCGAGTGACTCTGCGCCGAAAATGTACCGGGGCTAAATACACCACCGAAGCTGCGGATTGATACCAATGGTATCAGTGGTAGGGGAGCGTTCTAAGGACAGTGAAGTCAGACCGGAAGGACTGGTGGAGTGCTTAGAAGTGAGAATGCCGGTATGAGTAGCGAAAGACGGGTGAGAATCCCGTCCACCGAATGCCTAAGGTTTCCTGAGGAAGGCTCGTCCGCTCAGGGTTAGTCAGGACCTAAGCCGAGGCCGACAGGCGTAGGCGATGGACAACAGGTTGATATTCCTGTACCACCTCTTTATCGTTTGAGCAATGGAGGGACGCAGAAGGATAGAAGAAGCGTGCGATTGGTTGTGCACGTCCAAGCAGTTAGGCTGATAAGTAGGCAAATCCGCTTATCGTAAAGGCTGAGCTGTGATGGGGAAGCTCCTTATGGAGCGAAGTCTTTGATTCCCCGCTGCCAAGAAAAGCTTCTAGCGAGATAAAAGGTGCCTGTACCGCAAACCGACACAGGTAGGCGAGGAGAGAATCCTAAGGTGTGCGAGAGAACTCTGGTTAAGGAACTCGGCAAAATGACCCCGTAACTTCGGGAGAAGGGGTGCTTTCTTAACGGAAAGCCGCAGTGAATAGGCCCAAGCGACTGTTTAGCAAAAACACAGCTCTCTGCGAAGCCGTAAGGCGAAGTATAGGGGGTGACACCTGCCCGGTGCTGGAAGGTTAAGGAGAGGGGTTAGCGTAAGCGAAGCTCTGAACTGAAGCCCCAGTAAACGGCGGCCGTAACTATAACGGTCCTAAGGTAGCGAAATTCCTTGTCGGGTAAGTTCCGACCCGCACGAAAGGTGTAACGATTTGGGCACTGTCTCAACCAGAGACTCGGTGAAATTATAGTACCTGTGAAGATGCAGGTTACCCGCGACAGGACGGAAAGACCCCGTGGAGCTTTACTGTAGCCTGATATTGAATTTTGGTACAGTTTGTACAGGATAGGCGGGAGCCATTGAAACCGGAGCGCTAGCTTCGGTGGAGGCGCTGGTGGGATACCGCCCTGACTGTATTGAAATTCTAACCTACGGGTCTTATCGACCCGGGAGACAGTGTCAGGTGGGCAGTTTGACTGGGGCGGTCGCCTCCTAAAGTGTAACGGAGGCGCCCAAAGGTTCCCTCAGAATGGTTGGAAATCATTCGTAGAGTGCAAAGGCATAAGGGAGCTTGACTGCGAGACCTACAAGTCGAGCAGGGACGAAAGTCGGGCTTAGTGATCCGGTGGTTCCGCATGGAAGGGCCATCGCTCAACGGATAAAAGCTACCCCGGGGATAACAGGCTTATCTCCCCCAAGAGTCCACATCGACGGGGAGGTTTGGCACCTCGATGTCGGCTCATCGCATCCTGGGGCTGTAGTCGGTCCCAAGGGTTGGGCTGTTCGCCCATTAAAGCGGTACGCGAGCTGGGTTCAGAACGTCGTGAGACAGTTCGGTCCCTATCCGTCGTGGGCGTAGGAAATTTGAGAGGAGCTGTCCTTAGTACGAGAGGACCGGGATGGACGCACCGCTGGTGTACCAGTTGTTCTGCCAAGGGCATAGCTGGGTAGCTATGTGCGGAAGGGATAAGTGCTGAAAGCATCTAAGCATGAAGCCCCCCTCAAGATGAGATTTCCCATAGCGTAAGCTAGTAAGATCCCTGAAAGATGATCAGGTTGATAGGTTCGAGGTGGAAGCATGGTGACATGTGGAGCTGACGAATACTAATAGATCGAGGACTTAACCATATAATATGTAGCAAATGTTATCTAGTTTTGAAGGAATATGCCTTCATAGTTTGGTGATGATGGCAGAGAGGTCACACCCGTTCCCATACCGAACACGGAAGTTAAGCTCTCTAGCGCTGATGGTAGTTGGGACCTTGTCCCTGTGAGAGTAGGACGTCGCCAAGCTATTTATATTGTCGCGGGGTGGAGCAGCACGGTAGCTCGTCGGGCTCATAACCCGAAGGTCGCAGGTTCAAATCCTGTCCCCGCAACCAAATGGTCCCGTGGTGTAGTGGTTAACATGCCTGCCTGTCACGCAGGAGATCGCCGGTTCGACCCCGGTCGGGACCGCCATTTTAACTTCTGCTATACAGCAGTTGTTTTTTATTGGACATTATGTTACAATAACATTTGTCTTTGGAAAGAAGATAATTATTTCGATGGGCTATAGCCAAGCGGTAAGGCAACGGACTTTGACTCCGTCATGCGCTGGTTCGAATCCAGCTAGCCCAGCCATTTACGAGCCATTAGCTCAGTTGGTAGAGCATCTGACTTTTAATCAGAGGGTCGAAGGTTCGAGTCCTTCATGGCTCACCATTTTAATTAATATGCGGGTGTGGCGGAATTGGCAGACGCACTAGACTTAGGATCTAGCGCCTTTGGCGTGGGGGTTCGACTCCCTTCACCCGCACTTTTAATAAAATATCTCAAACATGTCTTGCGGAAGTAGTTCAGTGGTAGAATACAACCTTGC
>NZ_JAVAXU010000026.1:0-1839 GCF_041954965.1 Pantoea sp. BS_8
TGTACCCGTCGCTTAAATTGCCAGATCTACGTGGAGAGTTTATTCGTGGATGGGATGATGGAAGAAATGTCGATAATGGAAGAACTATCTTCTCTGCACAAGGAGATGAAATTCGTTCGCATAACCACAAATTTGTTAACGAATACGGAACCCCAACCCCGAATTTTATTGCATTCACTGATCAAAATAGCGAGTCAATAGAAATAATGGGACAAGCTGGCAATCGTTGTCATACATATATATTTATGGAAAACACGGGTGGATCAGAGACACGACCACGCAACATTGCATTTAACTATATTTTGAGGGCTGCATAATGTTAAGAGCTCAGTTGGATAAAAATCTCATAGCTATTAACTCTGGGGAAGTTAGTGTTTATAATTATGATGGTATTTCACGTGAATATCTTTCAACTATCACTGAAGCTCTTGCTAAAGGAGTAGGCCTTCCTGCTAATTCATGTGTCGACGCTCCCTTAGAAAAAAAAGAGGGCATGAAGGTTTGCAGAACTAAAGACCTTTCTGCATGGGAGTATATTAGCGATCATCGTGGTGAAACTGTCTACAACACTGAAACAGGGGAATCATTTATTATAACTGAACTGGGTGATTACCCAACCAATACAACTTCAAAAGTTCCAGCTTCAGAGTACTGTAAATGGGATGGTGAAAACTGGGTTGAGGATTTTTCGCTTAAACATGAAGCCGATAAAAAAATTGCAGAAAAAAACCGAAATGATATTTTAAACAGTATTGATAACACAATATCAGATTGGAAGATTGAACTTTTTCTTGGTGATATTAGTGATAGTGACAAAGCAAAACTATCAGCTTGGATGGCGTATAAAGCTTCGGTCAAAGCCGTCGATATATCGACGGCTCCTGACATCATTTGGCCGACACCTCCGGCGGCAAAGGCCATGTGATATCTGGCACCTGATAAGTTTTAATTTCTTTTAATTTTCTTATATAGGCCAGCCAATCGATTAAGCTGGCCTTATCCTTGTCAGTTATAATACCTAATTGCAGTTCTGTCTGCCAGATACTAATTATATTTTGCGCATTAACCAATAGTTCATTTTGTTTTTTTTCTGCGAAGCCTACTTCAGCCTCGTGCTGCACACGGCTATCGGTTATCCATGTACTCCCATCCCATGAATCATACTTTGTTTTTGGTTTGAGAGTTGTAGTATCCTTTGGGTATGGACCTATGGTTTTTATTATTCTTTCATTACCCGTTTCAGTGTCATATACAGTCTCACCGCGGTGATCATCAACTAATTTCCATTCATCGTTTTCATAAACGCAAGTAGTACCTGCTTTTCCTGATAAATTTGGCTTGATGGTTGAAAATGCAGGAATGCCAACACCTTTTAAAATATATTCCTTTGATATATTTTTAAACTCTCCAGTCACGGCATCGTAATTGTATACCTCCAAAAAAACATCTTTTGTGGATAGTTCGTTTTCGTCAAAAGAAAACTCTTGTTTATTATTCATTAGATTGCCCTTAAAATATAATTAAATGCAATGTTTCTTGGTCGACTTATACCATAAACACCCACGGCCCACGTGTTAGATGAATAATCATTCGTGGCTGGTGTCATTGAGATATACATCCCAGCAATGCTTGGTAAAGGTGTATCGTCGTAACCCCAGCGAGATTTTTCAGTTAAATTATTTATCGTGACAAGCGTATTTGCGCTTATTCCATCGTCTCCAACAACTACTGATCCTTGTTGATAAGAGAGGAGACTTCTTCCGCTATCAACCCCCCGTCCATCGTCCCAGCCACGTATAAATTCCCCACGCAAATCCGGTAATTTAAGCGATGGATAGG
>NZ_JAVAXU010000027.1:0-1708 GCF_041954965.1 Pantoea sp. BS_8
CTGGCACAAAATATCGCTATGGTTGAATTTGTCATGCAATACATCAGAGCTGGTGAGAGCAATGAAAAATTAATGAGCATTCATAATCTCCCCACTAAGGATTGTTCTTATTCATTCATCTATAACACTCTCACAAATTTATACGGCATATTAACTGAAAGTTATATGCGCAGAGTTGATTTAAAAGAATTCGACCGAATTGAGGCCGCTCTGGCGTATCTTCAGAGTATATCGAACACGGATATTGTGAATGAGCCTGACGCGCTTCCACATCACGATTAATCCTGAAAAAGAAAATCAATACGAAGAGGCCCCTGATGGTCTTTATAAGAAAAAAAACACTCGTAAATAGTGAAATAAAAGCTCTGCCCTCACCGGGTGTGAATGCTCATGAAATGATGTGCCGGCGAGCAGAACGGTTTCTGCGCAGTAACGGATTCCCCGTTACGCTCGGCGACGGATTTCGTGCATGGAGTAATTCAGGAGAGTTACCCGACGCTATTGGATTTCGCAATGGTGCATCATGTCTGATCGAGTGTAAGTGCTCCAGAGCTGACTTTCTGGCTGACCGGAAAAAACCTTTTCGCATTGCTCCCGAAACGGGTCTGGGGGACTGGCGCTTTTACCTGTCTGAACCCGGCATCGTCACTGTGGCAGATTTGCCACCGGGCTGGGGACTGCTTTATCTCCGTGGTCGTCAGATCCTTAAAGTCTTCGGCTGGCCGGGTAATGCCCATTGGCTTTCAGAGAAACCCTTTAAAGCCAATAAACAGGCTGAGTGCGACTTTTTGTACAGTGCATTAAAACGCGGCATCTAGTGTATAAGCCAAAAACATGTCCCTTTTGCAATTTCTATGGCATCAGGAAAAATCCAAACGGAAAATGGTCCTGCGATAAATGCGGACTCGAATGGGCTCCTGAGCAGGACAAACGCGAAACCCCATAAGTATGGGACTTTATTTCTGTTCTGATTCAAAACTGGCCCACATAGATCTTCTAAAGCCTGGCGACAGGAATATCGCTCCAGCGTGTTGTATAGGCTGGTGAAAGCATCTCACGCTTCATCTGCCATGCCGGCGCTATTCCTCGGCCGGCAAACCAGATATTCCCCATCCCGGTCTGATTTATATGGTCAATAACCTGCATCAGAGGCTTGCTGTTCGCTCTGGGTTGAACTTCGTCAAAGAGGTTGAGCTGGGCAACACCTGAGGGAGTGAAGTCGTTAAGCATAACACCTGCTTTGGCATAGCGATGGCCGCTTATCCACACCCGATCAAGTGCTCTCATTGCAGCCTCTATAATGTCTCTGGAATCCTGACTGGGCGACATAAGCGTCTCTGAAGCCACGTTACCGTAGTAAGTCTCCCCGGGCGAAAAAGGTGAGGTTTTGATGAATGCACAAACCTGTCTGCAGTATTGTTTTTCCCCTCTTAATTTAACGGCCGCGCGTTCGGCATGCTGACAGATTGCCTGCCTCATGTGTTCATACTCGGTGACCCTTTCGCCGAACGAACGGGAGCACACGATCTGCTGCTTCGCCGGCGGTGCCTCTTCCAGACTGATACAGCTCTCGCCGTTCAGCTCGCGCACCGTTCGCTCCAGTACCACGCTGAAGTGTTTACGGATCATTGCAGGATTGGCGCGGGAGAGCTCCAGTGCGGTTGTAATTCCCATGCTGTTCAGTTTTTTGGCAATGCGTCTGCCGACT
>NZ_JAVAXU010000028.1:0-1659 GCF_041954965.1 Pantoea sp. BS_8
TTCATCGAATGTTATGTTATCAGACATGGTAACCTCGTATTTTATTAACCCTGTAATTACTCTTTTTTGGGAAAGAGCCATTTGCTGTCTGAAAGACAACGTCCTTTCTTTAAAATAATGTCAGACTTAATCATGTAGCCCGACAGTTTGGTGAACTGACCGCGTTTATCCGGCGAGTCATATTTATGATAAGAGTAAAGACCCTTACCATTTCGTGAGTGATGAAGGCCCAGTGATTCAAAGTTTCTCTGCAGCTTGTTTTTTTCGTATTTATTATCTGCCTGCGAGGAAATAAACCTGAAAAACACATCGGGCGATATCATAAAAATAAAACCGGACAGTACATGCAGAAGACTGTCGGACTCATTGACGGTAACTTTTCCTGCCTCCACGCTCTCCCGCAGCCAGTCCAGAAAAACGTTGCCCTCAGAGGGTTCACTGTCGCCCGCCGGCTTCCCGTCTTCCGTTTGCTCCTGCTTCGTTAACTCAGCAGATTGTCCGGCTGGTAAAGCGGGTGCCTCCCCTTTAGCCATCAGGTCCAGTACCGAAAGTAAATCCACTTCCTGTTTAATTTCTGAACCTTCCTTTTCATTTTCACCCTCTGAACCATACTCAGTGTCTTCGCGCCCGCTGAGGGCAGACTGCAGTGCGGAGCTCAGTACCGGTAACTCTGGTATTTCTGTTCCGGGAGCTGCCTCCTCTCCGGCTGCCTGTGAGGGAGTATACGTTACCGCTTCGCTTTCAATTTGCTCTGAAACATTTGCTGAATTGATGTGACTCGACAAAAGAACAGGTGCGTTATCTGCTAAATTTGGGGGATTATCAGCATGTTGCATTTCCGTCGTCGGGTTTACAGAAGACGTGCCAGTAATATCTGAAAGGCCACTCATTTCCAGACCCGCCCCCGCCCCCTCCCGCGCCTGCATGATGATGCTGTAAAGCACACCGCCACGCTCACCCGACAGAAACTGAAGAAGACAGCGTGACGCTTCCGGCCACTGGTGAAGCCACAGCATGCCGGTCTCAGGCAGCAGCTTTGCCGCCATGTACTGACCTGTCAGGGCCGGAGCCCGGGCAGTCTTTACGGGCCGGACCCGCCACGGACTGTCCGGCGTGTGCAGCCCCGGATACCAGATTTTTCCGGACTGCGTCGCGCCTTCCACCTGCGTCAGCCAGGGCAGATGATGGAACAGGCCTGCCCAGAATACCGCACAGACCCAGCCCGGAGCCTGTGCCGACTGCTCTTCAGGTGTGGCGCCGGGCGGCAGCATCATTCCCCTGACGAGCCTGACTGCCCGCACTGCCACGCCGAGGCTCAGGTCACCAAATCCCCCCGGTGACGAATAGGCACCGTTCCATGCGGCCGGGCAGTCCTGCACACGCTCAAGCATCGTCTGCGCAGGCTTCAGCCACCACGCATCGGTGACGGACTGTGAAAGCGGGCTGTTATCTGCCAGCATTCTGACAAACCTGCGGCGCTCCTCCGTCTGCAAAAGCGTACTGCCATCCAGAACCGGGCGAAACGCCACCTCTCTGACGACCGTATCCGCCGGCTGCTCTGCAGGCCTGTTGTTTCCCCGCCCCGTCAGCCACTTCATCACCCGCTCCATCGACACCCGCTCTTTATCTGAAATGACGTAACGCTAAGAGACGGGGCGA
>NZ_JAVAXU010000029.1:0-1659 GCF_041954965.1 Pantoea sp. BS_8
GTCATCGAATGTTATGTTATCAGACATGGTAACCTCGTATTTTATTAACCCTGTAATTACTCTTTTTTGGGAAAGAGCCATTTGCTGTCTGAAAGACAGCGTCCTTTCTTTAAAATAATGTCAGACTTAATCATGTAGCCCGACAGTTTGGTGAACTGACCGCTTTTATCCGGCGAGTCATATTTATGGTAAGAGTAAAGACCCTTACCATTTCGTGAGTGATGAAGGCCCAGTGATTCAAAGTTTTTCTGCAGCTTGTTTTTTTCGTATTTATTTTCTGGCTGCGAGGAAATAAACCGGAAAAACACATCGGGCGATATCATAAAAATAAAACCGGACAGCATATGCAGAAGACTGTCGGACTCATTGACGGTAACTTTTCCGGCCTCCACGCTCTCCCGCAGCCAGTCCAGAAAAACGTTGCCCTCAGAGGGTTCACTGTCGCCCGCCGGCTTCCCGTCTTCCGTTTGCTCCTGCTTCGTTGACTCAGCAGTTTGTACGGCTGATAAAACGGGTGTCTCCCCTTTAGCCATCAGGTCCAGTACCGAAAGTAAATCCACTTCCTGTTTAATTTCTGAATCTTCCTTTTCATTTTCACCATCTGAACCATACTCAGTCGCTTCGCTCCCGCTGAGGGCAGACTGCAGCGCGGAGCTCAGTACCGGTAATTCAGGTTTTTCTGTTCCGGGACTGGCCTCCTCTCCGGCTGCCTGTGTGGAAGTATACGCAGCCGCTTCGCTTTCAATTGGCTCTGAAACATTTGCTGAAATGATGTGACTCGACAAAAGGACAGGTGCGTTATCTGCTAATTTTGGGGCATTATCAGCATGTTGCATTTCCGGCGTCGGGTTTACAGAAGACGTGCCAGTAATATCTGAAAGACCACCGGTTTCCAGACCCGCCCCCTCCCGGGCCTGCATGATGATGCTGTAAAGCACACCGGCACCGGCACGCTCACCCGACAGAAACTGAAGAAGGCAGCGTGACGCTTCCGGCCACTGGTGAAGCCACAGCATGCCTGTTTCAGGCAGCAGCTTTGCCGCCATGTACTGACCTGTCAGGGCCGGAGCCCGGGCAGTCTTTGCGGGCCTGATCCGCCACGGGCCGTCCGGCTTGTGCAGCCCCGGATACCAGATTTTTCCGGACTGAGTCGCGCCTTCCACCTGCGTCAGCCAGGGCAGATGATGGAACAGGCCTGCCCAGAACACCGCGCAGACCCAGCCCGGGGCCTGTGCCGACTGCTCTTCAGGTGTGGCGCCGGGCGGCAGCATCATTCCTCTGACGAGCCTGACCGCCCGGACGGCCACGCCGAGGCTCAGGTCACCAAATCCCCCCGGTGACGAATAGGCACCGCTCCATGCGGCCGGGCAGTCCTGCACACGCTCAAGCATTGTCTGCGCAGGCTTCAGCCACCACGCATCGGTGACGGACTGTGAAAGCGGGCTGTTATCCGCCAGCATCCTGACAAGCCTGCGTCGCTCCTCCGTCTGCATAAGCGTGCTGCCCTCCCGAACCGGGCGAAACGCCACCTCCCTGACGACCGTACTCGCCAGTTGATCTGCAGGCCTGTTGTTTCCCCGCCCCGTCAGCCACTTCATCACCCGTTCCATCGACACCCGCTCTTTATCTGAAATGACGTAACGCTAAGAGACGGGGTGT
>NZ_JAVAXU010000003.1:0-331780 GCF_041954965.1 Pantoea sp. BS_8
GCGAGGGTCACCGTCGGATCGCCCGGCGAGGTCACCGGCGCCTCCACGGTGATGGTTTCGGCAGTCGTGGCCGCGGTGCCCGCCGCGTTGCTCACCGTCGCCCCGATGGTCGTTGTGCCTGCCGCCAGCGCCTGCAGCGCCGCGGACGGCACCGTCACGCTCCAGCTGCCGTCTGTTCCTACCGTGGCGGTGTAGGTCTGTCCGCCCAGCGTCACGGTCACGGTCTGGCCCGGCTCCACGTTGGCGGTGATGCCCGAGACGGTCTGATCCGTGGCCTTCTCCGCGTTGTCCAGAATGTTGTCCCCGGCAAAGGGCGCAAGGGCCACCGTCGGATCGCCCGGTGAGGTCACCGGCGCCTCCACGGTGATGGTTTCGGCAGTCGTGGCCGCGGTGCCCGCCGCGTTGCTCACCGTGACCGCGATGGTCGCCGTGCCCGCCGCCAGCGCCTGCAGCGCCGCCGCCGGCACCGTCACGCTCCAGCTGCCGTCTGTTCCTACCGTGGTGGTGTAGGTCTGTCCGCCCAGCGTCACGGTGACGGTCTGGCCTGCCTCCACATTGGTTGTGGTGCCCGAAAGCGTTTGATCTGACGCCTTCTCGGTGTTGTCCAGCACGTTATCCCCGGCGAAAGGGTTGACGGTGAGCGTTGGCGCACCGGGCGTTCCCGGTGCGGCCGGGTTGTCACCACCACCACCTCCTCCTCCGCCCCGACTGGTACCCAGTGCAACGCCCGCCAGACCAAGCAGGCCCACACCGCTGGCGGTCATTAGTCCGGTAGAAATATTGCTGTTATCAGCCAGGAGAAGGGGATCGACACTGTCGAGAGATTCATAGGTGGGCGTCATGGTTGTGGCGGCGTAATCTGTTGCGTCAACCGCCGTGGGGAAAAGCGCATGCTCTGGGGGATTCACACCATCGTCAAACACCAGTTCACTGTGATCGCCGGCAGCATCATCCAGAAAGAAGTTTTTATAGCGAACCGTGCTGCCGTCACGCATCTGAACGATAAGGTCATCACCCTGCCGTTGAAATTGCGTCACCACTTCACGTGTGCCGTTAATACGGACAACGCTGGGTTCACTGAGGGTAATCGTTTGTGCTGAGACGCCATCGACCTGTGAAATGAGCGTACCATTTGCACGGGAAATGATATCCACCCGAGTTTGAGTGATTTCTGCCATCTTGACCTTACTCCACCAGAGAAGCTAATTAACTGAAATGAAAACCATAAAAATAATTTATGGGTAACTTTTCCACGTTTTACTTGCTGCGAACCTGAAAACGTTTCAACCTGGCGCGACAATAGGTAAAAAAATCAAGAGCGATGGCAAAAAATCTAAGCGAAGCGTAATAATTGTTTAAATTTTAATTAATCCGAACTTACTTTTGGCAACATCATGAAAATAATATTCATCACAGTCAGGGCAAAAATCAATCGTAATATGCAGTTTTGTTTATGATTTAACCAAGATAACATTAGCCAAATTTTGGTTTTGTCAGTAAAAAAGTGGCAAAAATGTGCCGCGCATCGCTTTCAGATGTTGCTAAATGTTTCTAAAAAATGCGCAAAGTTACGGATTAACCTGTTTTTTTTAGGCCTTGACAGGCTGAAGGCATACTCAAATTTAACTAAGCAATACACGTAGCGAAAATGTGACCACGGTCATACAACGTCGCGGCAGGAGGGAAAGTAAGCCAGGAAAGTTCTGGAAAAATCATTGGCACCGCTAAAAGTCGGTACACTGGCGCTGCGCGAAAATCATCTACGTAAAATGATGAACTGTTAAGCCTGTGTTCTCACAGCGTTTTGCAGCAATTTGATGCTACACTTTTTTGCTTCGATACAGATGAAATAAGAGCCATGACAGCACTGGATGCCGCAAAATCAACCTGTTCTGAACGCCGCCTTAGCGCCGGTACGCGTACCATTTTTTTAATTAATGGACTGGGCATGTCAGCCTGGGCACCACTGGTACCTTATGCGCGCGATCGCTTGCAGTTAGAAGGAGCATCCCTCGGTGCCCTGCTGCTCTGCCTGGGGATTGGTTCACTGCTTGCGATGCCCGTCACAGGCACGCTGGTCGCCCGCTTTGGCTGCCGGCGGGTGATGATGAGTTCGACGCTGCTGGTCCTGTTGATGCTACCTGTGCTGGCAACCGCGCCTTCCCATCTGGTGATGGCCGCAGCACTCATGCTGTTTGGTGCCGGGTTGGGGATGCTGGACGTTGCAATGAATTATCAGGCGGTGGAAGTAGAAAAAGCCGCAGGACGCCCCATGATGTCAGGCTTTCACGCGTTTTTCAGCCTGGGAGGCATTTTAGGTGCCGGTGCGGTAAGTCTGCTGTTAGGTCTGACATTGACCCCTCTCTTATCGGTTCTGATCGTTATGGCGGTGATGGTCGCATTGCTGCTGTGGCGACTGTCCGGCTATATGAACCAGCGCTTACATCAGCCTGATCAGCCCTGGCTGGTGATTCCGCGCGGGCGTGTCGCCTTTCTGGGCGTACTGTGCTTTATCCTGTTTCTGGCAGAAGGCGCAGTACTGGACTGGGGTGCCCTGTTGCTGCTGCAAAATCCGTCAATGTCGACGGCACATGCAGGTCTGGGCTATGCCGTATTCTCTGTAGCGATGACGGCAGGACGCTTTACTGGCGATAAGATTATTCAACGTTTTGGCCGCTATCCGGTGATGGTCATGGGCGCGCTGGCCGCGGCGTCGGGCCTGGCGCTCGCCGTCCTGCTGCCCTGGCCGGAAGCGTCATTACTGGCTTTCTTACTGGTGGGATTTGGTTTATCCAATACCGTGCCTATGTTATTTAACGCGGCGGGTAATCAGCATGCAATGCCCGCTAACCTGGCGATTTCAGCCATGACAACGTTGGGATATGCAGGTATTCTTTCTGGTCCGGCGTTGATCGGGTTCATCTCTCAATGGATTAGCCTTAGCGGTGCATTTTTACTGATTGCACTGCTCTTGTTGGCTGTGGCTGTCAGTGCGCGCAACGTTGCGCGATAAATCAGGTATCTGAGACGCTATGTTGTATAAGTTTCCTCTGACATCCAGCAATGTCACCCGCTTTTTTATCGTATTTAACCTGGTACTGTTACTGGCGCTGGGTTGTATGGTGCAAAATTCAATTAATGCCTGGCTAACCGATAAACGCTATGCCATGGCCGATATGGCGCACGACGTACAAAAACGTATTGATACCTATCGTTTTGTGACCTGGCAAATTTATGAAAACCTCTCGGCCAGTGCGGCAGGTTCCGTCCCTGCCAGCAATTTACAAGAGACGCGTCTGCGTCCTGATGTCTATTACCTCGAAAAAACCCGACGTAAAACCGAAGCGCTGATCTTTGGTTCGCATGACAGCAGCACGCTGGATATGACGATGCGGATGTCCAGTTATCTTGATACGCTGTGGGGTGCCGAATCGCCGACCTGGTCGATGTATTTCTTAAATGGTCAGGACAACAGTCTGATTATGATATCGACCCTGCCGCTGAAAGATTTGGCCACTCGCTATAAAGAGAATGCGTTAAGTTCATTAGTGGATGCGCGCCGTGCTGAAATGCTGCAGCAGGCGAATGCGCTGGATGAACGCGAAAGCTTTTCGCCTCTGCGTCATCTTGCTTTCCAGAACGATCACTACTTTACCCTGCGTACGACGTTTAATCAGCCCGGCCATCTGGCCACTGTCGTCGCGTTTGATTTGCCTGTGAATGACTTAATCCCGCTTAATATGCCGGTAGAGAACTTCCAGTTGCGTCAGGATGCCAGCTTTACCAATAACACCAGTACAAACCAGGAAGGCCTTGAGACAACCCAGGTTTCGCTGGTCAGCCACGACATTGAGATAGCCGCAGCCCTGCCCAGCACCTCGCTGCAGCTGGTTTACCGGGTCCCCCTTGTTCGCCTGCTGCTCGACAGTGCGCATAACCTGATGTGGCCACTACTGATTAACCTGGTGCTGTTTTTACTTTCACTGAGTGGCGTATTGTTACTACGCAAACAATCGCTTCGTCCCAGTGAAAACCAGAGTGCTGAACTGGACTCCCTTCGCGTACTCAATCAGGAGATTGTGGCCAGCTTACCTGTGGGCCTGTTGGTGTACGACTTTGCGAGTAACCGTACCTTGTTAAGTAATAAGATCGCCGAGCATCTTTTGCCTCACCTGAACCTGCAAAAGATCATCAATATGTCCGATCAGCATCAGGGTGTATTACAGGCTACGATCAACAACGAAGTGTATGAAATACGCCATGCGCGTAGCGTTTTATCGCCGCATACACAGCTGTTTATGATGCGCGATCAGGATCGGGAATTACTGGTCAACAAGAAACTGCAAAAAGCACAGCAGGTGCTGGATCGCAACCACCAGATGCGTCAGCAGTTGCTGCATCACCTTGGCCATGCGTTAAACCAGCCGCTGGAAAAAATCGTCTCGCAGTTGGTGCAGTTGAGTCAGCGTGATAATGACGAAAGCGTGCTGGATATTCTGGATGAGAGCCAGTCACTGGCTCGTCTGGTGGACGATATCGTGCTGCTCAATCGTCTTGAAGCGCATGACTGGTCACCTGATGCGTCGGTATTTAACCTGCAAGAGTTACTGGACGAAATTATGCTGGAGAGCCTGCCGCTGCTGCGTCGCAAAGGCCTGTCCCTGGTGGTGAATAATCATCTGGCAAATGACGAGATGCGCTTTGGCGATCGACGTGCATTGCGCAAAATCCTCACCACGCTGATGCATTATGCGCTGATTACCACCCGCTGGGGCAAGATTACCCTGGCGGTGAAGACGGCAGAGAACCAGCCTGACCGGGTCTATATTGAACTGGTGGATACCGGTGCCGGACTGACCGTGGATGAACTGGCGAACGTGGACTTCCCGTTCCTGGGCGATACCAGTCAGGATCGTTATGGTCAGGCGTCCGGTATGGCGTTTTTCCTGTGCAAGCAGTTATGTAAACAAATGGGCGGTAGCCTGGAGATTGTGGCGAAAGCCGATATCGGCACACGCTATAACATTCAACTGCCCCTCACGCTTGAGGAACAGCGTGATGAGGAGGAAGAGAAAATCCTGGAAGGCGTAACCGCGCTGGTGGAGATCGCCGTTGAAGATGTCCACAAAATTGTTTGTCGCCATCTGGAAAACTGGGGCGCGCGCTGCCTGACGCCTGATGAACGTATTTCGGGTCAGGATCACGACGTACAGATCACCGACGATCCGGGCAAACTGAGTGGCTGGGCATTGTTACTGGCAGAAGACGAACCGGGCCATCATGCGCTGAACGATCAACAGTATCGCGTCAATTTCAATCTCAGTAATGCACTACTGGATGCATTACTGGCACTGATTGAGAAGCAATTGTCCCACGATGTAATGGAGGATAACACTGAAGAAGATGACGCCAGCACGCCACTGCTAAGTGGAGGCTATTTCCAGCTGTTTACTGAGACAGTACCGGATGATGTAAAGAGATTGTATACTGAGTCAGCGATAAACGATTATGCCTCGCTTGCTCAGACTGCCCATCGCCTTAAAGGCGTGTTTGCTATGCTTAATTTGACACCGGGCAAACAGCTTTGTGAAGAATTAGAACACCACATCAAAGTGTGTGACGATTCAAACATTAAAAATACCACCAGTAATATTGACGCTTATGTCAATCAACTGCTGCAGCAAGGTAACCAATAAGATGAATAACCTGAATGTAATTATTGCCGATGATCACCCAATTGTTCTTTTCGGTATTCGAAAATCTCTGGAACAAATTGAGTGGGTTAACGTTGTGGGTGAGTTTGAAGACTCAACAGCACTGATTAACAACCTGTCCAAGCTTGATGCCAATGTGCTGATCACCGACCTCTCTATGCCGGGTGAAAAGTATGGTGACGGTATTACGCTGATCAAATATATCAAACGCCATTATCCTGATCTGTCGATCATTGTTCTGACCATGAACAACAACCCGGCCATCCTCAGCTCCGTGCTGGATCTGGATATCGAAGGTATCGTTCTGAAGCAAGGTGCGCCAACCGATCTGCCTAAAGCGCTGGCTGCGCTGCAGAAAGGCAAGAAATATACGCCGGAAAGCGTGGCGAAACTGCTGGAGAAAATCAGTGCCGGCGGTTATGGCGATAAGCGTCTTTCGCCTAAAGAGAGCGAAGTATTACGTCTCTTCGCTGAAGGCTTCCTGGTAACGGAAATTGCGAAGAAGCTGAACCGCAGTATTAAGACCATCAGTAGCCAGAAAAAATCGGCCATGATGAAGTTGGGTGTGGATAACGATATTGCCCTGCTCAACTATCTGTCATCAGTCAGCGCGACTCAGATCGACAAAGAGTAAGTTTTCAGGCGGTGCACTCGCACCGCCTTCTTCCGCTTCTCTTTTATCCCTGCCGGGCTTTACGTACCCGCTCCGCATAGAGACCCAGCGTTGATTTCAGCACATCCAGCGTCACGGGCTTCGACAAGCAGTTGTCCATCCCTGCGTCCATACAACGCTGCTTTTCTTCGGCCAGCGCGTTCGCCGTGACGCCTATCACCGGGAACACATGCCCTAACTGACGCAGGCGCTGAGTCAGACGATAACCGTCCATATTGGGCATGTTCACATCGGTCAGCACAATATCAATTGTATTACGGCTTAAGACATTTAAGGCGTCAACACCGTCCTGGGCGGTTTTCACCTGATAACCCAGCGTGCCAAGCTGCTCTGACAGCAGCATGCGGTTGATAGGATGATCGTCAACGATCAGCACCATAATGTCGTCATTATGGATTTTCTCTTCGACCGGCCCGCTCAGAGAAAGCGCGTCCGTGCTCTCGGTTTCCACGGCAATGCGGTAAATACGTGCCAGTAAAGTCGGCAGTTCATGCAGGGTTGCCGTGCTGTGGATCCAGCGCCCTGCCTGCGGCTCACGCGGCATATCCACATGCGCGCCGTCAAACGTGATAACCGCACGCACCTGGGGGAATGTCTCCATTGCATAGTCGGTTAACACCACATCATCACTGCCAGGGTTTGCCAGCATATCGGCGACCTGGAAACCATGTTGCTTCAACAGCCTGTCCAGATACTGGGCCAGGTACTCATTGCGCATTGCCAGCCAGATTTTCTTATCCTGCAGCCCGTCAAGCAGTGGAATGGACGGCTGCTTACCATTGTAGATGGGGATACGCACGATAAACTGGCTTCCCATTCCCGGCTCTGACTCTACCTCGATATCACCGTCCATCATGTTGATCAGCTTTTCACAAATCGCCAGGCCCAGCCCGGTGCCCTGGAAATTGCGCTGGACGCCATTTCCGACCTGGAAGAACGGATCGAATAACCGGGTGAGCTCTTTTGCGGGAATCCCGACGCCGGTATCACGCATACGAAAGGCCAGATAGCCCTGGGTGACGTATGCATGCAGGATAATGCAGCCGGTATGCGTAAATTTGATCGCATTATTGAGCAGGTTAGAAATCACCTGTTGCAGACGCAGGGGATCGCCATCGAGGAACTGCGGAACATCGTGTTCAATATAGCAGTACAGTGTCAGGCGTTTTTTCACCACCAGCGACAGATAGTTACCGACAATATGGGTAATCACTTCACGCGGGGAGAAAGGACGCGGTTCAATCTTCAACTGTTCCGACTCGATTTTCGAGAAATCGAGAATATCGCTGATGATTTTTAACAGCAGACTGGAGGAGTTGTTCATGGCGGTGACCAGCGAGTCGATACCGCTGGGCAACTGTCGTGTCTGTAATAAATCCAGATTACCAATAATGCCGTATAACGGCGTGCGCAGTTCATGGCTGACCGTGGCCAGAAACATCGATTTCGACTGGCTGGCCTGTTCAGCGGCATGCGCCATCTCCTGCAATGACTGCTCCATACGAACGCGCGTGGACACGTCAACCAGCACGCAGATGGCGACGTTTTCATTGCGATATCGGGAATGCACAAAGCTGATTTGCAGATTGGTGTTGCTGCCCGTCAGGACATCCACAAAGTTGACCTGTTGGCCGCCGATAATTTCATTTAACCGCTTGCGGTCTTCCTGCGTCAGCAACGTAAGATAGTTATGCGCCAGCTCATTGCTCAGAATGTTGGTGCCATCGCTGGTGCGCAGAATACAGATCCCGACCGGTGCTGACGCCACGATCTTACGGTTAAACTGCTCATGCTCTTCCAGCCTGTGTGCATTCTCTTCCGCAGGCAAAAACATGCGCCGCTCAAATAACCAGGCCAGCGTAAACAGCAGTACCGCACTCATGATATTGAGCAGCACCGCGTTAATCATCATGAGCCTGAGCTGATCGACCAGGACATCCGTTGACACCGACCAGATCACATTGAGTTCTGATGGCGGTAAGGGTTTCTTGAGCACCAGCTGGCGATAACCGTCCAGATAACCAAACCAGGTTTTATCGTCGGGTAATTCGTTTAGCGAGAAACCTACGCCTCCCCGGCGTGACGTCAGCAACGGCGTATAATTTTCGTCGGTTATGGTCGCGGTCACCGGCAGGCTGCCGGGCTGGATAAATTCATCAAGGCGGATATTTTGCTCTACGCCCAGCAAAGCCTGCAGTTTATCGGCCACATAGACCGGCATCACCACAGAGAAGCTGCCTACACCAGGCTGAGCGGAGCTGCTCACCCAGTAAGCCGGATTACGCTGGTCCTCTTCCGGGCTGTTACGGTAACGCTGCAGGTTTTCCCGCAGAAGCTTCAGACTGCGATCGCGACTGACATTATTATTGTTATTGCTGACGGTAAAGTCAGCCAGGCACCTGTTATCGCCGCCAATCAGGAAGACCCGGTTCAGCTCGTAGGATGAGGCGAAATTGCTTTTCCAGTAGTTAATGTAGTTACCTAAGGAATCAAGCGAGTTGCGCCAGGTGGTGCTCATGGAGGCACAGTCGTCACCGGAATATAACGGCATAAACTGTGGCTGAATCAGATTGTCCGCCTGGGACTGACCGATGGGTGCAGGTCTGGCGAGCCGGTTTTCAGCAATATATTTGAGTTCACGCATCATGCCCGCAGAATGACGGACGTACCAGTCAATGGTGCCGTAGTTACTGGCAAACTCCTGACGTACCTTGTTCTCTTTGTCATGCAGGACGCTGATAATATAGAACGTCGTCAGAACAGCGCCCAGCAACCAGATGAGCAGTGCCAGCGCGCGAAACAGATAGCGCGAAATGCGCAGCGTCGTGCGGAAAGAAACTAGATATTTCAAAGGTGACTCGCAGGTGGCAAGGTTAGTCGCATTGTTGGATTTTTGATGTTCATACACTAGCTTTATCGCAGCGAAAAAGCCAGTCGACTCCGGGCTCAGGGCGCAGTTTGAGAATGTTTGACCTGCCGCCCACCTCTCCTCTCGCTGTCTTCACAGCCAAAAAAAACGGCAGGCCGGGTTACCCCTGACCTGCCGTTGCGGTTTAACGTACGACGGGTAACTTACTCGTCGTCGTCCACTGCCGGTTCATCATCGTCGTCATTGTCGACTTCAGGTACGATATCATCGTCCCCTTCCGCCACGCTGCCATCGATAGCATCCAGCTCTTCTTCTTCCACCGGTTCCGCTACGCGCTGCAGACCGACAACATTCTCGTCTTCGGCTGTACGAATCAGGATCACACCCTGGGTATTACGGCCCACGATGCTAACTTCGGAGACACGGGTTCTTACCAGTGTGCCGGCATCGGTGATCATCATGATCTGATCGCTGTCGACAACCTGTACCGCACCAATAACCGGGCCATTACGCTCAGTTACTTTGATGGAAATCACGCCCTGCGTTGCACGGGATTTGGTCGGGTACTCACTGTTCGCGGTACGCTTACCGTAGCCGTTCTGCGTAACCGTAAGAATAGCGCCCTCTTCACGCGGCACGATCAGCGAAACTACGCGATCATTTTGCGCCAGCTTAATGCCCCGTACGCCCGAAGCCGTTCGGCCCATGGCACGTACCGCGGATTCTGCAAAGCGCACCACCTTACCGGCCGCAGAGAACAACATCGCCTCATCGTTACCGTTCGTCAGCGCCACACCGATCAGCTCATCGTCATCACGCAGGTTAATCGCGATAATGCCTGCGCTACGTGGGCGGCTAAACTCCTGCAGACCCGTTTTCTTCACGGTCCCGCTGGCGGTAGCCATGAAGATATTAAAGCCTTCGGTGTATTCACGTACCGGCAGAATCGCCGTAATACGTTCGTTGGCTTCCAGCGGCAACAGGTTAACGATAGGACGCCCACGTGCACCACGGCTGGCTTCAGGCAACTGGTAGACTTTCATCCAGTAGAGCCGGCCACGGCTGGAGAAGCACAGGATCGTGTCGTGGGTATTCGCCACCAGCAGACGATCGATAAAGTCTTCTTCTTTGATTCGGGCGGCAGACTTGCCTTTACCGCCACGGCGCTGGGCTTCATAGTCGCTCAGCGGCTGATATTTCACATAGCCCTGATGCGACAATGTCACCACAACATCTTCCTGATTGATCAGGTCTTCGATGTTGATGTCGGCGCTGTTAGCCGTAATTTCAGTGCGGCGGTCGTCGCCGAACTGATCGCGCATCAGCTCAAGCTCTTCGCGAATGACTTCCATCAGACGTTCTGAGCTGGACAGGATGTGCAGTAATTCTGCAATCTGATCCAGCAGCTGTTTGTACTCGTCCAGCAGCTTCTCATGCTCAAGGCCGGTCAGCTTCTGCAGACGTAAGTCCAGAATGGCCTGCGCCTGGTGTTCTGTCAGGTAATACTGACCATCACGGATACCGAACTGCGCTTCCAGCCACTCTGGACGGGCCGCGTCATCGCCTGCACGTTCCAGCATCGCGGCCACATTGCCCAGCGCCCACGATTGCGAGATCAGACCCGCTTTTGCTTCCGCTGGCGTTGGTGCGCGGCGAATCAGTTCGATAATCGGATCGATGTTAGCCAGCGCAATCGCCAGACCTTCAAGGATATGTGCCCGATCGCGCGCCTTGCGCAGTTCGAAAATAGTACGGCGTGTCACCACTTCACGGCGATGGCGAACGAAGGCTTCGAGAATCTCCTTCAGCGCCATAATCTTCGGCTGGCCCTGATGGAGAGCGACCATGTTGATACCGAAAGAGGTCTGCAACTGAGTCAGGGAATAGAGGTTATTGAGAACCACTTCACCAACGGCGTCACGCTTGATTTCAATGACGATACGCATGCCGTCTTTATCAGACTCATCGCGCAGGGCACTGATTCCTTCGACGCGCTTTTCTTTCACCAGCTCGGCAATCTTTTCTATCAGGCGCGCTTTGTTCACCTGATAGGGCAGCTCGTGAATGACGATGGTTTCACGTCCGGTTTTGGCATCCACTTCCACTTCACCACGGGCACGGATGTAAACTTTACCGCGACCGGTGCGATAGGCTTCTTCAATGCCGCGACGCCCGTTGATAATGGCCGCCGTCGGGAAATCAGGCCCCGGAATGTGTTCCATCAGCCCTTCAACGCTGATGTTTTCATCTTCAATATAAGCCAGGCAGCCGTTAATCACTTCGCGCAGGTTATGCGGCGGAATGTTGGTGGCCATACCGACGGCAATACCGGACGATCCGTTGACCAGCAGGTTAGGGATTTTGGTGGGCAGAACTTCAGGGATCTGCTCGGTACCGTCGTAGTTCGGTACGAAATCAACGGTCTCTTTTTCCAGATCAGCTAACAGGTCGTGGGCGATTTTAGACATGCGCACTTCGGTATAACGCATCGCCGCAGCGGAGTCGCCGTCGATGGATCCGAAGTTGCCTTGACCGTCCACCAGCATGTAACGCAGGGAGAAAGGCTGGGCCATACGTACGATGGTGTCGTAAACGGCAGAATCACCATGCGGGTGATATTTACCGATAACGTCACCGACGACGCGGGCAGATTTTTTATAGGGTTTGTTCCAGTCATTACCCAGTTCGCTCATCGCGTAGAGTACGCGGCGATGTACTGGCTTCAGGCCATCACGCACATCGGGTAAAGCTCGGCCAACAATGACCGACATGGCGTAATCGAGGTAAGAATTTTTTAACTCTTCTTCGATATTAACCGGTGTAATTTCTCTCGCAAGGTCGCTCATGGAGCCGCTATCCCTCTACTAATCCCGGATTTTAAAGGTGCGAAAGTATATCACACCGCAATTCACTGGTGAACGTTAACCACCTTATTAAGGTGCTTTTACTCATGTTGATAAGGTGCGCCATGATAAGTTAAGCGTTTATACTGATGTCACATTTTGTCAGGAGTCACGATTCAATGAATGCACAACCACAGAACCCTCAGCACAATGTCGATGCACAGGAAATTGCCAAGTTCGAGGCCGTTGCCTCGCGCTGGTGGGATCTGGAGGGCGAATTTAAACCGCTGCACCGTATTAATCCCCTGCGGCTGGGCTACATTGCGCAACACAGTCACGGGCTGTTCGGTAAAAAAGTGCTCGATGTCGGCTGTGGTGGCGGTATCCTGGCGGAAAGCATGGCCCGGGAAGGTGCAATCGTCACCGGGCTGGATATGGGCGCGGAGCCACTTGAGGTGGCACGACTGCATGCGCTGGAGAGCGGCGTGACGCTCGACTATGTGCAACAAACGGTCGAGGAGCATGCCAGCCAGCATGCAGGCCAGTACGATGTGGTGACCTGCATGGAGATGCTTGAGCACGTGCCGGATCCACGTTCGGTGGTGCACGCCTGCGCGCAGCTGGTTAAACCCAGTGGCGAGGTGTTCTTCTCGACCATTAACCGTAATCCCAAAGCCTGGCTGATGGCGATTTTCGGTGCGGAATATGTCCTGCGCATGGTGCCGCGTGGGACGCATGATGTGAAGAAATTTATCCGTCCCTCTGAGCTGCTGGGTTGGGTGGATGAAACCCCACTGCGTGAACGCAACATGACAGGCCTGCACTACAACCCGCTTACCGATCGGTTCCGTCTGGGCAAAGGTGTGGACGTGAACTACATGATCCACACGCATCACGGCGAGGCGTAATTCCTGTGCAGCGTGCGGCTTTGCCCACGCTGCTGTCATCCCACTGTCATCACAAAACGCTATCCTCCCTGCCGCTACGCGTTAAGCCCTGTGGCACGACGGCTATGGCTCAAAACAGGCTTTCGCATAGACCAATGCTGGAAAAAGTCGCGCAATGTTTGAAAAATCAGCGGTCGATCATAAATCGCAATATTTTCTCAGACTGGTTGACAAGACCTGCGGCCTTACGAGACGCGGCCTAAGAAAACCCGCAGAAAATACAACCCCCGCAGACATCATTTTTTCCTCTTGTTAAGCGCCAGCAAAATACTAGAATAAGCCTCCATATTGTTATACTTATCTTCGACAACCCCAAGATGTAGTGTTTATCCACAACATTATTCACAATGAATATGCTGTGTATAAATCGGGATTTCTTTTAATTATTGGATACTCACGCAAAGGTAAAAACGCGACATGAACCAAAGTCTGCTCGTTACTAAACGCGATGGCCGCCAGGAGCGCATTGATCTCGACAAAATTCACCGTGTCCTCGACTGGGCAGCTGAAGGGCTGAACAATGTGTCGGTTTCACAGGTAGAGCTGCGTTCCCACATTCAGTTTTATGATGGCATCAAAACCTCTGACATCCATGAAACGATCATCAAGGCCGCTGCAGACCTTATTTCTCGCGATGCCCCTGACTATCAGTATCTTGCCGCCCGTCTGGCGATCTTCCACCTGCGTAAAAAAGCGTACGGCCAGTTTGAGCCACCCGCACTGTACGATCAGGTCGTTAAGATGGTTGACCTGGGCAAATACGATCGCCATCTGCTGGAAGACTACAGCCGTGAAGAGTTCGAGCAGATGGACGGCTTCATCGACCACTGGCGCGACATGAATTTCTCGTACGCGGCCGTGAAACAGCTGGAAGGCAAATATCTGGTTCAGAACCGCGTCTCCGGTGAGATCTATGAAAGCGCCCAGTTCCTGTACATTCTGGTAGCCGCCTGCCTGTTCTCAGGCTATCCGCGTGCGACCCGGATGGATTACATCAAGCGTTTCTACGATGCGATTTCCACGTTTAAAATCTCCCTGCCGACGCCAATCATGTCGGGAGTGCGTACGCCAACCCGTCAGTTCAGCTCCTGTGTCCTGATTGAATGTGGCGACAGCCTGGATTCCATCAACGCGACCTCCAGCGCTATTGTGAAATACGTTTCACAACGCGCAGGTATTGGTATTAACGCGGGTCGTATCCGCGCGCTGGGCAGCCCGATTCGCGGCGGTGAAGCTTTCCATACCGGTTGTATCCCGTTCTACAAGCACTTCCAGACGGCGGTGAAATCCTGTTCGCAGGGCGGCGTCCGTGGCGGCGCAGCGACGCTGTTCTATCCGATGTGGCATCTGGAAGTGGAAAGCCTGTTAGTCCTGAAAAACAACCGTGGTGTGGAAGGTAACCGCGTGCGTCACATGGACTACGGTGTGCAGCTCAACAAAATGATGTACCAGCGCCTGCTGAAGGGCGAGGACATCACGCTGTTTAGCCCGTCAGACGTACCTGGCCTGTACGATGCGTTCTTTGCCGATCAGGACGAATTTGAACGTCTTTACACCAAATACGAACAAGACAGCAGCATTCGTAAGCAGCGTGTGAAAGCGGTGGATCTGTTCTCGCTGATGATGCAGGAACGCGCCTCTACCGGCCGTATCTACATCCAGAACGTTGACCACTGCAACACACACAGCCCGTTTGACGCCAGTATTGCGCCAGTACGCCAGTCGAACCTGTGTCTGGAAATTGCGCTGCCAACTAAACCGCTCAATGACGTCAACGACGAAAACGGTGAGATTGCGCTCTGTACGCTGTCAGCATTTAACCTTGGTGCGATTGACAGCCTGGACGATCTGGAAGAGCTGGCAACGCTGGCCGTACGCGCGCTGGATGCACTGCTGGATTATCAGGATTACCCGATTCCGGCCGCGCAACGGGGTGCGATGGGTCGTCGTACGCTGGGCATTGGCGTCATTAACTTTGCTTACTACCTGGCGAAGCACGGTGTGCGCTACTCCGACGGCAGCGCGAATGGCCTGACGCACAAAACGTTTGAAGCCATTCAGTACTACCTGCTGAAAGCCTCAAATGAGCTGGCTAAAGAGCAAGGCGCCTGCCCGTGGTTCAATGAAACCACCTATGCACAGGGCGTGCTGCCGATTGATACCTACAAGAAAGATCTGGATGCGATTTGCAACGAGCCGCTGCACCTGGACTGGGAAACCCTGCGCGAGCAGATTAAAACCCACGGCCTGCGCAACTCGACGCTTTCTGCCCTGATGCCGTCTGAAACCTCGTCGCAGATTTCAAACGCCACCAACGGTATCGAACCGCCGCGCGGCCATATCAGTATTAAAGCGTCTAAAGACGGTATCCTGCGTCAGGTGGTGCCGGAATATGAGCGTCTTAAAGATCAGTACGAACTGCTGTGGGATATGCCGTCCAATGATGGCTACCTGCAACTGGTTGGCGTAATGCAGAAATTCATCGATCAGGCGATTTCGTCAAATACCAACTACGATCCGTCGCGCTTCCCGAATGGCAAAGTGCCGATGAAGCAACTGCTGAAAGATCTGCTGACCGCCTACAAGTTTGGCGTGAAAACGCTCTACTACCAAAACACCCGTGATGGTGCGGAAGATGCGCAGGACGATCTGGCACCTTCTATTCAGGATGATGGCTGCGAAAGCGGCGCCTGTAAGATCTGACGGTCGGGCGGGAGCCTTTCCCGCCCACATTTTTCCGCGAGGCCGGTGCTGAGCCTCGTCTACCATGGACAGTTTTTTATGGCTTACTCCACTTTTTCACAAAACAAAAATGACCAGCTGAAAGAGCCTATGTTTTTCGGTCAGTCCGTTAACGTGGCGCGCTTTGATCAGCAGAAATACGATATCTTTGAAAAACTGATCGAAAAGCAGCTTTCGTTCTTCTGGCGTCCTGAAGAAGTCGATGTCTCGCGCGATCGCATCGACTACCAGGCCCTGCCCGATCATGAAAAGCATATCTTCATCAGCAACCTGAAATACCAGACGTTACTGGACTCGATTCAGGGACGCAGCCCGAACGTGGCACTGCTGCCGCTGATCTCGATTCCGGAACTGGAAACCTGGATCGAAACCTGGGCGTTCTCCGAAACGATCCACTCTCGCTCGTACACCCACATCATTCGCAACATCGTGAACGATCCGTCTGTAGTGTTTGACGATATCGTCACCAACCAGCAGATTCTGGCGCGTGCGCAGGACATCTCTAAGTACTACGATGACCTGATTGAGATGACTAACTACTGGCATTTGCTGGGTGAAGGTACGCATCAGGTCAATGGTAAGTCCATTACGGTTAACGTGCGCGCGCTGAAAAAGCAGCTGTATATTTGCCTGATGAGCGTCAATGCGCTGGAAGCGATCCGCTTCTACGTCAGCTTTGCCTGCTCTTTTGCGTTTGCTGAGCGAGAACTGATGGAAGGCAACGCCAAAATCATCAAGCTGATTGCACGCGACGAAGCTCTGCACCTGACCGGCACCCAGCACATGCTGAATCTGCTGCGCACCGGTGAAGACGATCCTGAAATGAAAGAAATTGCCGCCGAATGCCGTGAAGAGTGCTTCGAGCTGTTTAAGAAAGCGGCCTTACAGGAGAAAGAGTGGGCAGATTACCTGTTCAGCGGCGGCTCCATGATCGGTCTGAACAAAGATATCCTGTGCCAGTATATCGAATACATCACCAACATTCGTATGCAGGCGGTTGGCCTCGATCTGCCGTTTGAAACGCGCTCGAACCCGATTCCCTGGATCAACGCCTGGCTGGTGTCCGATAACGTTCAGGTTGCCCCGCAGGAAGTGGAAGTCAGTTCTTACCTGGTGGGTCAGATTGATTCAGAAGTGGGCGAAAACGACTTCGACGACTTCCAGTTATAACGATGAGCCGTTCTGTTGTTATTCTGCGCAGTTCCGGCACCCGACTGGAGTGCGCAGACGATCATCCTAATCTGTTGACCATGCTGGAAGCCAACAACCTGTGCGTGGAGTTTCAGTGCCGGGAAGGTTACTGCGGCTCCTGCCGTATGCGGTTACTGCGCGGCGAGGTCGACTACGCGGAAACCCCGCTGGCCTTTATTGAACAGGGGGAGATCCTGCCCTGCTGCTGTAAGGCGAAAGGTGAAATCGAGCTTGAACTCTAGTGGTTGAGCCAAAGCGTTTAAAAAAACCGTCATCCCAACCGGATGACGGTTTTTTTTCGCCGGGTGCTGACTCAGGGGATACGGGCAATGACTTTGATTTCAAAATCGAATCCTGCCAGCCAGTTAACGCCGACCGCCGTCCAGTTAGGATAAGGTGGCTGCGGAAATATCGCTTTTTTCACTTCCATAATGGTAGCGAACTGCGTTTCAGGGTCGGTATGAAACGTGGTGACATCAATAAGATCATCGAACGAACAGCCTGCCGCCGCCAGTGTCTGGCGCAGATTCTCAAAGGCCAGTTGCACCTGAGCAGCAAAATCCGGTTCAGGCGATCCGTCCGTGCGACTGCCAACCTGACCCGAGACGAACAGCAGGTCGCCCGAGCGGATCGCAGCGGAATAGCCATGCCTTTCATACAGCGCATGACGGCCCGCCGGGAAAACTGCTTCACGATTGCTCATTGTTTTACCCTCTGGTGAGTTGTTATCAGGAAATCATGCGCCTCATGACGACATGATTTAATATACTTCCCGTATGTGAAATAAACCACACATACGCCCCGTATGTCAATTTCAGATACGCGACGTATACGAAAAGGAGAGAACCATGGCAGGACGACCTCGTGCGGTCACGATGGAAGAAAATCGCCTTAAACTGATTGCCGCCGCACGTAAAGCCTTTGCCGAAAAGGGGTTTGCTGCCGCGTCCATGGATGAGCTGACGGCGAGCGTTGGTTTAACGCGCGGTGCGCTTTATCACAATTTTGGCGATAAACGTGGCCTTCTCGCCGCTGTGGTCGCGGAAGTCGACAGTGACATCGCCCAGCGTGCAAAAGCGCGCGCGGCCAGTGCGGGCGACAGCTGGAACCAGTTGCTGGCGGAAGGTATCGCCTATATCGAGATGGCGCTGGACCCCGAAGTGCAGCGTATTGTATTACTGGATGGCCCGGCCTTTCTTGGCGATCCCTCCCTGTGGCCCAGCCAGAACGCCTGCCTGACCGCAACCCAGCATGCACTGGAGGAGATGGTCACGAGCGGCGTGCTGAAGCCCGTGGATGTTGAAGCCGCTGCCCGCTTGCTGAATGGTGCGGCGTTTACTGCCGCCTTGTGGGTGGCCGCCAGCGCCGAGCCCCAGGCCACGCTGGCTAAAGTCACAGCGACCTTTACCGTGCTGGCGACGGGGCTACGGCGCTAAACAGCGTGTTAGTTGAGGAAACGCGGGGAGCAGAAAAAGAAGGCGGTCGGTGCCGTTTGGCACCGGTCCGTTTTTTTAATGCTTGATAGTTTCAAGCACATCAATCCAGCCGTGCCCTGTGCTGACCTCGCTGCCGTGTAACCAGCGCCGCAGCATGTTCATTGCCATCATCGCCACCACTTTCTGACGGGTTTCCAGGTTGTGACGTCCACTATTGAATTTAACACGTTGTCCCCAGGTCGCTTCCGGTGTATGGAGCGCCACAGAGATCGCGTCTTCGCTCAGGCTGCCGACGGACAGGGCAAGCTGAGTCTGCAAGCGCGTCGCCAGCGCCTGGGTGCGCATGACCTGAACATCCAGACTCTCGTCCTGCTGCGGCAGAATTTCGCTGGCGCTCAGGGGCACGTCAGCCGAAGCCAGTTGCCAGTGAAGTAACCCTGCGGTGTACTGTTCGCTGATCGCCAGCCGCCAGTGACGTTGATGCAGTTCCCGCGCCAGCAGTGCAGGCAGCCCCTCAGTGCCTTCAAATATCGTACACTCGGCCAGCAACAAACGTACCTGCTGCCAGACCTGCTCCATCGCGACGCGCTGTTCGGCTGGCCCCGTAAGTTTGATTTCGATAATCGGCATGGAAGAACGGTAGCCCATCAGCACGTTCTCTGGCAGCGGCAAGGGTTCCAGTTCATTCGCAATGTCGCTTTCTCCCCGGCCAAAGGTGGTCAGCCGCAGGCAAACGGGCGGTTCAGGCAGGTCGAACTTCGCTTTCAGACGCGGAATGATTTGTTGTTCGACCATCACCTTGAATTCAGAGGGAACGCCTGGCGTAAAGAACATCCAGCAGCGATTGAGTTGCAGGGCAAAGCCACAGGCGGTGCCGACCGGGTTATCCAGCATTTCGGCGTTAGCGGGAATTTCTGCCTGTTTACGGTTGCTCTCAGCCATAACCCGTCCGCGGCTGGCAAACCAGGCTTCCATCGTTTCCAGCCAGGCTTCCTGCATCACCAGCCCTACCCCGCTCGCTTTGGCCGCGGCCTGGGCGCTAAGGTCGTCAGTGGTTGGACCCAGTCCACCATTCACGATGAGCACGTCCGCCTCAAGACTGCGGGCCTTTAGCGTTTCCACCAGCGACGACATTGCGTCACCCACCGTAGTCCGGCTGGTCATTGGCAGCCCGTGTTGAAATAACACATCAGCCAGCCAGGCGGCGTTGGTATCGACGATTTGTCCATGTAACACTTCATCGCCCGTGGACAGCATTTCAACTCTTATCACATTCATTCTCCTTGTGCCTGTCGCTTTACTTTAGAAAGCCCCTGAACAAAACACAATCTGCGGACAGGAATTAACCGGGTAACGGCATTTTCAGGCAGGTGACAGAAGTGCGGAAGAACCAGAGAGGGAGAACGGACAGGACAGCGCCTGCCCGTTTTAGGCGATTGAGATTAGCGACGCGCCAGCAGCAGGCCTAATACCAGCCCTGCAGTAGCACCGATGCCAATGCCCTGCCACGGTTTTTCATGGACGTAATCATCAGCACGGTACGCGGCCTGTTTGGCACGGTAGTAATAGCTATCCGAGGCCTGGCTGACACGTGATTTAACATCTTCCAGCGCGCGTTCAGCTTTGGTTTTCAGTTCGATATATTTCTGATCGGCCGGATCACCTGATGACTTCAGCACTTCTTCCAGCGTTTCAGTCAGCAGTGCGATATCGTCGTCATAGCCCGTGTCGAAAGATTCAGTCTGTTTTACCATCATTTCCTCCATGTGAATTGCAATGCACCTGGTTAACTATAGCCATAAATGAGGGCTTTGCGCGGCCCCTTACCAGGAATCACCTGAAAATCGGCGCAAGGAAAGCGCACGCGCGTCAACTTATGGCAGGCTGTGATTACGCAAAGAAGTGTAAGAGATGACTTGCTTAAAGCAATTTCGCTTCGTTTATTTGATTTATCTGATAAATTTTCAGCGAACTGAATTTTTCTCTAAGCCGACTGTCGTACCCTGCTGTTGCCTGTAATAATCAGGCTCTGTGCTTCGACACGACAGTCACAACAAACTCGAAAAGCTAAGGAATGATCTCCGGCATGAATCGAAGAATGTTTATGAAAGCGTCAATGGCCTTCTCCGCGGTGAGCGGTATGACAGGCTTATCAACGCTATTCGCGCAATCCGCCTGGGCAGATGATGGCATTGCTGACGGAATCGCAGTGCGCTTCGATTTCGACGAGTTAAAAAAGAACGCGGCCGCACTGGCCAAAAAGCCGTGGGGTGGTCCACCGGGCCCGCTGCCGCAAACGCTGGCTAACCTGACGCCGCAGGCTTACAACGATATTCAGTACGATGCTAATCACTCGCTGTGGAACAACATTCCGAATCGCGAGCTTGATGTGCAGTTTTTCCACGTCGGCATGGGCTTTAAACGCCGCATCCGCATGTTTTCCGTCGACAGTGCCAGCCGTGAGGCACGCGAAATCCACTTCCGCACCGAGCTGTTTAACTACAACGATGCGAAAGTCGACACTAAACAGCTGGAAGGCAAAACCGATCTGGGGTTTGCGGGCTTCCGTGCCTTTAAAAAACCCGAACTGGCCCGCCGCGATATCGTCTCCTTCCTCGGTGCCAGCTACTTCCGTGCTGTCGATGATACTTACCAGTACGGCCTGTCCGCGCGTGGCGTCGCCATTAACACCTTCAGCAATGGTCAGGAAGAGTTTCCGGACTTTACGGCGTTCTGGTTTGAAACGCCGAAAGCCGAAGACACAACCTTCACCTGCTATGCCTTACTGGATGGGGCCAGCATCACCGGCGCATACAAGTTTGTGATTCACTGCGAAGCCGAACGCGTGGTGATGGACATTGAGAATCATCTCTTTGCCCGCAAGGATATTCGTCAGTTAGGCATTTCGCCGATGACCAGTATGTTCAGCTGCGGCACCAACGAGCGTCGGATGTGTAACACCTACCATCCCCAGATTCACGACTCCGATCGTCTGGCAATGTGGAGCGGGAAAGGGGAATGGATTGCCCGTCCGCTGAATAACCCTCAGCGCCTGCAGTTCAACGCCTACGAAGATGAAAACCCGCGTGGTTTTGGTCTGCTTCAGCTTGATCATGACTTTGAGAATTATCAGGACGTGATTGGCTGGTATAACAAGCGGCCAAGCCTGTGGGTGGAACCGGTTGGTAAGTGGGGTAAAGGTGCCATCAACCTGATGGAAATCCCCACGACCGGTGAAACGCTCGATAACATCGTCTGCTTCTGGCAGCCCGCCGAACCGATCAAAGCGGGCAACGCGTTCAGCTTTTCGTACAAACTCTACTGGAGCGCACTGCCGCCTGTACAGAGCCAACTGGCGCGTGTGGATGCAACCCGCACCGGCATCGGCGGCTTCCCCGAAGGCTGGGCGCCAGGCGAGCACTTCCCGGATGTGTGGTGCCGCCGTTTTGCTGTCGACTTTATCGGCGGCGATTTGCAGGCCGCCGCACCAAAGGGCATTGAACCGGTGATTACCGTGTCCTCCGGCACCTTTAAGCAGGTTGAGATTCTGTATGTTGAGCCGATCAAAGGGTACCGTATCCTCTTTGACTGGTATCCTGACAGCGACAGCGTACAGCCCGTTGAGATGCGTCTGTTCCTGCGCACCAAAGACGAAACGCTGAGCGAAACGTGGCTCTATCAGTATGTGCCGCCCCCGCCAGACCAGCGTAAATACGTTGACGATCGCCAGATGACCGTCAGCTAACACGGCCATCTCACGGCATAATGCATCTCAGGCCTGGCGCCGGGATGCATTTTTTTTGCGTACGTGAAAAGAACACGCGACAGGCTGAGGGAGGAATAAAACCGTCAGGTCGTTAGCGCGGTTTATTTCCCCCCTGCTCTGCGCATATCAATATGGGGAATACCGTCCTCAAGGTAGCTGTCGCTGACCGCGACAAAACCATGACGCTGATAAAACCCCGCAAGATGCGCCTGGGCAGAAAGAAACTGTGCATGCTCCGGCCAGTGCTGTTCACAGCTGGCTATCGCCTGCATCATCAACTGGTTACCTAAATTCAGGCCACGGGCTTTGCTGGAGATGATGACGCGCCCAATTTTTACCTCTGTCTCGGCGCGCCGGGGCGACAGGATGCGCGCATAGGCCAGCAGGTCATCCTGCGCCATGCCGAGGAGGTGACGATTCTCGCCCTGCAAATCCTGACCATCCACATCCAGATAGGCGCACTGCTGCTCCACGACGAAGACTTCACAGCGCAACGCCAGTACTGCATAAAGCTGCGGGACGCTTAATGCCTGCTGGTGCAGATCCAGCCAACTGATATGCATGTCTCATCCTCATTCAATAACCGACCCCTCACTGTAGCCTGCTAGCGGCTTTGCAGCCAGTGTTGATAACGCGCAGGCCAGGCCATGGTGGGTGTGCCGGGTTTCCCCATACCAAAACCGTGCCCGCCGGTTGGGTAGCGGATCATCTCCACATTTACGTGATGTTGCTGACAGGCTCGCGCCATGATCAGCGTGTTGTGGGGATCGGATATCGGGTCATCTTCGGCCTGCACCAGAAAAAAAGGCGGTGATGCTGCTGTCACCGTATTCTGCACCGACCAGGCAGCGTCTTCTGCCGCCGTAGGATGCGCCCCCAGCAAAATGCGGTGAGTGGATGTGTGCGTATAAGGCGCTTCCAGCGTAATGACGGGATAAATCAGCGCGGCACCGTCAACCTGAACAGGTGCGCTGTCCTGTGCCTCTGTCACCGCCCCCATGCGCGCGCCCATCGGGCTGATGGCCATCCCGAGCAAATGCGCACCGGCCGAAAACCCCAGCACCGTTAACCCTGTTGCCTGCGCTTTGACCAGTTGCAGGGCACGCAGCGCATCCTGCAGGGCAACCCGGTTACCATCGCCCCAGTGTTCGGACGGCAGACGATAACGTAATATCGCCGCAGTGTAGCCGCGCGCCGTTAACCAGCGAGCCGCGGGCCAGGCTTCTTTTGCCATTTCTATCCGTTTATAGCCGCCACCGCCGGCGATCAGGACAACATGACCGTTCCCCATGCCCGGCCGTAAGACGGTTAAGGTGGGTACGGCGATATGACGCTCTGCGCCTGAAGGCGATGTCTCAACCGGCCCCTCTGGCCCGCCACCGCCGGGTGGCGTGCCGGGCCAGAGGGGAATAACGGTTTGGGCGACAGCGGCCTGCGCGGCGAATGACAGTGTGCTTTTTGCCGTCAGCAGCGTTGCGGTACACCCCAGCAGAAAATGTCGGCGATCCATAAGCAATGCTCCCCCTTATCTGTTCGCCCCATTTCAGCATGAAACTGTGGAAACAGAATGAAGATGCAGAATGAAAACGAAGAGAAAAGCGGACGCGACGTGATATTGCGAAGGCTATGCAAAAATCACCTTTGTCGATTTTCAGACAAAAAAAATCAGGCCCGAAGGCCTGATTGATCGCAACAGCGTGACATTACATCAGCGGCTGGGCCATCTGCACCAGTCTGATTAACGGCTGCGGATAAACGCCCAGCACCAACACCAGAATCGCGGAGATCAAGACAACCACGCCACCGGCGGTGAAGGCCCAGTTGGCTGGCGTATCGCGGCTCAGCAATTCAGGCGGGCTGAGATAAAGACTGACGGTAACGCGCAGATAGTAGTAAAGACCAATCGCACTGCCGACCACCACCGCACCGGTCAACCACCACAGGTTGGCGCTCACGCCAGAGGCAATCACGTAGAATTTACCGATAAAGCCCAGCGTCATGGGGATACCCGCCAGCGACAGCATCATCACGGTCATCACGGCCGACAGAATCGGACGGTGCCAGAACAGCCCGCGATAGGAGTAAAGCGAATCGGCATCCGGGCCACGATAAGGACTGGACATCAGGCTTACCACACCAAACGCGCCGAGGCTGCTGAACAGGTAACCAGCCAGGTAAACCCCTGCGGTTTCCAGCGACAGCTGATGATCTTTCACCGCAATCAGCGCGACCAGCAGATAACCCAGATGCGCGATAGAAGAGTAACCCAGCAGGCGCTTAATATTGCTTTGTGAAATCGCCATCAGGTTACCGAACAGGATGGAGACAAAGGCAATCACGGCCAGTACCGTCCGTACGGCTTCGCTGTCGGTCACCGGCGCGTACATAAACAGGCGCATGATAACTCCGAAGATCGCAATTTTGCTGGCGGTGGCAAGGAAAGTAGAAACCGGTGCGGGTGCGCCCTGATAAACGTCCGGCGTCCACAGATGGAATGGCACCAGTGACAGTTTAAAGCCCAGACCGATAATCAACATGCCCAGACCGACCAGCAGCAGCGGCTCCTGAATCATGCTGTCCGTCAGACTTTTACCCAGGCTGACGAAGCCCAGGTTGCCCGAGTCAGCGTAAATCAGCGCGATACCAAACAGCAGGAAAGACGATGCCGCCGCCGACAAGATGGTGTATTTCAGGGCCGCTTCCAGCGAACGTTTCTGACGGAAGGCGTAACCAATCAAACCAAACAACGGCAGTGACAGCAGTTCAATCCCGATAAACAGTGATGCAAGGTGGTTAGACGCTGACAACACAATACCGCCCAGTGCAGCAATCAGAACCAGCAGATAAAACTCGTCCTTGTTGTCCGGGAACGTGGCCAGCCACGGATAGGCAAAAGTACAGGTTGCCAGGCTGGCGAGCATCACCAGGGCGGTATAGAACATCGAATACGCGTCTACACGCAGCAGCGGCGTGACATCCATCGCGCCAACCTGACCGACAAAATACAGTGACAGCAGCGCCAGGTTCAGGCCAACCACTGTTAGCGTGGCGTTAACAAAGTGGTTGCGTCGCCAGGCAATGGACAGCATCACAACCACCACCGTCAATCCGACGATTAACAGCGGCAGCAACGCGATCAATTGTTGAGGAGTTATTGTCATGGCGAATTACGGCCTTGTAGTTGAAATTGAAGCGGTAAACCACTGCTGAATATTGCTCATTGCAGCATGTGAGGTATCCAGAATCGGCTGAGGATAAACACCCAGCAGCACCAGCAGGACCACGAGCACCCCAATGGTCAGGAATTCACGCGCCGACATGCCCGGCAGCGGATCTTTCGATTTCGCTTCACCGTAGTAGGCACGTTGCATCATCACCAGCGAATAGACCGAGGCGAAAACCAGGCCAAAGGTCGCAATCACGATAATGACCGGAACGATCTGGAAACTGCCGGTCAGGATCATGAATTCCCCGACGAAGTTACCCGTACCTGGCATACCCAGATTGGCGACAGCAAAGAACAGGGATAACCCTGGAATCCATTTGATGCGCGACCACAAACCGCCCATCTGACGCATATCACGGGTATGCAGACGTTCGTACAGCTGTCCGCACAGGATAAACAGCGCCGCTGCTGACAGGCCGTGCGCGATCATCTGTACAACCGCGCCCTGGAAGGCCAACTGGCTACCGGTGTAAATCGCAATCAGGACAAAGCCCATGTGCGAAATCGAGGTGTAAGCAATCAGGCGTTTGATATCCGTCTGCGAGAACGCCATCCAGGCACCGTAGAAAATCCCGATGATCCCTAACCACATCGCGATCGGTGCAAACTCTGCCGAGGCGTTTGGAAACAGCGGCAGGCTGAAGCGCAGTAAGCCGTAGGCGGCGGTTTTCAGCAGGATACCCGCCAGGTCAACTGAACCTGCGGTCGGAGCCTGACTGTGCGCATCAGGCAGCCAGCCATGAAGCGGGACAACCGGCATTTTCACCGCAAACGCGATGAAGAAGCCCAGCATCAGCAGGTACTCCACGGTGTGCGACATTGGCGTCTTCAGCAACTGCTCGTAGTTGAACGTCCAGACGCCCGTGGCGTTGTAGTGAACAAACACCAGCGCCAGAATCGCAATCAACATCACCAGACCGGATGCCTGAGTATAAATAAAGAATTTGGTCGCGGCGGTAATACGGGTTTTACCGTCCGATGCTTTATGTCCCCACAGCGCGATGAGGAAGTACATCGGCACCAGCATCATTTCCCAGAAGAAGAAGAACAGGAACATGTCAATGGCGAGGAACACGCCGATAACGCCGCCCAGGATCCACATCAGGTTCAGATGAAAGAAGCCCTGATACTTTTCAATTTCGTTCCAGGAACACAGCACCGCCATCAGGCCGAGCAGTCCGGTCAGCACCACCATTAACAGCGAAAGGCCATCAAGCGCTAAATGGAAATTAATGCCGAAACGGGGAATCCAGGGTACTGAGAAGCTCGATTGCCACTGCGGAATACCCGCTGCCTGCGTCAGTGAATAGCCCCCCTGCAACCAGAGTTGCAGCGAGAGCGCCAACGTCAGCCCCATGGTGATCAGTGCGATCCAGCGAGGCACCTTCGCGCCGAAGCGCTCGGTGAGCCAGCAGACGAAACCACCGAAGAAGGGTATGAAAATTAGCCAAGGTAATAACACGGCATACTTCCCTTTTTTTTGTCCTGGCTCGGGCTATCTCACTTACCCGTTTCGCCCCCGGCAGTGCTCGCAATCCTCACGTACTTCAGTACGCTCCGGTTGCTGTGCGCTGGCGGTGGCAAAACGGACTGCGCCGATTACGCCCTTACATCAGACAATCTTTGACATTCTTAATGGGTAAGTTTTCACACCTACCCGCTCATCAATCTTTAAATTACCAGCAGCAGCGCCAGCACAACGACGGCACCAACGCTCATCGACGCGACATACCAACGCAAATACCCGTTTTCACTGACCACCAGACCTTTATTGGCGATACGTGAAAGCAACGCAGGCAGGTTCATCAGGCCGTTAAGAGGATCGCGTTTTAACAACCACGCAATGCCCAGATACGGTTTGACAAAGACTTTGTCGTAGAGCCAGTCAAAGCCCCAGGCGGCGAACCACCAGGTGCCGAAGAAACGGCCCGGCGCACTGTTGGCCACGCTGCTGACCAGCTGACGCTTGCCCAGCCAGAGGGCAGCGGCGATAACGATGCCCGCAACCGCGACCAGGCCGGACGCGATCTCCAGCGTGACTTTACCGTTCTCACCAAACTCATTGGCCGGTAAAACGCCCGCCAGCGGTGGGGTAATTAATGCACCCACAAACGTTGAGAGCACCAGCAACACAATCAGTGGCAGATGATGGGTAATGCCTTTGCCCGCGTGTGCATGGATTTTCTCTTCGCCGTGGAAGACGATAAAGATCATGCGGAAGGTGTAGATTGAGGTCAGGAACGCCCCTACCAGACCCGCGACCATAAGGTTCAAATGGCCGTTCGCCAGTGCACCAAACAGGATTTCATCTTTACTGTAGAAACCGGCGGTAATCAGCGGCAATGCGGCCAGGGCAGCACCGCCGACCAGGAAGCAGGTGTACACCAGCGGGATGCTTTTACGCAGTCCGCCCATCTTAAAGATGTTCTGCTCGTGGTGGCAGGCCAGGATAACCGAACCTGAGGACAGGAACAGCAAGGCTTTAAAGAAGGCATGGGTCATCAGGTGGAAAATGGCGGCATCCCACGCCTGCACGCCCAGCGCCAGGAACATGTAGCCGATCTGACTCATGGTAGAGTAAGCCAGTACACGTTTGATATCCGTCTGGACCAGAGCAGCAAAACCCGCCAGTACCAGCGTAATCGCACCGATAATGCCGACCAGATGCAGCACTTCAGGCGTCAACAGGAACAGGCCGTGGGTGCGGGCAATCAGGTAAACCCCTGCCGTCACCATGGTGGCGGCGTGAATCAGCGCGGAAACCGGCGTTGGACCTGCCATCGCATCGGCCAGCCAGGTCTGAAGCGGCAGCTGCGCAGACTTACCTACTGCGCCACCCAACAGCATCAGCGTGGCCCATTGCAGCATATGGTTGTCCGCCGCAAAGTGTGCCGGAGCCAGTTCCGCCATTTCGCGGAAGTTGAGCGTACCCAGTTCGTTGTAAAGGATGAACAACGCAAATGCCAGGAAGACATCACCGACGCGCGTGATGATGAATGCCTTCATCGCCGCCTTGCCGTTTTCCGGATTGCTGTAATAGAAGCCGATCAGAAGATAGGAGCACAGCCCTACCCCTTCCCAACCCAGATACATCAGCATCAGGTTATCCGCCAGAACCAGAACAACCATGCTGGCGATAAACAGGTTGGTATAAGCGAAGAAGCGTGAATATCCCTCTTCTCCACGCATATACCACGAGGCGAACATATGGATCAGGAAGCCGACACCGGTCACCACAGACAGCATGGTGAGCGACAGGCCATCCAGCGTCAGATTGACCTGAATATTAAAATTGCCGACATGAATCCAGGTCCACAGCGCCTGAGTGAAGACCTGCTGCCCGTGGGCAAAGAAGTCGAAACCCACAAACACCGTGGTGAGCGCAGCCAGCCCGACCGATCCCATGCCCACGGTCGCGGACAGGTTTTCTGACCAGCGGCCACGGGAGAACGCTAACAGCAGAAAGCCGATTAGCGGAAATAAGACAGTTAAATAGAGAAGGTTCATCCGCGCATCTCGCTCACAGTATCAATGTTCAGCGTCTGACGACGACGATAGAGCTGAAGCAGCAGGGCCAGCCCAATACTGGCTTCCGCTGCGGCGAGACTGATAGCCAGAATATACATCACCTGACCGTCAGCCTGTCCCCAGTAGCTGCCTGCAACAACCAGCGCCAGCGCCGCGGCATTGATCATGATTTCCAGGCTTATCAGCATAAACAGCAGATTACGGCGCAACACCAGCGAGGTCAGCCCCAGCACAAACAGCACCGCCGCCAGAATCAATCCATGTTGTAAGGGAATCATGCTTGCTCCTTATTCGCCTGCGCGGCATCGTTTGAACGGTTGCTCAGGACTTCGCCCTGGCGCTCTTCGCGGCCCAGGTGGAAAGCCACAACCAGGCCGGCCAGCAGCAGCATTGATGCCAGTTCAACCGCCAGCACATACGGGCCAAACAGACTAATGCCCACCGCTTTCGCATCGATAATTTTGCCGTCAATACCCTGGTCATGTGCCGTCATGATGGCGTAGATCATCACTGCCAGCAGCAGCAACGAAACCAGGCCCGGACCAATCCACAACGACGGACTTAACCATTCACGCTCCTGTTTCTGCGTGGCTTTGCCCAGGTTAAGCATCATCACAACGAACACGAACAGCACCATGATGGCACCGGCATACACAATAATTTCCAGTGCACCTGCAAAGTAGGCACCCAGAGAGAAGAAGACGCCAGCCACCGATAACAGCGAAACGATCAGGTACAGCAACGCATGTACCGGATTAGTGTGGGTGATCACGCGCAACGTCGTCACCACCGCCACCAGTCCGCAAAGATAAAACGCAAATTCCATGCCCTGCTCCTTAAGGTAGTAAGCCTTTGACGTCGATAGGTTTCGCTTCGTTCTCTGCGTCACCCTTATCTTTACCGTCAATTGCCATACCTGCCATACGGTAGAAGTTGTACTCCGGATATTTACCCGGCCCCGAGATCAACAGGTCTTCTTTTTCGTATACCAGATCCTGACGCTTGAACTCGCCCAGTTCGAAATCCGGCGTCAGCTGGATAGCGGTGGTTGGGCAGGCCTCTTCGCAGAGGCCGCAGAAAATGCAGCGTGAGAAGTTGATACGGAAGAACTCTGGATACCAGCGGCCGTCTTTGGTTTCCGCTTTTTGCAGCGAAATACAGCCTACCGGACAGGCTACCGCACACAGGTTACAGGCAACACAACGCTCTGCACCATCAGGATCGCGGGTCAACACAATACGGCCACGGTAACGCGGTGGCAGGTAGACCGGCTCTTCTGGATACATCTGGGTTTCGCGTTTCGCGAAGGCGTGCATGCCAATCATCCAGATACTGCGCACTGTCGTGCCGAAGCCTACGACAATATCTTTTAACGTCATTTGTTACCCCTTACTGCGCTGTATAAAGAATCACTGCGGCGGTCGCCAGCAGGTTCAACAGCGTCAACGGCAGACACACTTTCCAGCCGAACGACAGCACCTGGTCATAGCGTGGACGCGGAAGCGCAGCACGAATCAGGATGAACATCATCATAAAGAACGCCGTTTTCAGGGCGAACCAGATGAACGGCGGCAGGAAAGGCCCGAGCCAGCCACCAAAGAACAGCGTCACAATCAGCGCTGAAACGGTGGTAATCGCGACATATTCGCCGACAAAGAACAGACCAAATTTCATACCGGCATATTCAATATGGTAACCGTCAGCCAGTTCCTGCTCGGCTTCGGGCTGGTCAAACGGATGGCGGTGACAAACGGCCACACCCGCGATACAGAAGGTCACAAACCCAAAGAATTGCGGGATGATGTTCCACAGATGCGTCTGACTGTTGACGATATCGGTCATGTTGAACGAGCCCGCCTGCGCTACCACGCCCATCAGTGACAGACCCAGGAACACTTCGTAACTCAAGGTCTGCGCAGAGGCACGCATCGCACCTAACAGCGAGTATTTGTTATTACTCGACCAGCCCGCAAACAGCACGGCATACACAGCCAGGCCCGCCATCATCAGGAAGAACAGCAACCCGATATTGAGATCGGTCACCACCCAGGTCGGTGAAACCGGGACGATAGCAAAGGCCAGTAGCAGGGAAACAAACGCGATGACCGGCGCCAGCGTAAAGATAAAGCGATCGGTGAACGGGGGAACCCAGTCCTCTTTAAAGAACATCTTGATCATGTCAGCAACCAGCTGCAACGATCCGCCCCAGCCCACACGGTTTGGCCCATAGCGGTTCTGAAACAGGCCGAGCAAACGACGCTCGGCGAAGCTCATAAACGCACCGCAGGCCACCACGACCAGCAAAATCACCAGCGCTTTACCAATGGCGATCAGAATGTCGATAACATCCGGTGTTAACCAGCTCATTGCGCCGCCTCCTGCAGAGAATCAATTTTTGCATTCGCCAGGAAGGGCGGGACACCCGGCATACCGAGTGGAAGCCCAACCTGCCCTGCCTGCAAAGAAGCCGAGAAACGCACTGGCAAACGTACGGTTTCACCTGCACAGGTTAATTCCACTGCTGCACCGTTATTCACGCCCAGCTTCGCGGCATCTTCCGGGTTCAGAACCAGGGTTGGTGCCGACATGCGCTGCTGGATAACCGGCGCACGCTGCGTCATTTCTTCACTTCCGAATAACTGGTAGTAAGGCGCGACGCGGAACTGACCTTGCGTGGCATAGGCTTCTGGCACGCTGCTGAACCAGGCAAGCTGCGCATCGCTGGCTTCGAACAAACGCACACCGGGATCGCCATGACGCAGTTTCCCGCCCACTTCATCCTGGAATTTGTTCCACGCCTGCGGTGAGTTCCAGCCTGGTGCCCACGCAAACGGAATTTGCGAACGCGGTGCGCTCGGCTGGTTGTTTCCTTCCATCGAGAAGGCAAACATGGTGTCCTGATCCTGCGGCTGACGCGGCTCATGCACGCTGATATTCGCGCGCGCAGCAGTACGCCCACTGGCACGGTGCGGAGAACGCGCCAGCTTCTGACCACGAATACGGAAGCTGGCATCCGGCGCCGCATCCTTGATCCCTTTCAGTTGTGGCAGACTTGCCACAACGGCATCAATGACATGGTCCAGTTGCGTCCAGTCAACGTGACGGCTTTCCAGCGCGCTGTGCAGCGAGTGCAACCAGCGCCAGCTTTCCAGCATCACAATGCTGTTATCGTAGTAGGCAGGATCGTACACCTGGAAGAAGCGCTGTGCGCGGCCCTCATGGTTAATTGACGTACCGTCGCTTTCGGCAAAACTGGCAGCGGAAAGCACCAGTCCGGCTTTTTCCACCGTGGCGGTGCGCTGATGATCGACCACAATCACGTTAGCCGCATGGTTCAGCGCCGCATCGACCTGCGCTTTTGGCGCATGGCGATACAAATCGTTTTCCAGCACCACGACCGCATCGGCTTCGCCGTTCTGCAGTTGTTCCAGTGCCTGATCCAGCGTATTGCCACCCATCAGGCCCAGGCCCATGCTGTTAGCATGACCAGCCAGCAGGGTGATACCGACGTCTGCACCGCGCGCTTTCAGGGCTTTGGCCACGTTCGCGGCCGCTTCGATCATGGCACTGCTGCCTGAATGCACACCGGAAATGATTAGCGGTTTTTTGGCACCGGCCAGCGCCTGTACCACCACATCCAGCTTACCGTTCAGCGCACTGTCGAAGTCGCTGACGGCTGGCGCACTGTCGTCCAGCGCGTGGGCAATCGCAAAGCCAAGACGCGCCTGTTCTTCAACCGGGGCACGGTAGCTCCATGCCGCGATGTCGTCCAGACGGGTTTCATCGACGTTGGTGACAAATAACGGATGCTTAGCGTGCTGACCGATATTGAGGATCGCGGCGATCTGCCAGTCTGCGACTTTCTGCGCAGCGGCCATTTCGCGGGCTTTGCCTTTTACTGCCTGACGCACTGACAGGGCCACGCGTGCGCCAACCTGTGTCAGGTCTTCGCCTAACACCAGCACCGCGTCGTAGCTCTCGATCTCGCGCAGTGAAGGCGTATAAATGCCGCCTTCACGCAGCACTTTCAGCAGCAGTTCAAGACGCGCCTGTTCGCCCGCGGGCATACCGGTAGAGAAGTTTTCCGCACCGACCAGTTCGCGCAGAGCAAAGTTACTTTCGATGCTGGCACGCGGCGAACCAATACCAATGACGCGCTTCGCCTGACGCAGGACATCGGCTCCGGCGTTAACGGCCTGCTCGGCATTCAGCTTCACGCTGTCGTTGCCACGCAACTGGACCGGATGGCGAGGACGATCTTTCAGATTGACATAACCGTAGCCAAAGCGACCACGATCGCACAGGAAGTAGTGGTTAACGCTGCCGTTATAGCGGTTTTCGATACGACGCAGTTCGCCGTAGCGCTCACCGGGGCTGGTGTTACAGCCTACGCTGCACTGCTGACAGATGCTTGGCGCGAACTGCATATCCCATTTACGGTTATAGCGTTCGGAGTGGGTTTTATCGGTGAACACGCCGGTCGGGCAGATTTCGACCAGGTTACCGGAAAACTCGCTTTCCAGCGTGCCGTCTTCCGGACGACCAAAATACACGTTGTCGTGCGCACCATACACGCCCAGATCTTTACCGTCGGCATAATCTTTGTAGTAACGCACGCAGCGGTAGCAGGCGATACAGCGGTTCATTTCGTGCGAGATGAACGGACCGAGATCCTGATTGCGGTGAGTACGTTTGGTGAAGCGATAGCGGCGGAAGCTGTGGCCTGTCATGACCGTCATATCCTGAAGATGACAGTTACCGCCCTCTTCACATACCGGACAGTCATGCGGGTGGTTAGTCATTAACCACTCCACCACGCTTTCACGGAACTCTTTCGCTTCGCCATCATCAATTGAGATGAAGGTGCCATCGGACGCCGGTGTCATACAGGACATGACAAGGCGGCCGCGGGTGTCTTCAGCGTTCTGGAATTGCTTCACCGCACACTGGCGGCAGGCACCCACGCTTCCCAGCGCCGGATGCCAGCAAAAATAAGGAATATCAAGGCCCAGAGACAGACATGCCTGTAGCAGGTTGTCCGCTCCGTTCACATCATATTCTTTACCGTCTACATGGATTGTAGCCATAGTGACATGCTTCCGTCAGGCTCGTCAGAAACGAGCGTTAATCAAATTCTTGCCCCTGCACACTGCAACAGGGACGGCGGCACAGGGCCAGCTCCCGTGGATAACGGCGAATTACCAGCGCGCTTTCAGCAGGTTTGGCTGAATACCGCCGATAGATCGGGTATTGCCAAACACCTGCGGCGCAATGCCGGCTTCAAACTCTTCACGGAAATATTTAATGGCGCTCTGCAGCGGCTCGACCGCACCCGGCGCGTGGGCACAGAAGGTTTTGCCCGGGCCAAGCTGGCGGCAAAGCTGCTCCAGGGTCTCAATGTCCCCCGGCTGGCCTTTTTTCTGCTCCAGCGCGCGCAGAATCTTCACGCTCCACGGCAGGCCATCACGGCATGGCGTACACCAACCGCAGGATTCGCGGGCAAAGAACTCTTCCAGGTTACGCACCAGTGAAACCATGTTGATTTCATGGTCCACGGCCATTGCCAGAGCGGTACCCAGACGGCTGCCGGCTTTACCAATGCTGGCAAATTCCATGGGCAGATCGAGGTGCTGCTCCGTTAAAAAGTCGGTCCCCGCGCCACCCGGCTGCCAGGCTTTAAAACGCAGGCCGTCGCGCATACCGCCGGCATAATCCTCAAGGATTTCGCGTGCGGTGATACCAAATGGCAGTTCCCACACGCCAGGGTTTTTCACCCGGCCGGAGAAGCCCATCAGTTTCGTACCGGCGTCGTCGCTTTTTGACAGACCTTTGTACCACTCGACGCCGTTGGCCAGAATAGCCGGCACGTTCGACAGCGTTTCAACATTGTTCACGCAGGTCGGCTTGCCCCACACGCCCGCGCTTGCCGGGAAAGGCGGCTTGGAACGTGGGTTGGCACGGCGACCTTCCAGGGAGTTAATCAGTGCCGTTTCTTCACCGCAGATATAACGTCCCGCACCGGTGTGGACGAACAGTTCAAAATCAAAACCGGTACCCAGAATGTTTTTGCCCAACAGGCCTGCTTCAGTGGCTTCCGCAATCGCACGACGCAGATGCACTGCGGCTTCAATGTATTCGCCGCGCAGAAAGATGTAGCCCCGGTAAGCTTTCAGGGCAAACGCACTGATTAGCATGCCTTCCACCAGCTGATGCGGCATCTGTTCCATCAACAGGCGGTCTTTATACGTGCCAGGCTCCATTTCATCGGCGTTACACAGCAGGTAACGGATGTTCATGGATTCATCTTTCGGCATCAGGCTCCACTTCAGGCCCGTCGAGAATCCGGCACCGCCGCGCCCTTTCAGACCGGAATCTTTTACCAGTGAGACGATTTCGTCAGGTGCCATCCCTTTCAGGGCTTTTTCCGCACCGGCATAGCCGTTTTTGCTGCGATACTCATCAAGCCATACCGGCTGCTGATCCTCGCGCATGCGCCAGGTCAGGGGATGGGTTTCAGCAGTACGAATGATCTGTTTGATTGTCATTGATACTGCTCCAGCAAAGAGGCGATGCCTTCCGGCGTCAGATGAACGTGGGTATCTTCATCCACCATCATGGTTGGACCTTTATCACAGTTACCCAGGCAACAGGTCGGCAGTAAGGTAAAGCGACCGTCGGTTGTCGTCTGGCCAGGCTTAATATTCAGGTTTTCTTCCAGTGCCGCCTGAATCCCCTGAAAACCGGTGATGTGGCACACCACGCTATCGCAGTAGCGAATCACGTGGCGGCCAACAGGCTGACGGAAAATCTGACTATAGAACGTTGCCACGCCTTCTACGTCGCTGGCAGGAATCCCTAACACTTCTGCAATCGCATGGATCGCACCGTCAGGCACCCAGCCGCGCTGCTTCTGCACAATTTTCAGTGCTTCAATGGAGGCAGCGCGCGCATCTTCGTAATGGTGTTTTTCGTGCTCAATCGCATGGTGCTCTTCCGCACTCAGCACGAAGACCTCGTTAGGGTCGATCGTTTTAATAGCAATGTGTTGATCGTGCATAATTAGCGGTCCACGTCTGACATAACAAAGTCGATACTACCGAGGTATACGATCAGGTCGGATACCAGGCTGCCACGGATTACCGATGGAATCTGCTGCAGGTGCGGGAAGCTCGGTGTACGCACACGCGTGCGGTAACTCATCGTGCTGCCGTCGCTGGTCAGGTAGTAACTGTTGATCCCTTTGGTCGCCTCAATCATCTGGAAAGATTCGTTGGCCGGCATGACCGGGCCCCAGGAAACCTGCAGGAAGTGGGTGATCAGGGTTTCAATGTGCTGCAGCGTACGCTCTTTCGGTGGCGGCGTGGTTAACGGATGATCCGCCTTAAACGGCCCTTCCGGCATGTTGTTCAGGCACTGCTCCAGGATACGCAGCGACTGCCACATCTCTTCCATTTTCAGTTGTACGCGCGTATAGGCATCACTGATGCCGGCGCCCACAGGAACCTCAAAATCGAAGTTTTCATAGCCTGAGTAGGGGCGCCATTTACGCACGTCAAAATCGAGACCCGTTGCACGTAGTGCGGCACCGGTTGTGCCCCAGGCGAGCGCTTCTTCCATGTTATAGGCGGCTACGCCCTGCGAACGGCCCATCAGTACGGTATTGCGCAGCGCCGCTTTGTCATACTCTTTCAGACGTTTTGGCATCCAGTCCAGGAAGTCACGCAACAGGCGTTCCCAGCCTTTCGGCAGGTCATGTGCGACGCCGCCAATACGGAACCAGGCCGGATGCATACGGAAACCAGTAATCGCCTCCACCACGTCATAAATTTTCTGACGGTCGGTAAAGGCAAAGAACACCGGCGTCATGGCCCCGACGTCCTGAATAAAGGTGGAGATGTACAGCAGGTGACTGTTGATGCGGAACAGCTCTGAAAGCATCACGCGGATTACGTTAACGCGATCGGGCACCACGATGCCGGCCAGTTTCTCTACCGCCAGCACATAAGGCATTTCGTTGACGCAGCCACCGAGGTATTCGATGCGGTCAGTGTAGGGAATATAGCTGTGCCAGGACTGACGCTCGCCCATCTTCTCGGCACCACGGTGGTGATAACCAATATCCGGAACGCAGTCGACAATCTCTTCACCATCCAGCTGCAAAATGATGCGGAACGCACCGTGCGCGGAGGGATGGTTAGGACCCAGGTTGAGGAACATGAAGTCTTCACTGGCAGTACTGCGTTTCATGCCCCAGTCTTCTGGCTTGAACGTCAGCGCTTCCATTTCCAGATCTTCTTTCTGTTTGGTCAGCGTGAAAGGATCGAATTCGGTGGCGCGCGCAGGGTAATCCTTACGCAGCGGGTGCCCTTCCCACGTCTGCGGCATCATGATGCGGGTCAGGTGCGGGTGACCGTCAAAAGTGATGCCGAACATCTCCCAGGTTTCGCGCTCATACCAGTTCGCATTGGCGAAAATTTTCGTGATGGTCGGCACGTGCATATCATTTTCAGACAATGCCACCTTGAGCATGATGTCGCGATTGCGTTCAATCGAAAGCAGGTGGTAGAAAACGGAAAAATCCGCGGCAGGTAATCCGGCGCGGTGGGTGCGTAAACGTTCGTCCATACCATGCAGGTCATAGAGCATGACGTAAGGCTTGGGTAATTTACGCAGGAAAGTGATGATTTCCAGTAGCTGTTCACGCTTAACCCATACCACCGGAATCCCGGTACGTGTTGCCTGAACAGTAAAGGCATCCGGCCCAAAACGATTACGCAATTCGCCAATTACCGGGTCATCCAGATGATCCCGGGTTTGCCATAGCGGCTGAGCGAGATCTTGCGTGGTCAAATCTGTCATACGTTACTCACCATTCCGGCCTGCTAACAGGCGCTCAAATGAAGGCGTCAGGATGGTGCCATGCATTAATTTGTGTATTGTCGCTGCAGGCACTGATTCCATCCATACGGTTAACTTAAACTTCGTCTGGTGTACGCAGGTTGGTTACTGCAATACGCTCGCCACGCTTACGTTCACGCTCAGACTGCATATTGGCACGGTAAACGCCCTGATCGCCGACCACCCAGGACAGAGGACGACGCTCTTTACCAATCGACTCCTGCAGTAACAGCAGAGCCTGCATGTAGGCTTCAGGACGCGGTGGGCAACCTGGAATGTAAACGTCAACCGGCAGGAATTTATCCACGCCCTGCACGACAGAATAGATATCGTACATGCCGCCTGAGTTAGCACAGGCCCCCATGGAAATGACCCATTTCGGCTCCAGCATCTGATCGTACAAACGCTGAATCACCGGGGCCATTTTAGTGAACGGCGTACCGGCAATAACCATAAAGTCGGCCTGACGCGGTGAGGCACGCATAACCTCAGCACCAAAACGCGCCACATCGTGCACGGCGGTGAAGGAGGTGGTCATCTCAACGTAGCAGCAGGAAAGACCAAAGTTGTAGGGCCACAGGGAATTCTTACGTCCCCAGTTCACCATGTCGTGCAGGGCATGTTCGAGCTTGCCCATGTAAACGCTGCGATGAACGTGCTGCTCCAGCGGATCGCTGACGATTTCCTGCTTTTGCAGAGGGTAACGGTCGTTCTCACCACCGTTCGGGTCTATGCGGGTGAGCGTATAGTCCATCTTATTGCCTCTCTTTTACTGCTTGTGAGGATTGGTGTGACTTACCGTGGGAGTTTTAACCACGATTCGGCGGCGTGCAGGAGTCCAGTCCAACGCGCCAATGCGCACCAGATAAACCAGGCCCGCCAGGAGCACCAAAATGAAAATTGCGGCTTCCACAAAGCCGACCCATCCACTTTCACGGATTGAGGTCGCCCATGCGTATAAAAAGAGAGCTTCGACGTCGAAGATAACGAAGAACATCGCCACCAGGTAGAATTTGGCGGATAAGCGGATGTGAGTATCACCCACGGATTCAATACCGGATTCGAAAGGCGTGTCTTTATGACGGGCACGAGCTCTGCCGCCTAACAGCCATCCTCCGGTCAACATAAACGCACAGAGGCCAAATGCGATGACGATAAAAACGATGAATGCCCAATGCTGAGCGATGATTTCGGTGGTAGTTGACATACTCATTGCTTACTCATCAAAAGTGGCGCTGGCATCCTGCTCTGGTTCTGGCAGCAAACTCACCACATCGATTCAAAGGGAAGGATAAAAACCTTACAAATTTTGCTGTTACTGTGCAATAAGCAGCAATTTTATGTGGTTTTTTACTCCTTTCTATAACCTTTTGTCAACTTTGACAAAAGTATCCAAACATTATTTTACACCTGCATCATATTATTAACATATGACGCGCGTGTTTCCAGCTAAATCGCTTCAGTCTGTAGGGGTAATTTCAGTGTAGCGGGTATTTCAACGTGTGGATCGCGTTATCAACGCGCATAGTTTGACAGGATTCGGCGAGATTGCCTTGCTTTTAGAAGGGCTATTTTGTTGATCCAGAACACAGAATTATCATTTTTGTGTTAAATTTAATCAGTTATCAGCCTGATTCGCATCAACAAATCTCCACTTCGTGCTTTCCCTTCCCCACTCGCCCTGTTGATCAGAGTATGAACAGGTAATTGACAGAACAGAACTGAAAAAGAAAACCGCGGGTCAGAAAAGCAGCAAAAAAAAGCCTCTTGTTCCGGTTACAGAACAAAAGGCGCATTTACTCAGATTAACGTGCCGGCAGATTTCGCATTTTTTGCGAAAGAAGACGGGATTTACTCTTCGTCGTCCAGCAGTAAGGCACCATCGGCATTGCCGATCATGTTGTAGGGATCGTGGGTAGACTGCATGGCGTTGAAAATGGCCAGCGCCAGTTCGTTGTCGTTGTCCGCGTTGCGGCACAGCAGATACTGAGTATCTGGCAGCACCGGTAATCCTTCTGCTGCACCCATTACGCGCAGTTCAGGGCTCATCATCTCCACCGGACGCGCGGTCACGCCTAAACCAGCTTTAACGGCAGCACGCACCGCTGCCAGCGTTGAAGCGACGTAAGAGATGCGCCAGGGAATGCCTGCTTCGTTCAGATGGTCAATCGCCATATCACGGTAAGGGCTGGGTTCATCCAGCAATACCAGTGGGATCGCTTCCCCACGCTGGAACACATAGTCCGCTGCGCAATACCACAGGGTTGGCGATGTCCGCAGTACCTGATGTGTAAAGTTACCCGGACTGGAGGTGGTAACAACCAGATCGACTTCGCCCTGATTCAGCATTTCCATCATAAATGGATTGCGTTTCACACGAACGTCAATGGCCAGTTTGGGATAAACAGAGGTAACGCGGTTTAACAGGAACGGCAGAATGGTATCGGACGTATCGTCTGACGCACCGATTGTCAGAACGCCCTGAATATTGCTGTACATCAGCGATGTGCAGGCTTCATCGTTAAAACGCAGAATTTTTCTGGCATAACCCAGAAGCTGAATGCCATGTTCTGTTAATAATTTGTTGCGGCCATGCCTGGCAAACAACTCTTTACCGACCAGTTGTTCCAGACGCTGCATCTGCTGACTTACTGCCGATTGCGTTCTGCATACCGCAGCAGCCGCGGCTGCAAAGGTGTTTAAATCCGCAACAGCAACAAAAGTTCGAAGCAGATCGAGATCAAGATTAAGTATCGGACGATTTGCATTAGTCATGTTTTTCTTCACTTATTAGAGTTTTAAGAACTACTATCCTGGTGTTATTACAAGCTTATCAAAGCGATAAGCGGTAATGATGCTTCATGCCGTCCCAACACAGGGCCGACATAAAATTTACTTACGAAGGCGCACGGCACGTTCCTGTAAAACACGGAAGCCGTGACCTGAAGACAGAGACAACTTCTGTACCGAAGGCACTGGATGCAAAATTGCGGGAAGCTGTGTAGTTGTCTTTTTCAACCCCAAAAAAGTCATTACGCCGGGGTAAATGGGTCTGTCATACACACACGCTGTATCGCGTTTAATCACATCAAATAGTAAATTATACTTAATCATTTTTGACCGCAAAATGGAAATGTTTTTATGAAAAGCATTGCAAATTTTGATCGGATCGCATTTTCCAACACGTCCTGTGCGCATTCAACCCGTCCAAAAACAGTGAATAAGACTTTTAGACAGGTAAACCTGTACTAAAGATGCTCTCTGTTTTTTAGCCTGGCTTCAAAAAACGGAAAAAAGTCCTTAGAGATAAAATAGTTAACCGTATTAACGATTAATGCACGGCTGTCACACCCTACTTACGCTATGCACTATCGTGCAAAATTTATGCATCAATAAAGCATAATTAAACTATTTCATTTATGACGCATTAGGCCTGTTCTGATTTCACTATGTCAATTACGTTCCCTGTCGGCATAAAAAAAACAGCAACGCGCCAAACAAAGCCTTTTTATCAGGCAGCATAAAAAACCATTAATGATGACTAAAGCAGACTTTTAAACCATACAGGGTCATAAGCAATATGCATTACGTCGTCTGGACGGAGACAAAGATGCTGAAGACGCCAAAACCACCTCGCGCCCTTCTTTTGTGTTCGTGAGGAGAGTACATTGTGCAGGTTTGTTTTCAGCGGCAGGCAAAAGGATTCTGCATATTAAGGCGGCCAAAAATGACTTTTCAAATTGATAAATCCGGCAAACTGGACAATGTGTGTTATGACATTCGTGGGCCGGTTTTAAAAGAGGCCAAGCGCCTGGAAGAAGAAGGTAATAAAGTTCTCAAGTTGAACATCGGTAACCCCGCGCCGTTTGGCTTTGAAGCGCCCGATGAAATTCTGGTGGATGTGATCCGTAACCTGCCCAGTGCACAAGGTTATTGCGATTCCAAAGGGCTCTATTCCGCCCGAAAGGCCATCATGCAGCATTATCAGGCGCGGGATATGCGCGATGTCACAGTAGAAGATATCTACATTGGAAACGGTGTCTCAGAACTGATCGTTCAGGCGATGCAGGCGCTGCTGAACAGCGGAGATGAAATGCTGGTTCCGGCACCGGACTATCCGCTCTGGACGGCAGCCGTGTCGCTGTCGAGCGGAAAAGCCGTGCACTATTTGTGTGATGAGTCCGCCGGCTGGTTCCCGGACCTGGACGATATTCGTAGCAAAATTACGCCACGCACTCGCGGCATTGTTATCATCAACCCCAACAACCCCACCGGTGCGGTTTACAGCAAAGAGCTGCTGATGGACGTGGTTGAGATAGCCCGTCAGCATAACCTGATTATATTTGCTGACGAGATCTACGATAAGATCCTCTACGATGCCGCACAGCACCACTCTATTGCCGCACTGGCACCGGACTTGTTAACGGTCACGTTTAACGGCCTGTCAAAAACCTACCGCGTGGCGGGCTTCCGTCAGGGCTGGATGGTGCTGAATGGTCCGAAAAAGCACGCAAAAGGCTATATAGAAGGGCTGGAAATGCTGGCTTCCATGCGCCTGTGCGCCAACGTTCCGGCGCAGCACGCAATTCAGACCGCCCTGGGGGGATATCAGAGCATCAGCGAGTTCATCGCACCGGGTGGTCGTCTCTACGAACAGCGTCAGCGTGCCTGGGAACTGATCAACGATATTCCCGGCGTCAGTTGTGTGAAGCCGGAGGGAGCGCTGTACATGTTCCCGAAAATTGATGCCAAAAAATTCAATATTCAGGACGACCAGAAGATGGTGCTGGACTTCCTGTTACAGGAAAAAGTGCTGCTGGTGCAGGGCACCGCGTTTAACTGGCCGTGGCCCGATCATCTGCGTATCGTAACCCTGCCGCGCGTCGATGACCTGGAAATGGCCATCAATAAGTTTGGCCGTTTCCTGCAAGGCTACCGCCAGTAGTCCTGTTGCATCTATACTGATGTCATTTTGGGGAGAGTTGACCTCTCCCCTGTCGTAAACAGGAACGACCATGACTCAAAGCCATTTCTTCGCCCACCTCTCACGCCTCAAACTGATTAACCGCTGGCCACTGATGCGTAACGTGCGGACCGAAAACGTCTCTGAACACAGTTTACAGGTGGCGATGGTCGCCCATGCGCTGGCCATCATCAAGAACAAAAAGTTTAACGGTAACCTGAATGCCGAGCGCATCGCGATGATGGCGCTGTACCATGATGCCAGTGAAGTGCTCACGGGCGATTTGCCTACCCCGGTGAAGTATTACAACGCGCAAATTGCCCATGAATACAAAAAGATTGAGAAAATCGCGCAGCAGAAGTTGATTGAGATGCTGCCCGACGAGTTGCAGGACGTTTATCGCCCGCTGATTGATGAACATCTGCACAGTGAAGATGAGAAAGCGGTAGTGAAGCAGGCCGACGCACTCTGCGCCTACGTTAAATGCCTGGAAGAGTTGTCGGCAGGCAACAATGAATTCTTACTCGCCAAGGCGCGGCTGGAAAAAACCCTGACTCAGCGTCGCTCGCCTGAAATGAGCTATTTTGTTGAGGTGTTTATCCCAAGCTTTAGCCTGTCTCTGGACGAAATCTCGCAAGATACACCGCTCTGATTCGGGCGGCCCGATGCCGCCACTCTGCACTTAAGGCTGGCTGTGAAAGGCAAACTTACCCGCTGGCTGTCTGGTAATGATTAGTGACGCCAGTGAAGTCAGGCGCAGCGCCACGTCATCCAGTCGCGGTGTCTCGTCTGGCGCATTGACAGCAATGACGGCACAGCCCGCCGACAGCCCGGCCATCACGCCAGCAGGCGCATCTTCAACCACAACACAGTCGGCTGGAGACAGTTTCAGCCTTTCGGCACCCAGCAGGTAGGGATCGGGTTCAGGCTTACCCTTTGCTACCTGCTCAGCCGTAATGAAGACCGCAGGCAGAGGCAGGCCCGCCGCTTTGTGGCGGGCATGAGCCACTGGCACAGAACCTGAAGTAACAATCGCCCAGGGGATCTGCAGTTCATTAAGCTGAGTGAGCAGCGCCAGGGCACCTGGTAACGCCTTCACACCGTCCGTATCTTCCGCTTCCGTTTTTTCCAGTGCCAGGAACTCGGCCTGAATCGCGGCCTCTGACTGACCGGCCATAAAATGACGCAGGGAGGTGATTGCCTGTTTACCGTGAATGAAGTCCAGAATCTCATCAGCCGCAATGCCATGACGTGCGCCCCAGTTAGACCAGGCACGTTCAACCGCCGGTAATGAATCCACTAAGGTGCCGTCTAAATCAAACAAAAAACCACTGTACTCCACACGTCACTCCTCATCAGGCGTTAATGATTTGCGCAATCTCGTTTACGCTTAAATGGTACTGGCGGGGACAAGTCTGCCATAAAGCCAGCATGCGTTGATACTTTTCCCACATCGGTGTTTGTGCATTGAAGCCGTGCGTGCCGGAATCAAAATGCGTGTAGCGCCCTTCCGTATTCACCATAAAGCGTACATAGCCAAGGTAGCGGGATTCCGTAGCCGCATCAAATCCCAGAAACGCCAGGCGCCGGGTATCGATCTCTCCTTCGGTTTTCAGATTAGACCAGGAAATCTGTAGCGCATGGTGCATTTCCATGATGTCGATGAGCGTACGGCAGGTGGCTTCAGAGAGTTCGCCGAACTCTTTATCCAGTTCACGCATCTGCAGGCTGTAGCCGCGCTCAATAATGGTCTGATAACGCCGAAAGCGCTCCGCATTCTCAGGCTCCAGCATCGCCATCATTTTGTACTGGTTCGCCAGAATTAAGCGTTGTGCGTGGGTCATTTCCATCTTTCTCTCCCTCAGCCCAGAGGCTGTTCAGGTTTTATACGATGGAAGGATGATGACACAGGGGGAGCGATGCGGAGGTTGCCACATCGCTTTTCATTGATTTAACCACAGATTCACATGCAATATTTCGGCACGCTGCAGGTTAGAGATCGTCCAGAAAAGTCCGGTCCAGTTGCTTAAAGGCGCGCTTCAGCAGATCGGCAAGCGCCTGATAGGTTGGCGTGCCTTCAACCGGCGCAATCGCCTGCCCTGCGGCTTCCAGTTTGGTGCGCACGTCATGAAACCAGCGCAGAAGCGTCGGCGGCAGCGGCGTGACTGAACGTTTGCCCAGCCACCACAATCCCTGCATCGGTAAACTGCAGGCGAAAAGCGCTGTCGCGACGGCAGGGCCCAGTTGCCCACCCATCGCGATCTGCCAGGTCAGTGTAAACACCGCCAGCGGGGGCATAAAGCGAATGGCAAAACGTGTGGCCGATGATACCCGGTTTTCGGGAAAGACCGGTGCCAGACGTTTATCATTGGGCCACGTCTTCATATAATGCTGTCCGCGCTGAAACATCCGGAACCAGCCCGTGTTAGATTGATTCGCCATGGCTCGCCTCAACTAATGCTGTATTTTTTGAAAAATAACTATAACGACACAACTTTACGTAACATCCTTCAAATCTTTTTGTCTTTAAAGGTGACTCCGGCTATTCTGACGCCGTTTTAGTCGCGTCAGTGTCGCAACCTTCTTTGTCACAGAGGCGATAAGACCCGTTTTAAGCGTGATTTAAAATTTATGCGTAAAAACTCAACTTTTTTTTTGCGTATAACGCATTATTTTGACCCGGGTATGACTTTTGTCATTAATCTGGCAGCTTCAATAGGCTACGCTGTATGTCTGATTGCGTTTTTTTTAGCCACTTTTAACAAATAGGTACTTCCATGTCGAGTAAGTTAGTACTGGTCCTGAACTGCGGCAGCTCATCCCTTAAGTTTGCCATTCTGAATCCCACCACCGGAGACGAATTTCTGTCAGGTCTGGCTGAATGTTTTCACCTGCCCGAAGCGCGGATCAAGTGGAAGCTTGACGGCCAAAAACAGGAAGCACCTTTAGGTGCTGGCGCTGCCCACAGCGAAGCACTGAATTTCATTGTTAAAACAATTCTGGCACAAAAACCAGAGCTTTCGGCACAAATCGCTGCAATAGGTCATCGCATCGTCCACGGCGGTGAAAAATTGACGCAATCGGTCGTGATCTCTGACGCTGTCGTTCAGGGTATCAAAGATGCCGCTTCTTTTGCACCGCTGCATAATCCTGCGGGCCTGATCGGCATTGATGAAGCGATGAAAAACTTCCCCCATTTGTCTGACAAGAATGTGGCGGTTTTTGACACCGCTTTCCATCAGACAATGCCGGAAGAATCCTATCTCTATGCGCTGCCCTATGCGCTCTACAAAGATCACGGCGTGCGTCGCTACGGTGCGCACGGTACCAGCCACTACTATGTGACCCACGAAGCGGCAAAAATGCTGAATAAGCCGCTGGAAACCCTGAATATCATCACCTGTCACCTCGGTAACGGTGGATCGGTTTCTGCCATCCGTAACGGCGAATGTGTGGATACCTCCATGGGGCTGACGCCGCTGGAAGGCCTGGTGATGGGCACCCGCAGCGGTGATATTGATCCGGCCATCATCTTCTTCCTGCACGATACATTGGGCATGAACGTGGATGCTATCAACAAGATGCTGACCAAAGAGTCCGGTCTGTTAGGGCTGACCGAAGTCACCAGCGACTGCCGCTACGTTGAAGATAATTACGCCACGAAAGACGATGCCAAACGCGCAATGGACGTATTCTGCCATCGCCTCGCCAAATACATCGGCAGCTATACTGCGCTGATGGACGGCCGTCTTGATGGCGTGATCTTCACCGGTGGTATCGGTGAAAATGCGGCGATGGTCCGCGAGTTAACGCTGAAGAAACTGGCTCTGCTGGGCTTTGAACTCGATCATGACCGCAACCTGGCCGCGCGTTTTGGTAAAGCGGGCTTCATCAACAAAGAGGGCACGCGCCCGGCACTGGTTATCCCAACGAATGAAGAGTTAGTCATCGCCAGGGACGCCGCGCGTCTTACCGCCTGATATCCTTTCTCCGTCAGCTCAGGCTGACGGTGTTATTTTGACACCCAGTGAACTCTGAGAGGTGCAATTGTGTCACGTACAATTATGCTCATTCCGACCGGCACCAGCGTCGGCTTGACCAGCGTTAGCCTTGGCGTTATTCGCGCCATGGAACGTAAAGGCGTTCGACTGAGCGTTTTCAAACCCATTGCTCAACCACGCGCCGGTGGCAATGCGCCCGACCAAACCACCAGCATCGTACGCAAAAATTCCGGTATTCCTGCGGCAGAACCGCTGCCCATGTCACGCGTTGAATCCTTGCTGGGGTCCAATCAGCAGGACGTGCTGATGGAAGAAATTATTGCCCGCTATCATGCGAATACGCAGGATGCAGAAGTGGTGCTGGTGGAGGGCCTGGTGCCCACGCGCAAACATCAGTTTGCCAGCGCCCTTAACTACGAAATTGCCAAAACGCTGAACGCTGAAATTGTGTTTGTGACCGCGCTGGGTAATGACTCGCCGGCCCAGCTTAAAGAACGTATCGAACTGACGCAAAGCAGCTTTGGCGGTGCGAAGAATAAAAACATCACCGGCGTCATTATTAACAAGCTGAACGCGCCGGTCGACGAACAGGGCCGGACGCGTCCCGACCTGTCTGAAATCTTCGATGATTCCACGAAGGCCAGCATTGCCAATATCAATCCCGACCAATTGTTTGCCAACAGCCCGTTGCCCATCCTGGGTTGCGTGCCGTGGAGCTTTGATCTGATCGCGACCCGCGCGATTGATATGTGCCGCCACCTGAACGCGCGCATCATTAATGAAGGTGAAATTCAGACGCGCCGCGTGAAGTCGGTAACCTTCTGTGCCCGCAGCATTCCTCATATGCTTGAGCACTTCCGTCCAGGCTCGCTGCTGGTCACCTCCGCAGACCGTCCGGATGTACTGGTTGCCGCCTGTCTGGCCGCCATGAACGGCGTAGAGATTGGGGCTATTCTGTTAACCGGTAACTACGAGATCGACGAGCGGATCGCCAAACTGTGCGAACGCGCGTTCCAGACCGGTCTGCCGGTCTTTATGGTCAAAACCAATACCTGGCAGACATCACTGAGTCTGCAAAGCTTCAATCTGGAAGTGCCGGTAGACGACACACAGCGCATTGAGAAAGTGCAGGAATATGTCGCAGGCTACATCAATGCAGACTGGATTGAGTCGCTGACCGCCACCTCTGAACGCAGCCGTCGTCTGTCCCCGCCGGCATTCCGTTATCAGTTGACCGAGCTGGCACGTAAAGCCGGTAAACGCATCGTCCTGCCAGAAGGCGATGAGCCTCGCACCGTGAAAGCGGCCGCGATCTGTGCCGATCGCGGCATTGCTACCTGCGTGCTGTTAGGTAACCCGGATGAAATTCAGCGCGTGGCCGCAGTACAGGGCGTTGAGCTGGGTAAAGGCATTGAGATTGTTGACCCTGAAGTGGTTCGCCAGAACTACGTTCCGCGTCTGGTTGAACTGCGTAAAAACAAAGGCATGACCGAAGTGGTGGCGCAGGAACAGCTGGAAGACAACGTGGTGCTCGGTACCATGATGCTGGAGCGTGGCGAGGTAGACGGCCTGGTTTCAGGTGCGGTGCATACCACGGCCAATACCATTCGTCCGCCGTTACAACTGATTAAAACCGCCCCGAACAGCTCTCTGGTCTCGTCGGTATTCTTTATGCTGCTGCCGGAGCAGGTGCTGGTCTATGGCGACTGCGCGATTAACCCGGATCCTACCGCTGAACAGCTGGCTGAAATTGCTATCCAGTCTGCCGATTCCGCCAAAGCCTTCGGTATTGATCCGCGCGTGGCGATGATCTCCTACTCGACCGGTAACTCCGGGGCAGGAAGCGACGTCGAAAAAGTGCGCGAAGCTACCCGTCTGGCACAGGAAAAACGCCCGGATCTGGTCATTGACGGTCCGCTGCAGTATGACGCGGCGATTATGGAAGACGTCGCGAAATCGAAAGCGCCAAACTCGCAGGTCGCGGGTCGCGCAACGGTATTTATCTTCCCGGATCTGAATACCGGTAACACCACCTATAAAGCGGTGCAGCGCTCAGCCGATCTGATTTCTATCGGGCCGATGCTGCAAGGGATGCGTAAACCCGTTAACGACCTGTCGCGCGGTGCGCTGGTGGACGACATCGTCTATACCATTGCCCTGACAGCGATTCAGTCACTCCAGGCGGAAGGCCAGTAACAAACCGCCTGACCGGTAGTGAGAACAAAGAGCATGCCGCCCGCATGCTCTTTTTTTATTGCAATGTCACATCCAGTGCACGTAAATGCTGTGGCTGCCAGGAAAGCATAACCTCGCTCCCCGGTTTCCACTCAGGCGCGACATCGGATGAGGCCAGTTTCACCATAAAATTCCCCTGCCCGGCCACGTCGGTCAGCATGCGGACATGATCACCCAGATAGATAAACTGTTGAATGGTAGCCTGCACAGACTGGTCGCCCGGTTTTGGTGCGTTCACGTTGATGCGTTCGGGCCGGATGCTGAGCTGGATACGTTTGCCAGGCGAACTGGGTCGGACTTTCAGCGCGTCCAGATGAACGCCATTATCCAGTGCCACCTGATAATACTCGCCCTTTTGGCCCGATTGTGTGGCTAACAGGCAGTTATTTTCGCCGATAAACTGTGCAACAAAGGCATTATCTGGCTGCTCATAAAGCTTACTCGGGCTGTCCATCTGCTGAATCATGCCATCATTAAACACCGCGACCCGGTCTGACATGGTCATTGCTTCGCTCTGGTCATGCGTGACGTAAACGATGGTCAGCCCAAGCAGGTTGTGCAGTTGCTTGATTTCCATCTGCATATGCTCACGCAGCTGTTTATCCAGTGCCCCTAACGGTTCATCCATCAGGATCAGCCTGGGTTCAAAAACCAGTGCCCGCGCCAGCGCTACACGTTGCTGCTGGCCACCCGACATCTGGGCAGGATAGCGATCGGCCAGCGAGGTCAGTTTAATCATATCCAGCACGCGCTTAACCCGCACTTTGATATCCGCTTTGCTCAGGCGACGTATGGATAGGGGAAATGCCAGATTCTCCGCCACGGTCATATGGGGAAACAGCGCATAATTCTGAAACACCATGCCGATATCACGCTGATGGGGCGGCAGCGTGTGCAGGGGTTTATCACGCAGCAGAATCTCGCCATCGGTGGGCGTTTCAAAGCCCGCCAGCATCATCAGGCTGGTGGTTTTCCCCGATCCTGAGGGCCCTAACAGCGTCAAAAACTCCCCTTCTGCCACGTCCAGATTAAGGTTGCGCACCACCAGCTTGTCGCCGTCGTAGCTCTTTTTGATATTCCTGAAACTGACAAAATTTCTCATGGCGTATTCTCGAAAACAGGATGGAAAGGGTTTCGGCACGATTCATGCATCATCCGTTTGACATGCGAATCCTGGCGGGCCTTTTTTTAGCACTACCATAACGCCGCTGATTCGCACAAGCAGAATTTGACAAAATAAAACGAACAGGCTTGCAAAGCCTTCTTGCAGGCCATTGTATTTTATTACCTTTTTAAATTTAACATTACATTAACGTGAATGAGATCACAGAATCAGGCAAGGTAAGAGGTTGCACACTTGTGGTGCCTCAGGGGGAAACTGAGGCGATTTGCAGGTGGTGTTCCAGACGGGCAAGGACAGGCGCGAACGCACTGGGGATATCCGCTTCGTCAACGCAGGCATAGCCCAAAAGTAACCCACGCTGCGGCGTGCCTTGCAGGTAGTAGGAAGACAGCGGGCGCGTCAGCACACCGCACTGTTCAAGCTCAGCGCTGAACGCCACATCGTCGATGCTGTCGGGCAGTCTGAGCACCAGATGCAGCCCCGCATTGCTGTGATGCACAATCCAGTCGGCCCCCAGCGACTGGCTGATCACGGCGACCAGCGCCGCGCGGCGACGACTGTAGATCTGCCGCATCCGCCGTACATGAGCCGCATAGTGCCCTTCGCGGATAAACGCGGCCAGCGTGAGCTGCACCAGCCCATAACCGCCGCGATAGAGCTCGGAGTGCGCCATTTTCATACGCGTAGCCATGGATTTAGGCACCACCATGTAACTGAGTCGAATGCCGGGATACAACGTTTTGCTGAACGTCCCCAGGTATATGACAGGCGCATCCGCCGCCAGCCCTTGCAGCGCGGGCATCGGGCTGCCGGAAAAACGGAACTCGCCATCGTAGTCATCTTCCACTACCCAACTGCCGCTGCGCTTCGCACGCTCCAGTAACTCATGCCGCCGTTGCAGGCTCATCACCGCACCCAGTGGATACTGATGGGAAGGCGTCACGCAGATTAAACGCGGCGCAGGGCTGTCAGGCTGCTCCGGGGGCAGCACCAGCCCCTGCTCGTCAACCGGCGTAGGGATCAGCGTAACGCCGTTCACCGCCAGCACGTTACGAATGCCCCAGTAGCCAGGTTCCTCTACCAGCGCCCGGTCACCCGGATCGCACAGCATCTTTGCCAGCAGATCCAGCGACTGATGCGTGCCTGCGGTCACCAGTACCTGCTCGGGGCTGCAGTTGACGGAACGAATCACCCGCAGGTAATCGGCCAGCGCCTGTTGCAGCTCGGTGCAGCCGCCGTGGCTGGCATAGCTCAGGTTCTCAACGGGCAGGCGTCGGCTCAGACGAAGCTGGATTTTGCGCCAGATGTCGTGCGGCATGTGACTGACATCCGGTACGCCGGGCATAAACGCCCCCCACTGATGACTTCCGGCACCGCTGTTTGCCAGTAATCGCGATCCCCGACGGGACAGCCTGACGGGCTTCATTGGCGGCGAGACCGGCCTGACCAGCGGCCCGCCTGGCACCTCTTCAGGCAGCACCGCACTGACAAACGTGCCGCTACCTGTGCGGGTTTGTAAGTACCCCTCTGACTGCAACTGTTCATACACGGCCAGTACGGTATTGCGTGAGACCGCGAGTTCGCGAGCAAGGTCGCGGCTGGCGGGCAGCCGTGTTGCGGTGGCAATGGATCCATCCTGAATCGCCGCCTGCAGCGCGTCATACAGTCGCTTATTCAGCGTACCGCCGGACAGCGCGGCCAGCCGTTGTGCAAGCAGGTCACCGAGTAAGCTTCGCAAAATTGGTACCTCAAAATAAAAAAAACTGGCTCTGGATTATAAAACCCTGAAAACGCTAAAACCAAGAAGGCAAATTCCACTGTAACAATATGGAAACAAACACCACGAGGTCGCGTTATGAGTAACAGTGAAGTGCAGGTCCGTCGTCTCAATGCCACGCCACGCGGCGTGGGCGTCATGTGCGATTTCTATGCGGTGAAAGCTGAAAACGCCACGCTGTGGGATCACGAGGGCCGCGAAATCATCGATTTCAGTGCCGGCATTGCCGTACTGAACACCGGACACCGTCATCCTAAGGTCATCGCCGCCATCAAAGAACAGCTCGACTGTTTTACCCATACTGCATTTCAGATCGTGCCCTATGAAAATTACATCGCCCTTGCGGAAAAACTGAATGCGCGGGTGCCCTTCAACGGCCCTGCTAAAACCACCTTTTTCTCCACCGGCGCGGAAGCGGTTGAGAACGCGGTAAAAATTGCCCGCGCGGCGACCGGCCGTCCCGGCATCATCGCGTTTACCGGCGCGTTTCACGGGCGCACCAACATGACGATGTCGCTGACCGGCAAAGTGACCCCGTACAAAACCGGTTTCGGTCCTTTTGCTGGCTCAGTATTTCATGCCCGCTACCCGAATGCACTGCATGGCTGTAGCGTCGAGGACGCGCTGGAGAGTGTACAAACGATTTTTCGCTGCGATATCAGCCCGCAGCAGGTCGCAGCGATCATTTATGAGCCGATCCAGGGTGAAGGCGGTTTCAATGTCGCACCGGCGGCCTTCGTCACCGCGCTGCGTAAGCTGTGCGATGAACACGGCATCCTGCTGATTGCCGATGAGATTCAAAGTGGTTTTGCCCGCACCGGGAAACTGTTTGCCAGTGAGTACTATTCCGATGTGCAGCCTGACCTGATTACCATGGCGAAAAGCCTGGCCGGCGGGATGCCGTTGTCGGCCGTGTCCGGACGGGCTGAGATTATGGATGCCCCGTTACCCGGCGGGCTGGGTGGCACCTATGCGGGAAGTCCTCCTGCCATTGCAGCCGCACTGGCCGTACTGGAGGTGATTCGTGAGGAGAACCTGTGCGAGCGCGCCCTGCAACTGGGCGGGCAGCTGGCCGAAACGCTGAAAGGCGCGGGTTGTAACGCGCTGGCGGACGTGCGTGGGCGGGGTTCGATGATTGCGGCTGAGTTCTGCGACAGCACAGGAAAACCGCGCGCGGACATCGCCAAAGCCATCCAGCAGGCGGCACTGGACGAAGGCTTACTTCTGCTCACCTGCGGTGTCCACGGTAACGTGATTCGCTTCCTTTATCCGCTGACCATCCCGGATGCGCAGTTCCGCACGGCATTAAATCTGCTGAACCGCATTCTCGGTCAACACTAAGTTGAGCTGGCTGGCTGCCCGTTCCGCAGTCAGCTGAGCTGATGGCATCAGGATTGCAACGCAAACACCAGGCAGTGAGTTCTGCCTGACAAGAATAATTCAGGAGTTCGGGGATGATGAAAAAAATAGCGGCAATGGTGCTGGCAGCCGTGGCGCTGCAGGCACAGGCGGAAACCCTCACGGTAGTGTCCTTCGGCGGGACGAATAAAGACGCACAGGATAAAGCGTTCTATAAGCCGTTCATGGCCGCGGGAAAAGACAGCATCGAAGCAGGCGAATATAACGGTGAGATGGCCCGCATCCGCGCCATGGTCGAAACCAAACAGATCGGCTGGGACGTCGTCGAACTGGAAACTCCGGAACTGGAGCGCGGTTGTGAAGAAGGTCTGTTTGAAACCCTGGACTGGAGCAAAATTGGCAATAAAGCGGACTTTGCCAAAGGCAGCGTCAGCGAATGTGGGGCCGGTTTCTTCGTCTGGTCAACGGTACTGACCTACGATGGCAACAAACTGAAAACCGCCCCCACGAGTTGGGCCGATTTTTGGGATGTAGAAAAATTCCCGGGCAAACGTGCGCTGCGCAAGAGCGCAAAATATACCCTGGAAATCGCGCTGATGGCGGATGGCGTGAAGCGTGAAGATGTTTATAAGGTGCTGGCCACACCTGCGGGCGTGGATCGCGCCTTTAAGAAGCTTGATGTACTCAAGCCCCATATTCAGTGGTGGGAATCCGGGGCACAGCCGCTGCAGTGGCTGGTATCAGGCGACGTGACGCTGGCCTCGGCCTATAACGGCCGTATCGGCACCGCCCAGGCAGAAGGCCATAACTTTAAAATCGTCTGGGATGGCAACCTGTATGACTTCGATAACTGGGCGATTGTGAAAGGCTCAAAACATAAAGCGCTGGCAGAGAAATTCATCGCCTTCTCGCTGCAGCCTGAGAACCAAAAGCTCTATGCCGAAAATATTCCTTATGGCCCCGCCAATATCAAAGCAGGCAAACTGCTGGCGGCGGATCGTCTGGCTCAACTGCCAACAGCGCCCGAAAACATGGCCAAAGCCGTACAGGTTAACGCCACGTTCTGGCTGGAGCATGGTGAAGAACTGGAACAGCGTTTTAACGCCTGGGCCGCGAAATAACCTGCTGCCGGACGCGATCCGGTAGCCCCTTTTCAGGAGGTCGGCATGAGTCAAAACCCCGTGATGGATTCAGCGCCCGTCAGACGTAGAGAACGCGCGTTCAGCCTGCGCCACTCGTTCAACCGGGCAGGTTGGTTAAAAACACAACGCTCTCTGTTTTTAGTGGCCCCGTTACTGATTTTCGTCGTGGTGTGCTTTTTATTCCCTATCGGCTCTATCCTCAGCATGAGCGTGAGCAATCCTGAGCTTAATGACGCCTTACCCCAAACCAGCCAGGCCCTGGCGAAATGGGACGGTAAAGCACTACCGGATGAGAGCCTGTATGCACTGCTTGCAAAAGAAGTCAGCGCGGCACGCGAACAGGGGCAGATTTCGGGGATTGCGAAGCGGTTAAGTTATGAAGATAACGCGTTTCGCCGCCTGATCCTGGCCGTACCGCGCCAGGCGCCCGAGGATGGCCTTAACGTCAAAGCCACCCTTATCGACAAACAGCCCCTGTGGGGCGAGTTATCCACCTGGCAAACCCTGAAGCGCGTAGCAAAGCCTTATACCAGCTATTACCTGCTGTCGGTGTTTGACCATAAAGTCGATGCCAGAACGGGTGAAATCACCGCGCAGTCGCCGGATCAGGCGCTGTATGTCAACGTCCTGCTGCGCACCTTATGGATGGCCACCGTCGTGACGTTATTGTGCGTGGGGCTGGGTTATCCGCTGGCCTACTGGCTGGCGAAACAGCCTTCTAACCGGGCCAATCTGTTGATGATTATGGTGCTGCTGCCCTTCTGGACCTCACTGATTGTGCGGACGGCCAGCTGGATTGTGCTGTTACAGTCCGGCGGATTAATCAACCGCACGCTGATGGGCACCGGGCTTATCGACAGCCCGCTCACCCTGGTGTTTAACCGGGTGGGGGTTTACATCTCCATGACACATATATTGCTGCCTTTTATCGTGCTGCCGCTGTATGCCGTAATGAAAGGCATATCCCCCAGCTACGTCCGCGCGGCGGTGTCGCTGGGCGCGCATCCGTTTGTCGCCTTCTGGCGCGTCTATGTGCCGCAGACCTTTGCCGGGATCACCGCAGGTGCGTTGCTGGTGTTTATGATGGCGATTGGCTACTACGTGACGCCAGCCCTGCTGGGCGGCCCGGACGACCAGATGGTCAGCTACTTTGTCGCCTTCTTTACTAACAGCACGATGAACTGGGGCATGGCCGCCGCCCTGGGCAGCCAGTTACTGATCATTGTCACGTTACTGTATGTGGTCTATTCGCGCGTTACCCGCACTTCTTCTGAAGCTGCGGTGCGTTAAGGAGCAAATGATGAGTCAACAAGGTTCCACGCTGCTGCGGGTCTGGCGTTACCTGTTTAATTTTTACGGTGCCGCCGCCCTGCTGTTTTTAATAGTGCCGGTGCTGGTGATCGTGCCGTTGTCGTTTAACGCCAGTTCGTTTTTAAGCTATCCCCTCAGTGGCTTTTCATTGCGCTGGTACGACGCGTTTTTCCATTCTAACGAATGGCTGGGCGCGCTGATGAACAGCCTGCTGGTGGCTCCGCTGGCCACCCTGCTGGCCACCGTGCTGGGCGTACTGGCCGCGATGGGCCTGGTACGGGGTGACTTTCGCGGTAAAGCGCTGGTGATGGCAGTCATCATTTCACCGATGGTGGCGCCGGTGGTGATCATCGCGGTGGGCATGTTTTTCTTCTTTGCCAAACTGTCCCTGCTAAACAGCTATCTCGGGCTGGTTCTGGCTCATGCGCTGCTGGGCGTCCCGTTTGTGGTGATCACGGTCGTGGCCGTCCTGAAAAGTTATGACACCAACCTGACGCGCGCCGCCGTCAGTCTCGGCGCCTCACCACTGCTGGCGTTTTGTAAAGTCACCCTGCCGCTGATTGCACCGGGCGTGTTTTCCGGGGCGTTATTTGCCTTCGCGACCTCCTTTGATGAAGTGGTCGTCACGCTGTTTCTTGCCAGCCCTACGCAGCGGACGCTACCGATTCAGATGTTTGCCGGTATCCGCGAGAACCTCGATCCCACCATTGCAGCGGCGGCCACCATTATGATTGCGGCCTCTCTGTTGCTCCTGATCGTGATGGAAGTGCTGCGCCGCCGTGGCGAAAAAATGCGTCAGGCGCAGCCGGTCTGATCCTCGTGACTTGCTTTGCGCACGCACCACACCGCCCTTTCCACTGAGAGGGCGATTTTTTATTGATCCCGGGCACAGGCGCGTGATGTCAGCCACGATCCCCACAATGGGTTAACGATCAAACGTCTTAATGCAATACCCGACTGAGACATCGTCAAGACAGACTGGCGCGGTGGCGGAAAAGCGAAAGCCGACGCCCGAGGAAGAATGACGCTGCCCGCCAGGAAAAGACTGCCGTCAATCGTATTGTGGAGCGCGTTGCCGCAAAAGAAGGAAGGATGCTTTGCGAACGGCAAGGCGTTCGCAAAGCAGAAAACTCAGTTGCTGTTTTCGTTATTGCGGCTCAGCCACAACGACAGCGCTTTGAGTGAATCATCGGTAAACTCGTCGCAACGGGCGGTGATTTCATCCGGCGTCATCCAGAAGATTTCATCGACCTCTTCTTCCTGCATCGCAAACGGGCCGTGAGAGACGCAACTGAACAATCCGCCCCAGACGCGGCAGTGCTCATCTTCAAAATAGAACTTGCCATGCTCCGCAAAGGGCACGTCGGCAATACCCAGCTCTTCTTCCGCTTCACGTCGGGCAGATTCCAGCATATCCTCACCGCTCTGCACCACGCCGCCTGCCGTCGCATCCAGTTTACCCGGCATAAAATCTTTGATTTCAGTACGGCGCTGAACCAGTATTTTCCCCATACCATCGTGAACCACGATATAGGTCGCGCGGTGACGTAAGCATTGTGCACGCATCTGCGCGCGCGTAGCCTGCGCAACGACTTCATTCTCTTCGCTTACGATATCGACCCACTCGATCTCGCCACCAGCAGTTTGATCCACCATCCGTAACCCTTTCCTGTTTAGCGTGTCTTCATGCACGCGCTGTTTGCCACATCTATATCATAGTGTGTCGTAAGGTAATCACTTATGACAACTTGAGCAAGCGCCGATCGCTAGCGATGTTTACCGCTCTCCGTCAACCACAACTGCACCGATGCACGCTGCCACTGAAACTCAGCATAATGCTGTAAACGGGTTGGCAGGGGATCACCGTGAAGCGCCAGTCGATTAAGCATGACAGCCAAATCGGTATCTGCAATCGACCACTCACCAAAAAGGTTTTGCTGCCCTTCCGGTAACAGCCGCTGTACGGCACTTATCAGCTTATCGGCCGCCTGAAGCGCAGCGGGCGTAAGCGGCGCAAAGCGCTCTGCGGCGAACAGCACTTCTGTGGGACGCTCCTGTCTGATCGGCAGCAAATCACTGCGTAGCCAGGCCTGAATCTCCCGGGCGCGCGCGCGTTTCTCGCGATCTTTAGGATAGAGCCGTTCAAATTCTGGCGCGGCAAAGCGCTCTTCAAGGTATTCACAAATGGCTGAGGACTCACTCAGCATAAACTCATCAACCTGTAACGTTGGCACACGGCAGGTCAGTGACAGGCTACGGTAGGTGTCGTCAAGCTGCTGGTTTTGGGATAAATCAATGCGCCTGACGCTAAAAGGGATCCCCTTTTCCGTCAGCGCAACGTAAACCGACATCACATAAGGACTGAAAAACGATGAATCTGACCACAGGGTAATGGAGGGGTAATTCATCTGCTACCTCGATATCGCTGACAGGGGTGCATCATGTTTACCGATTTTTATTTCTGAAAACAACCCGGTGCTGGTCCGATGTTTGCCGCCACCGCACGAAATTACGAAGCGGCTCACGCCAGCCGGGAACGACTCTTCTATGATGAAGTAAGCAAAAAATAAAAAATCAGACGGAGCCGCACTATGCATATCTTAATGACCGGTGGAACCGGGCTTATTGGCCGCCATCTTATTCCGCAGTTACAGGCGCGTGGTCACACGATCAGCGTGGTGACCCGCGATGTCGTAGCCGCACGGGAAACGCTGGGCGAAAATATCGCCTTCTGGTCTGGCCTCGCACAGCAGCATTCGCTGGATGGGGTGGATGCCGTGATCAACCTGGCCGGTGAACCGATTGCCGATAAACGCTGGACCGAGCCGCATAAGCAGCAACTGTGCGAGAGCCGCTGGCAAATCACAGAACGTATTGCCTCACTCATCAATGCCAGCACCACGCCGCCGCGCGTGTTGATTTCGGGGTCGGCGACCGGCTTTTACGGCAACAGTGGTGAAGTAGTCCTGACCGAAGAGGATCCCGGCCAGAATGAATTTACGCATACGCTCTGTGCCCGTTGGGAACAGCTGGCACTGACGGCACAAAGGGACCGGACGCGCGTCTGCCTGCTGCGCACCGGCGTGGTGCTGGCGCGTGAGGGCGGCGCCCTGAGCAAAATGAAACTGCCGTTCAGGCTCGGCGTCGGTGGCCCGCTCGGCAGCGGTAAACAGTATATGCCGTGGATCCACATCGATGACATGGTCAACGGCATCCTGTGGCTTCTGGATCATGACGACTGCCAGGGCCCGTATAACATGGTCGCGCCCTATGCGGTGCGCAACGAGCAGTTTGCCGCCACGCTGGGCGAGGTCATGCACCGCCCGGCTTTCATGCGCACGCCCGCCAGCGCCATTAAGCTGATGATGGGCGAATCCTCGGTGCTGGTGCTCGGTGGACAACATGTGCTGCCTAAACGGCTGGAGGCCGCAGGGTTTCGCTTCCGCTGGTATGACCTGCATGATGCCTTAAAGGACGTGGTTAAGGGGTAATGCCGGGGGAGCCTGTGGCTCCCCTTCTTCTATTGCGATGTTACTGCGGACCCTGACTTGCGCGCTGTACGTTGCGCGCCATGATGAGGCTGCGGCACACGGATAATAAACGTCAGCACCCCGGCAAACAGATACAAGCCGGTATAAGCCCACACCACCCCGACGATATCAAAAAACGGCAACAGCATAGAGGCGATGGCCGGCGCGACAAAATTGCTCATCCCCGCTGACAGGTTATAAACCGAGACCGCCGCGCCCTGATGATGCGGCTCCAGCGTGGGAAAGACGGCCGTCATCGGCACAAACGCCGCGACGAAAATCCCCAACATGACGGCCGGAATAAGGGCGACCATGAAGTTATGACCGGCATAAACGGGCAGATAGTAGAATGCCAGACTGGAGAGCGCCATGCCCAGACAGCCAAACCAGCGCACCTGACGGATCCAGCCAATCCGCTCGCCCATGATGCCCCAGAAGATATTGGTGAAGATGGTGACAAAGAAAAACACCGCCCAGATTTGTAACCATTCCGACAAGGTGAAACCCAGCCGATCCACAAACAGCAGCGGCATGATGATGGCAAAACCAAACAGCGACAGCGTATTAATAATGCGGATCAGGCAGGCGTAAAACACATGCTGATTAGTAAACAGGATGGTCACCGCCCGGGACATTTCCGTCATTTTCTCGCGCATCGGTAAGTTCACGCGTGAGCGGTCGACCGGCACATGGCGCAGGCTAAAAAACGCCAGTACGCCACCGCAGGCCACCCAGGCAATCGCCAGCCATAATGTCCCGGTTTCACCAAGAGAGGGAATAATCAGGCTGGGCAGATAGCTCCCGACCACACCAATCCCTACCGAATACATTGCCCAGAACCAGCCCGTCGCCGCCGCGAGGCGTTCACGCGGTAACACCTGGACCAGCAGCATCATAAAAGAATAGATAAACAGCGGATAAGCCAGGCCGCGAATGCCGTAGAACAGCAGCATAAGGGGATAATTACGCAGTCCCAGCCCCAGGCTCATGAACAGGGCATGCATGACAATCCACAAGACAAAACCGATTAACATGGCGCGCTGAGGCGTAATCAGTTCCGCCACCACGCCGGAGGCCCAGGCGGCCAGCGCGACCGCTAAACCGTAACAGGTAAACACCAGCGCCGACTGGCCCGGCGTGAAGCCCATATCGGTGATATGGCGTGACAGAAATGCCATTTCGAAACCGTCTCCTGCCATAAAAATCGCAATGGCGACGAATCCCCAGATCAGCTGTTTGGGCAAGCCAAACCAGTACGCAGTTGCATGCATAACGATGGTCCTTCTCTGTTCGGTTACAGGTTAATCAGGCCAGTGAACGGGTCTGAACTTGTTGGTGATATAGCGCGCGGAATCGTGCCAGACGTTGTTGCAGCACCGCGCGAAATTCGGGGTCCGGCAGATAGCGCGCCTGCACGGACGGTTTGCGGCACACGGTCGCTTCATCCCCGCCCGTCGCCAGCCAGGCCAGTCGCGCCGCGCCCAGCGCGCCGGACGCGCTGGCCGGATGCGTCACCACCGGAGAGTCCAGCACATCGGCAATCAGCTGCGCCCACAGGCTGCTGCGCGCGCCGCCACCGGTCAGGCTGAACTGCGTGATGTCCTGCCGTCCGTCGCCCAGAACGGCCAGACCGTCGGCCAGGCCAAACACGACACCTTCCAGCACCGCGTACCCCAGGAGGGCGCGCTGAGTTTCGTGGCGCAGGTCATAAAACGCGCCCGTGGCATCAGGGTCGTTATGCGGCGTGCGCTCGCCAGAGAGATAGGGCAGGAAAAGTGGGGCCCGCTGTTTCTGTGTTGGGCTCAGCTCAGCCACGTCCTCAAGCAGTTGATTTTCACTGACCGACAGCAGCTGACATACCCAGCGCAGGCAGCTTGCAGCACTGAGCATGACGCTCATCTGGTGCCAGCGACCAGGCAGCGCATGGCAGAACGCATGCACACCGGACTGCGGATCGGCCCGTAGCCGATCGTTGACCACAAAAATCACGCCGGAGGTTCCAAGGGAAATAAACGCATCGCCAGGGTGAATGGCACCGACGCCGACCGCTGACGTAGCGTTATCGCCACCGCCGCCGGCAACGATCACCGCTGTCGACAGGCCCCATTCGCGGGCAAGGTCAGGTCGCAACGTGCCGCTGACCGCATTGCCCTCCACGATTTCAGGCAGCTGCTCGCGACGCAGCCCTGTCGCGGCCAGTAGCGCGTCTGACCAGTCGCGCGTCGCCACGTCCAGCCATAATGTCCCGGCGGCATCGGAGGGATCCGTCACCCACCGTCCGGTTAACCGCCAGCGCAGGTAATCTTTCGGCAACAACACTTTGCTGATGCGGCTAAAGCAGGCGGGCTCGTGCTGCGCAACCCAGCGCAGTTTGGGTGCCGTAAAGCCCGGCATGATCATGTTGCCGCTGATTTGCATCATCTCGGGATGGTGCTGATGTAGCCAGTTACATTCCGCCGCGCTGCGCGTGTCGTTCCACAAAATACAGGGCCGCAAAATGTCGCCCTGTTCATCCAGCAGCACCGCACCGTGCATCTGGCCGGACAGGCCTATCGCCGTGACAGCCGACCAGGCCTGAGGCGCCTGCTGACGCAGACGCGCCATCACCTGTTGGCAGGCGTGCCACCAGTCATGCGGATGCTGCTCTGCCCAGTGCGGATGCGGCCGCTGCACCTGCAAGGTGGCATGTTCAGATGCCACAATGTCGCCCTGCGCATTCAGAATCAGCGCTTTCAGCTCGGATGTGCCAATATCGATACCCAGGTACATGTCGTTCCCCTATGCCACAGCCAGTTTCTGTTCCGGCTGGGCCAGCCATGTCGTGAGCCCGGCCACGGTAGCGGTGAGGCGTGCATGAAAATCGGCGGAAGTCGCCAGCGCCCCAAACAGGGAAGGCTGCGTCATATAGGTCCGCAACGGATCGGGCTGGGTGAACCACTGCTGAATCACGTCGGGTTGCAGAACACCATCCTGATAGTCGTAAGGCAGTTCGCCCTGCGCCCAGCGCTGCAAAAACAGATAAAACAGGGCCGGTAACACCACGCTGGCCGCAGGTGGCGTTCCGCGCTGATAGCACGCCTGCAAAGTGGGCGTGACCATCGCCGGGATTTTCGACAGGCCATCCGCCGCCACACGCTGGTTGGTGTCTTTGATCCAGGGGTTACTGAAGCGCGACAGTACGACATCGCGGTATTCAGCCAGATTTAAAGGGCTGGGAGACAACGACGGGATGACATCCTGCGAGACATACTCCCGGGCCATCTGATGAATCGCTTTCTGCCGGGTACTTTCGTCGATGTAGCGCAAGCCGATCAGCGTGCCCGCCCAGGCAATCGCGCTATGAGTGGCGTTGAGGATGCGGATCTTGGCTTCTTCCCAGGGCAACACCGACTCCACCAGCTCAACGCCGACCTGCTCCAGCGCCGGACGCCCGGCAATAAAGTCATCCTCAATCACCCACTGGATAAAGGATTCCGCCATCACCGGCACCGCGTCATCTTTACCCGTGGCCGCCAGCACACGTCCGGCAATATCCGCCGTAGGACGCGGTGTGATCCTGTCCACCATGGTATTCGGCGAGGTGGTGTGAGTCCGCACCCAGTCAGCCAGCGCCTCGTTCCCTTGTGCGTTAAGAAACGCCAAAAAGCCCTGGCGGAAACGCTCACCGTTATGGCGCAGATTATCGCAGTTCAGCAAGGTAACGGGGCCGCCGCCGTTCGCGACGCGCGCCGCCAGGATCCGCGCCAGCGCACCGTAAAGGGTGCGCGCCTCGCCCTGCAGATCCGCGCGAATATCGGGCTGCTGTAGATCCAGCGCATGTTCCGTCGTCAGGTAGTAACCGGCTTCCGTCACGGTAAAAGAAAGGATCCGGGTGGCAGGATCGGCGCCCTGATGCACCAGGGCGCGAAGCGCGTTATCCCAGGGCAGAATCTTGCGAATCGAGGTAATCGTTTCATAGTCGCGTTCGCCCTGCGGCGTGACCGTTTCCAGCACATACTCGCCGTGCTGCGCAGCCAACTGGGTCAACAGCGGTGACGCATCCTCACGGATGTTCCCCAGCGCAATGTGCCACCGACTGTCCCCTTGCTGCATCAGCCGGTGCAGATACCATGCCTGATGAGCGCGATGAAAAGAGCCTGCCCCAATATGCATCCACACGGATGTTGTCATAGTCACCTCAATAAGCATTTGTCATAACAGAGGGCAATTGCCCGAACGCTGTATGTTAATTAGAGGTTACGAGTATTATCTGTGACAGATCTCACGATAAAAGCAATTGCCCGATATCTGAGCTTTTGCCCTGATAGGTTTTTGCCGGCTATACGCGATAAACTAGCGATTCGCTGAGAAGGGAATGCCGTGATGAACAAAGAAGAGAAAAAGCAGGAACTGGCTGCACGAGCCGCCTGGATGTATTACGTGGCCGGGTTAACACAGCAAGAGATTGCCCGGGCGCTGGGACTCTCCAGGCAGGTTGCCCAGCGCCTGATTTCAGGCGCACGCGAAATGGGTATGGTCAGCGTCAAGATTGACCATCCTGTCACGCACTGCCTGCGCCTGGCACACGCGGTGCAGGAAGCCTTTGGCCTGCAGCACTGTCGTGTCGTCCCTTCTGCCGGGCTGGATGACCACGCGATTCAGCAAATGCTGGCGGTCGAAGGCGCAGAGGTTATGTCGCAGTTTATCAACGATGACCAGCCGCAGGTGTTTGGTATCGGTTCGGGTAAAACTCTGCGGGCGATTATTGATGCCCTGCCCTGGGTGGAGCGGCCCCAGCACCAGTGCGTTTCCATGATTGGTGCTATTGCGCGAGACGACTCCGGCACCCGCTATGACGTGCCGCTCAAGCTGTCTGAAAAAATGCAGGGCAAGTATTTCTTTATCCCTGCGCCGCTGTATGCCGACAGTCCGGAAGATAAACAGATGTGGTGCCAGCATCAGGTCTATCAACGCGTGGTCAGCCGGGCGTTACAGGCCAGTATGACCTTTCTCGGCATCGGCGAAGTCACACCCGGCTGTCCGCTCCATGCTGAAGGGTTTATCACCGACAGCCAGGTTCAGGCACTCAACGCGCGCGGCGTCGTTGGCGAAATGCTTGGCCACTTTTTCAATCAACAGGGTGAACGTGTGATGGGCGAGACCGATGCGCTGCTCACCAGCGTCACGCTGGAAAGCCGGACAACGCGTCCGATCATCGGTTTTGCAGGCGGCGAGCGCAAATTTGCCGCCATTCGGGCGGCATTAACAGGCGGCTGGATCTCGGGTCTGGTCACGGACGAATCTACCGCCACGCGCCTGTTAAGCGATGGCTCAACAGGCGCGGATCGGCTTACTTAAGAGAACCTTTCAGGAACTGCTGAAGGCGCGGGCTTTTGGGATTGCCGAACAACTCTGTCGGCGGCCCCTGCTCTTCAATCTTACCCTGATGCAGGAAAATCACATGGCTGGAAACGTGACGGGCAAACTCCATTTCATGCGTCACCACCACCATGGTTTTGCCCTCTTCGGCCAGCTTCTGCATGATGCGCAGCACTTCCCCGACCAGTTCCGGGTCAAGGGCAGAAGTTGGCTCATCAAACAACAGCACCTCGGGCTCCATCGCCAGCGCGCGGGCAATCGACACACGTTGCTGCTGGCCGCCTGACAGATGCACCGGATACTTTGACTGCGCCCGCTCATCAATGCCGACTTTATTCAGATAGGTGACAGCGCGTTCGCGCGCCTGGGCTTTGCTCAGGCCCAGCACCTGAATCGGCGCTTCCATGACATTCTCCAGCACCGTCATGTGGCTCCACAAATTAAAGTGCTGAAACACCATCGTCAGGCGGGTGCGCAGCAGGCGCAACTGCTCTTTGTCGGCCACCTTTAGCTGACCGTCGGTATCACGGACCAGCGAAATGGCGGTGTTATTGACCGTAATGGTGCCTTCGCTCGGTTTTTCGAGGAAGTTAATACAGCGCAAAAAGGTACTTTTCCCTGAGCCGGACGATCCAATAATACTGATGACATCGCCCGCATTAGCATGTAAAGACACGCCTTTTAATACTTCATGTTCACCGTAACGTTTATGCAGTTCGGTGACGCTTAATTTGTTATCAGCCATAGTCTTACTCAATGCGATGAAGAAGGTTTCACATGGGCCAGCCAGCGACGCTCCGCCAGGCGGAACAGGCTAATCAGTGTGTAGGAAATAATCAGGTACAGGACGGCCGCAATGCCAAACGCGGTAAAGGGCTGATACGTTGCCGCGTTGATGTCCCGGGCGATTTTGAGCAAATCAGGCACGGTTGCCGTAAAGGCCAGCGCGGTCGAGTGCAGCATCAATATCACCTCATTGCTGTAAACCGGCAAGGCGGTGCGCAGCGCAGAAGGCAAAATAATGCAGCGATACAGTTTAAACGTTGAAAAACCATACGCGCGCGCGGCTTCAATTTCCCCGTGAGGCACAGCACGAATCGCACCGGCGAAAATCTCCGTCGTATAGGCGCAGGTATTCAGGGTAAACGCCAGTAAGGTACAGTTCAGTCCGCTGCGGAAAAACGCATTCAGCAACTCGGTGCCTTTCACGATCTCCAGCGTATACATGCCGGAATAGAATACCAGCAGTTGAACATACAGCGGCGTACCGCGAAAAACATAGGTAAAGAGCCAGACCGGCAGGCTGATAAAGCGATTCGGCGACACGCGTGCAATCGCCAGCAGTACCGCCATACAGCCGCCCAGCACCACCGAAACAATCAGCAGCCATAGCGTAATCGCCACGCCGGTGAAGCGGTAACCGTCAGTCCAGAGCAGTGATTTCCAGTACTCGTGGATAATCTCAATCATAGCTCTGCCCTCTTCACGCCAACCGTGTAGCGGCGATTGAGCCACCACAGCACGCCGTTAGACAGCGTGGTAAACACCAGATAGATCACACCCGCGACGATGGCGAAATAAAACGGCTGCCAGGTGCTCTTGCCCGCCAGCTGCGTGGCTTTAACCACATCTTCCAGCCCCAGCAGCGAGACCAGCGCGGTCGCTTTCAGGATCACCTGCCAGTTATTACCAATCCCGGGCAGCGCATAACGCATCATCGCCGGAAAGAGGATGCGACGGAAAACCTGGGAACCGGTAAAACCAAACGCGGTCGCGGCTTCAATTTGCCCTTTGGGCACGGCCATGAAGGCCCCGCGAAACGTCTCGGTAAAATAGGCCCCGTAGATGAAGCCCAGGGTGATAATGCCCGCGACCATAGGATCGATATCGAACTGCGCCAGACCCAGCGCATCGGTGATGTGGTTCAGCACTATCTGCAGACCGTAGAAGATCAGGAGCATCAGGACGAGATCGGGCACGCCACGAATCAGCGTCGTGTAGCCCTCAAAAATAAGCGACAGCAGGCGATGACGTGACAGCTTCGCGCCTGCGCCAATCAGCCCGAGAATCACCGCCAGCAGCACGGAACTCAGTGCCAGCTCCAGCGTGACCAACGTGCCTTTTAAAATGACATCAGAATAGCCATACAACATGGAAAAGATCCTGTCGTGGGGTGGAAACGGCGCTGAACCCGCCACGTGGGCGGGCAGCGTTGCTTCTGGTAAGGCATCAACCACAACGCAGAGGTTGCCGGGGCCAGTGCGGCCAGGGCAACCAGGCGTTATCCGGTCAGGTGATTACCAGAGGCAAAGTCGACAGGTTAGTCACCGTACACGTTGAAATTAAAGTATTTCTTCGCAATTTTGTCGTACGTACCGTCTTTGCGCATGGATTCAAACGCTTTATCAATGGCCGCTTTCAGCTCGGTGTCATCTTTACGTAATCCTATACCGGTACCGACGCCAAAAATCTTGTCATCTTTCACGGCCGGACCGGCAAAAGCGTAGTCTTTACCGACAGGCTGCTTCAGGAAGCCTTCAGCCGCCTGCACTTCATCCTGGAATGCGGCATCAATACGGCCCGCAGTCAGATCCTGGTACACCAGATCCTGGTTCGCATAAGGCGTGACGGTCACACCTTTTGGACGCCAGTACTGGTTAGCATAGGTTTCCTGCGTGGTGCCTTGCAGCACACCGACGTTTTTGCCTTTCAGCGATTCAACCGTCGGCAGAATTTTCGAACCTTTAGGCGCGACTAAACGGGCGTTGGCCGCATAGAGTTTGTCAGAGAAAGCAATCTCTTCCTGACGTTTCGCGGTGATAGAGAGTGAGGAGATGATAGCGTCGATTTTTTTAGCTTTCAGCGACGGAATCAGCGCGTCAAAGTCGCTTTCCACATAGGTACATTTGGTCTGAATACGTTTACAGATTTCGTTAGCCAGATCGATATCAAAACCGACTAACTGTCCTTGCGCGTTTTTTGACTCAAACGGCGGGTATGTTGGGTCAGTGCCGACACGAATCGAGACCGGTACGGCTGCAAATACGCTGGCCACACTGGACAGGCCCAACATTAAAGAAAGAGCCAGAACACGCTTCTTCATAGATTACCCTCAGCAAATTATTGTTATGTGATGCATGATGTGTGTTTGCAACGAACACTGCCAGTAACCTGTGCACGTTTCGTGCCAGTTATGCAGGTCTGCCGCGCACCCAGCCCGCCGTTTTTGCCACATAAAGGCTGGGTTTGTGAAAGGAATATATCAGTGAAGTCACAGAGAAAAAGCGATGTTGTGAACTTTTAGTTCATCAAATGCAGGAACAGTGATCGCTCCCGCGCTTTTGCACTAAATAAGTGCACAAGCTGAACCTTATGCACCTTGCCAGCGCACAAACAAATCCTGAGGCAGTTCAATGTCGAACTGATCGATAACCCGGTTAATTGTTTGATCGACCAGTTCGTCAATTGTTGTCGGACGATGATAAAACGCCGGTACCGGCGGCATGATAATCGCCCCTAATTCAGCGGCAGTCGTCATCATCCGCAGGTGGCCAATATGCAGCGGCGTTTCACGCACGCAGAGTACCAGCTTGCGCTGCTCTTTAAGCACCACGTCCGCCGCGCGCGTCAGCAGGGAATCGCTGTAGCTGTGCACAATGCCCGACAGGGTTTTCATTGAACACGGTAAAATCACCATGCCCAGGGTTTTAAACGACCCGGAGGAAATGCTGGCGGCAATGTCGCGCACATCATGAACCACATCGGCCAGCGCCTGAACATCGCGCAGACTGTAGTCACTTTCCAGGCTCAGCGTCTGACGCGCCGCGTGACTGATGACCAGATGGGTTTCCACGTCGCTGACCTGCTGCAAGACCTGCAGTAACCGCACGCCGTAAATCACACCGCTTGCGCCGGAAATACCAATAATGAGTCGTTTCATCGTTCAACCTTGCAGTGGCAAAGTGCACCATAATAGCGCAGCGCGACAAAAAACACAGAGGGCGGGATAAGTCCCGCCCTCTTTTTTTGCATCAGGCCTGATTAGCCTTCGTTATGCAGTTCAAGATTTTCGACTTCGTTCTGCCGCGCAATGGCTTTCGCGTCGTCGTTACGCAGGGATTCCAGATATTCAAGGTAGCCCTGATCCACATCTTTAGTAACGTAAACCCCGTTAAAAACGGAGCACTCGAACTGAACGATATCGGGATTCTCTTCGCGTACGGCTTCGATGAGGTCATTGAGATCCTGGAAAATCAGCGCATCTGCTTTGATAATCTGACGAATCTCTTCGACTTCGCGGCCATGGGCAATCAGCTCAGTGGCGCTCGGCATATCAATGCCGTAGACGTTAGGGAAGCGCACTTCCGGAGCCGCAGAGGCGAGATAAACCTTTTTAGCCCCTGCTTCGCGTGCCATTTCAATAATCTGCTCAGACGTGGTGCCACGCACGATAGAGTCATCGATCAGCAAGACGTTTTTATCGCGGAATTCGGCGCGGTTAGCATTGAGTTTGCGGCGCACGGCGCTGCGGCGCAGCTGCTGACCCGGCATGATAAAGGTACGACCGACATAGCGGTTTTTCACAAATCCTTGGCGGTAAGGCTTATCAAGGATGCGGGCGATTTCCAGTGCCGTATCCATGGAGGTTTCCGGAATCGGAATCACCACATCGATATCCAGATCTTCCCATTCACGGGCAATTTTCTGGCCCAGCTTGGTGCCCATGCGGACGCGCGCGCTGTAGACCGAAATTTTGTCCAGGAAGGAGTCCGGTCGGGCAAAATAGACGTATTCGAACAGGCACGGATTGTTTTTGGGGTTCTCGGCACACTGGCGGGTCGAAAGCTGGCCCTGCTCCGTGATGTAAACCGCTTCACCCGGCGCGACGTCACGGATGAATTCAAAACCCAGTGTATCCAGCGCGACGCTCTCTGAGGCCACCATATACTCGGTACGGCCATCCGCAATGACGCGTTTGCCCAGCACCAGCGGACGAATCCCGTTAGGATCGCGGAAGGCGACCATGCCGTGACCGATAATCATCGAGACCACCGCATACGCGCCGCGAACCTGCTGATGCACGGCGGCGATAGCGGCAAAAATGTTGTCGGCTTCCAGCGGATAGTGCTGAAAACGATCCAGTTCCTGCGCGAAGATATTCAGCAGGATCTCTGAGTCTGACGTGGTGTTCACATGACGGCGGCCTTTTTCGAACAGCTGCTTACGCAGTTCATGTGCGTTGGTCAGGTTACCGTTGTGTGCAAGAGAAATCCCGTACGGCGAGTTGACGTAGAACGGTTGCGCTTCAGAAGCGCTGGAGCTGCCCGCTGTAGGATAGCGTGCATGACCAATCCCCATGTTGCCTTGTAAACGCTGCATATGACGGGCTTCGAAAACATCGCTGACCAGGCCGTTGGCCTTACGCAGGCGAAAGCAGTTGAGCGCATCAATCGTACAAATGCCTGCGGCATCCTGCCCACGATGCTGGAGCACCGTTAACGCGTCATAGATCGACTGGTTTACCGGCATGAAACCGGTGATACCGACAATACCGCACATGTTGTCATTTCCTCATTAAGCCGTACGCCCGATGGTCTCACCGGGGCAAAAAACTCGACGTGCTTTTCAGGTAGTCAAAAAACCACCTGATTATAGAACTGAACTCGGGAATAAGTTGAGACTGCTGCCAGTCCGGGCTTTTTGAAAAACCCGTGAATGTATCCAGGAAGAACAGCAAAGCGGCTACAATAAGCACACCACGCAAGGCCCCGAAACAAACGCCTAATACCCGATCGGTTCCCGACAGGCCGGTTTTTTCTACCAGCGAGCCGATAACGTAGTTCACTATCGCCCCCACAATCAGGGTCGCAATGAACAGCACCGCAATGGCGATTCCGTTCCGAACCAGTTCGTCGTCAAAACCTGTAAACCAGACAGCAAGGTAGGCATAGTAATGACTGGCGACAAAAAACGCGCATCCCCAGGTAACAAGAGATAAGGCTTCGCGGACAAACCCTCGAACCAGGCTGACCAAAGCCGAAAAACCAACTACCGCAATAATGACGTAATCAATCCAGATCATGAACTCTTCCAGCGCCAGTGCCATTGCACCCCTGCATCCAGTTCGGGGCGCATTCTAACAGAAAAAGAAAACGTTTGCGTAGGGGTTTTCAGGTTCTGCATCCATAAAAAAGGCGAAGAAAAAAACGAACTTCGCCTGTGAGATTGTTATCCGGTTAACCCCTTGAAAAGCCAGGCTAACCGTTGCCCGCCCCGCTTAGCCAGAGCTGATTGTCGCTGCCTGTTATTCTTATCGGCAGCGCCAATCGCGGGTTTAACGCGCGCTGTAGGGTTTAACCACGCCGCTTAGACCCGAGACGTTTTTCAGCTCGCCCACTGCCGCCTGCATTTTCGCTTTAGACGCATCCGGTCCCACATAAATGCGGGTGATTTGTCCCTGCACCGGCGTTGACGGCACCGTATAGGCCCGGTAACCCGACAGGCGCAGCTTCGCGACAATCTCGTTGACCTTGCTGGCGTTCTTCAGCGCGCCCAACTGGACAACATACGCCTGTCCCGAGGGTTGCGTCTCTTTCGGTTGCTCTGCCGGGGCCGCTTCCTCGGTGCGCGCTGCCTGCTCGGCCGGCCTGGTTTTTTCAACGGGCTTCGCTTGCTCAACCGGTTTGGTTTTCTCGACCGGTTTGCTCTGCGTCTGTTCTACCGGCTTCGGTTTAGCCTGCTCGGTATGTTTCGGTTTTGTCGTCTCAGCTGGTTTTTCTTTCGCTGTCGTCGAATGTACAGGCGGCGGTGATACGACACTCGGCGCACTGTTTTGCTCGGGCTGCGTGCTGCCCTCTTGCGCCTGTGAGTTGCCCCCGTCAGGATGACTTACCGCACTGCCCGCGCCGGCAGGCGGATGGGCTGGCAGCGACTGGGTGACCGGCGGCACCATTTCGCTGTCCTGCTGGTCGTCCGGTTTCGGGACCAGTGGAATCGCCGCAAACTCTTCTTTATAGTGTTTTTTCTTACCATCCAGCAGCCCCGGCAACACAATCACGCCGATGGCCACCAGAATAACGGTACCGACTAAACGGTTTTGAAACTTACTCGCCACGTCCTCTCTCCGTTTCAATCGATTCCATCACCTGCGCGACGGTCAGGAAAGAGCCGCATACCAGGATGATGTCCTGCGGTTCAGCCTGCCGCCGCGCCTGTTGCCAGGCCTGTTCGACATCTGCGAATGCCCGGGCAGACGTTACGTGTGCCATGAGTTGTTCTGCACTGGCACCGCGCGGGCCGGACAGCGGCGCGCAGTACCAGAAGTCGACCTGCGGAGCCAGCGCGGACAGCGTCCCGGCGATATCTTTATCATGCAGCATCCCGACCACGGCGTGAACGTGCCCCCGCGTCGGCAAGGCAGCCAGGCGCGATGCCAGGTAGCCTGCTGCATGCGGGTTATGCGCTACATCCAGAATCACGCGAGGCGACTCACTGACGGTCTGAAAGCGCCCGGGTAACACCGCCAGCGGCAGGCTGGCACGGATATGTGCGTCGCTGACGTTGAGCCCCGAGGCACGCAGCGCCACCAGCGCCGTTGCCGCATTCGGCAGGGGCACCTGCGGCAGCGGTAGATCGCTCAGTTCACCGTGCGCATCGCGCAGAGACCAGCTTTCTGCCTGCGCATGATAGTGCCAGTCACGGCCAAGCTGAATGAGCTGAGCGCCCTTTTCCCTGGCGACATCGGCAATCGTCACCGGCATAGCAGGCTCACCCACCACCGCAGGTTTACCCTGACGGAATACGCCCGCTTTTTCCCGACCAATGCTGTCGCGATCCGGGCCAAGCCAGTCGGTATGGTCCAGCGCAATACTGGTCACTACCGCGACATCGGCATCCACAATATTCGTTGCGTCCAGCCGCCCACCCAGCCCGACTTCCAGAATGACCACGTCAAGCTTCGCCTGCTGAAACAGGTTAAGCGCCGACAGCGTGCCGAATTCAAAATAGGTCAGGGAGATAGTACCGCGTCCCGCTTCAATATCAGCGAAACTGGCGCTGTGTTGCGCTTCACTCAGCTCCTGTCCCTGCACCCGGACACGCTCCGTATAACGCACCAGATGCGGCGAGCTGTAAACGCCCACGCGATAGCCCGCGGCCATCAACAGGGTTTCAAGCGTCCGACAGGTAGTGCCTTTACCATTGGTACCGGCAACGGTGAAAACAAAAGGGGCAGGCTTCAGCAGGTCCAGACGTTGCGCCACCTGGCGAATACGGTCCAGGCCCAGTTCAATTGCCTGAGTGTGGAGGTGCTCAAGATAATAAAGCCACGTGGCCAAAGGCGACGTGGCTTGAGGGAGGTGAAGATTGTCCATATGTCCCGTTTTGCAAATTTATACCTGGTGAAAGCAACAAGGTATAGGGTGCATGGGTGGAAGGCGCGACCGGCGCGCCTTCTGTCTCCTGTCAGGCCTCGTTACTCTCCGGGTGGGACGTCGCAGGTGCGAACTCTTCACCATCGTGCAACGGTGCCGGCAGGTTCATCATTTTTGCCAGCAGACTTGCCAGTTTAAAGCGCATTTCCGGACGACGAATGATCATGTCAATCGCGCCTTTTTCAATCAGAAATTCACTTCGCTGGAAGCCCGGTGGCAGTTTTTCACGCACGGTCTGCTCAATAACGCGTGGACCCGCAAAGCCAATCAGCGCTTTCGGTTCGGCCACGTTCAGATCGCCCAGCATCGCGAAGCTGGCGGAAACACCGCCCATGGTTGGGTCAGTCAGCACCGAAATATACGGCAGACCGCGTTCCTGCATTTTCGCCAGCGCCGCAGAAGTTTTCGCCATCTGCATCAGTGACATTAACGCTTCCTGCATACGGGCACCGCCGCTGGCGGAGAAGCAGATAAGCGGACAGTTGTCTTCCAGCGCCTGCTCGACCGCGCGAACAAAACGCGCCCCGACAACAGAGCCCATTGAACCGCCCATAAACGCGAACTCAAAGGCTGCCGCGACAACCGGCATACCGTGCAGTTGGCCTTTCATGACGATCAGCGCATCTTTTTCATCTGTCGCTTTTTGTGCCGCAACCAGACGATCTTTGTACTTTTTGGAATCCCTGAACTTCAGCAGATCTTTGGGTTCCAGCTCACTGCCCAGTTCAACCAGCGTGCCCTGATCGAGCAGGCTCGCCAGACGCTCACGGGCGTGCATGCGCATGTGGTGGTCGCACTTCGGGCAGACCTCAAGATTACGCTCCAGCTCGGCACGGTAAAGTACCTGGCCACAGCTGTCGCATTTCGTCCACACTCCTTCCGGAATGTTGGCACGACGTGCAGGCGTAATATTGCTTTTATTAAGAATGCGTTCAATCCAGCTCATTGATGACCTTTCTGTTAAAAACTGACCTGGTCCAGTCGTCTTGATGCTGCTGAAAACCGCTTCAGCAGACGGTAAATGTCGCTCATTAAACCACAACCAGTTAAGACTGTGGATAAAAATCTGGTCTTACCCCTGAGCGGTAAGCCTGCTCAGGGTTAATTTTGCTGCTTAGCCTGGCGGCGATGACGCCAGATTTCGATAATGCCCGGCAGAACCGATACCACGATAATGCCCAGGATGAGCAGCTTAAGATTTTCCTGCACCACTGGCAAATCGCCAAACAGATAGCCTGCATACGAAAACAGCAGCACCCATGCCAGCGCACCGGTAACGTTAAACAGGGCAAAATGCCGATAGGACATGTGGCCCATGCCGGCGACAAAAGGGGCAAAGGTACGCACAATCGGCACGAAACGGGCAAGAATAATGGTTTTTCCACCATGACGGGCATAAAACGCATGGGTTTTATCCAGATAGCTGCGGCGGAAAATTTTCGAGTTCGGGTTGCTGAACAGGCGTTCACCGAACAGTTTACCGATGGTGTAGTTCACCGCATCACCCAGGATCGCCGCGATAACCAGCAGCGCGACCATCAGGTGGACGTTCAGATCGTTACCGGGCAATGCCGCCAGTGCCCCCGCGACAAACAGCAGCGAGTCGCCTGGCAAAAACGGCGTGACCACTAAGCCGGTTTCGCAGAATAGAATCAGGAACAAAATGGCGTAAATCCAGATGCCATACTGCGCGACTAATTCGGCCAGATGCACATCAATGTGCAAAATAAAATCGACCACAAAATGGATGAACTCCATAACGATCCCTTTAGCTAAGGTTGATTAATCCGCGAGGAACAACGGCCCCATCGGCGGCTGAGGTAAAGCAAAGTGCGCGGGATAATCCACCGCCACCAGATAAAGCCCTTCGGCTTTTGCCGTGGCCGCCGCCAGCGTGCGATCTTTGGCGGCCAGTAGTTCTGCCATCCAGGATTCTGGCTGATTACCACAGCCAATTTCCATCAGACTACCGACAATGTTGCGCACCATATGGTGCACAAAAGCGTTGGCTTTAATGTCCACAATGACATAGGGCCCGTGACGACTGACGTTCAGGTGCATCACGTTGCGCCATGGTGTACGCGACTGGCACTGTACGGCGCGAAATGAGGTAAAATCGTTCTCGCCCAGCAGGCTCTGCCCGGCGCGCTGCATCTTTTCCACATCCAGCGGATAGTAAAAGTGCGTCACGCCCTTGCCCAGGATAGCCGGGCGTAAGCGCTGGTTGTAAATCAGGTAACGGTAACGCCGGGCTGTGGCGCTGAACCGTGCATGAAACTCGTCCGGCACGGCTTTCACCCAACGTACAGCAATATCGTCCGGCAGATTGGCATTGACACCCAATGTCCAGGCGGCATCCGCTCGCTGCGCCACGGTCTCAAAATGCACCACCTGTCCGGTGCCGTGCACGCCAGCATCGGTACGCCCGGCGCAAAATACGCTCACCGGATGGTCTGCGACCTTCGACAGCGCCCGCTCCAGCTTTTCCTGCACGCTGCGCACTTCCTGCTGCCGTTGCCAGCCGTAGTATCGGCTGCCGTCGTACTCAATGCCCAGTGCCAGCTTTCTTGTCTGACCTTCCGACATCAGTACATATACTCCTGCACCAGCTTCTCTGCGGTTTTCACCGCCATCAGCGCGCCACCGAAACGAACGTTGTCCGCCACGGACCAGAACTGCAACAGCTCCGGAATACCGTAGTCATTACGTACACTGCCGATACTCAGCGCATCGCTACCTGAGGCATCCGTTACCGGCGTGGGAACGTCCTCTTCGTCGCTCAGGCGAATATCGGCGGCCAGGGCCAGCTCTGCTCTGGCTTCGTCTGCTGACAGCGGGCGCAGATTTTCAATGTGGACGATCTGGGCATTGCCATAAAACACTGGTGCCTGAACGCTGCTGACCGCCACGGGCAAACCGTCGTCCTGCAACACTTTACGCACCTGATCAACCAGGCGACGCTCGCTCTCCACGCTGCCCTCTGCATCGGCCTGTTGTGGCAGCAGGTTAAAAGCCAGCTGACGACCAAAATGGTGGTCATCCGCCGGTACGCCGTTCAGCAGGCGGGCGCTCTCCCCGGCCAGCGCATCCACAGCCACTTTGCCGTGCGTGGAGACGGAGATCAGATTGGTGACCTGCAAACGGCCTAAACCGGCGGCATCGACCAGCGGTTTGATAGCCGTCAGCAGCTGGCTCACCAGATTATCGGCCACGCTGATGATATTGCGATTACGGTAATCGGCCAGCACCTGCGGATTCACATCCGGCACCACCAGCGGTACGTCCGGCGACAGGGCAAACAGCTCACTGCTGTCGATAACCAGGCAACCCGCACTCGCCGCCTCTTCCGCATAACGGGCCGAGGCGTCACGACCGGCAACAAAGAAGGCCAGCTGCGCCTGTGACCAGTCAAACTCCGCGGCGTTTTCAACCCGCAGAGAGCGCCCTTCAAAACGTTTACTTTCACCGGCGCTGTTATCGCTTGCCAGCAAATACAATTCACCAACCGGGAACTGGCGTTGAGCCAGCAGTTCCAGTACAGCGTTCCCTACTGCGCCTGTTGCGCCAAGAAGCGCAATATTCCAGCCGTCAGACATGTTGGTTTACCTCAGACAATGACATAAAAACAGAAGGCGGTGATGTCACCGCCCAGGGATTCAGATTTATCCCTACACCTGTGCCCGCGTTTTACGCAGGCTGACAATCAGGTGGAGGATAATACGGCGTTAAAGCCCAACTGAGTGAGCATTTCTGCGGTCGCGGCCTCATCGCAGTTCACCTGCAATGATGACCACTCGCGACGCTCTTCATACTGCTTGCGCAGGCGGTCAAATTCACCCGGTTTTGCCGCCACTTTTCGCAGGGGCGCATCATCGCGGCGCACATCATACACCAGATGCACAAGACGTTTCAGCGTTGGCTGATCGAGCGGCCCATTCAGGCTGATCTGGCTGAACTCTGGCGTAGGCAACAGGCTGCTCAGGGGCACCTGCTGCGGCTGACCAATAAAGTCGCACCAGGCTTCGAACACCTGGGTGGTGCCGCGCGCCTTGCCCTCAAGGGTGTAACCGGCAATGTGCGCCGTGGCGATATCAACCCGATCCAGCAACGCGAGAGAGAGATCCGGCTCCGGTTCCCAGACGTCCAGCACCACGCTCAGATCGTGACGCAGGTTCAGCACCTCAAGCAGTGCGGCATTGTCGACCACCGGGCCACGGCAGGCGTTAATCAAAATCGTCTTCGGTTTCAGGGCCATCAGCAGCGCGGCATCGGCCAGATGCCAGCTTTTATAGGGGCCGGATTTAAACAGCGGCGTGTGAAAGGTCAGAATATCGGCCTGTTGCACCAGCGCATCAAGCGAGAGAAACTCGCCGTAATCACCCCGATCGGCGCGCGGGGGATCGCATAACAGGGTTTTTACGCCCCAGGCTTCCAGCCGCTTCTGCAGGCGTCCGCCCACATTTCCCACGCCCACGATGCCAACAGTACGATCGCGCAACTGGAAACCGTCCCGCTCTGCCAGCAGCAGCAAGGCAGAAAACACGTATTCAACCACCGCAATCGCGTTACAGCCGGGGGCCGCAGAGAAGGCGATGCCCGCCTGCTGCAGCCACGCTTCGTCAATATGATCCGTGCCCGCCGTGGCAGTGCCGACAAACTTAACGGGTTTGTCCTGCAACAACGCGGCGTTGACCTGGGTGACGGAACGCACCATCAGACCATCGGCATCCGCCAGCTCGGCTTCAGGAAGCGGTCGGCCAGGTACGGCGACCACATCGCCCGTACGACTAAAGAGTTCACGGGCATACGGCATATTTTCATCGACGAGAATTTTCACCACGGCTTTCCTGTCTTTGTATTGAAGGCCGCTATTCTGGCACAAAAGCCTGACATTCGCCTAACCACGCAGTGCAGGGGCGGGTAAGGCTGGCAGAAAGGGGCATCACAGGCGTACACTGCCGCGGGTCTGAGACGGGAGCCTTGTTATGGTCTTTTTATTTCCGCTGTTTGCGGTGTTGATTTGGTCGGTTAACGCTATCGTGAATAAATTATCGGCAGGTGCCATTGAGCCTGCCGCAATTTCGTTCTATCGCTGGCTGCTGGCGTTGCTGGTGCTGACGCCTTTTGTCCTGCCGGGCGTGCTGCGGCAATGGCAGACGATCCGGCCGCATCTGGGACGACTGATGATTCTGGGCCTGCTGGGCATGGCGCTGTATCAGAGTCTGGCCTATTACGCCGCCCATAGCGTGAGTGCCCTGTTTATGGGCATTATCGCCGCGCTCATCCCGCTACTCACCGTGCTGCTCAGTGTCCTTATTCTGCGGATTGCCCCGACTGTGGGGATTCTGGCCGGCAGTCTGATCTCCTTCTGTGGCTTAATCTGGCTGGTCAGTGAAGGCAAGCCTGACCAACTGCTGCATCACGGTATCGGTACGGGCGAAGCTCTGATGCTGGCGGCCTCAGCCTGCTATGCGCTTTACGGCGTGATGACAAAACGCTGGTCGATTCCCCTGCCCGTCTGGCAGAGTCTGTATGTGCAAATTGCCGCTGGCGTGATGCTGTTGCTGCCCGGTTTTCTGATGACACCGGATGTCTCGCTCACGCCACGGAATCTTCCCCTGGTGGCCTTTGCCGGCCTGTTCGCCTCCATTCTGGCCCCCTGGCTGTGGATTCATGGCGTACAAAAGTTGGGGGCCAGCATCACCAGTATTTTTATGAATCTGACACCGCTCTTTACCGCCCTGATTGCGGTGCTGTTTTTGCATGAACATCTGCACAGCTATCACTGGATTGGCGGCGGTCTGACGCTGGCGGGCGTTCTGCTGGCACAGCGTCTGCGCAGGCCGTTAACGCGACGGGAATCGCTTAAGGCCGATCCGCATTAAACCGGATAGTGACACGCAGCCCACCGAGTGACGGGCTGCTATCCAGCGTGACGGTTGCGCCATGCCAGGCGCAAATATCGTGCACCAGCGCCAGCCCGATACCTGCTCCCGTCTGCATCGCGGCGTTATCCAGCCGGATAAATGGCCGTAACGCGCTTTGCTGCTCTTCCGGGCGAATGCCCGGACCTGAATCCTCAATGTATAATCTGCCGCTCTCCAGGCGCGCCGTCACCGTACCCTGCACCGGCGTATAGGTAATAGCGTTATCCAGCAGGTTGGCGCACAGCTCGCCCAGCAGCAGCGCATCGCCTTTGACGTCGCCGTGCGCATCACCTTCGTAACCCAGGTCAATCTGTTTTGCACGCGCAGCCGCATAGCGGCTCAGGCACGCCTCGCGCACCACCGTCGCCAGATCCACTTTCACTATGGGTTTATCTTCGCCGTGTCGGGCTTTGATACGCGCCAGTTGCAGCAGCCGGTCGGTAAGCAGGATGGTGTCATCCAGCGTGTAGCGCATGCTCTGCAGGCTTTCCCGCCACTGTTCGGGCTGATGGCTGTCCAGCGCCGTGCCGATCTGGGTTTTCAGAATAGTGAGCGGCGTGCGAAGCTGATGAGCGGCGTCGGCGCTGAACCGATCCTGACGCGCCAGCAATCCCCGCAGCCGTTCCAGATAGCGGTTAAATGCCACGATAAGCGGCTGTAGCTCCGACCACGGCAGGGACGGCAGCGGCGTCAGTTCAGCACCATCGCGGCGCAGCACAATGCGGGACAGACGGCGTAAAGGCCGCAACACCCGGCGTAGCATCAGGCTTGCCAGCAACACGGCAATTAACACCAGCGCGCTCTGGCTGAGCAAAGCCGTGCGCATCAGCCCTTTCGCGAAAGCCTCACGGGAATGGATGGTTTCCGCGACCAGCACCAGCGCCATACCTTCCGCGCCCGTCTCGCTGACGGGCTGCCACAAGGCCGCCACCCGGATGCGCTGCTTTTGATAATAGCCGTCATAGAAATGGACCAGCGCGGGATAGGTCTCTGACATCGCGCTGGTGACGGGGATCGGGGGAAGCCCGTCATAGCCGGACAGCGTTTTCCCCTGCGGCGAAATCACCTGATAAAACAGGCGATCATTCATGTTGCGCTCAAAGCTGTCGAGCACCACCCAGGGCACGTCGACCTCCAGGTGTTGGTTACGCACCACCAGCCGTTCAGCGACTGTGCGCGCAGAGGCCAGCAGAGAGCGATCGTAGGCCTGATTCGCCGCCGCCAGTCCGCTCTGATAGTGCGTGTAAACAGAAAGCACCCACAGCAGGGAAAGCGGCAGCCCCAGCCAGGCCAGTAACTCGCCCCGTAGCGAGGTGATCAGTCGCATGCCAGGGTTTCCAGGCTGTAGCCCAGTCCGCGCAGCGTCACAATGCCCACGTTACTGCCCGCCAGCTTTTTGCGTACCCGGTGTACATACAGCTCGATGCTTTCCGGGCTGGCGTCATCCGCCAGGGTGAAGGTTTGTTCATACAAATGCTGCCGCGAGACCGGGCGGCCCCGACGCTGCATCAGCGTGGTCAGTACGCTGGATTCACGCGGTGTCAGCGCCAGCGGTTTCTCTGCCAGCAAAAAGTAGCCTTCACCGTTCAGCACCAACTGGCCCAGGGTCTGGTGCCGGGCCGAGTGTCCCTGCGCACGACGCAGCAACGCACGCAGGCGCGCATCCAGCTCATCCAGTTCGAAGGGTTTGGTCAGATAGTCATCCGCGCCGGTATTCAGGCCGCGCACGCGGTCGTCCAGCGTTGTGCGTGCGGTCAGCAGCAACACCGGGACATTTTGTCCACGCCGACGTAACCGGGTTAACACCTCAATGCCGTCCAGACGCGGCAGGGAAACATCCAGTACGACCAGCGCATAATCTTCACTTTGCAGGCTGTGATCCGCCGAAACGCCGTCCGCGACCCAGTCCACAGCAAACCCTTTTTGCGTTAACGCCTTCTGTAACCATCGCGCCAGCTCGGCCGTGTCTTCCACCAGTAAGAGACGCATATCACATCCTTTCACTAAACCTGATGGCTGAAAGGTAAATGAAAGGTTACCGATTTAACAATTCAATAACGCCGAATTGTCGGTAGTAATCACACTCTGAAAGAAAGATGGAGCGCACGATGAAAAAAATAATCCACACCGCCCTCGCCTCTGCCCTGTTGGCTCTCATATTGCCGTCGCCAGGTAATGCCGCTGCCCCCGACAGGACCGAATGCATTGCCCCCGCCAAACCGGGTGGCGGTTTCGATCTGACCTGTAAGCTGATTCAGGTTTCACTCATGGAAACCAAACAGATCGAAAAACCGATGCGCATTACCTACATGCCTGGCGGCGTGGGTGCTGTGGCCTATAACGCTATTGTGGCTCAGCGCCCGGCTGAAGCAGGCACTGTGGTCGCCTTTTCGGGCGGCTCACTGCTGAATCTGTCGCAGGGAAAATTTGGTCGTTACTCGGTCGATGATGTGAAGTGGTTAGCGGCCATCGGCACAGATTACGGCATGATCGCCGTGCGGGAAGACGCGCCGTGGAAAAATCTGGGCGAATTAATGGCGGCCATGAAGGCAGATCCGACCAAAGTGGTGGTCGGTGCGGGTGCCTCCATCGGCAGTCAGGACTGGATGAAAACCGCGCTGGTGGCGAAAGAAGCCGGTATCGATCCGCGTAAAATGCGCTATGTCGCCTTTGAAGGCGGGGGCGAAGTCGTCACCGCGTTGTTGGGCAATCATATTCAGGTGATGTCGGGCGATCTCAGCGAAATGGTGCCGCACCTGCAAGGCGGTAAACTGCGCGTCCTGGCGGTGATGGCCGACAAGCGTCTGCCCGATCAGCTGGCCACGATTCCGACGGCGAAAGAGCAAGGGTTTAACGTGGAATGGCCCATTATTCGTGGCTTCTATCTGGGGCCGAAGGTCAGCGACGCGGATTACCAGTGGTGGCAGAACGCGTTCGAAAAAATGGTGCAAACGCCCGAATTCAGGCAACAGCGCGAACTGCGTGGCCTGTTTGAGTTCAATCTCTTTGGCGCAGAACTGGATAAATACGTGAAGAATCAGGTGGCCGCTTACCGTGAGCAGGCGAAATCCTTTGGTCTGGCTAAGTAACCGGAGCGCATCATGAGCGATCGTATTTTTGCCACGCTGTGGCTGGTGTTATGTCTGGCAGGGTTAGTTGTCGCCTGGCAAATCCAGAGTGAATACAGTTATGAACCCGTCGGCCCGCGGCCTTTTCCGCTGGCGTTGCTCACCCTGATGGCGCTGTGTGCCGTCATGCTGCTGCTGAGAAAGCCCGATGCTATCCAGTGGCCCGCACCGCAGACGATGAAACGTCTGGTGGCGCTGGCCGTCATGCTGTTCGTGTATGGCTGGCTGTTTGAACGTCTGGGGTTCCCGTTATCCACCGCGCTCCTGACCTTAGGCATCGGCATGCTGTTTGGCGCGCGCTGGTGGGCCGCCGTCCTGTCCGGCGCGGTTATGGGGTGGGCGCTGTTTTACGCCTTTGACCATCTGCTGGATGTCACCCTGCCGGCTGGCAGCCTGATGAGCTAAGGAGAAAAAAATGGATATCTGGTCTTTTCTCATGCAGGGTTTTGCCGTTGCCATGACACCGCAAAACCTGCTGATTGCCTTAACTGGCTGCTTTATCGGAACGATTGTTGGCCTGCTGCCCGGTCTGGGTCCGATCAACGGCGTGGCCATTCTGATGCCGCTGGCCTTTGCGCTGCACCTGCCTGCGGAGTCTGCCCTGATTTTACTGGCAACGGTGTATCTGGGCTGCGAATACGGCGGACGCATCTCGTCGATACTGCTCAATGTGCCCGGCGACGCTGGCGCGATTATGACCGCGCTGGATGGCTACCCCATGGCACAGCAGGGAAAAGCGGGCGTAGCGCTGTCTGTCTCTGCCGTGAGTTCGTTTGTCGGCTCCACCATTGCGATTATCGGCATCATCCTGTTCGCCCCGCTGCTGGCGCGCTGGTCGCTGGCGTTTGGCCCGGCGGAGTATTTTGCGCTGATGGTGTTTGCCATTGCCTGCCTGGGCAGCATGATGAGCCAGAATCCGCTCAAGTCATTTCTGTCCGCCCTGATTGGCTTAAGCATGGCGACCGTCGGCGTGGATGCCAACACCGGCGTTTACCGCTTTACCTTTGACAGCGTTCACCTCTCCGACGGCATTCAGTTTGTCGTGGTAGTCATTGGCCTGTTCTCGGTGAGCGAAATTTTGCTGATGCTGGAATCCACCCATACGGGACAAAAGGTGGTACGCGCCAGTGGCCGCATGATGTTCAACATGAAAGAAGCTGCCCAGTCGACCGGGGCGACGCTGCGATCATCGTTTATTGGTTTCTTTGTCGGTGTCTTGCCCGGTGCCGGTGCCACCATCGCCAGCGCAATCGCCTACATGACAGAGAAAAAAATCAGCGGCAGCGACCAGTTTGGTAAGGGCGATATTCGTGGTGTTGCTGCGCCGGAAGCCGCCAACAACGCTTCGGCGTGCGGATCGTTTATTCCGATGCTGACGCTGGGCATTCCGGGCTCTGGCACCACCGCGGTGATGGTCGGCGCGTTGACGTTATATAACATCACGCCCGGTCCGGCGATGTTTACCGAACAGCCGGATATCGTCTGGGGGCTCATTGCGGCGCTGTTAATTGGCAACGTGATGCTGCTGATTATGAACATCCCGATGATCAACGTGTTCGCGCGCATGCTGACCATTCCGCTGTGGTTTCTGGTACCGGCCATTGCCGCCATTTCTGCGGTTGGCGTTTACGCCGTACACAGCACCACCTTTGACCTGCTGTTGATGGTCGGGCTTGGTGTTTTTGGCTATATCCTGCGAAAAATGGACTTCCCGATGTCACCGCTGATCTTAGGTTTCGTGTTGGGCGAAATGCTGGAGCAGAACCTGCGCCGTGCGCTGTCTATCAGCAATGGTGAAATGGCGATTTTGTGGGAGAGCCCGATTGCCAAAGTGCTGCTGATCCTGGCCGTGGCGGTATTGATTGTTCCGTTTGTATGGAAACGTCTGCGCCGTAAAGCCACGCCTGCGCATCAGTAAGTAAATCTTTGGTTGAAACACATCAGCCCCGTGGATTTCCAGGGGGCTTTTGTTATCATAGCGTATTCTGTTTCCGGCGCACCCCACGCTAGTCTGTTTTCCAAGGAATCCGCCATGCAACCTGTCAGCGGCCCCGGTGTGCCGGTCGGCGATCGTTCATCTGTTAATCCCCAAACTGACACTTCACGTCCGGGCAGCGTTGCCGGTGAACAACCGCTGTCGCCTGCCCAGCGTACGACGCTTGAGCGTTTGATTGTGCGCATCATGTCCCTCAGCACGTTAAAAGCGCCGGAGCTCTGGGCTGGGCTGCGCCATGAAGTGGGTGTGAAGAGTGAAGCGGAACTGCAGTCGCGCCACTTCCCGGCTGCCGAGCAGTTTCTCAACGCCCGCCTGGCGCAGGTGCAAAATGGCCATGCCACACGTCAGCTGATGACGCAACTGACCGAATTGCTGCCGAAAGGAAACAATCGTCAGGCTGTCAGTGATTTTATCCGTCAGCAGTTTGGTCAGACGGTGCTGAGTGCCCTGACGCAGGACCAGCTGCGTCAGGTGTTAACCATGCTGCAAAATGGTCAGATGGCAATCCCCCAGCCGCAACAGAGTCGCACCAGCGATCGCTCTCTGCTGCCCGCCGAACACCAGGCGCTGAATCAGCAGATCGTCCGCCTGGCGGCCGCCACCGGCGAATCCAGCGGCAAAATCTGGACGGCGGCGCTGAAGCTGGTGAACCTGACCAGTGGCGATCCGATTCCTTCACGCCATTACCCGTTACTGACTCAGTATCTCCAGGTGCGTCAGACGCTGAGCCAGCACAGCGCGCCAACGCTGCAGCTGATTGAAAGCTCACTGAAACATCCTCTGGACAAGCGTGAGCAGCAGATGCTGGAGGATTACAGCCAGCAACGGTTCCAGGCTACCCCGCAGACGGTGTTGACGCCGACCCAGACGCAGGACCTGCTTAACTTCCTGTTTTCACGGCGCGCAGAGCGAGCCCATGAGCAGGCGCTGGCCGACAGTGAGTTGAATCCGCACCCCATCTGGGCACCGATTTCCGCCTCGCTGCCGCCCGCGCTGAAACCGCTGGCTGAGCGCCCCTTACTGGCCGCGGTCGTCGGGCTGATCGTACTGGCCTTTCTGCTCTGGCTGGTGCTGTAAGTCAGCAACCACAGGATGCCGCAGCCGTTGTCTGCGGCCATTCGCCCGCCTCATCGCCCCATGCCATGGGGTGACCATCCCGCTTCCAGAAATCCAGCCCGCCAGTCAGCTCTTTCACCTGAAAGCCCAACAAGGCTAACTGATGCGCCGCTTTGGTTGAGCCATTGCAGCCAATCCCATCGCAGTAGGTGACGTACACTTTATTACGATCCAGGCGGGCCGTGCTGGCTTCGTTCATTTCCCGGTGTGGGAAAGAGATCGCGCCACAGATATGACCGCCGCGATATGCCTCTGCCTTTCGCGCATCCACGACCACAATCCCCTGAACCTGACGGGAAAGATCCTCAGCCAGATCCCAGGCATCGGTGTAATACGCCAGTTTAGCCTGCAGATACGCCACGCTTTGCGACGGTGAGGCGGGAGGGAAACGTAAAACGGATGACATCGGCATTTCTCCTGTTGTGTGATGACGGCAGTGTACGGCAAAGTGGATGCCTGACTAAGACCCATCTGAACCTGTTGATAAGACCATTATGTCGTCACCGCTTCTGCAACTGTTTCATCATCAGACCACGGGCGGTCTGCGTGACCGCCTGTGCGCCACGCTGCGTCAGTGGATAGAAACCGCGCACCTTCAGGCCGGACAGAAACTGCCCTCTACACGTCAGCTGGCCACGGATTTAACGCTGTCACGCGTGACGGTGGAAGCGGCTTACGCCCAGCTCGAAAGCGAGGGTTATCTGCGGCGGGAAACAGGCCGGGGCAGTTTTGTTGCCATCACTCTCCCTGACAAAGCTCCCCGCATTCGCGCCAGCCGCATGGCCCGGTTGTCACGACGCGGCCAGCAGGTCCTGGCGACAGGCGGCTGCCAGGACGCGCCGTTTCCCTGTGCGTTTGCAGCGGGTTCTCCGGAGTTGCGGGCGTTTCCTCATGCGGTCTGGCGGCGGTTAACCGCACGTATCCAGCACAGCGAAGGCCAGAGCGTGATGGGCTATGGCGATCCGTCAGGCTATATGCCACTGCGCCACGCGCTGGCTGATTACCTTGCGTTGTCGCGCGGCATTCACTGCCAGCCTGAGCAGGTCGTGATTCTGACCAGCTCGCAGCAGGCCCTTCAGCTACTGGCGCTGATGCTGGTCGACCCTGGCGATAACGTGTGGATGGAGGAGCCGGGTTATGCGGGCGCACGCAACGCCTTTCTGGCTGCGGGTGCCCGCGTGAGAGGAATAAGTGTGGATGGCCAGGGCGCCGTCCCTCAGCCTGGCGCGGCAAAGCTGATGTACCTGACGCCCTCCCATCAGTATCCGACAGGTGTTGCCTTGAGTCTGCCACGTCGTCTCGCATGGCTCGACTGGGCTCGCCGCAACGGTAGCTGGCTCATCGAAGACGATTATGACAGTGAGTTTCACTATGATGAGCGCCCCGCTCCCGCGCTGCACGCACTCGACAGGGATCAGCGGGTGATAACCTTAGGCACGTTTTCAAAATCCCTGTTCCCGTCCCTGCGCCTGGCATGGATGGTCGTGCCCGAGGCGCTGGTGGAACCCTCGGGTCGCGTACGCAGCATTCTGGATGGTCACAGCGCCCTGCTTCCCCAGGCGGTGACCGCCGCGTTTATGCAGCAGGGGCACTTCGCCAGTCATCTGCGCCTCATGCGTCAGCTTTACCAGTGCCGTCGCGATCGCTTACTGGAACAGATTGAACAGCGTCTGACGCCTTGGCTCACCCCCTTTCCCTGTCCGGGCGGACTGCAGCTGGCTGTTAACCTGTTACAGGGGGATGAAGGCGCTTTGACCGTACAGGCGGCAAACGCGGGCTTACTGTTACCCCGGCTCAGCCCGCTGTATAGCGAAAAAACAAACCGGCAAGGCTGGATATTAGGTTTTGCGGCGCTCACGCCGGATGAAATTGTGGCGGGATGTGACAGTCTGGTCAGGCTGCTGTCACGCAGCGCATCCCGTCAACGTGACTAATGGACCGAAACAAAAAAGGCCGGCAATCGCCGACCTTTTGGATGTGTGTGCGTCATGCTGCGCGCAACATGACGCTTCGCCACACTTATGCCTGGTATTTACGCAGGGTCAGGGTGGCGTTGGTGCCGCCGAAACCAAAGCTGTTAGACATCACGGTGGTAAGGGCTTTTTCCGTCGGCTCTGTCACGATGTTCATGCCTTCTGCTGCGGCGTCCAGCGAGCTGATGTTAATGCTTGGGGCGATAAAGCCGTGCTCCAGCATCAGCAGTGAGTAAATCGCTTCCTGCACACCCGCCGCTCCTAAGGAGTGGCCGGTCATGGCTTTGGTCGCAGAGATGTACGGTGTGTTTTCGCCAAACACTTCACGAATAGCACCCAGCTCTTTGACATCGCCCACTGGCGTAGAGGTACCATGGCTGTTCAGATAGTCGATTGGCGTGTCCACGCCCTGCATCGCCATCTTCATGCAGCGTACAGCGCCTTCACCTGACGGTGCGACCATATCAGCACCATCAGAGGTGGCACCGTAGCCCACGATTTCAGCATAGATGTGCGCGCCACGAGCCAGCGCATGCTCCAGCTCTTCCACCACGACCATACCGCCGCCGCCTGCGATAACGAAGCCGTCGCGCTCGTTGTCATAGGTACGTGACGCTTTTTCTGGCGTGTCGTTGTAACGGGTCGACAGGGCGCCCATCGCATCGAACTCACAGGCCATTTCCCAGCACAGCTCTTCGCCGCCGCCGGCAAAAACGATATCCTGCTTGCCCAGTTGAATCTGCTCAACCGCGTTACCAATACAGTGTGCAGAGGTCGCACAGGCTGAACTGATAGAGTAGTTTACGCCGTGGATTTTAAACGGTGTGGCCAGGCAGGCAGAAACACCGGATGCCATCGCCTTGGTCACCACATAAGGGCCAACGGCTTTCAGGCCGCGTGGGCTGCGCATCGCATCCGCGCCAAAAACCTGAAAACGTGGAGAACCGCCGCCGGAACCTGCAATCAAACCTACGCGAGGGTTGTTCTGGTAGGCTTCGTTGCTCAGGCCAGAATCTTTGATAGCTTCTTCCATTGACAGGTAAGCATAGATGGACGCATCACTCATGAACCGCACAATTTTGCGATCAATGAGGCCGGTGGTATCGAGTTTAACGTTACCCCAGACGTGACTACGCATGCCGGAATCTTTCATCTCCTGGGAAAAAGTGATGCCTGAGCGGCCTTCACGCAGAGATGCCAGCACCTCTTGCTGGTTATTACCAATACTGGAAACGATCCCTAAGCCAGTAATCACAGCACGTTTCATTCAATCTTCCTCAACACTTCTGTTATTTGACGAGCACTCTAGCTTACACTTGTACGCCGAACAAGTCCGATCAGCCAATTCCTTTGTAAATTTGCGTCATCTTCCCCCGGCCGATAAACTCCTGCCATTCCCTGAAAAATGAGCCTTTACTGTGAAACTGTCTCCGGTTGAACATGCCCAACTGAGCTGGAATGAACAGGGTACACCTGTTTCCCGAGCCTTCGGCGACGTCTACTTTTCCAACGACAATGGTCTGGAAGAGACGCGCTACGTGTTTCTGGGTGGCAATGATTTCCCCCAACGATTTCACCACCATCCACGCGACCTGCTGATTGTGGCCGAGAGCGGCTTCGGCACTGGCCTTAACTTTCTTACGCTCTGGCAGGCGTTTGACCAGTTCCAGCGTCATCATCCCGATGCGGCGCTGAAGCGACTGCATTTCATCAGCTTTGAAAAATTTCCGTTGACCCAGGCCGATCTGATGGCGACCCATCAGCACTGGCCTGAACTTGCGCCCTGGGCCGACCAACTCCAGCGTCAGTGGCCATTGGCCCTGCCCGGCTGCCAGCGGCTGTTATTCGATGCCGGCCGCATCACGCTGGATCTGTGGTTAGGCGATATTAATGCGCTAATTAATAATTTTGATGACAGTCTGCATCGTCAGGTCGACGCGTGGTTTTTAGATGGCTTTGCGCCGTCGAAAAATCCCGATATGTGGACGCCGGAACTGTTTCAGTCGATGGCGGCGCTGGCCCGGCCAGGGGGCACATTTGCCACCTTTACGGCCGCCGGTTTCGTACGTCGTGGCTTGCAGGAAGCGGGCTTTGCGGTCACGCGCCGTAAAGGATTTGGTCCAAAACGGGAAATGCTGTGCGGCTCGCTTGAACAGGCACCAGCACAGTACCCGCGCCAACCCTGGTATGCCCGGCCTGCGCCGTCTGAAAAAGAGGTCGCTCTGGTGGGCGGCGGTATCGCCAGTGCGACGCTGGCCCTGGCTTTACTGCGCCGCGGCTGGCGCGTTACGCTGTATTGCGCCGACGAAGCCCCCGCGCTGGGCGCATCCAGCAATCGTCAGGGCGCACTATACCCTTTGCTTAATCAGCACGATCCGGCGCTTGCCACCTTTTTCCCCGCCGCCTTCACGTTTGCCCGTCGCCTGTATGACGCGCTGGATCTGCCGTTCGAACACGACTGGAGCGGCGTCCTGCAGCTCGGCTGGGACGATAAAAGTGCCAGCAAGATTGAACAGATGCTGGCGATGGGATTACCTGAAGAAATTGCCCATGGCGTGACGCAACAGGAAGCCGAGGCGCTGGCGAAGGTTGCGCTGCACTGCGGCGGCATCTATTACCCGATGGGCGGCTGGTTAGCCCCGGCCGAACTGACCTCTTCCCTGCTGTCCAGGGGCGAGCAACTGGGATTGCGTGTACACTGGCTGCATCGCGTCACCGCGCTCAGTCAGAATGCGCAGGGCTGGACGTTAACCTTTAGCGAGCAGCCCGATGTGCATCACGCTGCCGTGGTGTTGGCGAACGGCCATCACCTCACCGACCTGCCCCAGACCGACGCGCTGCCCGTGTATCCGGTGGCCGGTCAGGTCAGCCATGTTCCCGTATCGCCTGCGCTGTCGGCGCTCAGGACGGTGCTCTGCTACGATGGCTATCTCACGCCCGCCAGTCCCCAGTTTGCGACGCACTGTATCGGGGCCAGCTATCACCGGGGCGAGACCTCCACCGCCTTTCGTGAAGCGGATCAGCAGGAGAATCACCGCCGCCTGCAGCATTGCCTGCCGCACAGCGACTGGGTTAATGCGGTGGATGTCAGTCAGAACGCAGCGCGCAGCGGCGTACGTTGTGCCACGCGGGATCACTTACCGATGGTGGGCTGTGTGCCGGATTACGCAGCGACGCTTGCGCTTTATGCCGATCTGGCGCAGCAGAATGCCCGCGGAGCGGCGATCCCAGCGGCGCCGTACTTTCCCGGCCTTTATCTGTTCGGCGCACTTGGCTCGCGCGGGCTGTGCAGCGCACCGCTGGCGGCAGAAGTCCTGGCGGCACAGCTGAGCGGCGAACCTCAGCCGCTGGATGCCAGCACGCTGGCGGCGCTGAATCCTAATCGTTACTGGGTCAGAAAGCTGCTGAAGGGCAAAAAAGCGGGGAAATAGCACCAGGGCGGCATGCCGCCCTGCTCACTCAGGCAGTCTGCTGACGCGCCTGTAAAAACAGATTATCCCACATGCCAATGACCAGCGCCTGATCCCGTGGCGATAACTCTCCGGCGGCAATGGCATTTTGCAGGCTGCGGGTGACCTGAATCTGCAGCGCCTGCGGCGTGTGGTCATCCAGTTGCTCCACTTCCGCGACTGCCAGGGTTAAATGGCCACGCAGATAACCGCTGGCAAACAGCTCATCGTCACTGGCGTGCTCAACCATATCGTCAATCAGGGCCAGAATACGCGCTTCAAATTCTGCGATCATCTCAATTCCTCTGTTAAATAATCCCTTCTGCATTACACATCTTCCGGCCATGGAAACTGTGATGCGGTCAGAGAAGGCCTGCCATAAAATTCAGCCAGGGCTGAAATAAAGCGTGCGGGACGGGCAGGAATGCCCGACGCCAGGTAGCTCATGACCTGGGCATGAACTTTACGCTGAAAAGCAATGCGATCGGGCTCACAATCGCCATCGAGATTGTCACAACTGACATTGAAGGGAAAGCCTGCGGCAACGCAAAACATCCACTCCAGGGCCTGCGGCTTCACCTCAACCGATTCAAACTGGCTTTGCGTTTGCGCATCCCGCCCGTCCGGGCAATACCAGTAGCCAAAATCGACTAACTTGCGCCGGGCTTCACCGGCAATGCACCAGTGCGAAATTTCATGCAGCGCACTCGCGTAAAAACCATGGGCGAACACCACCCGGTTCCATGGTGATTCGCTGTCTGCAGGAAGATAAATCGGTTCATCATCGCCTTTAATTAGACGGGTCTGAAAGTCTTCGCTAAAGCAGCGGTCAAACAGCGTAATGAGCTGCGGGTAGTCATGTGTTGTCATTCAATATTCACGTAAAGTATTACAGATTCAGCGCCGCCAGCCAGGCCAGAACCTCACTGCCGTGGCTGTCCCAGAGCAATTTCATGCTCATGACCGCCGAAACGATCACCACCATCGGACGAATCAGCTTTTGCCCACGCGCCAGAACCAGCCTTGCGCCCAGTCGTGCGCCACAGACCGCGCCCAGCATCATGATCAGGCCGGTGCCCCACACCACTTTCCCGCCAAAGATAAAGAACAGCAGGCTGCCAAAATTTGAGGTGAAGTTAAGCAGTTTGGCATGCGCAGTCGCTTTCGCCAGGTTAAAGCCACACAGCGTCACAAAGCCCAGCGCATAAAACGAGCCAGCTCCCGGGCCAAAAAAACCATCATAAAAACCGATACAGCCACCGCCGATAAGGGCAAAAGGCAGCCCCCTGAGACGATGCACCCGGTCTTCCTCGCCAATGCGCGGCATTAACAAAAACCACATACCGATAGCGATCAGCAGCAGCGGCAGGATTTGCCGCAGGAAATCGGCCTGAAGATGCTGAATCAGCACCGCGCCGCCCACCGCGCCCAGAAAGGTCATGGCGATATTCAGCCGTTGCTCACGCAACGTAATGGCTCCCCGCCGTACAAAATACAGGCTGGCAGAGAAAGAGCCGCCGACCGACTGGAGTTTGTTGGTCGCCAGCGCCTGCGCCGGCGACAGCCCGGCCGCCAGAAGAGAAGGAAGCGTGAGCAGGCCACCGCCGCCCGCAATCGAATCAATAAATCCAGCCAGTAGCGCAATAAAAAATAGCAGGACAACCGCCAGCGGGCTGGCAATGAACCACTCCATGGGAACCCTTACAGTAAATGTTTATCCAGCAGCGCCTGACAGGCAGGCGGCAGCGGCGGGGGTTCACGCTTCACAGGCGCAGAACCCGGCTGCTTTGGCAGGAACCAGCTCTGCAACTCTGCCCCGCAGCCATCCCCGGGAGGCGGGGGAGCCTGCTCCTCACAATCCGGGCTGCCCTGTGGACAGCGCAAACGGACGTGCATATGGGCGCGGTGCGCGAACCAGGGCCGTACTTTATGTAACCAGCTTCGATCTGTACCCGCATCCGCGCAAAGCTGCTTTTTAATCGCCGGATTGACGAAGATGCGCGTGACATCTTCATCTTTCGCCGCCAGTTTAATCAGACTGGCGATTTCAGGCTGCCAGTGACGCGCAACGACGTTCCTGCCATCGGCGGCCACCAGATCCAGCGGCTGAGGTTTCAGTAACTGCTGTGCGCTCCAGCGGGTTTTCGGCAGTTGTAGCCAGATATCCACGTCGAGTCCGGTCTGGTGGCTGGCATGGCCGCTGCTGAAGCGTCCGCCGGCAGCCATGCCCATATCGCCAATCAGCACGTTGCCCAGTTGCAGATTGTGCGCCTGCATGGCCAGGCGCTGGATAAACAGAATCAGGTCGGGATGACCGAAATAGCGGCGCTGATCCTGACGCATGACCTGATAATCCGGTGAGTTAAGCGGCAGAGTCTGCGCGCCGACAATACAGCCGTTGGCAAAGCTGCCAATCGCATTCGGTGCACCCGCGACAGGGTGCTGAATACGCTGCCATGGCGTCGCCGCCAGGCTTGCCGCGCTGAGTAACAGCGCGCTGAGCATCAGCATCACTTTCATCAGGTTACCAACGTGGCACGGTGGAGTTGACATCGCCACACTGCGCACGCTGGCGCAGCAGATGGTCCATCAGCACAATTGCCATCATGGCTTCGGCAATCGGCACCGCACGAATGCCCACGCAGGGATCGTGACGGCCTTTCGTGATCATCTCCACTTCTTCCCCGTCACGGGTGATGGTTTTGCCTGGCACGGTAATGCTGGAGGTCGGCTTCATCGCCAGATTGGCGCTGATGGTCTGACCGCTGCTGATACCGCCGAGAATGCCGCCTGCGTGGTTACTCTGAAAACCGTTAGCCCGAATTTCATCGCGATGCTGACTGCCGCGCTGATTCACCACGGCAAAGCCGTCGCCAATTTCAACGCCCTTCACGGCGTTAATGCTCATCAGCGCATGCGCGAGATCCGCATCCAGGCGATCAAAGACCGGTTCACCCAGGCCCGGTGGGACATTTTCCGCCATGACCGTGACTTTGGCACCGACAGAATCGCCCTCTTTTTTCAGCGCGCGCATCAGTTCATCCAGCGCCTCAAGCTTATCGGCGTCCGGGCAGAAGAACGGATTCTCTTCAACGATGGTCCAGTCTTTAAGTTCACAGGCCACGTCGCCGATCTGCGCCAGATAGCCCCGCACCACGATCCCGTGCTGCATGTGCAGGTATTTTTTGGCGATGGCGCCCGCCGCCACGCGCATCGCCGTCTCACGTGCCGATGAACGGCCACCGCCGCGATAGTCGCGCGTACCGTATTTTTGTTCGTAGGTGTAATCCGCATGGCCGGGTCGGAACAGATCTTTAATGGCGCCGTAATCCTGCGAACGTTGATCGGTGTTCTCAATCAGCAGGCCAATCGAGGTCCCTGTGGTGACACCTTCAAACACACCTGACAGAATTTTGACCTGATCCGGTTCACGGCGCTGCGTCGTATAACGCGAAGTGCCCGGACGGCGGCGGTCCAGATCGTGCTGGATATCGGCTTCGGTCAACGGAATGCCGGGCGGCACGCCATCAACAATACATCCCAGAGCAATGCCGTGAGATTCGCCAAAGGTGGTGACGCGAAAGAACTGTCCGATGCTGTTTCCGGCCATTGAGATTCCTTGTTACGGTTTGACGGGCGAACGCTCGCCCCTCTTTTTAGTCTTTATAGAATGAGAAATGGTGCTGTGCATCAACGATTTGCTGACGGGTGAGCATAAAGACACCGTCACCACCGTTGTTAAACTCCAGCCAGGTGAAAGGCACATCGGGATACTGCTCCATCATGTGCACCATACTGTTGCCGACTTCGCAAATCAGCACGCCGTTTTCGCTCAGGTAACCCGGCGCACAGGCCAGAATACGGCGGACCAGCTTCAGACCATCGCTTCCGGCCGCCAGACCCAGCTCAGGCTCATGGTGATATTCGCCCGGCAGATCGTCCATATCTTCGGCATCCACATAGGGCGGATTGGTCACGATCAGATCGTATTGCACAGGCGGCAATTCGCGGAACAGATCGGCGCGAATCGGCGTGACATGGTGGATCAAACCATGCTCTTCGATATTTTGTTCCGCCACCGCCAGCGCATCGTGGGAGATATCCACCGCGTCAACTTCGGCGTCCGGGAAGGCGTAAGCACAGGCGATGGCAATACAGCCGCTTCCGGTGCACATGTCCAGAATATGACGCGGCTTTTCAGGAATTAAGCCGGCAAAACGGTTTTCAATCAGCTCCCCAATCGGCGAACGGGGAACCAGAACGCGTTCATCGACATAGAATTCATGGCCGCAGAACCAGGCTTTATTAGTCAGATAGGCAACCGGGATGCGTTCGTTAACGCGACGAATGACGCGTTCGACAATGCGATGACGTTCACTGGCGGTCAGGCGGGCATTGCGCATGTCTTCCGGAATATCAAGCGGTAACCAAAGCGTGGGCAGAACCAGCTGGACGGCTTCGTCCCAGGGATTATCTGTGCCGTGTCCGTACCAGATGCCAGCCGCGGTAAAGCGGCTGACCGACCAGCGCAGCATATCCTGAATGGTGTGCAGTTCGTTCACTGCCTCATCGACGAAAATTTTGTCCACATAGCCCTCCGCAGGCCTTTAACTAAATCGGCCGATAGTTTGCCACGAAGCCGAGCAGAATTCAGCGCAGCAAGGTGAAAAAGCTGACAATTAATGACAGTAAACGGTAAGGTAATGGCTTCTGCTGTTAATCAGCCACCTCAGACATGATTCACGACCCATGCGTAAAAAACCGACCCTGAGCCAGGATGATCAAGCGCTGTTCCGTCAGTTAATGACCGGCACGCGAGAACTGAAACAAGATACTATCGTGCATAAGCCGGTGGTCAAAACCCGCGACGTGCCGGTTAAACGCCTGCTGTCTGAGCAAGCGGACAACAGCCATTATTTTTCCGATGAGTTCCAGCCGCTGCTGTCCACAGAAGGGGCGACGCGCTATGTCCGTGCGGACGTAAGCCATTTCGAGCTGAAAAAGCTGCGTCGGGGCGATTACACGCCAGAAATTTTTCTCGATCTGCATGGACTCACACAAATGCAGGCTAAACAGGAACTGGGCGCGTTGATTGCCGCCTGCCGTCGCGAACACCTTTTTTGTGCCAGCGTGATGACCGGACATGGTAAACATATTTTAAAGCAACAAACGCCGCTGTGGCTGGCCCAGCATCCCTGGGTAATGGCGTTTCATCAGGCACCCAAAATGTTTGGTGGCGACGCCGCGCTGCTGGTCCTGATTGAAGTCGAAGAGTGGCAACCGCCAGAGCTGCCTTGATATTCCTGCCCTGAGACGTCTTTTTCACCCCGCCGTTTCTTCCCCCCTTTGCCGGGGGAAATCGGTTTAACCGACGCCCGCTTTCTTTCACTTTTGCGCCTGTTTTTGGTCCTCTGTTCTGCCCGTTTTTGTTCAGACTGACGCAGACTATTTGCTTATGTAATTATTTATACTGAATACAATTTACTCGCTGCCGATAACGTCTAAGCATTTAGGCACATTACGTTTGATTATTTCGGCACATTGACCAAGGGAACTTTTTGAATGAGCGGGTTAAGTCATTTTTTTGAGAATTTGAAAGTGGGCAAAAAGCTGATGCTCGGTTTTGGACTGATTTTACTTTTGAGTCTGGCCGTAGCGATATGCGGGATTAAAAATCTGAACGACATCAGCGTCCGGGCCGAAAAGCTCAGGGAGCTGAAAAGCGTTAATGACCGGTTTTCACAGGCCAAAGATGCCCGACTGCAGTTCGTGAAAACGCATGATGAAAAATTCATCGACGTTAACGAAAATCTGCTGAAAGAGGTGGATCAGAATCTGAAAAACCTGGGCGTTTTTCACTGGGATGACAGTCAGCAGGCGATGATTACGGCGATGCCGTCCGCTATTGCCACTTACCGGCAGAAACGCGCCGATACGGTACAGGCTGTCCGTAATGGGGCACAGGCGCTTCAGAACCTGTCCGTGGCGGATGAGATGCGGGCTATCAGCCAACTGGCCGCAAGCAACAGCAGTGACCCGCAGACGAGCGCGGCGTTACAGGAAATCAATAAACACCTGGGCGGCGTGGCGGTACGTGTCAAACTCTTTGGCCTTGAGCACAAAGAAGAAGATCGCAACGCCCTGAGCAACTTCCTGTCGGAAACCGTGCAGCTGATGGCTCAGGTCAAACCGCGCCTTAACGCCGCAGACAGTGCTGCGCTTGAAAAAGTCAGCGCACAGCTTGAGACCAAACAGGGCGATATCAATGCGCTGATGGCGTCGGTGGCGGCTGGTGACGCAGCCACTGTGCAACTGGCGGCTGCGGGCAAAATCCTGACCGACATGAGCAACGCCTTGTTTACCCAACAGTTAGATGCGACCAATCACGACGCGAATCAGGCCGTCTGGCTGATGACGGTGATTATCATCGCCGCTATCGTAGCAGGCATTCTTATCGCCCTGTTTATTACCCGCCAGTTGACGCGTCCTCTCGCTGAACTGCTGCACGTCGCTAATCAAATGGCGCGTGGCAACCTCAGCACCGTGCTGAAATCGTCCCGTCGGGATGAGCTGGGCGAACTGATGCATGCAGTCGGTGAAATGAGCGATGAGCTGCGTCGCATTATCAGCGGTATCCGCAGTGGCGTGACCAGCGTCAGTCAGGCTTCAGCGGAGATTGCCTCCGGCAATAATGATCTGTCAGCCCGCACAGAAAGCCAGGCCGCCGCCCTTGCGCAGACCGCAGCCAGCATGGAGCAACTGACCGCAACGGTTAAGCAGAACGCAGACAACATTCATCATTCCAGTCGACTGGCGCAGCAAACCTTCGACACCGCCAGCCGCGGTGGGCAGCTGGTTACGGATGTGGTCAGCACCATGAATGAGATCACCACCAGCTCTGGCAAAATCTCAGAAATCACCTCCGTGATAAACAGTATCGCGTTTCAGACTAATATCCTGGCACTCAATGCCGCCGTAGAAGCGGCACGGGCCGGAGAACAAGGTCGGGGCTTTGCCGTGGTAGCCAGCGAAGTGCGTAATCTGGCACAACGCAGTGCGCAGGCGGCGAAGGAGATTGAAGCGCTGATTCATGATTCTGTGGCGCGTATTAATGCCGGTTCGCAACTGGTGAGTCAGACGGGGAACACCATGGGGGAGATCGTCAACTCGGTCAGTAACGTGACGGATCTGTTGAACGAAATTTCTCATGCGTCGGAAGAGCAGAATCGCGGCATTGCGCAGGTAGGCGTCGCGATTATTGAGATGGATAACGTGACGCAGCAGAACGCCGCGCTGGTGGAGCAGTCGTCCGCTGCCGCCAGTGCGCTGCACGATCAGGCGCAAACGCTGGCAGGATCGGTGTCGCGTTTTGTGATTGCGTAACGTGTGGAAAGAAAACGGGTGAAGTGAGTCAAACGTTTTCAGTGTCGGGCCAGAGGATGGCCCGACAGCGTTTACATCGCTTTTGCCAGTTTTTTAGGACTGACCTGCCAGAGCAGCTTGCCCTGGCTTTCCGCCGGGTCAAAATCCACGCAGGCAATGGCCGAAGTAGCGAACATCGGTGGCGTTTCCTGAGGACACAGCTCCGACACCAGATAACCGACCAGCGGCAGGTGAGAGATCACCAGCACCGATTTCACCCCTTCATTTGCCAGCGTCTGCAAATAGCAGCCCACCAGCCCCGGATCGCCGCCAGGCGTTAACTCCGGCAGGATATCCGCCCCGTCTGGTAAGGGCAGCGCCTCACGAACTGTCGCGAGCGTTTGTTGCGCACGCAGATAAGGGCTGACCAGGACACGTTCAATGTCAACAGCCTGATCTTTTAACCAGTTCGCCATCTGGCGTGATTCATCACATCCACAAAGCGTTAAGGGCCGGACTGAATCACTGGCAGCGTCGAGCGCCGCATCGCCGTGACGCATGATAAAAACTTGCATAAAGCACCGCTGTTGTTTGTCGACATCGCCTGACACCTTCGCGTCAGGCGCTTCATTCTGCGAATGAACGTCGTGTTTTACCCTAATGGCTTCAGTATAGTCAACCGGTTGTTTATTAAATAAGCACCTGCCCGATTACGGCGTCGCATCATGATGGTGCGACACACGACTAACCCCCTGAATCAGGATGGATATTCATATTTATGGAGAAGTGTAAAACTTTGTCTGCTGTTGCGCTGCCCGCTGCAGTCTTTCACAAGGTGCAAAGCGGTCACCATATTGCTGCTCAAGCCGCGTTAATCTGTTGACGATTTCCCCAGCACCAAGGCGATCAATATAGTGAAATGGCCCGCCCAGAAACGGGGGAAAGCCAATACCAAACACCGCACCAATATCACCGTCACGGGGCGAGCGGATAACCTGCTCATCCAGACAGCGCACCGCCTCATTTAACATCATCATCACGCAGCGCTCTGCGATGTGTGCCCCACTCTGCACGCTTGCGGGTTTAATCTGCAATACGTCGTACACGGTGGGATCCGGCTTTTTACGTTGCAAACGTGACGATTCATACAGATAGAACCCCTTATGATTTTTTCGCCCTTTGCGTCCGTCGTTGATCACGGCCGCCAGAGCAGGCGGTGCCGCAAACCGTTCACCGTAAGCCTGCTGCAACCCGGGCGAGATTTTACTGCCGACATCGATGCCCACCTCATCCAGCAGTTGAACCGGCCCAACCGGAAAGCCAAACGTCACCAGTGCGCGGTCAATATGTTCAACAGGTTCGCCCTCCAGCAGACAGCGCATCGCTTCGTTGATGTAGGGCGTCAGAATACGGTTGACGTAAAAGCCCGGTCTGTCAGCGACCACAATCGGCGTTTTGCCCTGTTTCCGTGCCAGCGTGACGGTGCTGGCGAGCGTTTCAGGCGAGGTCGCCGCATGCGGGATAACTTCAACCAGCGGCATTTTCTCCACCGGACTGAAGTAGTGCAGGCCAATAATATTCTCAGGACGCGCGGCCTTCGCCGCAATGTCGGCAATCGGGAGGGAAGAGGTATTGGACGCAAAAATCGTCTGGGGCTGACAGTGCGTTTCCACCTCTGCCACCATTTGCTGTTTCAGCGCCAGATCTTCAAACACCGCCTCGATGACGATGTCACGTTGGGTAAACCCCTGATAGTCGGTACCGCCGCTGATGCGCGCCATCTGCTGCTGGCGCTGCGCCGGGGTGAGCTGACGACGCTGCACTTTTTTACTCAGCAGCGCCCAACTGGTCTGCAGCGCATGATTAATGCCGTTCAGGCTGATGTCTTTGATGCGCACGGGCAGACCGGCATGAATTGCGCTGACGCAGGCAATGCCGCCGCCCATCAACCCGCCGCCCAGCACACCAACACGTTCGACTGGCCGGGGCTGCGCCTCAGTTCCGTTCTCTTTTTTCAGCGCGGTGGAGGCAAAAAACAGGCTGCGTAGCGCCGCCGATTCCGGCGTCATGGCCAGCTCGCCAAAGGCGCGCGCCTCGGCGGCATAACCTGCCTGACTGCTTTGCTCAAGCCCAATGCGCACCACATCGATGATACGTTGCGCGGCCGGATAGTTCCCCTGGGTTTTGCGTTCCGTTTCCCGCCTGACCAGCGCAAACAACGCCTGGCGGGCGATCGGCCCCTGCAGCAGACGGTCGCGCAGCGGAAGCGGTGCGCGGCGGCGTTTGCCTTTTTTAACGCTTTCGATAGCGGTATCCAGCAGGATCGCCTGCGGCACCGCGTCATCGACAATCCCCAGCTTCTTCGCCTGTTTCGCGCGCAGGCTTTTCCCCGTCAGGATGAGAGGTAAAGCCTTTTGCACGCCAATCAGATGCGGCAGACGCTGCGTGCCACCCGAACCGGGCAGTAATCCCAGTTGCACTTCCGGCAGTCCCAGACGGGTTTTATCATCCAGCGTACAGATGCGTGAATGACAGGCCAGCGCCAGCTCAAGACCGCCGCCTAAGCAGGCCCCGTGAATGGCGGCCACCACGGGAAACGGTAAGGCGGCAATCGCGGCCATTACCTCCTGCCCTTGCCTTGCCAGAGCTTCGGCTTCATCCGCACGCTGACAGCGATCAATCATGCTGATATCGGCACCTGCTACAAAGTTGTCAGGCTTGCCGGAAATCAGTACCAGCCCGAGCAGCTGCGGATGCTGGCGTGCCTCGCTAATCAGGCTGGCAATCTGGACCGCAAATTCCGCCTTCAGCGTATTCATTTTTTCATTGGGCACATCAATGGTGATCACGCCAACATGATCGTCCCGCATCTGCAAAGTAAACGCGCGCTGTTCCATTATTCGGCCTCCAGAACCATGGCTGCACCTAATCCTCCGGCGGCACAGGCCGTGACCAGTCCCAGCCCGCCTCCGCGCCGACGCAATTCATTTAAGGTCTGCGTGATCATGCGCGCGCCGGTCGCCGCAAAAGGATGACCATAGGCGATGGAGCCGCCCAGGACGTTAAAACGTGCATCGTCGATTTCACCCAGCGCGTGCGAGCGGTTTAATACCTCGCGGGCAAAACGTTCGTCACGAAACAGCTTGATATTACTCAAGGTCTGCGCCGCGAACGCTTCATGCATATCAATAAGCGTCAGATCAGCCAGCGTGATGCCAGCACGATCAAGCGCCAGCGGCGAGGCGTAAGCGGGCCCAAGCAGCATGTCCTGCCAGACATCAATGGCGGTAAAGGCGTAGCTGCGCAGATAGCCCAGCGGCTGTAATCCCAGCGCTTTGGCCTGGCCTTCACGCATCAATATCACCGCCGCCGCCCCGTCCGTTAACGGCGTGCTGTTGGCTGCCGTTACCGTGCCGTGCTGGCGATCAAACGCCGGACGTAAACGGGCATAGTCAGCCGCTTTCGCATCCATTCGCACGTTATTATCCTGGTCTATGGGGGCCTTGAAGGGCGGGACGAAGGCGGCCATGACTTCCTGATTCAGCACGCCCGACTGCCAGGCCTGTGCTGCGCGCAGATGCGAACGCAGAGCCAGCGCATCCTGTTCTTCCCGGCTGATGCCGTGCGTTTTCGCCATCTGTTCTGCGGTATCGCCCATGCGTAATCCTGTGGAGTATTCGGCCACGGCAGGCGGCACCGGTAACAGATCGCCGGGACGCAGGCGGCGCAGAATCTGAAACTTTTGGGAAAGGCTTTTTGCTTTGTTCATATCCACCAGCGCACGAGCCAGCGTTTTACTGACGCCAATCGGCAGGACGGAAGAGGAATCCGCGCCGCCCGCAATACCGACCGAAATCGTGCCTGCCAGCAGGCTTTCCGTGACGTTAGCCACCGCCTGGAAGCTGGTCGCACAGGCTCGGCTGACGCTGTACGCATCGGTACTGACGCTGAGACCACTGCTCAGCACAATTTCCCGCGCGATGTTGGGAGCCTCTGGCATCTGCACCACCTGACCAAACACCAGTTGCTCAATCATCCCGACCGGTAACTCACTCCGGGCCACCATTTCGCTGACCACCATCCGGCCCAGCTCTACGGCGGGAATGCCATGAAATCCTGTCGCCTGACGGAGAAAAGGCGTACGTAATCCGTGAGTGATAGCGATGCGCTCGCCCGTACGCGTCAACAGTGACTGCGCTTTGCTCATTGTATCCACCTGTGCATCGTGACCGGGGCATCATTGCCAAAAGAGGTCTGACCTGATCCACAGTGTTAACCACAAGCGGCTACGCCGCCAACATCAGGAAGAGAAAAGTGAGATGAGAAACACGAAAATGACAAACGCCGCCGGGCAGCGGCGTTAAGCGGTTCAGCGTAAACCTAACTGAAAAATCAGGGTTTCTGCCTGACAGCTAAAAGTAAAAGCAACATCAAGCCGCACGCCGCCCGTCTCTTCTGTGAATCGCGCATCTATGACACAGGGATCGGACTCGACCTGACGCGCCCTTTCGCTCAGTTCAGCCAGTTTGCTGTCGGCTTCCGCGCGCTGGCCAAACCACGCTGACCAACTGGCGGTACAATCGGTGTTGTCCATTACGGTACCGACATCCACACAACAGCATGCCGCCGTTTCGGTCGCGCGACATTTTTTCAGAGCATCCGTCATGGTAATCTCCTGGTTTCACAACTAAAGGGAAAAGCCTTCGCTGCGAAAAATTCTACGCTTTGGATTTCTCCCCCGCTATGCACGCGACGCTAAGTGACGAATATCACAATATAATTTGATCTGAATCAGTTTTGCGCCTGCTGCCTGCCTCGTTTCCCGCAGAGAAGTGTTAAGCAGATCGAATTTTCATCTATCAAATTGGAAATAATTTAAAAACAATATTGCAACATGTGTACAGGTCGGACCTATACTCTCCGCACTGGTCTGATATGTCCGACCGTCATCAGTCCATACAATCCGCCGTTCCTTGTTACACGACGTCACAACGTTAAATAATAATTCACATGAGGTTGTGGTCATGAACCATAAAAACCTGTTCGCAAAGTCAGCCGTGGCAGCTGCGGTAGCGCTTATTTCCTCTAACGTTTACGCAGCCGGATTTCAGTTAAATGAATTTTCTTCCATTGGTTTAGGTCGTGCTTATTCAGGCGAAGGCGCAATGGGTGATACGGCGGCCTCAGCCAGCCGTAACCCGGCGACCATGGCGCTGATGGATCGCCCTGAATTTTCACTCGGTGCGGTTTATATCGATCCTCAAGTGGATATCAGCGGCCAGAGTCCAACAGGACGGAGCCTAGATGCGAAAAATATCGCGCCTAATCAGTGGATCCCTGATCTGCACTATGTCCAGCCGATTAATGACCAATGGTGGGTAGGGGCCTCTGCCACCTCAAACTACGGTCTGGCGACAGAATTTAATAACGGTTATACCGCAGGCGGATTCGGCGGTAAAACAGACCTGACGACCGTGAATCTTAACCTCAGCACCGCCTACCGCCTGAATGAACACTTCAGCTTTGGTGTGGGTTTTGATGCCGTTTATGCTAAAGCGAAAATTGAGCGTTATGCCGGAGAGGCGTTCTCCGCGCTGGGCATTCCTGCGGATACCCAAATTACCCGACTAAAGGGGAATGAATGGGGTTACGGCTGGAACGCCGGTGTACTTTATGAAGTTGATGATAATAACCGTTTTGGTTTTACCTACCGCTCTGAGGTGAAAGTTGACTTTGATGGGGATTACAAAAGTAATCTTCCTGCGGCCATCAACGCATTTAACATTCCCGGCGCACCTTTTGGCACAAGCGGAAACACGATTCCGGGTTCATTAACCCTGAATCTGCCAGAAATGTGGGAAGTTTCAGGCTGGCATAAAGTCGCGCCACAATGGGCCGTTCACTATAGCCTGGCCTATACCAGCTGGAGCCAGTTCCAGGAGCTGAAAGCGACCGGTTCGAATGGTCAGACGCTGTTCTATAAAGATGAAGGCTTCCATGATGCCTACCGTATCGCCCTGGGTACCACTTACCAGTACGATAAAAACTGGACCTTCCGCAGCGGTATCGCCTTTGATGACAGCCCGGTTCCGGCTGACAAGCGTTCCATCTCCATCCCGGATCAGGATCGCTTGTGGCTGAGTGCGGGTGCCTCCTATGCATTTAATGACGATGCTTCCGTCGATGTCGGCGTCTCTTATATGCATGGTCAGAAAGTTACCATTCAGGAAGGCAATTACACCTTTAATTCCAGTGGGAAAGCCTGGCTGTACGGCGCGAGCTTCAACTACAAATTCTGATATGTTGACCGCATAAAAAAGCGACACACTGTGTCGCTTTTTTTTGCTCCGCCTGGCGAGCCCTGACAGAACATTCGTATAAATCACTTCAGCCTGAAGCCGCCCTTTTCCGGGCGGCCTCACATTACTGAGAATCGATATCTTTGAGATCGTCCTGAATTGCCGCTGCGTTCGGATTATCTTCGGGCTTCAGCTTGCCACCACGCGCAAGGAAGTCATAGCGCTCAAAATAGGCGTTACGCATAAAGGCGTAAGGATCGCGCTGCTGTTTCAGGATGGCATCGGAGTCCAGCAGTTGCGCACGCGTTTCCACCCCTTCAAGTGCCCATTTACCCACGGACATCGGCCAGGTCAACCAGCCCAGCACCGGATAAAGCGTATCCACATAATCGCCGCCGTCCTGACGCACCGTAAAGCTGCCATAGCCAGGCAACTGCACGTAAGGACCGTAGCCCACGCCATAGTGCCCCAGCGTGGTACCGAAGCGTTGCGGCCCCTGGCGCGCCAGCTCAGGGTTCGCTTTGCCTGCAACGTCGATAAAGCCGCCCAGGCCCAGCACGGTATTCAGGAAGAAACGCGTGAAGTGAATACCGGCATTGCGCGGCTCACCGACCAGAATAGCGTTCACCATACTGGCGGGTTCGCTCAGGTTGCCCAGGAAGTTGCTCAGGCCAGCACGTGCCGGGACGGGCACATAGTCGCGCCAGGCCACAGCCACCGGACGCACCACATACGGGTCCAGCACATTGTAGTTAAAGTTAAACATTGTGCGGTTAAAGCCTTCAAACGGATCGCTACGCCCGGCTGGCGCATCGGTCTCCGGCTTTGAACTGGCACAACCCACCAGAAGCACACTGGCCAAGGCCAGGCTGGTCAGGCGGTGATCCATTTTTTTCTCCCTGTGCATATAAGTGATGTATACCCTGCCGCCTTTCTCGGGTAGATCAGCGCGTTAAGCAAGCATAGCTGATATCCAGGGTGCGGTTTACAGATTCAGACAGAGCCAGAGAATATCGGTCTAAGGCTGCTGCGCATTAATCTCAACGGTCACATGCTGATGACCGTCCCAGGGCACGACGGCGCTGACACCGAACCAGTCACCCGGCTCAGGGTTCGCGCGGCCATTACGTGAAATCCTGACGCGAACCTGGATCTGTTTCTGCGCCGAAAGACGGCGCCCCTGCATCATGGCATTACTGTCATCCAGCGTCAGCGACACGGGAAAATGCCCGGCAGCAAGACGCTTCACGGCCACCGGCACGGGCGACATACCGTCAGTAACCGAAATATACATGACTCCGCCCGGCGGTAACATGTTTTCTGCCTGGGGAGAAAGCGTCACATCTACCGTCAACTGGCTCGCTTGTTGTCCGGCGTCCGTTCTGGCTTGCTCAATACTGCGCGCAATGTTGTCGCGCCGGGGATCGTCCGCCGGCAGCGCGTTCAGTAAGGTTTGCCAGGCCGCAATCGCCTGAGCATAGTGTTGCTGTTCAAAGGCAGCGTAAGCCAGCAGGCTCAGCGTCCGGGCATTATGCGGATCCTGTTTACGCAGATCCTGCAACACAAGTTCTGCCTGACGGTTTTCCTGTGGATCGCCCGACCGGGCCAGAACCTCGGCGTAATCCTGTTTTAATACCTGATTATTCGGTGCCAACTGCAGCGCGTGCTCGAACGCCTGACGGGCGGTCGTCGCGTTATTCAGCACCATACCAAGACGGCCAAGCATTGCCCAGTCGCTAAGGTTATCAGGCTCGGTTTGCAGATGGCTGCGCAAACCGAGCTGTAAGCGTGAAAGCTGTTCCGGCGTCAGCGGCTTAGCGTGAGGATCCAGCACCTGCGCACGCAGCGCAGGATACGCTTTCTGCACCTGCAGCCAGCCGCTGAACGGCACAAAACCGCCGGTGTTGAGATAGCACACCAGCGGCACGACCAGTAAGACAATAATGCCCGGTAACAATACCCAACGGCGACTGCTGCGCGACTGTGCATCCGGTGCGGGCGGAATATCACTCAACAGTGACTGCTGTAGCTCGCGCGCCATCACGTCCCGCTCGGCAATCACGCCCTGATCCTCATCCTGCGCCAGTTCGGCCAGCCGTTGGTGATAAAAATCCTTATTAAGGCTGTTACGCGTGACTAAGTGGGACGCGCGCGGACGCCAGCCTGCGGCCAGGAACAGCACACAGGCCGCGAACAGCAGTACCAATATCGCGATTAAAAAGGCTGCCATTATGCTTCCCTGTCCGATTTCAAAATGGCTTCAAGCCGCTGTTGCTCTTCATCACTCAGTTCGCTACAGGTCTTACGCTGGCGACTGCGCCAGACGATTACGCCCGCGCCGCCTGCGACAAACAGCGCAGGTCCCAGCCACAGAATCACGGTGGATGGCGTTACGGGCGGTTGGTAGCTGACGAAATTGCCGTAGCGCGCCACCATATAGTCGAGGATCTGCTGACGCGTTTGTCCCTGTTTCATCAGCTGATAAACTTTCAACCGCATATCCGCCGCAATCATGGCGTTGGAATCCGCAATGCTGTTGTTCTGACATTTGGGGCAGCGCAGGGAGGCGGTGATATCACGGTACTGTTCTTCCTGCGCGACGGAGTCAAATGCATAGGTATCGATGGCCGCCCACAGGCTGGCGCTAAACAGCAAGCCGCAAAGCATCGTCACCAGCGCTTTCATGAGCCGCTCTCCGTGTTGTATTTATCCCATAAAGGCTTTACTTCCTGCTGCCAGACGCGCGGATTCAGATCTCCGGCATGGCGATAGCGAATAATGCCGTTGCCATCGATCAGAAAGGTTTCCGGTGCGCCATATACGCCAAGATCCAGGCCCAGCATACCGTCGCCATCATACAGGCTGAGCGCATAAGGATTACCCAGCGTGTTTAACCAGGTCACCGCCTTTTGCCGATCGTCTTTATAATTGAGCCCGACTACCCGCACGCCCTGCTCTGCCAGCGTATTCAGATAGTGATGTTCTGCCCGACAGGTCGGGCACCATGTTGCCCAGACGTTGAGTAAAAGCGGTTTGCCGGTGATAAGCGTTTGCTGGTTGTAGGTTTTACCTGGCGTTTCCAGGGCTTCGAGCCGGAACACCGGCAACGGTTTACCAATTAACGCCGACTCCAGCCGCGTAGGATCGTCGCCCGCCGCATTGCGTGACAGTTGCCAAAGCAGCGCGGCGGCCAGCAGTAAAAACAGGATCAGGGGAATAAACAGAATCTTTTTCATGCCCGCACCTCGCGCTCGCCTTTTTTACGCGCACGATAACGCGGATCCAGTAAACAGAGCAGACCGCCGGCAGCCATAAACAGTCCACCGAACCAAATCCAGCGCACAAAGGGTTTATAGTAAATGCGCACCGCCCAACTGCCGTCATCGAGTTCCTCACCCAGCGCCGCATAGAGATCGCGGGTAAAGCCACCATCAATTGCCGCCTCGGTCATCATCGTGCGCGCCGCTGAATAAAAGCGTTTTTCCGCATACAACATCGCTTCAGGCTGCCCGTCCCGCGTCACATCAATCACCGCCACGCCGCCGCTGTAGTTGGGCCCTTGCAGATCCTTAACATCGCGGAAGACAAAGTGGTAGCGATGGATATCAACACTGTCGCCCGCTTTCATGCGCACATCACGTTCAACGCTGTATTGCGTGCTAAACGCTATCCCAATCACAGTGACGCCGACACCTAAATGGCCGAGCACCATGCCCCAGTGGCTGCGTGACAAATGGCGTAGTCCGGTGAAAAAAGAATGACGATGCGTCGCACGTTCATGCAGTTCCATCAGGGTTAACACGATGATCCATACCGCCATCAGCAGGCCCACTACCGTCATTGCCTCTACCCGATCCTGTAGCCACCAGGGCAACAGCACGGAGGCCAGCAGCGTGACGGCCAGTGCTAACAGCAAACGCCGTACCAGCTTCTGGGGTTCATCACGGCGCCAGCGCACTAACGGCCCAATCCCCAACATTAAGGCCAGCGGTGCCATCAGCCAGCTGAACAGCGTATTAAAAAAGGGCTGGCCCACGGAGATGCTGCCCAGACCGAGTTGTTTATGGACCAGCGGTAACAGCGTACCGAGCAGCACCACCAGCATGGCCGCAATCAACAGGACGTTATTGCCCAGCAGAAAGGATTCGCGCGACCACAAGGCGTTTTGTACCCGGCTGCGGACCTGCCCTCCTTTGAGGGCATAGAGCAGCAGCGAGCTGCCAATAACAATCACCAAAAAGGCCAGAATAAACATGCCCCGCGCCGGATCGGAGGCAAACGCGTGCACCGAGACCAGCACGCCGGATCGCACCAGGAAGGTCCCGAGCAGACTCAGGGAGAACGCGGTAATCGCCAGCAATACGGTCCAGGCTTTAAAGGTGCCGCGCTTTTCGGTCACCGCCAGTGAGTGCATTAACGCCGTGCCAGCCAGCCAGGGCATAAAGGATGCGTTTTCAACCGGATCCCAGAACCACCAGCCGCCCCAGCCCAGCTCGTAATAGGCCCACGCAGAGCCCAGCACAATACCTATGGTCAGGAACAGCCAGGCTGCGGTGGTCCAGGGACGCGACCAGCGCGCCCAGGCGGTATCCAGTCTTCCGGCCATCAGGGAGGCAATGGCAAAAGCAAAGGCCACCGAGAAACCGACATAGCCCATGTATAACAACGGCGGATGGAAGATCAGGCCAATATCCTGCAGCATGGGATTGAGGTCGCGGCCATCAACGGGAAAGTCCGGCAGGGTGCGACTGAACGGATTAGAGGTGAGGATGATAAATAACAGGAAGCCCAGCGTAATCATGCCCATCACCGCCAGCACGCGCGCCAGTGCGTCCTGCGGCATGCCGCGGCTGAAGATCGCCACGGCCAGCGTCCAGCCACTCAGCAGCAGCACCCATAGCAGCAGAGAGCCTTCGTGCGCACCCCAGGTGGCCGCAATGCGGTAATAGACCGGCAGCAGGGAATTCGAGTTGTTAACGACATAGCTTACGGTAAAGTCGTTAACGATAAACGCCCAGACCAGCAACCCGAAAGCTCCCGCCATACAGCCGAACAGGCCAACGGCCAGGGGACGCGCCATGCCCATCAGGCGCACATCCTGACGCCAGGCCCCCCACAGCGGATACACGCTGAGCAGCAGCGCCAACGCGACGCCGAGACAGAGTAAAAAACTGCCCAGTTCTGGCATCATGGTGTCTGTCCTGCCGGGTGAGTCGCGGCCTGTTGCACGGGTGGTGCGGGCTTCATCGCGGCGGTGATTTCAGGTGGCGTGTAGTTTTCATCATGTTTCGCCAACACTTCTTTGGCGTTGATCAGGTTGCCGGGTTCAAGGACGCCCTGTGCAACGACGCCCTGCCCCTCGCGAAACAGATCGGGCAAAATGCCCACAAAGTTTACACTGACCACACCACGGCCATCGTAAAGCTGAAAGGAGACGGCCAGCGTTCGGGGATCTCGCGTGACGCTGCCGGGCATCACCACGCCGCCCACGCGCAGACGCTGTCCGGGTTCCGGCCTGATGTGTGCATCACCTTTCCCCTCCAGGATTTCACCTGGCGTATAAAACAGATCGATATTGGACCGTAGCGCATACATTACCAGCGCGGTAGCCAGTCCAAGTCCGGTAAGTATCGCCACGACGACATACAGGCGATTACGACGGCGGGTATTCACTTCGCTTCTCCTGCCGTTTTAGTCCCGGCACGTTTAACACTGGCCGCGCGCAGACGGCGCTCCCGGGCATCACGCTGGCGAATGTCCGCCAGCAAACGTCTGTGTGACCACCAGCTGTGTACAATCAGGCCACAAAGCGGCACCAGCGCCCCTGCCACCGCCAGCCAGACGTAAAAGGCGTAACCGCCCATGGCAATGAAGTCATGCCATGAGGCAAAAGCGGGCGTCATTCTTTGCTCCTTGTCTTTGCCAGGGCAATCGCCCAGGGACGTTTACGTTCCGTCAGCAGAATCAGGTTGCGTAAGCGCATCAGCGTTAATGTGATAAACAACAGCAGGTCACCCAGGATGGCCCAGCGCAGCGGCGTGCGCATCGGCGGCGCGATAGCCTGTTGCAGTAAGCCGGACGATCCCTGATGCAAGGTATTCCACCACTGCACAGAGAAATGAATGATGGGCAGATTGATCACGCCGACCAGAATGAGCACCCCTGCGGCGCGCCCGGCCATGCGACGGTCGTCGAACGCCTGATACAGCGCAATGACGCCCAGATATAAAAACAGCAGCACCAGTTCTGATGTGAGCCTGGCGTCCCATATCCACCAGGTTCCCCACATCGGCTTGCCCCAGGCAGAACCGGTAACCAGCGCAATAAAGGTAAACACCGCACCGATCGGTGCCATCGCCGCTGAGACTAAATCGGCCATTTTCATCTGCCAGACCAGACCAGTAAACGCCGCAACGGCCATCGCGCTGTATATCCCCATCGACCACATGGCCGCCGGAACATGAATATACATAATGCGAAAACTGTCACCCTGCTGGTAGTCTGCCGGTGCATAGCCAAATCCCCATATCCAGGCCAGCAGCAGTACCGCCGCACTGGTCAGGGCGAACCCCGGCACCAGCCGACCGCACAACTGATATAGCCGTTCGGGCTTCGCCAGCTGATGTAATCCTTTCCACATGTTTACTTGCTCACTTTTAAATAAACGCGAATAACACGTCTGATGCGTGCTGATTTAGTGCAGCGTAATCCGCAACGCCGCGGCGGTGGCAAACGGGGCCAGCGTCGCACTCGCGACCAGCATCGCCCCCAGCAACGCCAGGTAACCGCCAATGGCTAACCCCTGACCTGCGGCGTCGATGGCCGCGCTGGCAAAAATCAGTACCGGAATAGCCAGTGGCAGAACCAACAGGCTGAGCAGCACGCCGCCGCGACGCAACCCAACGGTCAGCCCCACGCCAATCGCGCCGAGAAAACTCAGCGTCGGTGTTCCTAACAGCAGCGTCAGTGCCACCGCCCGCCAGCCCGGCATATCCAGGGACAGCAACAGGGCCGCCAGGGGCGAAAGCAGAATTAACGGCAAGCCCGTGACCAGCCAGTGGGCGATGATTTTCCCCAGCACCGTGACCGGCAGCGGTACAGGCGACAATAAAAGTTGCTCCAGCGTGCCGTCGTTAAGGTCATCACGAAACAGCCTTTCCAGCGCGAGCAGCGAAGAGAGCAATGCCGCAACCCAGACAATGCCGGGTGCGATCCGTGCCAGCTGATGAGGATCGGGACCGATACCCAACGGGAAGAGCGTGATGACAATCAGGAAAAACCACAGTGGATTCATCACTTCGGCGCCGCGACGACAGGCGATACGTAATTCGCGCTGAATAAGACGACACAACATTACTGCCACTCCACGGCATGCAGGCGGATAGTATTGATCTGCCCCGTCAGCCCCGGTAGCGCCTGATGGCTGGTCACGATGACAGCCCCCCCCTGCTGCGTGTGCGCCACAAAGCGGCTCATTAACGTCTCTACCCCCGTGTGATCGAGGGCGGTTAAAGGTTCGTCCAGGATCCATAAGGTTGCCCGGGTCAGCCACAGCCGGGCCAGGGCGATGCGCCGCTGTTGTCCGGCAGAGAGCTGCGCGGCCGCGACCTCTTCATAACCTGCCAGGCCGACGCTGGCCAGTGCAGTAAAAAGGTGTTCATCGCGGCAGTCTGGATGATAAAAGCGCAGATTTTCCAGCGCCGATAACGCCGATGAGATCCCCGGCAGATGCCCCAGGTAAAGCATGGCCTGATGCCAGGTGTCGCGTTGCCGGTGAATCGGCTGCGACTGCCAGCGCACCTCACCATGTTCAGGCGTGCTCAGTCCGGCCAGGATACGCAGCAGCGACGTTTTCCCGGCCCCGTTTGGCCCTTCAATTTGTACGATGTCACCTGCCGACACGCGAAACGTAAGCGCCTCAAAGAGCGCGCGCTCATCACGCACACAAAGCAGATTAATGATTTCCAACATGGAGGGGTAAATCGCGCCAGCCAAATAAGGCGCAAATGATAGCACAATGTTACAGCGTGCCGAAGGCTGTGCGCGCTCCCCTTTTGCGCAGGGCTTAGATATTCGTGCTTTTCAGCGCGTCTGGTGGATAAAAAGCGCACCACGGCAGAAGGTTGTCACGTTTGTTCGCTGTCGCAGAAACAGTTTCGTTAGCCAAAAAACGACTACGCTTATAACGCATTTGTACTGTTACCAGGAGAAAACATGAAGCCTTCATCAAGCATAAGTCAGGGACCTAACGATGTAGACAGCGAAGAAAAAGAACAGGGAAAGGAGGATATTGAAGTAGATGAAGACGCCCTGCCCTCGCGTGCCGCCGCTATCCACGAAGAGATTCGACAGGACGGGGAAAAAGAGCTGGAGCGGGATGGCATGGCGCTGCTGTGGTCAGCGATTGCGGCCGGGCTGTCAATGGGGGCTTCACTGATGGCCAAGGGCATTTTTCAGGTTCATCTGGACGGCGTCCCCGGCGCCTATTTACTGGAAAACCTTGGCTACACCTTTGGCTTTGTGATTGTGATTATGGCACGGCAGCAGCTTTTCACTGAAAACACCGTGACGGCCGTTCTGCCCGTTATGCACAAACCCACCACAAGCAATCTTGGTTTATTGCTTCGCCTGTGGGGCATTGTGCTACTGGGCAACCTTATTGGTACCGCGTTCGCCGCCTTAGCGTTTAACGAAATGCCCATTTTTGATGAAGCCACTCGCCAGGCCTTTACGGATATCAGCATGAAGGTGATGGAACATACGCCGGGCGAGATGTTTGCTAACGCGGTGATCTCCGGCTGGATCATTGCCACAATGGTCTGGATGTTCCCTTATGCGGGAGCGGCCAAACTGTTTGTCATTGTGATGATGACCTGGCTGGTCGCACTGGGCGATCTGGCACATATCGTGGTGGGTTCCGTTGAGGTGCTTTACCTGGTGTTTAACGGCAGCGTGCCCTGGACCGCGTTTCTCTGGCCTTTTGCTGTTCCAACCCTGTTGGGTAACCTGACGGGCGGTACGCTGATTTTCGCCCTGATAAGTCACGCCCAGATTCGCAATGATATGGGCGAAGCTGCTCAGGCAAAGGCGAAGGCAGAACGGCGCAAAGCGGAGAAAAAACGTCAGCAGCAGCAAGAAGAACGCTAAATTGCTGACAGAATGAGCAAACGCGCGGCAGTGTAGTGAATCCTGCCGCTTAACTGCGGTATACTACGCTGGCGTCTCCTTAGTTAAATGGATATAACGAGCCCCTCCTAAGGGCTAGTTGCAGGTTCGATTCCTGCAGGGGACACCACGTACAGCCTTCTGACATTCACCAAATTCACTCATCCTTCTTATCTTTAATACCGCCTCTGCTCTGCCTGGGTGACGACGGCCAGTTTCTGCGCATTTCAACATGAACGATTACACATACACATTTCCTGTTTAAGCATTCACGCTTTATTAAGGCTCAGAACGGCCGGCACTTTTAGGCAAGCGGTCAACATCTCATCGTGTTTTTTGCGACCAGCTTGCCCCTGTCGACAGACTGAAGAAAAGTGTAACGCCTGGCCGATAACACGCAATCTTCCTAAATAATCAAGTCGGGGACATTCTCAGAATCAGAAAGAAAATGAAGCGCCTTTATGTGGATCGCTACCCACTCGCTTCTTAAGCGCCCTGCGTAAATCAGAAAACCCGACAGAAAACGGCGTGCTCGCTTTGCCAGACGAGAGGTTTTATTTTTCTGCCTGCTGTTTCAGTTCGGCATAGCGGGCTGTCAGTTGTTTCAGGTGCATTTCCAGCTGAGATTGGGCAGCTGCAGGTAACGGTTTGCCCGCTGGATGTTGCGACAGTACGCGCAGCTGTTCTTCAGCCGGTATGGACTGATTAAAGAACTGCATCGTGGCAAAAACCACTGATTTCAGCTCACTGACCGTTATGTATTTACCCTTCTGTTCATCGAGGCCATTTAATCTGTCGCTCAGTTTTTGTAGTGTCATCATTCCCTGAGACCAGCCATTAAGCTGCTCTGCCGGTAATGCGGCAGCACTGCGTTGTTGTTGCCATTGCTGTGCCAGAGACTTTGCCTGCTCCGGCCAGAGCGCCTGAGCCTGCTCTACAAGTTGTCGACTGTAGTCAATGCTCCAGCCCGGCGGAAGCTTATCCAGACGGTTCAGCTGTTGCTGTGTCTGGGCGATCACGTTCTGCGGCAAAGCAGTCTGCTGACGCAATAGATCCACCTGTTCTGGCGTGAGCGTTGCAGGTAAAGGTGCCAGAGATGCCGCCAACTGAGCCTGCAGCGGATTTGGCCGGTTTACATATTGCCAGCTTCCCGCTGCGGCCACGCTTATCGCCAGCATGGCACCCATACCGGCAACGAAAGATTTCCACTTTTTTACCGGCGCGGGAAGAGTCGCCAGTACTTCCACATTCGCCTGATATTCAGGGCGGGCAACATACACCCATTTCATCGCGCTGGCGGTTTCTTCTGCACCGTCGGCTGCGAAGGCGGCTGCATCGTTGATCACACTAGCTGGCAGCACAGCTGCCCCTGCCCGGGTTGTGTCGTCACTGTTTTCCAGCCGGACAGCGCTGTTATGCATCAGTATACGTAACGTATCGAGCTGGCTCAGATGTTTAAGCTCCAGGCGCTGCAGCACCTCGCCCATAGCGGCAAGACGTTGCTCTGCCTTGTACAGCTGACCAAGGTCGCTGTAATTCAGCGGGAGCGCGCGCATCCGTTGCTGCAGACGCTGGCTCAGACTGCTGAGGATTTCCATGCGGGCATGTACCGGCTGCGGCCAGAGCGTGCCCCACTGATGGCTTATCAGCGCATCCAGTATCGCCAGACCTTCATTGAGGCCGAACAAGCCGGCCAGCTGCGTTCGGGCAAGCGTATACCAGGCCGCCGTCTGCAGTTCCACACCATTCTGCTCAAACAGTGAGAGACAGCGTTTTTCGACATACGGCCAGTTCACATCCGGGCGCGCAGGATGCTTCAGCTTACTTAGCTCATCACGCAGAGCGGCATAATCCGGTAGCGTGCGCGGGTCGCCGCCGGTTTTGATTTTACGCGGGGTGATGTCATTCATGACCAGTTGTCCATTTGACGAATAAGGAGCTATTGAAAGTTATTGCTTATGCGGCTTCGTTTTCTGCACATTCGAGACTCTGCAGATACTGTAGCGCCACCGGGTCAGCAATATATTCGACCTTCCCGTGGTGACGTTCCACTTCATCAATAATCCGGCTGAGCTCGACCCGGAAGAATTCCTTACGCAGGTTAACCCGGTTAATCCGGTAGTTTTCCAAATGGTCATGCAGTGTCTTTTCAAGCGCAGGGGCGTCATCGCAGGAAATCATGGCGTGGACGTCAAAATCAAACGGCACGGCTGCCCCGCTCAGTTCTTTCACACGCTCCATAGGCTCCAGCCGTCGGGTCATACCGATTTTAAATACGTTTTCACCGAAGGAGCCGATATTCGAAATCACATATACATGTCCCTGTTTCGTGAGCTGTGCCATAGATTTGGCGCGTTCATACTGCTGATGAACGTCCTGGATTTTCTGCTCCAGCGCCAGACGCTGTCTTTCCAGCTCTTCCCTGTGAGCACCTTCAGCGGCGAGCAGGGCTTCCTCCAGTAAACGCTGCTGCTCAGCAAGGCGTTGCTCCTCTTCTTCCGCTTCGCGCTGCTGCTGCTCCAGTTCATCCTGACGCTGTTTTTCTTCCCTCATCTGACGCTTGAGCTCTGCCTGATACTCTTTTTCTTCCTGCGCTTTTTCCAGCAGGGCGACCTTATCCAGAAACTGCTGTTTTACGCCTTCCCAGTCGGCATTATCTTCAAGTTCCAGAAAGGTGATTTTCTCGCTAATGGCCGCGTAAGCGTCTCTCTCCTTCCTGAGCTGATCATACTTGCTTTGCCAGTTATTCACCGTGGTGCCGGAAAGCAGGGTTTTGACTTTGAATTTATACGCGGAGTCCACAATACGTTGCATTGCCCGGGAGGCTTTATTTCTGGCATTGTGAAAGTGATCCCACTGGCCGGAAAGCTGTTTCTTCTCCTGATACAAGCCGCGAGCCACTTCATTACTGACAGTTTCTTCAAAGGCTTTCTCTTTCTGTGCAAGGTCCGATACCGCCCCTGGCCGTTACCGAGGCCCATAAGGTCTGTTTCCGGGATATAATGTTTTTGCTGAACGCCCGCAGCGGCGGACGCTCAGCAAAAAGAAAAGCGGACAGAGAAGCTCTGCCCGCTCGTGACTTACGCGGTGGCGCGTTCGTTCCAGGAATCGGAATGAATGATGTTGCCGTCTTTGTAGGTCCAGGTGATTTTTTCGTAACGCAACTCGATCTGCTCAAGGTGGTTATGCTTCTCGAAAGAAGGATCCTTGATGTCGTGCATCAGCGGATTCACTTTCACCACCTTCACGTTTTCCAGTTTGGTGTTGAAGTACTCCACTTCCTGGCCCGCATCGTTGATTTTGTACCACCTGAATTCCGCAGACTTGAGGGTCTGACCGGTAGTCACCGCCTTGTACAGGTACGGGCTGGACGAGTCGATTTCCTTGGTGAACAGGAACGGGGTGTGGATACGGGTACCGGTCAGCTTGCCGGTGTTGTTATCGGTCGGGATGTACAGGTTATGCTCCTGCGCCACCACTTCGATGCTGCCGTCACGGTCCTGCACGTCCACAGACCCTTTAATGTCCGCGCCGCCGTCGTCTTTCAGCCAGAGATAAACAGGAATTGCCATGGAATTACTCTCCATTGTGTAGTGATGCGTCATCATCCTGAGATGACGCCTGGGTGTGGTCCGGTACCTGACAGGCGTTTGCCTGCGGTACCAGACTGATTTCGACACGGCGGTTGAGCGCACGGCCCTCCGGCGTGTCATTGGTTGCGATTGGACGGCTTGCGCCATAGCCCTGCACCGCAAAACAGCTTTCCGGTACGTCACCGGTGTCACCGGGTTCAGATTGATTTTTTCAAACAGTGACGCATAAACCCCGGCAGCAGGACGCTCCAGCACCACACTCTCGCCACCCGCGGCATTTTCATTTTTTACAGACATCAACATCTTCCTTATTAATCCGTTATTAATCCGTTAAAGCACCGTGAGCCTATGGCTGTTTCGGGGCCAGCGCAGACAACTCAGACCGGAGTTCGGCGCTTAATGCCGGATCGAGCAGGATTTTTTCCAGCTCTTTTCGGAATGCCTGGTTGTCCAGCAGGTTGGCCTTTAAATCACGAAGTAAATTGCGCATGGAAAGCATGGCTTTGAGCTGAGGTATTTGTCGGGAGACCTGCTCCGGCGAGAAATCCTTCATGCTCTGAAAGGTCAGACGGATATTTTCTTCGCTACCGTCACCAGCAAGCGTGTTTTTAACGGTAAGACTGACTTTCGGGGAATATTCGGAAAGCACAGCGTCGAAATTATTTTTGTTCAGATTAACTTTTTTTCGCTCAGATAACGGTGCTGTCTCCTGCCCATGGCTGAAATCGCCCGCAATCAGCAATTTCAGAGGGAGCTCGGTTTTCTTGCTCGCGCCGCCGGTATGCAGATCAAGTTTCAGATTAATACGTGCTTTGGGTATTTCGGACTGAAAGGAAGAATTAGACATAGCTGTCCCTGTTCTATGAAGTTATAGAAGCGGTCACTGCCAGCGAGAAATTAAAAGAAAAGCAAACCCTTTATTAGCACTATCCCGGTTCCCGTCATCTGACAGGAATCAAAACCCCGGGATGTAAAGCGGGCGCATTCCATTCACCAGCACGTCGACACGGTATTTTTCAGGTACTTTTCAGAAATAAAAAAACGTCCAGCAAGCACCTGGAGACGGAGTTTATGAACGTTTCATGCATGACAGGAAATAAAAATATGTAACTAAAGGTTACAGAGATATGCTTTAACAATATTTTATCATCTTTATGATTTATATTATTTTTATTTAAAAACCCCTTCAGAGCCTATGGAATAAGGATGTTCAGTAAGTGATCAATGTATTTCAGAGCATGACATGTGAAAAATCACACCAGTCACATGAGAACGTTAATTTTTCATTGTTAAAAAAATAACTTTCAGGAAGCGAGTGTGAAAAGGGGGAATAGGACGAGACCGTCATGTCAGCATAATTTCTTTTATTGACGTAAATCAATCCTGGTTATTTTCGCTGAAAAAAAACTGAAATCAATGTATGTCACCTGTCTGTATAAACGTATTTCAGACATCGGAGAGAGGAAAGATTATCGTTATCTGCGTGCTTGTCACCTGTCACCGCATCTGACCGCGAGTTATGCGATGCCATCACTTACGTCAGCCAGAATAAATCCGGCCGGTGCACTCACCTGCAGCTAGCGAAGATGATGAAATCAGCTGGTGTCACGATGTTGTTTGCGTTGGGAACGAGAGGTTTACAATTAAACGGAAGGGAACGGTGCAGGGCATATTTACGCGATCAAAACGCGTCGATATAACATCATTGTCAGGCGCCCTCCAGGGCCGGGGCCTGCCAGATAATGTCGAAGGGCAGTACCGCAGCTGCCCTTCTCTGTTTACCCGTCATACCCGTAAACACGGGTAGCGACGCAGAACCTTATCGTTCAGTCGTTCTGTAAACCTATCGCCGTGTGTGGCTAAAGAGATCCGGGCGATTGAGGTTAATATAATCGACGCCCGCCGCCGCAATTTCCTGATGAATCGCTATATCGTCATCACCGTAATAAACCATAATCTCAAGCCCGGTCTTACGGCTTGCTTCAAGAATACCGGGATGACGCATCTGCTCTACGTTTACCTCAATGATCGATGCATGATGCACGGTGGCAACGAGAGAGGGAGACATCGCGATATTGAGGGTCATCATTTTGCGAAAGTCCGGCGCAACGGCCTGAAGGCCAGCGCGCATCGTTTCGGAAAACGAAAAGAAAAACGTATCACGGACCATACCGAGATCGCGTACCAGTGCAGCCACTTTGACCGGATCGCAGTATTTCAGCTCAATATAAACGCCCGCGCGGCCGCGCAGATGTTCGAGATAGGCATCAAGTCGCGGCACCCTGGCGTCTTTAAAACGCTCATCGAACCAGCTTCCCGCATCCAGTGCATCAATATCGCGCGACAGAGCATGCCCAACAGGGCCCGTCCCGTTCGTGGTGCGATCCAGCGTCTCGTCATGGATAACGTAGAGCACACCATCGGCGCTCTCCCGTACATCCAGCTCAATGTAATCAGCCCCCTGTTCAAGCGCCAGATCGGCGGCAAAGAAGGTGTTCTCTGGCGCAAAATGGTTGGCGCCACGGTGTGATACGATTCGGGTCATGGAAATCTTGTCCTGTAAGCTAGCCAGCGTGAACCTGTCTGCTGGGGTGGCCGGTTACGGCGAGGTTGGCATGAAGATCGACGATGCGTTTACCGACAGCATTGAAGATCAGAGTCAGTTCGGGTTGGCACGCTACTCCTACCCGGGAACCAGGCGCATGACGCACCGCTTCACCATATTCCAGCGCGCGAAGCGTGCCGGCCGGCGTGTCAATCGTGTAGAAAACTTCACGTCCCATCGGCTCAACGGTCATGATCTCCCCACACAAGGGAGCCTCGTCAGCGGTAATAAGGTTGATATCTTCCGGACGCAGACCAAAACAAACGGGGCCGTCGTATTCGTGGTTCAGTTCGAGTGTCGTTTGCCCCAGGTGCAGAAACCCGCCGACTGCCTGTCCTTCCACAAGATTCATCGGCGGCGAGCCGATAAACCCTGCAACAAAGCGATCGGCCGGACGTCTGTACAGGTCATCAGGTGTCCCAATCTGCACTATCTCGCCATGATTCATACAGATGATCCGATCGGCCATGGTAATGGCTTCCAGCTGGTCATGGGTGACGATCAAGGTGGTGAAGCCGAGACGTTTCTGGAGATTCTTGAGTTCCGTCCGCATGGTGATACGGAGCGTCGCATCGAGGTTAGAAAGCGGTTCGTCAAGTAACAGAATATTCGGTTCCTTGACCAGTGCCCGCGCCAGCGCCACGCGCTGTTGCTGCCCCCCTGAAAGCTGCGACGGGCGTCGATCAAGCAGTGCGCTTATTTGCACCAGATTAGCCGCCTCCTCCACGCGCCTGGCAATGTGCTCCTTACCTGTTTTTTTAAAACGTAACGGAAAAGCGATGTTTTCGCGTACCGTCAGGTTCGGGTAAAGCGCATAAGACTGGAAGACGATACCGACGTTGCGATCGCGGGCATCGATGCGATTAACGTTGTGCCCGTCAAACGCGATCTCACCGCTGGTCGGCGCATAGAGCCCTGCCAGCAGAAACAGCGTTGTCGATTTACCGCATCCTGAGGGGCCGAGAATGGCGACGAATTCGCCGTTCTCAATGGTAAGATTCATCGGTTTCAGGACCTGAGTCTCGCCCCAGTTTTTGCTGACATTGTTAAGAGTGATCGAGGCCATGACAATTATCCCTTGATACCGCCAAAACTCATTTGAGTGATGTATTTCTGCGTAAAGGTGTAGAGAACGAGCACAGGGAGTAAATAAATGATGCCCACAGCGGCGATCATGCCGTAATCCGCACCCGTATTATCCTGTGCGACAAAGAACAGGTAGAGGCTCATCGTCATCTGGCTTTTGTCGATAAGTAGCGTCTGGACAAAAACGTACTCCTCCCAACCACGTAAAAAGGTGAAGGTGGCAATCGCAATCAGTCCGCTACGCACCTGGGGCAATACCACCATACGAAAAGCCTGAAAACGGGTCGCACCGTCGGTCACCGCGCTCATTTCAATATCCCAGGGCACTGCGTCGAAAAAGCCCTTCAGGACGAAGATCGCATAAGGCAGCTCCAGCGCACTCATCACCATCACCACACCGAAAAGATGGTTGAGCAGGCCCATAAAGTGAAGCTGGATAAAGATGGCGATGGTGAGCGCCAGCGCGGGGAAAGCATGTAACAGCAGCAAGCCACGCAGAAAATTTTGCCGCCCGGCAAAGGCAAAGCGCGATAACGCGTAGGCGGCTGGGGTAGCGACGATCGTGACAATCAGCGTTTGTGAAACGCCAAAGATCAGCGAGCTTCCAAGTGCCGTCCAGGCCGATGGCATCAGGTCCACGCGCGTGGTGCCCGTATTCGCGATGTCGCGCATCCAGAGAAAACGGTAGTTGTGCAACGTCATGTGTGGCATCAGAAAAATCATCACAAGCAGCAGCACAACGATCCCCAGCGCAGCCCAGGACAATACCGGTCTGCGTAAACGCTCTGCCAGGAAAGCAAGCGCGATCGCTCCGATATACGCGACGCCCGCAATTGCGCTGGTGCGCCACAGAACCAGCCGGCTGACGGACGCATCAGACGTGGTCAGCGATTTGGCCAGAAGCCAGAGGTAAGGCAGCAGAATCGGCACTGACATCACCGTCAGGAAGAGAATGAGCGCAGAAAGGAAGCCGACACGGTTGATTGTGCCTCTGCGTTCAAGACGCGCCCATTTCGATTTGGCCACTGCCGGGTTTGGAACGAGTGACATCACAATACCTCGATTTTCGGCGCGGCAAACGTCGCGCGCATATTACTGACCCGCCATTGCATTAAGGTCACGCCTACGCCGATCACCATCAGGCCAAGCGCCAGCGCCGCGCCATAGGCGTAAGCCCCATTTTCAAAGGCGCGACGGTAGATATAGAGCGCATAAGGCGTCGAATCGTAGACGGGACCGCCACCGGTGATGAGCAGAATGTACTCGTAGGTCGTCAGCAAGGAGAGCCCCTGATAGATGGTGATAAACCGAATGGGCTGAGACAGTGCGGGGGCCACTACATAGCGCAGCACGCCCCATTCGCTCGCCCCATCCACTCGCGCCGCATTGGCAAGATGTGCAGGGATGGAACGAATGGATGAAGTCAGAATGACCATGGCAAACGATGCCCCGACCAGGCCATTTGCCACAATGATGAGAAACAAGGGGAAATCATTACGCAGATTCATGAGCGGCAGACCGAAGGATCCGGTTACCTGATTGAGCAAACCAGACGGCGTAGGATCGGCAACCCATATCCACAGAATACTGTAGAGGACGGCCGGCGACATGCGTGGCAAAAGCCAGAGACCGCGAAAAAGATTACCCAGCCTGTCGGGAATGGCCGTCGTTGTTATCGCCAACAGGACACCCAGCCCGACGTTAAAAATAAACAGCGTCGCCGTGACATAAATCAGCGTCGTCAGCAGCACCGCAGGCATGCGCGCATCGCGTAAGACAATCCGCTCGACGTTTTGCAGCGTGAAGTGACCGACCCGCAGATCAGCGCCCATATCGGTAAAGGCGATGACGGTATTGACGATAATGGGCGCCAGGAAAAAGACGGCCAACAGCGCGATAGCAGGCGCGAGATAGAACACAGGTCGGGCCGGCCGGTGCGCCCGAGGCTGAAACTGAGACATGACCACATCTCCCTGGAGAGTAAGCGACGCTTTACAGGCTAAGCACTATTTTTTGGCGACAGACGACCGGATTTCTATATCGTCGCCAAACTGCAGTTCGAGCTCTTCGGCGATAAAATCAACGGCCTGTTTTGCCGTCATTTTTCCTGTTTCAACCGCCTGGAGACCGCTGAACAGTACCTTGTTATAGCTGCCAAACTGGATATGATTAGGCACGAACTTCGCATGTACCATCATGGGCGAAGCGGCTGACAGCACCCAGTTATCGCGGTATTTCGGCATCGCCGTTTGCGCGTTGCTGATGGCCGTGTGATAGGACGTCACAGCATGTTCGTTGTTGAAATAAGGCAACGTCGCCAGTGCCACCAGTTCGGCAGCAATGTCAGCATTTTTGCTTTTGGCGTTCACCGTATAGAGAAGCGGATGCGACAGGTTTGAGGGCTGACCGCCCTTTTTGGCCGCAGGCGCCGGGATCCAGCCTATCTTATGAAAATACCCTTCTTTGTCTGTCGGCCAGACCGCGCCATTTTTGTCGCCCAGTTGCCAGGCAACCGCCCAGACGCCCTGGTGAAAGATAAAGGCCTTCTCCTGCTTGAACGCGTTCTGAATGGCATCCCAGCTCATCGCCGTGTTATCGACCGGCGTCACTCCCTGCTTCGCATTGCGCTCATACCAGCCAAGCGCATCCGCCATTTCTGCTTTAGGGAAGATGAGCTTGCCGGTCTTGTCATCCATAAATTTCACGCCGTAAGACTGAAAAACCATCAGATAATCAATACCGACATTCGGCCGGTGCAACATGCCGTACTGAGCCGCTTTACCGTCCACGACCTCTTTGGCAAGGGCCGTCAGATCGTCCAGTGTAAAATCACCGGACTCCACCCTGGCCGGTATGGCGTTGATAAAGGCTTCATCCTTGCCGATTTTTCTCAACATATCTTTGTTGTAAAAAAACATGCGTATTTCAGCATCCTGCGGTATGCCATAGATCTTTCCATCGTTTGCCTTTGCCGACGCCCACAGGACGGGCAGGATGTCGCCATAGACCCACGGTGCCGCCGCGATCTTATCGTTCATTTGCATGGCATAGCCGTCCTTCGCAAACTGACCAATCCATTCATGGGGCAGCACATAGATATCCGGCCCTTGTCCGACGGACATCGCCTTCAGCATATCCATGGCGAAGTCGTCCCAGCCTTTGACAGCACTGCTATTGGCCTGAATCACAATATGTTTGTCGACGCCCGCAGCCTTAAATTGCTTGTTCATGATGTCGGCTGCATCTTCAATGTTGGTAATGCGGTTCGGTGCGCTACGCTCGGCGAGCGTGGCGAGTTTGATCGTTATCTCTTCTGCGTGGGTCATGCCAACACACAACGCGGACATCACGAGGGTGGCGAGGACAGTGAGTTTTTTTGACATGGTGTTTATTCCCGTTGTGCCTATTATTTAAGTAAGTTAATTTATTTAAATGACAGGTTCATGACCATGTGAAAACGACAGGGAGAAGATGCGTTGACTTCATCAAAGCATTGGGAAGGAATCGGCACGACCCAGTCGGCCGTACTACGTTATCTGCGTCGCAACGACGCCGCATCACGTGCTGAGATCGCCGATTGTTGCGGGGTGACAGCGGCGGCCGTCAGCATGATGACCCGCGATCTCATCAAGCGAGGTATCATCATCGAAGGAGCCCGGCGTTCATCTGGCCGGGGCGCGCCCCACATTGATCTGATGCTTAATTCCTCCATCGGCTATGCCGTTGGGATTCATGCCAGCCGCTTCTCTGTTACGCTGATGCTGCTTGATTTCAAAGGGAAACGGGTCGACGAAATTGAACTGACCGGCCACTATGATACCTTTGCCCGCGCCCGCTCAGAGATACAGAAGGGCCACAAAACGTTGCTTGAGAGAAACCACATACCGGGTCATTTACTGATTGGCGCAGGCATTGCCATGCCGACGCGCTTCCAGCGCGGTCAGGCTCCGCTCCATCTGGCTCCCGAAGTGCTTTCCTGGGATGAACCCGGGCTGTTCGAAGCCATTCAGCAGGCTCTGGGCTGTCCGGTGTTAATCGAAAATGATGCCAATGCTGCCGCCATGGGCGAAATGACGCTGGGTAATGCGGCTAATCATAACGATTTTATCTATCTCTATCTGTCAGAGGGCGTCGGCAGTGGCCTTATCCTGGGAAAACAACGTTATCGCGGTCATCTGGGCAATGCGGGCGAAATTGGGCTGCTGCTGCCACTCGACAGGCCCCGCCCCTCTTTTACTGACCTTGCGGCGTGGTGTAAGCATCGCCTTGGCCAGATACCTGAAGGCCGCGCTGAGGCTGTCTGGCACCATTTTCTTAGCGAAAACACAGCGGTTCTCGACGAATGGATCGCACGTACTGGCCCGGAGATCGCCCGGCTGGGCTTTATGCTGAATGCGGTCCTCGCGCCAGCGGCGATCTATCTGGGTGGGACACTTCCGCAGATGGTGCGTGAACGGCTTGCGGCCTGGCTCGACTTTTCCACTGTGGATACGTTAAACGGCACACCTGTCGTGCAGCCTGAAATCTGTCTGCCGGACGTCGCGGCCACGGATACGGTCGCATTCGGAGCCGCCGCCATGGTCCTGCATAATGTTGCTCAGCAGGATAACGGGCATCGCGACGGGGTCAACTGACCGCTCAGCGGCGGTGACGGAATGAAGGAAACCGACGCGGCAAACATCGGCAACGGTTCTCTGAGTTGGCCGCGGATAAACAGGTCTCTGTGAAATGAGAGCCAGTCCGCAGCGAGCGTCGGTTTATTTGCGACCGCAGCGTGGGACAGGTTTGGTTTAATTTGCCCGCACTATAATCCCCACTTGGGGCCAGCCGGTGAAAGCGTGATCGGGATGGGCTTGCCGCTTACCGCCACGCGTGGTGCAGAAGGCGTGTTCCACTGAAAAAGACAGATATGCCAGCCGCCGGGAATAAGACGCGAACGGTCAATAATCCCATCCGCGCCTGTTGCTCTGGCTTTATCTGCGTTGTGCCATGAATCCGGGATTCGCCCCTGCTGCAGCGCCGTTCGCCAACTGCCGTCAGCGGCTTCTGGCAGGATTCCCAGTTGCTCACATTTAGCCTTATCGCGCTGATCTACCAGCCAGGCCCCTGACAGGCGTAGTGGAATCAGGACGCGTGAAAGGCCATCCTCACGCATATAGCCCGATACCGCCATGATGGACCATTCCGGCAGCGGACTCATATACAAGGCCGGTTGCCCGTGGCGATGATAACGCCCCGCGCTTTGCGGGCCGGGTGCGGCAAGCACCGCCTGCGCCTTCGCGGTTAACACAGCGCGATAAAAAAGGCCGCCCACGGGCAATAGTGCGTGATGCATGTTTGTCTTTTCTCCCGCAACAACCCCATCCCTGCGATTGCTGAACGCGCCAGTTAATCGCTTAGTGCGTAGCCACGAACCAGCCCGACCTGTCGGCGCATGTCTGCCTTGCCTGCGCACAAGCCGGTGATACACAGGCGCGGGGCCAGCCGATCATCAGATTCGTTCCATCTGCCCGGACGATACGATGTGATGCCGTTTAGGATGCGACTTTGGATGCGCCGGATTACATTGCTCATGTGTGCCGGGCAGATAAAATCTGCCGTCCTGAGAGGGCGCAGTACCGCCGGGACAACCATTCATGCCGCGCTGACCATTGTGGCCAGGCAACCCAGCACCGCCAGGTTGATTGTCCATACTTCCGCCGTTACCGCCCGCACCGCCGTTACCGCCTGTGCCTCCCATACCACCCGCTCCGCCATTTCCACCTTCCCCACCGTTGCCCCCTGGCGCGGCATAGCAGACTGATGCGGTTAACAACAAAATAAGCAAAGCAGCGCCTCTGCGCATGGTGTGACCTCCGTGATTCGCGATTATTTTTCGACAGTAATGACATCCGGCGTTTGCGCCACAATCTTCAACGGCGTGCCTTTTATAGCCTGTCCGAGCGCTTCACGAAGCGTCATGGTGCCCTCTACAGGATTCACCTGAACAGCCCCAGTGCGCGACAAATCCGTCTGGATAAAACACCCGGTACCGTGCGCCAACTGTTGCGCCGTTTCGTCAAAGCGCGACAAATGAAGATTGTAGGTCGCTTCCGCATCACATTTACCCGCAGGGATGTGACCAGAAGATGACTGGCTGCACGACGTACACGTCAGCGCCAGCAGCAAGCAGGCTGAGTTGAAGGATGTGAAATGCATAACGCCTCCGGGCACAGGAAAACTTGTGTCTTTGTCCCATAGTCAACTGTTTCTGTCAGCGTGCAGAGTATGTCTGAGTGTGATCGCAGGCGAGGAGGTGGGAAATGTTCGGTTCGCTATCGTGCCGCTTCGCACTGGCGGTAATGACCTCTCTTAGCAGAGAAAGCGAGAGCAGCGATGCACAGAGAAAGTCACGTTTTACGGTGTCGTGCTCACCGGGCGCGACGGAATGCGTCTTCGCCGTCCCTGGCGCTACCATGATTTTACGGTGATGTGTCCTGTGTAAACAAAACGGAACCGTAGCGGGCATGGCGCCCTTTCCTGTCTGGGCGTCATGCCCGTTTTTGCTGCGCATTGACAAGATGCTGGGGTTGATTGATCGCTTTGCGCGCAATCCAGTAGAGCAGAACCCGCTCATCGTCACTGTCGCGGTCCGCCATTGACAATAATTTCAGTGCCAGGGTAGATTTCGTGACAGGCTGCTGTTCTGCGCTCAGTTCGATCACTGCCTGACCGATAATGCAGCAAACTTCATCCTCACTGGTGATGGATTCATATGTCCGGTCTTTCATATTTCCTCCTGTTGAATGGACTTTAAGCCTGGCAAAAAAATGCTAAGCCTGCCGGGAAAACAGGTTGGCCGTAACATTCCCTTACTGCTGTTTACCTGCCTTCATTACCTTGACTCACCTCGTTACACTTACCCCACGCGGCCATTCATTCCGCCCTGACAGCATTTCATTCCGCGTTGCATTCCGTTCATGCGCTTTCCGCCCTCGCGCGTAGGGGTTTTGGTTATTCTGACGCCAGTATTCAGTTTCCCCCTGGGAGTAACATAATGAACGCGACTCAACAGACTGCCCACCAGCGTACACGCTGGCTCACACTTATCGGTACGGTGATAACCCAGTTAGCGCTGGGGTCCGTTTATACCTGGAGCTTATTCAATGGTCAGCTCGCGCAAAAACTGGATGCGCCCGTAAGCCAGATCGCATTTTCATTTGGTTTACTGAGCCTGGGGCTGGCCATCTCTTCTTCACTGGCTGGCAAGCTGCAGGAGCGTTTTGGCGTCCGTAAGGTCACTATCGGCGCAGGTATATTGATGGCGCTGGGATTAGGGCTGACCGCCCATGCAGATAATCTGATGATGCTGTACCTGAGCGCGGGCGTGTTGTTAGGTCTGGCCGATGGCGCAGGGTATCTGATGACGCTATCCAACTGTGTGAAATGGTTTCCTGAACGCAAAGGCATGATATCGGCCTGCGCCATTGGCGCTTACGGTCTGGGAAGTCTGGGATTTAAATTCATTTGCGGGGCACTGTTGGCACGATTTGGGCTTGAACAGACCTTTGTGCTCTGGGGCCTGCTGGCAATGGCGATGATTATTGCTGGCGGACTGATGATGCGCGATGCGCCGCTGCAATCTGCGTCAGCTACCCAGGCAGAAGCGACGCGTCAGTATACGTTGGCCGAATCGGTGCGTCTGCCACAGTACTGGATGCTGGCGTTGATGTTTCTGACTGCCTGTATGAGCGGGCTGTATGTGATTGGCGTTGCAAAAGACATCGGGGAAGGTTTGGTTCACCTCAGCACCCAGACCGCCGCTAACGCCGTCACGGTCATCGCGGTAGCAAACCTGAGTGGTCGGTTAGTACTGGGCGTGCTGTCCGATAAAATGATGCGTATTCGCGTGATCTCACTGGCCCAACTGGTTTCACTGATCGGTATGAGCCTGATGCTGTTTACACAGATGAATCAAACCACGTTTTTCCTGTCCCTGGCCTGCATTGCGTTTAGCTTCGGCGGCACCATTACCGTCTTCCCTTCGCTGGTCAGTGACTTTTTCGGCTTGAATAATCTGACCAAAAATTATGGCCTGATTTATCTCGGCTTTGGCATTGGCAGCGTAATGGGTTCGCTGGTGGCTTCACTGTTTGGCGGCTTTACGGTCACTTTCAGCCTCATTATGACCCTGCTGGTTATATCACTGGTGCTGTCACTGACTATCCGCCTGCCGCAGAGCCAGCCAGCCCATGAACCGCTGTTGCAGCGTCAGTAACGTTACAGGGCCAGATAAGCCTGGCCCTCATCATCAGCCGCGAAAACGCGGCTCTTCCATACCGGCCACGTCGACATCCACCGCAAAAATATCGCCCGACTGCGGATAGCGGGCGAGATCCTCTTCGCTGAGGTTTTCGCGTGAGCTGGTGATGAACAGCGTCTTGAGATCGCTGCCGCCAAACGTCACCATGGTGGGCCATTTCACCGGCAGTGTAATCTCATCGACGATTTCACCGTCGTGCGGATCAATACGCACGACGCGTCCGCCGTCAAACAGGGCTGACCAGTAATAGCCCTCACTGTCGACAGCCGCCCCATCGGGCAAGCCACCACGGGCATCAAACCGCCGGAAGATTTCACGCTGCCCCGGCTCGCCCTGAGCATCAAGCGGATAGCGATAGAGCACTTCATTCGGCGTATCGCTGTGATACATCCACTGACGGTCAGGAGAAAAGGCAACGCCATTGGAAATTTTGATGTCGCGTGCCTTCACCTCAAGCGTCAAATCAGGCGTTACGCGACAAAGCAAGCCGCCGTTTTTATCCTGTGGCTCCCATAAACTGCCGCACCAGAAATTACCCCAGGGATCCACGCGGCCATCATTGAAGCGGCTTTTCCCGGCGATACCGGGATTATCCGCCACTTTTTTTTGCGGTTTCCCCTGCTCGTCCAGCAGCCAGACGCCGCTACGCAGTGCGGCAATGATACCGCCCTGTTCCCGCAGGCCGATGCATCCGACTTCTTCTGCCTGGGGAAATGTGGAGAGCTCACCACTCGCCGGATCGAAACGATGGATGGCCGGTGCCAGAATATCCACACACCACAGCACCTGTTCCTGCACAGCCCAGAGCGGACATTCTGCCAGCTCTGCCTGAAGCGGCAGAACGTTTTTTACCCTATGCGTCATGTTTGTCTCCCTTTAATTGTCCTGATATTACTGTAGCGCTAATTTCCATCTTCACACATGCACGTCAGCCTTGTTTTTAAGACAGGTCTCACGCATATTAATACCTATTCGGTCTATTCCGATTGGAATATGCGCTCACCCTCTTTTTCGCGTTCTTTTTTGAAATATCGCGACATATTTATCGAAATAACTCTACACAGGCTGCATTTTTGCTGCACTTTTTCGGCGTATTATCCTGAGTATTGAAAAAGAGGAGGTGCCGTATGCCAGATATCGTTACCGCCGCGCTGTTCCCTCAGTCGGTAGCCTTTATTTCTCCTGGACAGGAGGCGTTATCCGCAGACGTTCCAGCGCAGCAGAAAGGAGGCATAAAACAAAATGATATTCACTGAAGGGCAAAGATTTCACACAGCATAATATAAAAAGAAGGTGGGATATAATCCCACCTCATTTATTCATTAACTTTTCACTGCGTAATTACACTGATACCAGGTTTTCTTTAAACCTGGTATTGTGCTGTCCTGAACAGGGAGTGACTCTACTTTATCAAAACCTTTATTGCTGCAGTAATTCGCGATATCAATTTCCATTGCATCACGATTCACTTTCAGCGGGTCGAAACGATATTGTACGGTATTTGAACTGGGATCTTCATCAACACGTTCAAACGCCCCGGGTTTACTGGCGGTACAACCGCTCAGAAAAATAAGTGCAAATGCACCCATAATTGCCATTTTCATTTTATTTCCTCACATTTTGACGCAGTGTAAGGCGCTGCAAAATGCGCATCTATAGGATTAGTACGCGAACAACTGCGTATTTACGAAGTTTTACCAATTGATTCAATACGGTTAAACAACTGGCAGGTTATGCCAATAAACTGCGACACTGATTCCAGTGAAAAGCCTCACGAACAACACCAGGAATTACTCTAAAAAAAGCCTCTCTCAGCATTTCGCCCGCCACTGGCGGGCTTTTTTCTTTTTAACCTTCGCCTGAAAGCGCAATCATTCTACGAAGCAGATTGGCGGCTTGCTTGTCCGGGAGTGCGAGGATGGCACTATAAAGATCGACAGACATGGCACACATGGAAGACCGATCAACGGCGGCATCGGCAGGCATATTCAGCTGTTGCAGCTTATTGCCCCACTTCAGGTAGAGATGGTCGACGATGGTTTTGAGATCGTGCTGCGCCTGCTTGCGGTCCAGCGGTTGTTCGTCCCCCAGACTGTTAAGCAGCAAATACTCGGTGGCATCGGCATCTTTTTGGTTCAGGCTGGCGGGCAGAGTTTCAACCAGATTGATACCGCCCTTCACCTGCGGATAAAGAAACTGAAAACAAAGGCCCGGGTCAATTTTATTGAGCGTCTGCATTTCTTCCACAGAGACGCCAATATATTTCAATACGGCCGCGTCAGTACCCCGCATAAGGCGCTGATTGATCACATCCGTCAACAACCCGCGCAGTTCGCCCGTTGCCTGCAACATGGGTTCGCCTTCACGCAGTTTGCGCGCCAGATCGCGCGTCAGTATTTGCCACAGCGCGGGTTCCTGAGTGCGCAGCACCCGATATACCGTAGCCTGTGCCATATAATCTGCCGCGCGCTCGTAGCGTTTCTCCTGCTGCTGCTGAGGCTGGATCCAGCTGAACCATAAAACATTCGACAACAACAGCGGCAGGATAAAAAGAACCACGCCCTGCCACGCTTTAAGCCGGGTGGTTCTGACTAACATAACGATGATAATCGCCAGCAGCACAAAGGCGGCCAGCGTAAGAAAAAGCAGGAGAGTCATACTACGTTGTTAATCCTTACGCACATCGATCAGTACCGGGCAATGCGCGCGTTCAACCACAGCGGCACTCACAGATCCTTTTAATAACCGGTTAAAGGGCGATAAATGACGTCGCCCCATAATAATCATGCTGGCATTGAGCTGCTGGGACTGGGCCACGATTGTCTCCGCCGCTTCGCCGGCCAGAATCATACCTCGCGCCTTAATGCCGGCCTGGAGCAAGGGTGCCAGGGCATGACGTACCACCATTTCAGCGGTATTTTGCTCATCCTGCGCGGCCACAAAATCTGCCGGATCTTCACCGGCATCAATATCAATGGGCTGGCTACAGGATGAATAGGCGGGATCGATACAACACAGCACAATCACTTGTGCATCATGCGCCTGTGCTTCTTCGATCGTTAACGACACCACTTTCTTCGCGACCGGTGAATTATCGATAGCCATTAATACTGTTTTCATTGAGCACTCATCCTTCAACAGCGGCAATTTTGCCAATTTCACGAATCAGAGCCTGTTTGCACAGCAACATTTCTTCACGATAGCGTGATTCATGCTTCTTAAACCGCGCCGTGGGCACCAGTAAGGAGACCGCAAAGCGGCCAAACAGTGTATCGAGCGCAAAGGCCATGGTTGAAACGCCTTCAAGGGTTTCACCACGGTCGTAGGAAATGCTGGTTTCACGCACTTCCCGAAGCATCTCTAACAGTGCTGCCTGCGTCTTAACCGTCTTGTCCGTGAGTTCGCGCCAGGCATCTCCCACCAGCGTCCGGACGTCTTCATCGCTTTCCAGCGCCAGCAAGGCGCGGCCACCCGAGGTGCTGTAGAGCGGCAGCTCCAGTCCGATACGGGGAACCACCCGCAGCTCGCGCGACGCCACAACATAATGAATGACGGCAAGCTGCGCACCACTGGCGCGGGACAGGGAGACCGTTTCATTGGTATCCGCCGACAGTTTTTCCAGCAGCGGCTTGACCAAATCGACCACATCCGTGTTCACGCTGGCGAGCAGCTTCAGTAAAGCTGGCCCAAGACGCAATCCGCCCGCCCCACTGCTTCGAACCAGTTCGGCGCTGTCCAGCGCGGCCACAATGCGCTGTACGGTAGAACGCGGCAGATCAACCGCATGCGCGATTTCGCCCAGACTCATGCCACCGGGATGCTCGCCCAGAGCATTAAGAATTTTAGCCGCGCGCGCAATAACCTGAATACCGCCCGTTTTTTCATCTTCGCGGCTGGATGATTGTTGAGTCATAGCGTCGTCCTTTTTGAGCTGGCTTACTGTAACCCGAAAAGCGCACGTTTTACAGCGTGTACCACATTGCAATACAGCATATTGCCATGTAATATCGCCCCGCCTGTATCGCATCGCAATACATCGAACCAAAAAAACAATGAGACACCTGCTATGACGACCCAGCCTGGCACTGCGCCGCCGCTGCATCCCTTTACCTTACGTCTCGCCCTGGGCCTGCTTGGCGTCTGGATCGCGGCGCTGACCTCCGGGCTCAACGATCGCGTCAGTGATATTGCGCTGGCCGATATTCGTGCTGCTCTCGGTATGGGCTACGACGACGGAAGCTGGATTGTTTCGGCTTATCAGGCTGCCGAAGTGGCCGCCATGATGATTGCGCCGTGGTTCGCGGTGACGTTTTCCCTGCGCCGCTTTACGTTATTTGTTTCGGTCGGCTTTATGCTGTCCGGAATACTGTTACCGCTGATGACCGATCCTGTGCTGTTTATGGCATTACGCGTGATCCAGGGGCTCTTTGGCGGCGCGCTGCCGCCGATGCTGATGACCGTCGCCCTGCGTTTTCTGCCACCGCCGTTCAAGCTCTATGGATTAGGCGCCTATGCCCTTACTGCCACCTTCGGGCCGAATATGGCCGCGTCGCTGGCCGCCTTCTGGACCGATCAGGTCAGCTGGATGTTTGTCTTCTGGCAGGTTGTGCCCGGTATGCTGATAGCCCTCGTATTAACCGGCTGGGGATTGCCTCAGGATCCGTTGCGCACAGAACGTTTTCAGCAGATCGATCTGTTCGGGATGCTCACAGGCTGTAGCGGGATGGCGTTAATCATTCTGGTACTCAGCCAGGGCGAACGGCTTGACTGGCTGGATTCTCCGCTGATTGCCGCTATGCTGCTGGCCGCCGTACCGTTACTCATCGTCTTTTTAATCAATGAGTGGTTACATCCCCTGCCGCTGTTTAAGTTGCAGATGCTGCGGCGACCTAACCTGCTGCACGGCCTGCTGGTGCTGGCCGGCGTCCTGATCGTGTCGCTGTCCGGCTCTGCCCTGCCTTCCAGCTATTTTGCCCAGGTCGATGGCTTTCGTATCGCCCAGTTCGCGCCGCTGGCGTTGACCATTGGGTTGCCCCAGCTCATTGTGGCACCGTTGCTTGCCGCCCTGCTGAATATCCGCTGGATTGACTGTCGCTGGATGCTGGCAGTGGGCTTGTGCTTCCTGATTGCCTCCTGCCTGCTCGGTATGCAGATCACAACGGACTGGGCGCGGGATAACTTCTGGCTGATTCAGGCGTTGCAGGCCGTAGGCCAGCCGATGGTGATTCTGCCCGTGCTGATGAGCGCGACCAGCGTGGTAGCACCGCCTGAAGGACCTTTTGCCTCGGCGATGTTCAACACGGTACGCGGGTTTTCCAGCATTGCGGCCTCTACCCTGGTGTCATGGTTTGTCAGCCATCGTGAACAGTTTCACTCCAGTATCCTCGTCAACCAGGCGGGCAGCAGGCCGTGGCTGATGACCGCCCCCAACAGCAGTCAGGCCAGCAGTCAGTTTCCGCTGTTGCCCGATGGCAGCGTGAGTTCCGTCGAGAATCTGCGCGGCTTTGCTACCCAGATAAAGCACCAGGCGCTGGTGCTCGGCCTGAGTGATACCTGGCTGCTGCTGATCGGTTTTGCGCTGCTGCTGCTGGTCGTCACCGCCTGGCTGCCCAAACGCGTCTGGCCGCCCCAAACCTTGATTCAACCTGCAACCTCCACGTCGAGATAACTGTATATGCGTGCTTTAGTAATGAGAAAAACCGTGCTGCTTTCCCTGCTGCTGCTGGTTTTGCTGGCGATGGCGCTGATTGTCTGGTCCGTGATGACCCGTAACGATCACCGTACCAATGATGCCTGGGTCAATGCCGATTACACCCTTGTTGCGCCCAAAGTGTCGGGGTACATCGCCAGCGTCAGGGTGAAAGATAACCAGCAGGTTGCCGCCGGTGAACTCCTGGCGACGCTGGACGATCGCGATTACAAAGTGGCACTGGAAAGCGCGGAGGCCGCATTGCAGGTCAGTGAAGCCAAACTGTTGAGCAGCAAAGCACAGCTGGAGCAGCAGGAGTCGGTCATTGATGAACAGAAGGCCAGCGTTTCCGCCAGTCAGGCTTCGGCGCAATATGCCGGACAGAGTGCCGAACGCTATAACCGTCTCTATCAGCGCGGCACCGTTGCCGCTGACGAGCAGCAAAAAGCCAGCTCGGCGCAGCGCTCTGCCAGCGCCGCGGTGCGTCAGAGTGAAGCCGCGCTCGCTTCTGCAATTAAGCAGGTTGGCGTGCTGCAGGCAGCCGTCCGATCCGCCGAAGCGGATGTTGCTGCCGCCCGAGCCAGCGTCGACCAGGCACGTCTTAATCTGTCTTACACCCGCATTGTGGCCCCGGTGGCCGGCATGGTGGGACAGCGCGCAGTGCGCCTGGGCGCCTATGTTTCCGCCGGTACCCGTTTGCTGGCGGTGGTGCCGTTACAACAAACCTATATCACCGCGAATTATCTGGAAACGCAGTTGCAGGATGTGCGTCCGGGTCAACCCGTCCGCATCAGGGTAGATGCTTTGCCTGACCAGATTTTTACCGGTCACGTCGACAGTCTTGCCCCCGCGACAGGCGCGACATTTGCGGCGATTGCTCCCGATAATGCGACCGGCAACTACACGAAAGTGGTTCAGCGATTACCGGTTAAAATTGTCTTGGACCAGGACCAGAAAAACCTGGCGCAACTCCGCGTAGGCATGTCGGCAGTGCCAGACATTGACGTTCGATAAAAATGTGAACAAACTCTCAGAACCAAACTATTTATTTTCGGTCTGAATACGCGTAGATTAGCCCCGATCCTGTTCTGAGTTATTCAGTTCGTACGGGAGATCGTTGACCGTAAATCTGAACGGCGACCTTATCCTTTCTGTCCGCGTTGCGCTGGATGGGATCGCCAATATCGTAACCGCTCAGAGGAGTTCGCTTGTGAAATATGCGCTGATGGGAATTTCTTTCTTTGTACTACTTTGGGTCGGCACCTTTGTGCTGATGCTGTAGTCTCTGCAGGCATTCCACAGGGGCGACAGGTGGTCGCCCCAATGGGATGTTAAATCTGTTCTTCCATACTTTTCACGCTGCCCGGCAAAATGCCGTCGGCGCGAAACATCGCCTTAATGCCTCTTACCGCCTGTCGGATACGATCGCTGTTTTCAATCAGTGCAAAACGGACGTGCGTATCGCCATAATCACCGAAGCCCACGCCGGGTGAAACGCATACTTTCGCTTCCTGCAGCATGTGCTTGGCAAATTCCAGCGAGCCCAGATGCGCATAATGATCCGGAATCTTTGCCCAGACGTACATCGACGCTTTGGGAATATCCACCATCCAGCCCGCTTCATGCAGCCCTTTCACCAGCACGTCGCGGCGACGTTTATACTGTTCGGCAATATCGCGCACGCACTGCTGATCCCCTTCCAGGGCCGCAATCGCCGCGACCTGTAAGGGCGTAAAGGTGCCGTAATCGTGGTAGCTCTTGATTCGGGCTAAGGCGGCGACCAGCTCTTTGTTGCCCACCATAAAACCTATGCGCCAGCCGGCCATGTTATAGCTTTTTGACAGGGTGAAAAATTCGACGGCCACATCCCGTGCGCCAGGCACCTGCATAATGGACGGCGCTTTCCAGCCATCATAGACGATATCGGCATAGGCCAGATCGTGAATGACCAGCACGTTGTACTGTTTGGCCAGCGCGATGACGCGCTCAAAAAAGTCCAGCTCTACGCACTGAGAAGTGGGATTCGACGGGAAACCCAGCACCATCATTTTAGGTTTAGGATAGCTCTCGCGAATAGCACGCTCCAGCTCATTGAAGAAATCAATGCCCTCCACCAGCGGGACGGAGCGCACCTGAGCGCCTGCGATAACGGCCCCATAGATATGAATGGGATAGCTGGGATTCGGCACCAGCACCGTGTCACCATGGTCAAGCGTGGCCAGCATCAGGTGAGCCAGACCTTCTTTGGAACCAATGGTGACTATCGCTTCCGATTCGGGATCAATATCTACCTGATAACGCTCCTGATACCAGCGTGAAATAGCACGCCGCAGGCGAGGAATACCGCGCGATGTGGAATAGCCGTGCGTATCTTCACGTTGAGCCACCTGGCACAGTTTTTCGACAATGTGCGGCGGCGTCGCGCCATCGGGATTACCCATTGAAAGGTCGATGATATCTTCGCCGCGCCGACGCGCAGCCATCTTCAGTTCAGCGGTAATGTTAAAGACGTAAGGGGGCAGGCGTTCAATACGCGAGAAACGACGAGTGGTGCTGTTATCAGCCATGGTATCCTCTGGAAACGTTAGCGCCCGGACCGTCCGAGCGACGCTGGTCACTGCGGTGACCTCAACAAGAACATAACGCGCTAATAACAACTTTGTCGAGAGAAGCAGGAAATTTTTTATTTTCCCGGATTGAGCCGCTCGAGCAGCCAGTCATTCACCCAGCGGTCATTCAGCAGATAATTATTTTGCAGCGTCCGTTTCAGCAGAAAGCCGTTTTTTTCCAGAATTCGCCGGGAAGCCCAGTTTCCTTCCACCACCAGCGCCCGGAGTTTGAGAAAATCGGCGTCGAACAAACACGCACACAGCGCCTCCAGCGCTTCACTGCCAAACCCCTGACCACAGTGGCGATGCAGCAGCATATATCCCACCTCCGCCTGACGGGCGGGCTGCCATTCAGGCGTACAACCCAATAACCCGATGGCTTCCCCGCTGTCGCGCCGCCTGATGACCAGGCATAACATGTGAAAACTGCCGGGTTGCCAGGGTGCCAGACGCTGACGAAACCGCTCACGGATATCATCTTCATCGGGAATGTCACTTACCCAGCGCATAGTATCGCGATCTTCATGTACCGCACGAAACAGCTGCCAGTCTTCAGGCTGCAAAGAGGTTAACGTCAAACGCGAGGTAGTCAGATGCATACATCACTCCGGGCGATAACACGTAATAAAGTCACCGGGCCTGACCACAGTGGACCGGGCCGCACTGGCAGCGGAAAAACGTTCCTCTTAAATGAGCTCAACATTTCCTCTTTTTCAGCTTTTGAATAAATTGATCTAAAACATGAACTGCCCGGCTGGCTGTCAGGCACGCTGGCACAACATCATCACATTTTTTATCATAACCTTCTTTGACCTCGCTGAAGAGTCGCCTGTGACTTCACACTTTACTATGCTTCTGGCCGTCTTTGACCGTGCGGCGCTGATGCTGATTTGCCTGTTTTTTCTGACGCGAACCCCACCTTTTCGTCAGATCCTGCAGAAAGATGAGCATACGGCGCTGGAAAAAGCGGCCGTGATTGCCATTTTTTCACTGTTTGCACTTTTCAGTACCTGGTCAGGGGTCAATGTCGACGGTTCATTGCTCAACGTACGGGTGATCGCCGTGATGGCTGGCGGTATTTTGTTTGGTCCCTGGGTTGGCATTACCACCGGTGTGATTGCCGGTCTGCACCGCTTCCTGATAGATATTCATGGTGTGACGTCAGTGCCCTGCCTGATGACCAGCATCATCGCCGGCATTGTCGCCGGTGCCATTCATCGCCGGGTGCAACGCGAACGGCGCTGGCTGGTAGGGATTCTGGGCGGCATGTTTTGCGAAAGTCTGACCATGCTGCTTATCGTGTTGTGGGCCACGCCCACCGCGCTCGGGCTGACCATTGTTTCTGAAATTGCCCTGCCGATGATTCTGGGCGCCGCCAGCATTGGCTTAATCGTGTTGCTGGTGCAGAGCGTGGAAGGTGAAAAAGAGGCTATTGCGGCACGTCAGGCAAAACTGGCGCTGGATATCGCTAACCAGACCCTGCCGCTGTTCCGTCAGGTCAACAGCGATTCCCTGCGCCGTGTCTGTGACATCATTCGACGGGAAATCAAGGCCGATGCCGTCGCGATGACCAACAAGCAGAAGATTTTGGCCTATGTTGGCTACGGTGAACACAATTACCAGCATGGTGACGACGGGATCAGCCCGACGACGGCGCAGGCGATGCACAGTGGGAAGATCATCATCAAAAACAATGACGAAGCCCACCGGACGAAAGATATTCACTCCATGATCGTCATCCCCTTGTGGGAAAAAGGCAAGGTGACCGGCACGCTGAAGATTTATTACCGTCGTGCGCACCGCATCACCGGCTCGCTGAAAGAGATGGCGGTAGGCCTGTCCCAGATTATTTCGACGCAGCTGGAAGTCTCGCGTACGGAGCAACTGCGCGAAATGGCCAATAAAGCGGAACTGCGTGCCCTGCAGAGCAAAATTAATCCGCATTTCCTGTTCAATGCGCTGAATGCCATTTCGTCATCTATCCGGCTCAATCCCGATACGGCGCGCCAGTTGGTCATCAACTTATCGCGCTATCTGCGCTACAACCTCGAACTGAATGACGATGAGCTTATCGATATCAAGAAAGAACTCTGGCAGGTAAAAGATTATATAGCGATTGAGCAGGCGCGCTTTGGCGATAAGTTAACCATGATTTATGACATTGACGAGGATTTGCATTTTTCCCTGCCCAGCCTGCTGATTCAGCCGTTGGTGGAGAATGCTATTGTTCATGGCATTCAGCCCTGTAAAGGTAAAGGTGTGGTGACGTTAAGTGTGCGAGACCTGGGCGACCGCGTGCGCATCGCCGTGCGTGATACCGGTAAAGGGATCAGTGACGAGGTGATTGATCGTGTGGCTCGCAACGAAATGCCCGGCAATAAAATTGGCCTGTTAAATGTCCATCACCGGGTGAAGTTACTCTCGGGCGAAGGGCTACACATTGCGCGTCATCAGCCCGGCACCGAAATCGCGTTTACACTGAGCAAAACCGGGCAGTTACTGGTGGGGAACCTTGCATGAAAGCCATCATCGTCGAGGACGAATTTCTGGCCCAGCAAGAGCTGAGCTGGATGATTCAGCAACACAGTAAGATTGAGATAGCGGCCTGCTTTGATGACGGTCTGGATGTCCTCAAATATCTGCAGCAGAATCGGGTTGATGTGATCTTTCTCGACATCAATATTCCCTCTCTGGATGGCATGTTACTGGCAAAGAGTATTCATCAGTTTGTTCATAAGCCCCTGATTGTGTTTATCACGGCCTGGAAAGAGCATGCCGTGGAAGCCTTTGAACTGGAAGCGTTTGACTATATTCTGAAACCGTATCATGAATCCCGTATCGTCACGATGCTGAACAAGCTGGAAGCCACCTGGCAGCAACAGCACGCGCCCACTCAGACGCCAATGGCGCAGAGCGTACTGACCGTGAATCTGACCAAAGATGAACGCATTATCGTGACCGACGTGAATGACATTTACTACGTTGAGGCGCACGAGAAGTTAACCTTCGTCTATACCCGCCGTGAAGCCTATGTGATGTCGATGACAATGACGGAATTCTGCTCACGCCTGCCCGAACACCTGTTCTTTCGCTGCCACCGGTCCTACTGCGTCAACCTCAACAAAATCCGGGAAATCGAACCCTGGTTTAACAATACCTATCTGCTGAAGTTGCGGGATATGGAAGTACAGGTACCGGTCAGCCGCAGCAAAGTAAAAGCGTTTCGGCTACTGATGCGGTTGTGAGAGGGAAAGGCGGCTCTGCCCTTGCGTCGGGCAGGACAGAGCATGCAAACTAGAGAATACGACCCAGCGTCTGGCGCAGGTGCGCACCGGCACCCAACAGCCCGGGTTGGTCATGCGTGATCATATAAACCGGGATATCGGCAACATAGTCACGGAAGCGCCCTTTGTCTTCAAAAGCGGCACGAAAACCCGAGGCTTTGAAGAACTCCAGGAAACGCGGCACGATCCCGCCCGCGATGTAAACGCCACCGAAGGTCCCGAGGTTCAGCGCCAGATTACCGCCAAAACGTCCCATGATGACGCAGAACAGCGATAAGGCACGACGGCAGTCGGTGCAGCTGTCCGCCAGGGCGCGCTCACTGACTTCGCGTGGCTTCAGATTCTCCGGCTCACGGTTATCGACTTTTACAATCGCACGGTAGAGATTGACCAGACCAGCGCCTGACAACACACGTTCTGCTGAAACATGACCTAATTCTTCCCGTAAGACTTCCAGAATTTGATCTTCTTCTTCGCTGTTAGCGGCAAAATCAACATGTCCCCCTTCACCGGGTAAACTGACCCAGCGCTGGTCGACGTGTACCAGATGGCTGACGCCGAGGCCGGTTCCCGCACCGTAAATCGCGATCGGTTTATCCTTCACCGCCGATTTACCGCCAAACTGGATGACATGCTCTTCGCCGAGCATAGGAATCGCCATGGAGACAGCGGTGAAATCGTTAATAATTTCCAGGTGTTCAAAACCGATGTTCGCCTTCAACTTTTTAGTCGAGAAGGCCCAGTCGTGGTTGGTCATTTCAACCCAGTCATCGGTAATCGGGCAGGCAATGGCGATACAGCCGTCTTTAATATCCTGCTTTTGTTCATCAAGATAATGGCGGATGACGGCTTCGAGGCTGTCGTAGTCTGATGTTGCGAATGTTTTGGTCTGGGAGATGCTGCCGCTTTCCACCTCACACAAAGCGAGGCGGGCATTGGTGCCGCCGACATCGCCGACCAAGGCATAAGTTGTCATTCTTCTGGTGCTCCGCTTGGGGGTCTTAAAGAGTTGGAGGACACTATAAAATCCTGCCGATAAAACAACAACGCCCACCGAAGCTTGAGGTGAGCGTCTGACTCGTGTGTGCAACAGCCTAACCGCGTTAGTCTGGCCTGCACAGAGGCAACTTTCCGAATCTCATCCGCCGTTGCGCTGGCTCAGACAGGCTGAGACTTTACGTAACAGGGGCGGCAGGTCATCTTTTTGCATCACGACTTCAATAAACGACAGTCTGTGTTGTTGTGTCAGTTGCGCCATCAGTGCGGTCAGTTGCACGGTTTCACTGATGCGCCAGCTTTGTGCCTGACAGTGTAAACTGAATGCCTGCGGCAGCGCTGTCCAGTTCCACTGGGCAATATCATTATAACGCTGGTCTGCACCATGAATGGCCCGCTCCACAGTATAGCCTTCATTATTGAGCAGAAAAATGATTGGATGCTGATCATCCCGCAGCATCGAGCCGAGTTCCTGAATGGTCAACTGTGCCGAACCATCGCCAATGATCAGGATGACGCGCTGTGACGGGCGTGCCGTCTGGGCACCAAACGCGGCTGGCAGAGTATAACCGATGGATCCCCATAACGGCTGTACCAGCAGCTGCGCCCCGGCAGGCAGGCGCAGCGCCGCCGCGCCAAACGCCGCGGTGCCTTGATCCGCCAGAATAATATCGCCGGGCTGGATAAAAGACTGCATGGCCTGCCAAAAGGCAGACTGGCTGATGATAGTCGCGTCAGGGACAGGCGCCGCCGGTTTCACTGGCCCGGCGGACTGCCAGCCTGCGCCATAGCGTTCGAACAACGGCAGTAATGTCTGCAACGCATCGGCCATCGACAACGGGGCAAACGTCTGTCCCGCGACGCTGGCGCTGTGTGGCTGCACGTCGATCAGCCGATCGGGGCGAAATTGCTGAGTGAATCCAGCGGTAATCGTATCCGTAAAGCGCACGCCGACGCAGAGCGTGACGTCTGCCTCTTCAATTTGCTGGCGTACCGGGCCTTCACTGCCCTCACCTGCGTAAGTGCCCACAAACCCCGGCTGCTGCTCATCCAGCACGCCTTTGCCCATCAGCAGTGTGGCGCACGGAAAAGCACGCCCGGCACGTAACGCAGCCAGCGCCGGTTGCTGTTGCCAGCGCTGCGCCAGGAAATCGGCCAGGAGTGAAACGCGTTGCGCCGGTGCCAGTAACCGCTCGGCGGCCTGGCGAAACGCGCTGCGCAGGGATTCGGGTGACGAAGCCGACGATACCAGGGGATGAACGGGCGCAGCGGTTTCGGCCTGGGCAACATCGACAGGCAACAGCAGATAGCCCGGACGATGTTGCTGGATAACGCTGCTCAAAACCCGGTCAATTTCGGCGGTGGCATTCTCAGCGGTCAGTTGCGCGGTGGCGACGTTAACCTCTTTTGCCATGCGGATGAAATGGCCAAAATCGCCATCCCCTAAGGTGTGGTGCACGCAGTCTCCCTGCTGCATCGCCTGGCTCGACGGCGCGCCCACGATATGAATCACGGGCACGTACTCTGCGAAGCTGCCTGCCAGACCGTTGATTGCGCTGAGCTCCCCTACGCCAAAGGTGGTGAGCAACGCCGCCATACCCGAACAGCGTCCATAGCCATCCGCAGCGTAAGCGGCATTCAGCTCATTGGCACATCCCACCCAACTTATTGTCGGATGCGCAATCACCCGATCCAGAAACTGCAGATTAAAGTCACCCGGTACGCCGAACAGATGTCGAATACCGCACGCCTGCAAACGCGCCAACAGATAATCACCAACCGTATAAGAGGACATAGCGAATTCCTTTAGGGGAGTGTTTTGATAAGTATCTGACATGGCGTTAATTTAGCGAACAGTGCCTGTCATTTCGCCAATGGATTACATGGCAAGCAAGCGTTACGACCGTGGATTATTCGGCAGATATGCGATCTGACACGGATTAATCCTGAGTGTAACCGTATACACTCCCACTGTTTTGGCACATTTAATCGTTTTCACTCAGGACTTTTCTATGACAGCTTTTCCTCGCCCCGACAGGTATCAGCATATGCAATGGCGTCGAAGTGGACGCAGTGGACTGAAGCTTCCTGCGATTTCACTGGGCCTGTGGCATAACTTTGGTGACAGCACCCAATTAGCGACCAGCCGGCAGTTGCTGCGCCATGCGTTTGACTGCGGCATCACCCATTTTGACCTGGCGAATAACTACGGTCCGCCGCCCGGTTCCGCAGAAAGCAATTTTGGTCGCATTATGCGCGACGATCTTCAGGCGCATCGCGACGAGCTGATTATTTCGACCAAGGCCGGTTATACCATGTGGGAAGGCCCTTACGGCGACTGGGGTTCGCGCAAGTATCTGGTCGCGAGTCTGGACCAGAGCCTGCGTCGAATGGGCCTGGATTACGTTGACATCTTTTACCATCACCGTCCCGATCCGGAAACGCCGCTGGAAGAAACCATGCGGGCGCTGGATCACGTTGTCCGTCAGGGCAAGGCGCTGTATGCCGCCATTTCCAGCTATCCGGCAGAGCGGGCTGCTGAAGCGATGACGATTCTGCGCGATCTGGGGACACCCTGCCTGATTCATCAGCCCCGCTACTCCCTGTTTGAACGCACACCGGAACAGGGCTTATTGCAGACGCTGGATGAGCATGGCACAGGCTGTATCGCATTTTCGCCCCTCGCGGGTGGTGTGCTGACCGATCGCTATCTGCAGGGTATTCCCTCCGATTCCCGCGTCGCCAGCGGCAGTAAGTTCCTGAATGAAAATCAGCTGACGGAAGAGAAAATGGCCAGGGTGCGTAAGCTGAACGATCTGGCAGAACAGCGTGGGCAGAAACTGGCGCAAATGGCGTTAACGTGGGTGCTGCGCGATCCGCGCATTACCTCCGTGCTGATCGGGGCCAGTAAAACGGCACAAATTGATGACGCGGTGCAGATGCTGACCCAGTCACCGCTCTCGACAGACGAACTCGCCGCCATTGAGGCGATACTGGCCTGATACGGTTTGCCCGCGCACGCGGGCGGCTGTGCCAGAAAACTCTCAAAGCCCTGTTTTTCGCGTATTTTCAGACAACATGTGCAGGCTTCTTTGTGCAATACCGTCAGAATGACGTGACAGCAGTAATCATAAGCTGCTGCAGGAGAAGATAATGATACGTGGAGTATGCTTTGCTGCTTTCATAGCAGTGTTAACGCCGCTGGCGATGCACACAGCACAAGCCTCGGGAAATGAGATACGCCTGGCTCCAGGCGTCACGCTGCATCTGGGCGACCGGGACCGCCGGGGTTATTACTGGGATGGCGACCGCTGGCGTGAACCGCGCTGGTTTAACGATCGCTACGCTTATAAGGAAAGACGCTGGTGGCGGCATGATGCCTGGCGACGTCATCAGGAAGCGGAACGGGAACGTCGCTGGCACGCGCGTGAACGGCAACGCCAGTGGGAACATGAACGACGCCACTGGCGTCATGCGCACCCTGAGCCGCATCACTACCGCTAACCGTCCTCTGCCGGCCTGCGTGCCGGCAGACAACCTGCGCTTACTCCTCGCGGCTTTTCACCCGGGCGAGCGCAAAGCCATCCCAGCCTTTTTCGCCCACGGTCTGAATCGCGGTCGCCTCCAGTCGGGGATCGCTGGCCAGCAGCCGCAGACACTCACGTACGCCCTGCACGTTGCCGTCGGTAGAACCGGCATCAATCACGGCACCGCCGCGAACAATGTTATCGACGATAATGAGACTGCCGGGCCGGGAGAGCCGAATGGCCCAGCGAAGATAGCCGGGATTATTTTTTTTGTCCGCATCAATAAAAATGAGATCAAAGGGAGCCTGCAGATGCGGCAGGACATCCAGCGCCGCCCCCACATGCAGCCTAACCCGGTCGGACAGGCCAGCCTGATGAATATTTTCGCGGGCAACCTGCGCATGGCGGGGATCGGCTTCTATCGTGGTGATAGTTCCCCCCTCGCCCAGCGCCTGCGCCATCCAGATCGTGCTGTAGCCGCCGAGTGTGCCGATTTCGAGCACACGTGAGGCATTCTGAATGCTGATTAACAGCGCCAGCATTTTACCTTGCACCGCCGAAACATCATGAGCTGGCAGCCCGGCCTGACTGTTTGCCTGGAGGGCCGCGCTGAGGTGGTTATCGGGCGGCGCTAACAACTGTGAAAAATAATCGTCAACGGCGGCCCATTTCACATGGTCGTCTGAAGGGTAATCTGGCGTGCGCATGATGTCACTCCTGACTCGGGAAGAGAGTGACATTATAAACTGTGGCATTCAGCGCTTAAAGCCGTGCCCGATCGCTGCCGGGTAAGGCTACATGCCCATGGCCTGTCCGACGAGCAGGTAAATATTCAGGCTGACCACCAGCACCACAATGATTCGACCGGTGTTCTGCATCAGACGACTGTTTACCAGGGCTTCGCCCATCAGCTCACGGTTCCCCGTAAAGACCAGCAAAGGGATCAGCGCCAGTGCAATACCAAAGCTCAGCAAGACCTGGCTCATCACCAGCACACGCGTGGGATCCCAGCCCGCCCAGATCACGATAAATGACGGCACCATGGTGACGGCACGACGGACCCAGAGAGGGATATGGAAATTGATAAAGCCCTGCATTACCACCTGGCCCGCCAGCGTACCCACCACGGTGGAGGATAACCCCGCCGCGACCAGGCTCAGGCCGAATACCGTCGCGGCAGCATGACCGAGCAAGGGCTGCAAGGTGGTATAAGCCTGATCGAGTTCCGCAATACCGCTGTGGCCGCTAAAGTGAAAAGCCGCAGCGGCCGTGGCCATCATCGCCAGATTAACAAAACCGGCGATGGTCATCGCGATCGCCACATCCAGCTTAGTGGAAGAGTAACGTTGCGCCTGGCTGTCGCGGCTTTTTCCCTGCGTTAAGGCAGAATGCAGGTAGATGACGTGCGGCATAATGGTTGCACCCAGCACACCGGCCGCCAGGAAAACCGCATCGGCATTCGGCAGTGAAGGCAGCGCCATGCCTGTCACCAGTTCGCTGACTTTTGGCTGGGAAAAAAACAGTTCAACAATATAAGCGGCCGCAACAAACAGGAGTAATCCGCCGATCACCAGCTCCAGCGGCTTTTGCCCGCGGTTTTGCAGCATCAAAATCAGAACGGTGGCCACACCGGTAAGGACCGCGCCCTGCATCAGTGAGACGCCCAGCAGCAGTTTGAATCCCAGAGCCGCGCCAATAAACTCCGCCAGATCGGTCGCCATCGCGATGATCTCTGCCTGCACCCAGTAAAACCACACGGCCGGACGCGGGAACCGATCGCGAATGTGTTCCGCCAGATTCTTGCCCGTGGCAATACCGAGCTTTGCTGACATCAGCTGGATAAGCATGGCCATAATGTTGGCCCACACCACCACCCACAGCAACTGGTAGCCATACGCGGCACCGGCCTGAATATTGGTCGCGAAGTTGCCCGGATCGATATAGCCGATCGCGGCGATAAAGGCAGGCCCCAGTAAAGCGAGTTTGATTTTTCTGGCGCCACGCGCTGCGCGTTCTGCGGCACGGCTTTCTAGCATATCGGGTACCCTGTCTGAGTTAACCTGTGTAGCTTAAGGCGACACAGGTACGAGTGAAATTCGGTTTCGCTAATCGCTATGATAGATAATGCTATAAAGTATAGCCATTGCTATAAATCAGGGCTAAGAAAGCCCTACTTATACAACGTATTTTAGTCACTCTACGTGTTGTGCAAATTACAGACAATAGATTTAAGTGAAATCCATGTGAATATTTTGGTTACAGGACGTGATCGCTGAGAGTTTTCTGAGAAATTTGGCGATAGTGAATACTTATATTGTGGATGAGATCTCGTTTTTCGGTAAGCCGTTACATAGAATACGCAGCAAAATACAATCCTCCTCAAATTTGGAGCAAACATGTCCCATATTTTGCAGTTTCTTTTAGCACTAGTGGTAGTCAGTGTGCTGGCCTTGCTGGTCAGCCACGACAGAAAAAGTATTCGGGTTCGCTACATTATTCAGCTTCTGGTTATCGAAATCATTCTGGCCTGGTTCTTCCTGAACTCAGAAGCCGGTCTGGGATTCGTCAAAGGCTTCGCCGGTTTCTTCGATCATCTTCTGAAATATGCCGCTCAGGGCACCAACTTTGTCTTTGGCAACATGAACGATAAAGGTCTGGCCTTCTTCTTCCTGAACGTCCTGTGTCCGATTGTGTTCATTTCGGCGCTGATCGGGATTCTTCAGCACTTCCGCATCCTGCCGTGGGTGATTCGCGGCATCGGTACGGTGCTGTCTAAGATCAACGGCATGGGTAAACTGGAATCGTTTAACGCCGTAAGCTCTCTGATTTTGGGACAGTCTGAGAACTTTATCGCGTATAAAGACATTCTGGGCAAAATGTCACAGCGTCGTATGTACACGATGGCGGCGACCGCGATGTCCACCGTGTCCATGTCGATTGTGGGTGCCTACATGACCATGCTGCAGCCTAAGTATGTGGTTGCTGCGCTGGTGCTGAACATGTTCAGTACCTTTATCGTACTGTCGCTGATCAACCCTTACCGCGTCGATAACGAAGAAGACCTGCAGTTGCAGGATCTGCACCAGGGTCAGAGCTTCTTTGAAATGCTGGGCGAATATATCCTGGCTGGTTTCCGTGTAGCCATCATCGTCGCAGCAATGCTGATTGGTTTTATCGCCCTGATTTCTGGCCTGAATGCGCTGTTTGACTTCATTTTCGGTATCACGTTCCAGGGCGTGCTGGGTTACGTCTTCTATCCTTTTGCCTGGGTGATGGGCGTGCCATCAGGCGAAGCGCTGCAGGTTGGCAGCATCATGGCAACGAAACTGGTTTCCAATGAGTTTGTGGCGATGATGGATCTGCAGAAAATCGCCAGCCAGCTGTCGCCAAATGCCGAAGGTATTCTGTCGGTTTTCCTGGTGTCTTTTGCTAACTTCTCGTCTATCGGCATCGTCGCGGGCGCGATTAAAGGCCTGAATGAAGAGCAAGGCAACGTCGTTTCGCGCTTCGGCCTGAAACTGCTGTATGGCTCAACGCTGGTCAGCGTGCTGTCCGCAGCCATTGCAGGCCTGGTGCTGGCATTCTGATTCCGGGCTTACGCAACAGACAAGGCGAGCCAACTGGCTCGCCTTGTTGCTTTTAACCAGAGACGGTTTAACGCTTACGCTTTACCCTTCCTGAGTCACCCTGCTACTTTGCATTGACAGCAGTTTGCAGTCTGCCCCTTGCCACACAGTCCTCTCTCTTCTTAAAGGAGCGTTTATGGCGTTGGATGCCGAGGGTTACATCGCCGTTCCACCTGTGACCGCCTTTCAACCGGCGTTTCAGGCAATCGTTGACGATACTATTCATCAACTCCGTCTGACCGTCGGCGATGATCTTCACAGCCTGTGGCTCTATGGCAGCGTTGCGTTTGGCACAGCCGTCGAAGGGCAGTCTGATCTGGATGTCTGTCTTGTCTTTCGTCATCCGCTCGCGCCCGCTACGCGCGACAGCCTGGCGGCCGTAAAAGAGAGGCTTACGGCAAGGCATCCTGTCGTCAGTAAAATCGACGTTGATAAAGGCACGCTAAGTGAGGTGATGGATCCGAACAACCTTAATACATGGGGATACTGGCTAAAGCATCACTGCCGCTGCCTTTACGGTGAAGATTTATCGGTGCGTTTTAACCGGTTCAGACCCTCGAAAGCGCTGGCGAGGGCACTAAATGGCGATTTCACAAAGGTTTTAGACGAGTATGTCGCGAAACTGTCCTGCGCCTTGCCCGGCCGCCAGCAGTGGCAACGCGCCGCCGCCAGAAAAGTTATTCGCTCAACGAATATGCTGCGCCAGGATAGCGACGCGGACTGGCCTGCAACGCTTGCCGAGCATGTATCGCGCTTTGTTCTGCGTTATCCCGACCAGGAAGCTGCCATCGCCTTCTTTCTCGCCGAAAGTTATCAGCCCGGCGCATCAGCCAGGGAATTTATCTCGCAGCTTGACGCGTTCAGGGGATGGCTGGTTCAGCAGTTAGAACAATCGTAACGAGAACGTACGAGGGAAATATGAAAAGCGCCCGATAAAACGAGAAGGCGACGCAGGCTCAACTCACCCGTCCGTATGAGCCAGGCGGTGTTTTAAAATGAATAGTTAATTTACAGGTGAAACTGAGAGATTACACCACCATTGAAGTTACGGACTCTTATTAGACCTTGTTCTCAACAGCATTTATACAGAGTGTGGTCATCCACACTCATTTAGCGATTTATTTATATCTTTTTTTCACTATCCTAATTATAAAAAAAATCGCTATAGATAATATTAGAGGAATACCAAAAATAACCCATAACCCGGCCGGGTCAAATTCACCATCGGCCATCGCAACACCTGTTGCATTCAATATATCATCAATGTAGTGGGACAGTTTCTCTGTAAACTGCCAAACGGGGCGGACAAAAAAGACAATGGCAAGGCAAGCCACGTATATCAAAATGAAAAGTAAAACAGAATTCCTGCGATTAGTTGATTTTGCAATTGTCATAATCTGTTCTCCCTTTAACAGTCACACGTCCATATGCTTTAACACCGGCTTTCACCTGCATCATTTCTGTCTTAAGTAATGCATTACGAAGAATGTTGAACTGTGGGATTTTATAGAATGTTATACATCCCCATGACTCCCCACTTCCATCCGGTCTCAAAGGATGCAGCCTGAAACCACCACGCTCAGAGCCATGTACATAGAGATGGTCACTCATAGTAGCGTCATTATAAAGACCAAACCACTCACTGTGATCGGTGCCGTTACGCCAGTCTTTAATTGCACTAAGTACACGGTTACTCATACTGCCTGTCGGGCGGGGAACAATCCAGTATGTGCCCGGAGGAAGCGCAGCTTTATTCTTATATGCGCATTCGGCAATGTTAGTCGTCGGGTTTTCGCCCGAGAAGACATCAAAGGTTCCTACACCATAACAAAGTAATTTAACAGTTCTACCGTCAGCACTTACCTTGCTGTAATCCATCTCGCACTCGATCATTCGTGCCCCCTACCTTTCGATGAAAAAATCATACTTAGATTGAATTTTCCAATCAAGCGAGTTTGGAGGGGAACCGAAACCCTCATTAAAATCCATAAGATAAAGACTAATATGGATTATGTTTATAATCCTCTTTGAATCGCATTATCTCACTCTCCCAGAAAGTAAAAACAAATTTAATCGCTGATTTGAGTTCGACGCGTTCAAAATCTCGTCCATCATGCGACTGTGGTTCATCCAAAATTAAATAAATGCCATTAGCTTCAGTGAATACACCGTCACCAAAAGGCGCACTAAAAAGTCCTTCGTTATGATCAGATGCAATCTGTTCAACGTGCCGTGCGATTGCGTGCTGATGTAACTGAAAATGTTTTGATGCATTCGCCACAGCATGAACCACTTCATATAACATCTTATTTTTACCCTGCAAGCTATCACCTGGTTTTCCAAAACCATTGGATTTTGCGTAATCATAAACATGGTAGAGGACGATTGCTGCTATAGGTCCTCGACGCATGTTCATCTCATCTGCATAAAACTCGTCCACAGTTGGCCGAACTGTTTGCTCAAAGTAATCAATCACGGGTCTGAGGTTCATACTTTCTCCTGAGTTGAATCCTTGCAGAATGAAAGGGCAGTCCCCCTTCCTTCAAACCCCAGTCCTTGAAGCAGTCACAAATATAGCGACGTGAGCGGCTGTCCAGGGAGACACATATTCTCGTGCTACTGGTGCATCTGAGGCGTGAGCAAAGAGCTTAGGATTATGTTCTCGAAGCAAAACAGGGTAACGCATCGCGCCTGAATAATGCGGTCAGACGGTGCTGGAAGAGATGTTGAAGGTGGATGTGCGTCAATCTCGCTGACGTCTTTAATCGCTGCTGAGCCGAGTGGCAAAGTCAAAAGCTAAAGAGAGGCGATTTTCACATGACAGCACGAACAAGATTGGAAATAAGATGAGAAAAACCAGTACATTGCGTTCTGATGACTTATTGATTTGATGAACAAGCAGAAAGTTGGTGGAGATAAGCGGGATCGAACCGCTGACCTCTTGCATGCCATGCAAGCGCTCTCCCAGCTGAGCTATACCCCCACATCTGGAAATCGTTTTTTCAGTGCCAAACTTTTGGGAGAAGTTTGGTGGAGCTAAGCGGGATCGAACCGCTGACCTCTTGCATGCCATGCAAGCGCTCTCCCAGCTGAGCTATAGCCCCGAACCGAAAAAACCGTCGTGTTACGCGACGGACGGCATAATATGAAACCCCCCAGGGAGTGTCAACGGCAAAATCACATTCTGTGTTTGATCGCTGAAAAAGACGGCAAACTTAACGCGATGACGTCCGTTTGCGCAGAAAAAGAGCTTGTTAATATGATGTAAGGTGTCTGGTCGGGGTTAAACCTTTTTGATCGGCGTTAAGTTAATGCATCGTTAAATATGTTATAGGAATTATCTTGTCTTCCCTGTAATGTCGTGTAAAACTTAGCCCGCTATTTAATACGGCTGCATGGTTTTCTCCAGCGCACCGTTCTTCAACCAGGCGTTTTCGCTCCACCACTAAAATCAATAGAGAATATATGTCGCTGCATACACCTAAAGAGATCGCCCAACTGGCGATTCAGGCAGGGGTGGCCAAAAGCCATGCCTCCATTAGCTCCCTTATCATTCTTGGTTTCATGGCCGGTGCCTTTATTGCTACAGGGTTCCTGCTGGATGTTCACGTCATTAACTCTTTACCCGCAGACTGGGGGTCATTTGGTGGCTTTTTAGGGGCTGCCGTGTTCCCGGTGGGATTGATCCTGACCATTCTGGCCGGGGGCGAGCTGCTAACGGGTAACATGATGACGCTGCCCATTGCCTGGTTTGCCCGCCGTGTTAGCGGTTACAGCGTATTACGTAACTGGTTCTGGGTAACGATTGCGAACTTCCTCGGCAGCATCGCGATTGCCTGGTTCTTTGGTCACATGCTGGCCATGACCGAAGGTGATTACCTGAAAAAAACGCTGGCGATTGCGAATGCGAAGGTGCATGCCGATTTCCTGCATGCCTTTATCTCCGGCATTGGCTGTAACTGGCTGGTGTGCCTGGCCGTCTGGCTGGCATTCGCCAGTAAAGATGTCGTCGGTAAAATTTTTGGCATGTGGTTCCCGGTGATGGCGTTCGTGGCGATTGGTTTCCAGCACGTTGTCGCCAACATGTTCATTATTCCTGCGGCGATTTTCGCCGGTCAGATGACCTGGGCTGAATACTTCCCGAATTTTGTGGCGGTATTTTTAGGTAATGCTGTAGGCGGTGCCGTCTTCGTGGGTCTGGCTTACTTCCTGGCGTTCCGCCCCGCTGCCGAACAGGCACACACTGCGCAATAATTCCTCATTGCCTTTTGTTGAGAGACAAAAGGCAATTTCGTTTTCCGTTACTTTCACCCGTTACGATTTCCTGTAATATGTATAGCTAATGTATTGAACAGGGACAGCATCGTGAAAAAGGAATGGCTTACTCCGGAAGAACTGGCAATCGAAACGGGCTACAGTCGGCAGACGGTGAACAAATGGATCAAACGCGAGAACTGGACGACGACGCCAAAACCCGGCGTTCAGGGCGGAAAAGCGAGACTGATCCACATTGATGAGCGCGTAAAAAGCTTTATTCAGTCGACACGTAATCTCAATGAACCTACAGGCAATTATACTCCTCCACCTAATTCATTACCTGCGTTATTAATAAGTTCTGTCCAGCAAATGAGCCAGAATGAACAGGATCAACTTATGGCCCTGATTTTGCGGGAAGGGATAAAAGGTGTGCTTGAGCGTCTGGGCATTCGTGAAGAATAAGAAAACCGGAAGCGCGAGGCTTCCGGTTTTTTTGCGCCGCTGACAATCACGTCCCGCGGCTCAGACTTTAGTCGGGTGTTGTCAGTAAGTGTCCTGATAACATCACCGCCAGCCGTCAAAAAGAAAGATTATTCGCTCTGCGCTTCGCGCTCAGCAATAAAGGCCAGCGCTTTCTCAATACGCTCAACGCTACGGCTGCGGCCAATCGCTTCGACCGTCACATCCAGTCCCGGTGACTGCCCTGCTCCGGTAACGGCTACACGCAATGGCATACCGACTTTACCCATACCGACGCCTAACTCATCGGCAGCCTGCTGGATAGCGGCATGCACCGTTTCGGCATTCCAGTCAGTCAATGCAGCCAGTTTATCGCGAACCAGTTCCAGTGGCTGGCGGGCGACCGGACGTAAATGCTTTTTCGCGGCATCCGCATCGAACTCTGTGAAGTCCTGGTAGAAATAGTGGCAGGATGCCGCCATCTCTTTCAGCGTTTTGCAACGTTCCCCCAACAGCGTAACGAGTTTCGCCAGCTCCGGGCCGGTACGTGTATCAATATTTTGCTGTTCGATGTGCCATTGCAGATGCGTGGCAACGTACTCAGGTGGCAGCGCATTAATATAATGATGATTTAACCACTGCAGTTTTTCCGTATTAAAGGCGCTGGCAGATTTGCTCACCGCGTCCAGGCTAAACAGCTCTGTCATTTCTTTAACGGAGAACACTTCCTGATCGCCATGGGACCAGCCTAGACGCACCAGATAGTTGAGCAGCGCTTCCGGCAGGTAACCATCATCACGATACTGCATAACACCGACTGCACCATGGCGCTTAGACAGTTTTTTACCGTCATCGCCCAGGATCATGGAAACATGCGCGTAAACCGGTACCTGAGCCCCGATGGCTTTCAGAATGTTGATCTGACGTGGTGTGTTATTGATATGGTCTTCACCGCGCACAACATGCGTAATGCCCATATCCCAGTCATCAACCACGACACAGAAGTTGTAGGTTGGCGAGCCGTCGGTACGGCGAATAATCAGGTCGTCCAGTTCCTGATTACTGAATTCAATCGGGCCACGAATCTGGTCATCAAAAATGACCGAGCCTTCCTGCGGGTTACGGAAGCGCACCACATGAGGCTCGTCTGCGGCATGGTGCTCGTGGCTGTCGCGGCAACGCCCGTCGTAACGCGGTTTTTCACCGTTCGCCATTTGGGTTTCACGCAGCGTTTCGAGACGCTCTTTAGAGCAGTAGCATTTATAAGCCGTGCCTGCTTCCAGCATTTCATCAATGACGGCGTTGTAGCGATCAAAGCGTTTGGTCTGATAATACGGGCCTTCATCCCAGTCCAGACTCAGCCAGTTCATACCGTCCATAATGGCTTCAATGGCTTCCGGTGTTGAACGCTCCAGATCGGTATCTTCGATGCGCAGCACAAACTCGCCCTGATGATGACGAGCAAAGAGCCATGAATAGAGTGCGGTACGAGCACCGCCTACATGTAAAAAGCCAGTAGGGCTTGGCGCGAAGCGAGTTTTGATTTTCATTCAGTATTGCCTTAAATGCGCGGGTTCTTGTCTGGATGACAAAAAACAGGTTAGACGCGAAAACAGTGCGCACATTCTAGCACCTGATGATGAATCCTCAATGCATGCAACGTAGCAGAGCGGCAGCAAAGCCCGCATTTCTGCTAAGAAAACCAGCATATTGGATAAAATCCCTGCGAGATGTTTAAAATTAAACCGAACGCACAATTAAGTTTTAAAAAGCGTTGACTCAAAATCAACTATCCCTATAATGCGACTCCACACAGCGGGGGTGATTAGCTCAGTTGGTAGAGCATCTCCCTTACAAGGAGGGGGTCGGCGGTTCGAACCCGTCATCACCCACCACTCTTAAGAAGGTTTAAGATGGCCCGCAGTGACAAGAGATAAGATATGGGTGATTAGCTCAGTTGGTAGAGCATCTCCCTTACAAGGAGGGGGTCGGCGGTTCGAACCCGTCATCACCCACCATATCTTAGTCAGATGACACTCTTGTGAAGCAGTACCGAAGTGGGTGATTAGCTCAGTTGGTAGAGCATCTCCCTTACAAGGAGGGGGTCGGCGGTTCGAACCCGTCATCACCCACCACTTCGGGTCGTTAGCTCAGTTGGTAGAGCAGTTGACTTTTAATCAATTGGTCGCAGGTTCGAATCCTGCACGACCCACCAATGTAGAAAGGCGCCCTAAAGGCGCCTTTTTGCTATGCGCAAAAAGTGCAGGATGAGAACCTGCTGCAGGTTCGACTGAATCGCACAGCGATTCAGGCTGATGCGCCAGCATCACCCGAAGGGCGAGGCCCGCCGGGCCGAAGGCTATCCTGCACGACCCACCAAATTCAGGAAAAAGCGCCTTATGGCGCTTTTTTCGCTTCTGCGCTCCGCTGCCTGACGTGCGGAATGAGACTCTGCCGCAGGTTCAGTTACCCGCCCTGCTTTTTCCCACTGCCGAAATAATGAAACCAACAGCCGTATCCGCCACCGTTACCCGTCTACTCAACTGAATGGTAAGGACTAACGTTAATCTGTAAAAAACTTTTCGTAAATTTAACATTTTGAGGCATTAAGCTTTTGCCGCGCACATCCGATAACCTAAAACGTCTAATTGCAAGGAGATCATCATGACAACTATTTCAACCAGCACACCGAGCATCGGCAGTGGCTCAACGTCAGATACGACAAGCGCCTCATCAGACACGGCAGCACAAATTGCCAGTCTGAATAAGCAGATTTCGCGCCTGAACGACCAGTTAAAAAGTCTGGGCGATGATAAAACACTGACCACCGAAGAAAAGAAGAAGCAGCAGGATACTATCAAAGCGCAGATTCAGGTTTTAGAAGCGCAAATCCAGCAGCTGCAACGCAAAGAGCAACAAAAAGCCGAAGCGAAACAGGCGGAAAAAGAAGGTAAAACCGTGTCAGCCGACGGCGTCAATCGCCCTACCCAAAATAATCAGCTCGACGTCTATATTTAAAACGCAGGACTGGAAGCACGTTGTTGCGTCAGCAGAGCTCCCTGCTGACGCACCTCCTGCCATATGGCCTCGCCCGCAGGCGTTAACGAGCGATTCTTGCGCTTAATTAATGTCAGGCTGCGATTGATCTCAGGATAGAGACGTCTTACCGTTAACGCGCGCCCCGCAGGAAGCGGTAACGCCAGCGCGGGTAAAATGCTGATCCCGATACCTGCATCCACCATAGGAAACAGCGTGGCCGGATGACCGATTTCCTGAACCACATTGATACTGATGTTCTGCTGACGTAACGCCGCGTCAATTAATATCCGGCTGCCCGACGCATAATCCTGAAGCACCATCGTACGTCCCTCCAACATCGGCCACCTTGCCTGCCCGACCTCAGCAAGCGGATCATCCTCCCGGCACAGCAGTAAAAAGGGTTCATCCAGTATGGCGCAGCAGTCGAATTCACTGTCATTCAGCGGGCCAATCACAATGCCAAAATCGACTTCGGCGTGACGTACGCTCTGAAGCACGGCCTGCTGCACCCGATCGTGCAGGATGATCTTTATTTCCGGGTAGCTCTGCTGACTGGCGGCAAGGCATTGCGGCATCAGGTGGGCTGAGATCGTCTGACTCGCCGCGATGCGTACCGTACCACTGCGTTGTTCGCCATAGCTACGAATATCCAGCAGCGTGGTGTTTATCTCTTCCAGCAACCTTTCCATACGTGAAGCCAGCTGCTGCCCGGCTTCGGTCAGCACCACCTCGCGCGTCGTGCGATCCAGCAAGCGGACGCCCGTTTCCGCTTCCAGCTCTTTAATGCTGTGGCTGACCGCAGACTGACTCAGCCCAATCGCCTGCCCTGCCTGGCTAAAGCCACCATAATGCGCAACGGCCACAAAGGTGCGTAACTGACGTAGGGAGTAATTCATTAATTTCTCGCATAGATTCATTTAATAAATCAATTTTATTTCTAAACCCTCATCACGCACAATCACTCCAGACTTAATTTAACCGGATTTTAACGATGGGATTTCTCCGTATTGACCCGATGATGATCAAGCTGATCATCACTGTACTTCTGGCCTCTTTCATTCCGGCGAGAGGCGGCTTCGTGGACTTTTTCACGTACCTGACCACCGCCGCCATCGCCCTGCTGTTCTTCATGCATGGTGCCAAACTGTCACGCGAAAAAATCATCGCAGGCAGCAGCCACTGGCGGCTTCACCTTTGGATCATGTGCAGTACGTTTGTTATGTTCCCGGCGCTGGGGCTGCTGATTGTCTGGTGGCATCCGGTTAACGTCGGCGCAGAAATTTATACCGGCTTCCTTTACCTCTGCATTTTGCCTGCCACCGTCCAGTCGGCCATCGCGTTCACCTCAATGGCCGGCGGCAATGTGGCTGCGGCTGTGTGCAGCGCATCGGCATCCAGCCTGTTAGGTGTTTTCGTCTCCCCGCTGCTGGTTAATCTGGTGATGGACGTCAACAGTAACGGACCAGGCGATGGCCTTGAGCAGGTGGGTAAAATCATGCTGCAACTGTTAGTGCCGTTTGTTTTAGGTCATCTGTCACGCCGCTGGATTAGCGGTTGGGTGGAAAGGAACCGTAGCCTGATTGGCATCACCGATCAGACGTCCATTCTGTTGGTGGTTTATTCCGCGTTCAGCGAAGCGGTGGTGAACGGCATCTGGAAACGCGTCGGGATTGATACGCTGCTGTGGATTCTGGCGGGCTGCATTCTGCTCCTGACGCTGGTGCTGATTATTAACTATCTTGCTGCGCGCCTGTTTGGCTTCAGTCGTCCCGATGAAATCGTGGTGTTGTTCTGTGGCTCGAAAAAGAGCCTGGCGAACGGCGTGCCGATGGCCAATATCCTGTTCCCCGCCAGCGCGGTGGGTATCATCGTCCTGCCACTGATGATTTTTCACCAGGTTCAGTTGATGGTGTGCTCGTTTATTGCCGGACGCTACAAGCGAACCAATGCGTTGCAGGCGGAGAAAAGCAAAGCGGCTGTCGTGGAATCGCAGAAATAACGGAAACACGTTCAGACACGCGGCCTCATGCGAGGCCGCGAACTCAGTCACCACGCTTTAAAGGTTTAACTAACCCTTCCAGCCCTTCTATTTTTATCGCCAGGGTAAGCTGCATCAGCTCCCCCAAACGACCAGCCGGAAACTCGCCGCTGCGGGCGAACCAGAGCAGATAGAGCTCTGGCAAATCAATCAGCATCCGGCCTTTATATTTGCCAAACGGCATAGCCGTATTCGCAATCTCGACCAGCGCCTGCTTATCCATCTCAGGCACCGAGTCGCCGGATCATTTCGGCTTCATCAATGATCTCAATGCCCAGCTCCTGCGCTTTTGTCAGCTTCGAACCCGCAGCTTCTCCTGCGATCAGCAAATCGGTTTTTTTCGATACGCTGCCGCTGACTTTGGCACCGAGTTCGATCAGTCGCGCTTTGGCATCGTCCCGGTTCATCTGCGAGAGTGAGCCCGTTAACACTACGGTCTTGCCTGCAAACGGACTGTCGATCTCGCCGGGGTTCACCGCCACCACCTGGGACCAGTGGATACCGATATCTTCAACCAGCTGCCGGATCACCTCGCGGTTGCTCTCTTCTTCCATGAAGTGCCGCACGTGCTTCGCAACGACCGTGCCCACATCCTGAACCGCAATCAGCGCGTCCAGATCGGCATCCATGACCTTTTGCAGATCGCCAAAATGACTGGCCAGGTTTGCCGCCGTGGCTTCGCCGACTTCGCGAATACCCAGCGCATAGAGGAAACGCGCCAGCGTAGTGGATTTGGCTTTTTCCAGCGCGTCGACCACATTCTGCGCCGACTTCGCGCCCATACGATCTAACCCGGTCAGGGTTTCACGGCTGAGCCGGAACAGATCGGCCGGGGTTTTGACGTACTCTTTCTCGACCAGTTGATCGATAATCTTGTCACCCATGCCGTCAACGTCCATGGCGCGCCGCGACACAAAATGCTTCAGCGCTTCTTTGCGCTGTGCGCCACAGATTAAGCCACCGGTACACCGCGTGACCGCCTCGCCCTCAACGCGTTCAACATCGGAACCGCATACCGGGCACTGAGAGGGAAACACGATCTCACGGGCATTGTCAGGCCGTTCGCTGGTTACAACGTTGACCACCTGAGGAATCACATCGCCGGCACGACGAATCACGACTTTGTCGCCAATGCGCAGGCCAAGACGTTCAATTTCATCGGCATTATGCAATGTGGCATTGCTGACCATCACGCCTGCCACCTGAACGGGTTCCAGCCGGGCAACAGGTGTAATAGCGCCCGTCCGCCCCACCTGGAACTCGACGTCACGCACAATCGTCATCTGCTCCTGCGCAGGAAACTTGAACGCCACGGCCCAGCGCGGCGCGCGCGCGACAAAGCCCAGCTTTTCCTGCAATTCCTGCGAATCGACTTTAATCACCACGCCGTCGATATCAAAACCCAGCGTGGCCCGCTCTGATTCAACCTCATGATAAAACGCCAGCGCTTCATCGGCGTTCCGCACCAGACGAATACGGTCGCTGACCGGCAGGCCCCAGGCTTTGAACTGTTGCAGTCGCGCCATGTGGCTGCGGGGCATCTCGCCCCCTTCCAGCAGGCCCAGTCCATAGCAGAAGAACGTTAGCGGTCGTTTCGCGGTGATACGGGGATCCAGCTGGCGCAACGAGCCCGCTGCCGCATTGCGTGGATTGGCAAAGACTTTGCCCTCTGTACGGCGCGCCTCGGCATTGAGTTTTTCAAAGCCGCTTTGCGTCATAAACACTTCTCCCCGCACTTCTACTCTGGCGGGAATATTGTCCCCTTTGAGGCGCAGCGGAATGGCACGAATCGTCCGCACATTCGTCGTGATATTTTCGCCTGTTGTGCCATCGCCGCGCGTCGCCGCGCGCGTTAATAAGCCATCTTCATACAACAGGCTGACCGCCAGGCCATCCAGTTTGAGTTCACAGCAATAGGTGAGATCGTCGGTGCTTTTCAGACGATCCTGGACGCGCTTATTGAAGGCCCTGAAACTGGCTTCATCGAACGCGTTATCCAGTGACAGCATCGGCACTTCATGGCGTACCTGCTCAAATACCATCAACGGGGCGGCCCCTACGCGCTGCGTGGGAGAATCAGGCGTGATCAGATCAGGATGCTGTGCTTCCAGATCCCGCAGTTCCCGCATGAGGCGATCGTATTCCGCATCCGGCACTTCCGGCGCGTCCATAACGTGATACAGATATTCGTGATGGCGCAACGTGGTGCGCAGTTCAGTGATGTGTTCCTGGACGGATTTCATATAACCCCATCAGATAAAAAACCCCCGACAGGCGGGGGTTCATCATAATAATTTGAAAAAGTGTGGATTACTCGCGGGATTCGACCACATCGCGGATACGCGCTTTGTAGGTTTCCAGCTTTTGCGGCGTCATCATCCGGCGTTCGTCATCCAGTACCACACCGCCCACATCGTCCGCGATACGCTGCGCGGACTGTAGCATCAGCTTAAAGTTCTGATTCGCATCGCCATACGACGGCACCATCATGAAAATGGAGACGCCGGGCGTGGTGAAGTCGGTCATTTCGTCAGGATTGAAGGAACCGGGTTTCACCATGTTAGCCAGACTAAACAGCACAGGACCGCTGCCTGCCGGGCTGAGATGACGATGGAAAATGTTCATTTCACCAAACTGAAAACCGGCCTGCAAAATGCCCTGTAGCAAGGCTTCACCATTCAGCTGACCGCCTGAGTGCGCCGCGACATGCAGCACAAGCACCGCTTCTTTGGGCTTACTGCTGGTCTGCGGACGAGGTTCAGGTTGTTTCGGCTGCGGCGGCGGACTGACCACCTCAGGCTCTGGCTCATAGTCAGGCTCAGGTTCGGCCTGATAAACAGGATTGGGCTGAACGCTGTCCAGCGGATCGCTATCCAGCAACGGATCGGCCTGAACCGGCGGTGCGGTAAAGGCTGGTGGCTGGCGAGTCGGTGCAGGCCGTTGTGGCGCACGTTCCGGTTGCGGTGCCGGGTCAAAAAGAGGATCGCTTTCAGGCTGCGGCGCAGAAGGCTGACGCGGGCGCTCCTTAACAGGCTCACGCCGCACTTCAGGCTGTGGCTCGCGGATGTCGTCAAAATGAGGCTCCTGGTGCCCGCGCGTATTACGCACACGCACATCACCGACGCCGTCATCAACGTCGTCGGTCAGCGTCTCATCATCATGTTCATCACGTTGTTTCAAACGTTTGTGCGGGCGATCGCGGAAGACTGAAGAGCGTTCTTTACGGCTGGTCCACAGTCCGTGAATAAGAAGCGCTATAATGGCGATCGCGCCAACAACGATTAATATCAGACGCAAATCCTGCATCATTGTATTCTCTGTTGTTCCAATACCTTGCCACCGCGGCAAACTTTATTCTCTAACTGTATTTGCCCTGCCAGATAAGTGCAAGTCTGTGCAGTATTTTCTCACAAATAAGATAGCTCACCGCCACTTTTTCGCTGTTTTTTTACCCAAACGGCACCTGGTCAGCAGAAAAAGCCAGGTTATAGTAGGCGCGCCTTAACATCTTCAGGAGAACTGGCTCGATGGCTGTGAATAATTCCGTTTCCTCTTTTAATGGCGTGCACTATTTTAGCCAGGGCTGGAAGCTAATCAGGTTACCGGGCATACGGCGCTTCGTCATCATCCCCTTGCTGGTCAACATCCTGCTGCTAGGCGGCGCCTTTGTCTGGTTATTTTTCCGTCTTGACGAGTGGATCCCCAAACTGATTTCGCATGTGCCGGACTGGCTGCAATGGCTCAGCTATGTGCTGTGGCCGCTGTCGGTGATTTCGGTGGTGCTGGTGTTTAGCTATTTCTTTTCAACGATAGCCAACCTGATTGCCGCGCCGTTTTGCGGCCTGCTGGCGGAACAACTTGAGGGGCGGCTGACGGGTAAACCACTGCCTGACAGCGGCTGGCTGGGCATGGTTAAAGACATGCCACGCATCATGAAACGCGAATTACAAAAGCTGGGCTACTACCTGCCCCGCGCACTGTGCCTGTTATTACTTTATCTGGTTCCGGGTTTTGGGCAGACGGTGGCACCCGTGCTGTGGTTTATGTTCAGCGCCTGGATGTTGTCTGTTCAGTATTGCGACTATCCTTTCGATAACCATAAAGTCAGTTTTCAGCAGATGCGTCATGCCTTACGCCAGCACAAGACAGCCAATATGCAGTTTGGCGCGCTGGTGAGCCTCTTTACAATGATTCCCGTGGTGAACCTGGCCATTATGCCGGTCGCCGTGTGCGGGGCCACCGCGATGTGGGTTGATCGCTACCGGGCGAACCTGGCTCGTGAAAGCCTGCGCTGAACATATCAACTACCCTTATGCAATTTTTGGCAGCTCTTATCGCCATGAGACATATAGATATATGATTTCTTTCCTTCCGCCACGGGGCAGAACAGGTATGCTCAGAGGGTTCCCAATAATTCATACAGTTAAGGACAGGCTATGAGTAAGATCTATGAAGACAACTCTTTGACAATTGGTCATACGCCGCTGGTTCGACTGAACCGCATCGGTAACGGCCGCATCCTTGCGAAGGTTGAGTCGCGTAACCCGAGCTTCAGTGTGAAATGCCGTATCGGTGCCAACATGATTTGGGACGCAGAAAAACGCGGTATTCTTAAGCAAGGTATTGAACTGGTTGAACCGACCAGCGGTAACACCGGTATTGCATTAGCCTACGTGGCCGCCGCGCGCGGTTACAAACTGACGCTGACCATGCCGGACACCATGTCTGTTGAGCGCCGTAAGTTGCTTAAAGCCCTGGGCGCAAATCTGGTCCTGACCGAAGGCGCAAAAGGCATGAAAGGCGCGATCGCCAAAGCCGAAGAGATCGTGGCCAGCGATCCCGACAAGTATTTGCTGCTGCAGCAGTTCAGTAACCCGGCCAACCCGGAAATTCACGAGAAAACCACCGGTCCCGAAATCTGGGAAGACACGGATGGTGAAGTGGATGTGTTCATTGCCGGTGTGGGGACCGGCGGCACGCTGACAGGCGTAAGCCGTTACATCAAAAACACCCAGGGTAAGAAATCCTTGATCACCGTGGCCGTAGAACCCACTGACTCACCGGTGATTGCGCAGGCGATGGCGGGCGAAGAGCTCAAACCCGGCCCGCATAAGATTCAGGGGATTGGCGCGGGCTTTATTCCGGGTAACCTGGATTTGGCGCTGATCGATTTAGCTGTCGGCATCACTAATGATGAAGCGATCGCCACGGCCCGTCGCCTGATGGAAGAAGAAGGCATTCTGGCCGGTATCTCTTCGGGTGCCGCCGTTGCCGCCGCGCTGAAGTTGCAGGAAGATGAAGCCTACGCCAACAAAAACATCGTTGTCATTCTTCCTTCTTCCGGTGAGCGCTATCTCAGCACCGCGCTGTTCGCCGATCTTTTCACGGAAAAAGAGCTGCAATAGCCCGTAGTTCGCCCTGGACAAACGCTTAAAAAGCACCCTGACGGGTGCTTTTTTGTGGCGCAGATCTCACTTTTACCATGCAGCCAATTGATTTCAGTCGTGTGGCTCTGGTATTTAGACTGCCAATTATTTCGATGCCTGAAATTAATCCTCCTTTGAAGTGGATCAAGCTGAATCAAGTTTCAGATTTAGTGAAAGGGCGAATCACGGCATAATTACCCGGTGACGTGCTCAACTCGTGTTTTGACACGCAGCGGGAATGAAACACTCATTCAAGCGCATTTGTTCGATTGTAAGTTGTATACCCGCGCACCTACACAGGCTAAAGTTACGGCTCCAGGCTAGACTTTAGATCCATAACACTCATCCTGAAAACGTTGGGGAAATAGAATGTTCCAGCAAGAAGTTACCATTACCGCACCAAACGGACTGCATACTCGCCCTGCTGCGCAATTTGTCAAAGAAGCTAAAGCCTTCCAGTCAGAAATCACCGTGACCTCCAACGGCAAATCGGCCAGCGCCAAAAGCCTGTTTAAGCTGCAGACTCTGGGTCTGACTCAGGGCACCGTTGTCACACTTTCTGCGGAAGGTGAAGATGAGCAAAAAGCCGTAGAGCATCTGGTTAAGCTGATGGCGGAACTGGAGTAATCTCCTTTCTGCTCCGCTTAAAACGACTCTTCTGCGCCATTGTGTGCAACATCTTGATCGCGGACAACCTGTCCGCGTTATTGCTTTCGTAGAGTACGTGTCACACGACTATGGCAACGCAACGAGTCCAGTCAGCCATCGTGATAAAAAGGTAGGGTTATGATTTCAGGCATTTTAGCATCACCAGGTATCGCTTTCGGCAAAGCTCTGCTGCTGAAAGAAGACGAGATCGTCATCAACCGTAAAAAAATTTCAGATGACCAGGTTGAGCAGGAGGTTCAGCGCTTTCTGCAAGGGCGTAGCAAAGCGGCTGAGCAACTTGAAGCCATTCGTATCAAAGCCAGCGAATCCCTGGGTGAAGAAAAAGCAGCCATCTTCGAAGGCCACATTATGTTGCTGGAAGACGAAGAGCTGGAGCAGGAAATCATCGACCTGATCAAAAAAGATCACGCCACTGCTGATGCTGCTGTGAACTCCGTCATCGACGCCCAGGCAAAAGCCCTGGAGGAGCTGGACGACGAATACCTGAAAGAGCGTGCGGCAGACGTGCGTGACATCGGTAAGCGTCTGCTGCAAAACATTTTAGGTCTGCACATTGTCGACCTGAGCGCAATCCAGGAAGAATCTATTCTGGTGGCGAAAGATTTAACGCCATCCGAAACCGCACAGCTGAATCTGAAAAAGGTGCTGGGCTTTATTACCGATTTGGGTGGCCGTACCTCGCACACCTCAATCATGGCACGCTCGTTAGAAATCCCGGCGATTGTCGGCACCGGTAACGTGACCGCCACCATCAAAAACGGCGATTTCATCATTCTGGACGGGGTGAACAATGCGATTCACGTTAATCCGTCTGAGGCAGTTCAGGAAGAGCTGAAAGCGGTTCAGAATCAGTATCTGTCTGAAAAACACGAGCTGGCGAAGCTGAAAGATCTGCCGGCTGTTACGCTGGATGGCCATCAGGTTGAAGTCTGCGCCAACATCGGTACGGTACGCGATATCGCCGGTGCCGAGCGCAACGGCGCAGAAGGTGTTGGCCTGTACCGCACTGAGTTCCTGTTTATGGATCGCGACTCACTGCCGACCGAAGAAGAGCAGTTTCAGGCGTATAAAGCGGTCGCAGAAGCCATGGGATCGCAGGCCGTGATCGTCCGTACCATGGATATTGGCGGTGATAAAGACCTGCCTTACATGAACCTGCCTAAAGAAGAAAACCCGTTCCTGGGCTGGCGCGCCATCCGTATTGCGATGGATCGTAAGGAAATTCTGCATGCACAGCTGCGTGCTATCTTACGTGCCTCTTCTTTCGGTAAGCTGCGCATCATGTTCCCGATGATCATTTCGGTTGAAGAAGTGCGTACGCTGAAAGCGGAACTGGAGCTGCTGAAAGCGCAGTTACGCGAAGAAGGTAAAGCGTTTGACGAGTCAATCGAAGTGGGCATTATGGTGGAAACGCCTGCCTCTGCCGTGATTGCACGTCACCTGGCGAAAGAAGTCGACTTCTTTAGCATTGGGACAAACGATTTGACGCAGTATACTCTTGCAGTAGATCGTGGTAATGATTTGATTTCGCACCTGTATAACCCGATGACGCCTTCGGTACTGAACCTCATCAAGCAAGTCATTGATGCGTCTCATGCTGAAGGTAAATGGACTGGCATGTGTGGTGAGCTGGCAGGTGACGAACGTGCTACACTACTGTTACTGGGAATGGGGCTGGACGAATTCAGCATGAGTGCCATTTCTATCCCTGGCATCAAGAAAATTATTCGTAATACACATTTCGAAGATGCGAAGGCGTTGGCAGAGCAGGCACTGGCTCAACCTACGGCGGAAGACTTGATGAACCTGGTGAACAAGTTCATTAAAGAAAAAACGCTCTGCTGATCCACGAGATGCTGGCCCCAAATTACTGCTTAGGAGAAGATCATGGGTTTGTTTTCTAAACTTTTTGGCGAAAAAACAGATAGCGCTGGGACAATTGATATCGTAGCGCCTCTGTCTGGCGAAATCGTGAATATTGAAGACGTACCAGATGTGGTGTTTGCAGAAAAAATCGTGGGTGACGGTATTGCGATCAAACCAAGCGGCAACAAAATGGTTGCGCCGGTTGATGGGACTATCGGCAAGATTTTCGAAACCAACCATGCCTTTTCAATCGAATCCGATAATGGCATTGAGCTGTTCGTGCATTTCGGCATCGATACCGTCGAACTGAAAGGCGAAGGCTTCAAACGCATCGCCGAAGAAGGTCAGAAGGTTAAAAAAGGCGACGTGGTGATCGAATTCGATCTGCCGCTGCTGGAAGAGAAAGCAAAATCCACACTGACCCCTGTTGTCATTTCCAATATGGATGAAATCAAGGATTTGACAAAACTGTCTGGTCAGGTCGTCGTGGGTGAAACCCCGGTGATTCGCATCAAAAAGTAATACACAAACGGCACCTCAGGGTGCCGTTCTCTTATGCTTCTATGCTTCACGTCTCTGCGCTTAATGCGGCTGCCAGCGGGGCAAACGCAGTGTCAGCTCCAGTCCGCCTTCAGGCCGGTTAACCGCCCTGACCTCGCCATGATGCGCCAGGACCACTTTACGCACAATTGCCAGCCCCAGCCCGTAGCCTTTACCCAGTAACGGCGAATTGACCCGGACAAAGGGATCAAAGATGCTGGACAGCTTATTCTCATCGACGCCTGGCCCCTGATCCCGCACCTGAATCGCCAGCCACTGTTGCTCAACCTGCAGGCTGACCTCAATGCGCTGACCCGGCAGCGAAAAGCGTAAAGCATTACGCAGCACGTTCTCAATGCCTCGCCGGCATAACTCAGCATTCCCGCGTACGGTATGATCGGCCTGCTCATCAACGTTAAACACGACCTCGACGCCGGGGATCTGCGCTTCATAACGGAGATCGGTAACCACCGCCTCTAATAAGCCGGCCAAATCAAAATAGTGTTCGCCCGGCACACTTTCATGCTCGGCACGCGCCAGGGTTAACAGTTCACCAATCATCTTATCCAGCCGCTGTGCCTCTTCGTCGATGCGATCCAGCGAGTCATTCACGTTTTCTGGCCGCTGTCGCGCCAGGCCCGTTGCCAGCTGCAGACGGGCAAGCGGCGAGCGCAGTTCATGAGAGATGTCATGAAGCAGGGCTTCACGGGCACGCACCAACGTGTCCAGGCGTTCAACCATGGCATCGAACGCCTGCGCCACGCTGGAGAGCTCGTCATGACGCTTACGCAGCGCAGGATAGAGCCTGATGCTTAAATCGCCATTGGCTACCCGCGAAAAACCTTCACGCAGTTGTCGCATAGGGCGCGTCAGGTTCCATGCCAGCAGCAGGCTAAACAGCAACCCCACAGACCCGGCGAAAATGAACATGGGCTCAGGAATATTCAGGAAATTATGTGGCCGCCCCTCCCGGCTCATTGTGCGTATTCCTTTCAGATCGTACAGCAGCTCATAGCTCTTGCCGTCCGGGCTCTGTGCCTGGCGCACAAGATGGTCGGGAAAAAAGGATTTTTCGGGCGTTTCGGGCGCAAGCGGCGGTGCCTCTGCGTTGCGGAGATTATCCAGTGCGCGTACATGCAAAAATGCCCGATCTTCCGGGGCCCACTCCGCCATCATCGCATCCAGCGCTGACGGGCCGCCCCGCTCCAGCACCGACACGGCTGACGCCATCAGCGCGTCAGCCAGCCGCTGGGTGACCAAATATTCAGGGGGATGATGCCGCGTACCGGAAAGTGAGAAACCCAGCCAGATCAGCTGACTGATAATCAGGAAAACCAGCCAGAACCCCAGCAGGATTTTCCAGAACATGCGCCCACGGTAAGTTTGATTCATCGAATGCGATAACCAATGCTGCGAACGGTTTCGATGGTGATGCTGTCGGCGGTGAGCGCGCTGAGCTTCTGACGGATATTACTAATATGCACATCCACGCTGCGATCGTACGCTTCACGCGGTCGTCCCAGGCCTTTCTCAGACAGCTCGTCTTTCGTCACCACCCGGTCCGGTGAGCGCAGCAGCAAATCCAGCAGATTAAATTCAGAGGCGGTCAGATCAAAGGCTTTCCCCTGCCATTCCGTCACGCGGTTGGCCGCATTGAGTGTTAACTCTCCCCATTGCAGCGTCTCTTTTTTATCCTGCAGAGGCGCATGCTCTTCAATCCGACGCAGTACGGCACGCAAGCGCGCCACCAACTCACGGGGATAACACGGCTTGGGCATATAGTCATCGGCCCCCATTTCCAGGCCGATAACCCGATCAATATTGTCGCCCTTGGCCGTCAGCATAATCACCGGCAGACGGCTTTGCTGGCGCACCTGCCGCAGGACATCGGTGCCGCTCATATCCGGCAGCATAATATCCAGAATCATGGCGCTGTACTCACCGGACAGCGCCCCCTGCACACCGGCAGTGCCGGTTAACACCAGTTGCGTATCAAAGCCTTCCGTGATCAGATACTGGCTCAGCATCGTGCCTAATTCTACGTCGTCATCTACCAGCAGGATTTTCATTGTTATCTCTCTTACGTCACTGGCGCTATTTTGAACCGGGCCAGCGAAACGCGCAGCCAGTTTTACGCGATCCTTACAGATGCCAGTAAGCTTAGCCAAATAAACAAGACTCAGGCAGCCGACGGCGCAGCATAAGCCTTCAGAGGGCGTAATGGCTGCGTGGCGTTACTGATAAACGCCGGTAGAGAGATAGCGATCGCCACGGTCACAAACAATGGCCACCACGACGCTTCCAGGATGGGCGCTGGCAATACGCAGTGCGCCCGCGACCGATCCGCCTGAGCTGACGCCGCAGAAAATACCTTCACGCCGGGCCAGCGCCCGCATGGTCTCTTCGGCTTCCTGCTGCCCCATATCAATTACCTCATCCACCAACTCGGGCCGGTAAATGCCGGGCAAATACGCCTGAGGCCAGCGGCGAATCCCAGGAATGCTACTGCCTTCTTTAGGCTGCAGGCCAATCACTTTCACGCCCGTCTTATGTTCTTTTAAAAACCGCCCTACGCCGGTAATCGTGCCGGTGGTGCCCATACTGGAGACAAAATGCGTCATGCGCTGATTCGACTGGGTCCACAGCTCCGGTCCCGTGGTCTGGTAGTGGCCCAGTGGATTGTCTGGGTTATTAAACTGGTCCAGCACCGTTCCCTCACCGCGCGCCGCCATCGCCTGGGCTAAATCACGCGCGCCCTCCATGCCCTGCTCCCGACCTATCAGGACTAACTCGGCCCCATAGGCACGCATCGCATCCTGCCGCTCCTGGCTCATATTATCCGGCATCAGTAAGCGCAACCGGTAGCCTTTCATCGCCGCGATCATCGCCAGCGCGATACCGGTGTTGCCACTGGTGGCCTCAATCAGCTGATCGCCCGGTGTTATCTCGCCTCGCCGTTCCGCCTGATGAATCATCGACCAGGCTGCGCGATCTTTGACGGAACCGGCGGGGTTGTTGCCCTCCAGTTTCAGCCAGATCTCACTGCCATTGTCAGGCGTCAGGCGCTGTAACCTGATAAGCGGTGTATTACCGATTGTGTGTTCCAGAGTGGTCACGGTGCATATCCTGGCGAAACGATACCGTTACGAATCAGGCCAGAGCCTGAGGTATGGCGGTATAAACATTAAAAAAGGGCGGGACATTGTCCCGCCCTGCGTGAAAAAGAAAATATCAGGCGCTGTGCGCAAAGGCAACTGCCCGCAATGGCGTGGCGCCCTGATAGAGCCGGGCCTGTTGCAGCCCGACAAACAGGCGCTCGCCGCGCAGTGGCGCGGTCTGGTCACCGTCGAACACCAGCGAGAAAGGTTCGCTCTGCCAGCCCGCAGGCTGAACGACCAACTGCCAGAAATGGCCACGCGGACTCACCTCAAGGACCTGTACCGGTAAAGGGGTTTCCAGGCTGCTTTTACGCGAAACATCAATTTCCCAGGGACGCAGGAACAGATCAACCGCGCCCTGATGGGCGGAGGTATAGCCTAACGGCCAGTGATGCGCCCCGACATGGAACTGGGAACCATGAACCTCACCGTCAAAGCGGTTAACTTCGCCCAGGAATTCCAGCACGAAGCGCGTCGCCGGATCGCGCCAGACCTCATCCGGCGTGCCCACCTGCTCGATGCTGCCCTGACTCATCACCACGACGCGGTCGGCAACTTCCATTGCCTCTTCCTGATCGTGCGTGACAAACACGCTGGTGAATTTTAATTCTTCATGAAGCTGGCGTAACCAGCGGCGCAGCTCTTTACGCACCTGGGCATCCAGCGCACCGAAAGGCTCATCCAGCAGCAGAATTTGCGGCTCGACGGCCAGTGCTCTTGCCAGCGCCACGCGCTGCTTCTGACCACCCGAGAGCTGAGCCGGAAAGCGGTTTGCCAGATGCGACAACTGCACCATCTCCAGCAGACGTGTTACACGATTTTTGATTTCGGCACTGGATGGCCGCTCACGACGCGGCAGCACGGTCAGGCCAAAGGCAATGTTGTCAAACACGGTCATATGGCGGAACAGCGCATAGTGTTGAAAAACAAACCCGACTTTACGATCGCGGGCATGCAGGCGACTGACGTCATGCTCATGAAAACGAATCTGGCCGCTGTTCTGATGCTCCAGCCCGGCGATAATTCGCAGCAGGGTCGTTTTACCGGAACCGGACGGCCCCAGCAACGCCACCATCTGGCCCGACGGGATATCCAGTGAAATATCGTTCAGCACCGCTGTGCGACCAAAGGATTTGTTGATTTGTTTAATCTCAATGCTCATGATTTTCCTCCAGTTGCAGGCGTTTGTGCTGCTGCTCTAAGCGCCACTGTACAATGCTTTTCAAAAACAGGGTCAGGATGGCCATGACGGTCAGCAACGCGGCGGCAGTGAAGGCACCCACCGTGTTGTAATCCTGATGCAGTAATTCGACCTGAAGCGGCAAAGTGTAGGTTTCGCCGCGAATGGAGCCGGATACCACAGATACCGCACCGAACTCGCCAATGGCGCGGGCATTGGTCAGCACCACGCCGTACAGCATTGCCCAGCGAATATTCGGTAACGTCACACGGCGAAACATCTGCCAGCCCGACGCGCCCAACAGCACCGCAGCCTCATCTTCATGACTGCCCTGGCTCAGCATGACCGGCACCAGTTCGCGAACCACGAACGGACAGGTCACGAAGACGGTGACCAGCACCATACCCGGCCAGGTGAACATCACCTGAATATTGTGGGCATCCAGCCAGCCGCCTGCCGGACCGTTAATGCCCCAGAACAGCAGGTACATCAGGCCAGCCACAACCGGCGAGACCGCAAACGGAATATCAAACAGGGTTAACAACAGCTGGCGACCGGGAAACGTAAAGCGGGTGACCAGCCAGGCCAGCAAGGTGCCGAAGACCAGATTAACCGGCACGGTAATCAGCGCCACCAGTACGGTCAGCCAAATCGCGTGCAGCATATCGCTGTCGGTCAGGTTACGCAGAGTCAGGCCAAGCCCGCTGTGCAGCGCTTCCCAGAAGATGGAGACCATCGGCACCACCAGCAGCAGCACCGAGATCAGCACACCCGTGCCGATAAGCAGCCATTTACCCCAGTTTACGGGCTGGCGATCGGCATGATTGAGTTGCGAAATATCGGCCATCAGTGACCTCCCAGACGACGGCCAAAGCGGCTCTGTAAGGTATTAATGGCAAACAGCAGCAGCAACGACGCCGCCAGAATGACCGACGCGATGGCGCTGGCGGCCGGATAATCAAACTCCTGCAGACGGACGAAAATCATCAGTGAGGTCACTTCTGTTTTCCAGGCAATATTGCCCGCGATAAAGATCACCGCGCCAAACTCGCCCAGGCTGCGGGTAAACGACAGCGCAGTGCCCGCCAGCAACGCCGGAGCCACTTCCGGCAGCACAACGCGACGGAAACTTTGCCAGGGCGTTGCGCCCAGTGTCTGCGCCGCCTCTTCGTATTCCGGACCTAACTCTTCCAGCACCGGCTGCACCGTCCGGACAACAAACGGGATACTGGTGAAGGCCATCGCCAGCGCGATACCAATCCAGGTGTAGGAAATCTTCATGTCGAAATGAGCAAACCATTGACCGTACCAGCCGTTTACCGAAAACAGACCGGCCAGGGTTAACCCTGCGACGGCGGTTGGCAATGCAAAGGGCAAATCCATTAAACCATCCAGCAGCGCGCGACCCGGGAAGCGATAACGCGTTAAAACCCAGGCCATCAGCATGCCAAACAGGGCATTGAACAATGAGGCAACGCCGGCCGACAGCAGCGTCACTTTATAGGCTGCAATCAGCTGGGGATTGGTCACCACGTCCCAGTATTGCTGCAATGTCATCTGCGACAACTGCATGATGAGGGCGCTGATGGGCAGCAGCAGAATCAGGCAGGTAAACAGCAGACTGGTGCCCAGGCTCAGGCCGAAACCGGGCAAAACACGTTTTTGGCTGGCTGCAAACATTATCCACGCCCCGCCGCTAACAGTTGATCCAGTTCACCGCCACTTTCGAAATGGGTTTTCATAACGTTATTCCAGCTACCAAATACGTCTTCAACCCGAAACAGCTGTGTGGCTGGAAAGCGATCTTTTTGCTGCTCCATCAGCTGCGGATTGTTCACGCGATAATAAAAGTCCGTAATGATTTTCTGTGCCTCGGGCGAATACAGCCAGGTCAGATAAGCCTTCGCCGCGTCGGCTGTTTTATTGTGTTCAACGTTTTTATCGACCCAGGCGACGGGGAACTCCGCCAGGATATCGGTTTTTGGCACCACGACTTCGTAATCCTCTTTACCGTACTGATTACGAATGGTGTTGACCTCAGATTCGAAGCTGATCAGCACATCCCCTAAGCCGCGTTCAGCAAAGGTGGTGGTGGCGCCGCGTCCGCCTGTGTCGAAAACCTCGACGTTTTTCAGAAACTGTGTCATCCAGGCGCGCGTTTTTGCCTGGTCGCCGCCGTCCGCTTTCTCTGCGGCACCCCAGGCGGCAAGATAGGTATAACGCCCGTTACCCGAGGTCTTCGGATTCGGGAAAATCAGCTTCACGTCGTTACGGGTTAAATCGGACCAGTCATGAATCTGCTTAGGGTTACCCTTGCGAACCAGAAACGCCATGGTGGAATAAAACGGTGAACTGTGATTCGGCAGGCGCGTTTGCCAGTCGGCCGGGATCAGTTTGCCTTTGTCATGCAGCACCTGTACATCCGTCACCTGATTATAGGTCACCACATCGGCACGCAGCCCTTGAAGGATGGCCAGCGCCTGTTTAGAAGAACCCGCATGCGACATTTTGATGGTGAGTTTATCGTCCGGATGTTGCGCATCCCACTGGCTGACAAAAGGCGCGTTCAGGGCGACGAACAGTTCACGTGAAACGTCATAAGAGCTGTTTAACAGCTCTGTGGCGTGCGCGGCGCCAGCAAGGCCCAGCGACAGCGCGATTCCGCTCACGATTTTTTTCATCGCTTTGAAGGTCATGGTTCACCCTGAAGAAATTTGATGCAGATCTCATCCGCAGATACAGCAGTTTATTTATAACTCAGCGTAAACCCGTAACGGTTTTATATATCGTTTGTTGATTTCAAAGTCGAAAAAGGCATAAGGCGGCGGGAAAAGAATGCGCAAAAACAGAATTGGGTTGGCAGGGCGCACTGAACGCCCTGCGGGAGGCAAAAATTACGGGGCTTAACGCTGCCAGACGAACTTGCTGAGTTTCCAGCTTTTCAGCGTGTCATCGGCGGGCAGTAATCCTTCCGGACCGTGCCAGGTCCCGCTGTAAACGTAGCGCAGATGCGGGCTGCCAGGCACACGGCATTCGACGTCATGATTGTCTAACCCGGCAGCCACAATGCAGTTATTAAAGGCTTTGTCATATCTGGCGCTAAACGCATCGCCAATTTTGCTGCCGTCGGCACTGGCAATGTCGTTGTCCGTCACCTCAATGCGGTCAACCTGTGACTGACCATAAATGACCAGCTTAACCTGACCGTCCTTCATCGCCTGCCAGAAGGACACCACCTGACCGTTCTGGCCACGCATGCCCTGACGCAGATCGTAGTTGCCCTTAAGCCCGTCTTTGATGGCCGATTCGTTCATCGCCGTGGCACTGTTGATCCCACCAACGCCCTGATCGCTGATCGTCAGTGAAGGACCAAACCAGTTCCATGGCAGCGCAGAAGACCAGTGGTAACTCAATGGATTCCACCAGCGTACCTGCTGGCTGCTGTTGGCGTCAGGGCCGGAGGAACTGGCACACCCACTGACCAGCATGGCCACCGTCAGTATCGTGTAACGAACAGCTTTCATGAAAACTCCTGTTAATAAATAGACCTGGGCAAAACGGATTGGAGTCGCAAAGCGACAAAAAGTTTATTCGGGATCGTGTGGCGGCAAAAAGCAGGCGCGAAGCCGGACACTGATCAGTAACCACAGCAGTGCCAGCAGATCAAACAGCGTAAACAGCAGCGGCAACGGTGAGCTGAGCAGATCGGTCTGGACGAGTTGTACGCTCTGCCAGAGCAAATTCGCCCCTAACGATACCACCAGCACCAGGCGCCAGCTGCGCCACACTCGGGGTAAACGCGACCGGTAGCCCGTGAGCAACAGCCCCGACAGCGCTGGCAGACCCAACACCAGTCCTGACCAGAACGCCTGGCGATCCGGATAGAAAAGGGCCAGAAGATCGTTTCCCTGCTGGCGTGACGCGCCAGCCATCACCAGGAGCCACCAGGTGCGCGACTGCAATAGCAGAATCAGCCAGAAAAGAAACGGCAGGCGCAGTTGCCCTTTGTCGTCGTACTCCTCAGGCGGCCAGACCGAATTAATATTCACGATCTTCGATTAAACGTTTGCCCAGCAACACCACATCGACCGTTTCATAATCCAGCTTTTCATAGAAGGCAACGACCTGGTCGTTCTCTTCCCGCACCATCAGGTGAATTTTAGGGCAACCGCACGCAATGAGTTTTTTCTCCAGGCGATTCATCAGGGCATTGGCAAAGCCGCGGCCCTGATAATCCGGATGCACCGCCAGATAGTAAGCCGCGCCACGGTGACCATCGTAACCGCCCATTACGGTACCGACGACTTCGCCCCCGACTTCCGCCACCAGAAACAGGTCGGCGTCATGATGCATTTTGCGTTCGATGTCCAGCTCCGGATCGTTCCATGGCCGTAACAAATCGCAGCGTTCCCAGAGCGTGATCACTTCTTCAAAATCTTCCTGGCGGAAGGTGCGGATTTCCATCTTCTGTACCTGCAGTTCACCTCAATTTGCTGATTATCACGCTTTCTTCGGCGGGTGCAACCCTGGCTGCTGACGGCAACGTTAAAAAAAAAGAAATTGCCTGTTACCAGGCTGAAAAACAAAGTAATAACCTGAAATGGTTGAAAGATCGCACCGGGCATAATGTTACGCTATAACACGGTGCATTATGATTGCTCAGGGACATGCACATGCACTTACTCAAACGTTTAATTCATCGTCGCCAGCTGCTGCTGTCCGGGCTGGCGCTCGCCATATTGTCCCCGCGCGCGGTGCAGGCGAAGGAACAGCAGGCTTCGCTCTCTACCCGACCCTCGTCGCCCAGGCCGCGGGTTAACAACGGCAAGCGCATCGTGATGCTCGATCCGGGCCACGGCGGTATCGATTCGGGTGCGGTCGGCGAAGAGGGTTCCGAAGAAAAACACATTGTTTTAGACATCGCCAGTAATGTGCGCAGTCTGCTGCAGTCACATCCGCGTATCGAGGTCCGCCTGACGCGTGACAGCGACCATTTCATTCCGCTCTACCAGCGGGTGGAGATTGCGCATCAGCACGGTGCGAACCTGTTTATGTCAATCCATGCGGATGGCTATACCAGCCCGGATGCCAGCGGTGCCTCTGTGTTCGCGTTATCCAATCGGGGTGCCAGCAGCAGCATGGCGCGTTACCTGTCGAAACGTGAAAATGACGCGGACAAGGTCGGCGGAGCCAACGTGGAACAGCAGGACCAGTATTTACAGCAGATTCTGTTCGATCTGGTGCAAACGGACACCATCAGAAACAGCCTGACCCTGGGCAAACACGTTCTGGACCAGATTCGCCCGGTGCATCACCTTCACAGTCAGCATACCGAACAGGCCGCCTTTGCCGTGCTGAAGTCGCCGTCCATTCCCTCGGTGCTGGTGGAAACGTCTTTTATTACCAATCCGCGCGAAGAGCAGTTGCTGGGCACGACCGCCTTTCGGCAGAAGATTGCCTCGGCTATCGCCACAGGTATCATTAACTACTTTGATGAGTATGATCGTCGAATGTCATAGTAGATCAGCTATAATCACGGCCAATTTTTACTAAGAGAAGCCTATCCCATGCCTGATATCTCCCGCGTAAAAACGTTCCTGCTGGATTTGCAGGATGAGATTTGTCGCAAGCTGACTGCCGAAGACGGTGGCGCGCAGTTCACTGAAGACCGCTGGGAACGCCCCGGCGGTGGCGGTGGACGAAGCCGTGTGCTGCGTAATGGTGCCGTGTTTGAACAGGCTGGCGTGAATTTCTCCCACGTTCATGGCGACCAGATGCCAGCTTCCGCGACGGCACATCGTCCTGAGCTGGCCGGATGCAGTTTCGAAGCCATGGGCGTTTCGCTGGTTATCCATCCCAACAACCCGTATGTACCGACCAGTCATGCGAATGTGCGCTTTTTCATTGCCGAAAAACCCGGTGCCGAGCCGATCTGGTGGTTTGGCGGCGGCTTTGATATGACGCCGTTTTACGGGTTTGAAGAAGATGCGCTGCACTGGCATCAGACCGCCTTCGATATCTGCCAGCCTTTTGGCGAGGATGTCTATCCCCGGTTTAAAAAGTGGTGCGACGACTATTTCTATCTGAAACACCGCGACGAGCAACGCGGTATTGGTGGGCTGTTTTTTGACGATATCCACGAGCCGGGCTTTGAACAAAGTTTTGCCCTTATTCAGGCCGTCGGCCGGGGCTTTCTGGACGCTTACCAGCCGATTGTGGCGCGCCGCAAGCACATGCCTTATGGCGACCGCGAACGGCAGTTCCAGCTTTACCGCCGGGGTCGCTATGTAGAGTTCAATCTGGTGTGGGATCGGGGCACGCTGTTTGGCCTGCAAACCGGAGGCAGAACGGAATCCATTTTGATGTCCCTGCCGCCCATGGTGCGCTGGGAATATAACTATCATCCTGAACCTGACTCACCCGAGGCCGCGCTCTACCGTGACTTCCTGCCGGTGAAAAACTGGCTCAACCTGCCTGAGTAATCCACGCTGCCGGCTCAGGAACGTGCCGGGGCGGCAACCCGGGTCGCCGCCCCGGTTGATTACAGCGGCTGCGTCTGCGCTTCCACCACCGCCAGCGCAACCATATTGACGATCCGGCGCACGGACGCGATGCGCGTCAGCACGTGCACCGGCCGGGTCATGCCCATCAGCACCGGCCCGACCGTTACGCCTTCCGAACAGGACACGCGCAGCAGATTGTAGCTGATGCGCGCCGCTTCCACGTTGGGCATGATCAGCAGGTTTGCGCTGCCTTTCAGCGGGCTGTCGGGCATGATTTCCCGCCGGATGCTTTCCACCAGCGCCGCATCGCCGTGCATCTCCCCGTCGATTTCCAGCTCAGGCGCGCGCTGTTGCACCAGCGCCAGCACATCGCGCATTTTCTGCGCACCAGGCGCACTGGAGGTGCCAAAGCTGGAGTGCGACAGCAACGCCACGCGCGGCTCAATCCCAAAGCGACGGACGGTTTCCGCCGCCATCAACGTAATATCCGCCAGCTGTTCCGGTGTAGGATCGGCGTTGACGTAAGTATCCGCAATAAACGTGTTGCCATTCGGCAGTAACAGCGCATTCATGGCACCGGCCACCTTCACATCACTCCGCAGGCCCAGCACGCGCTCCACAATCTCGTAGTGCTCGTTATAATCGCCGATGGTGCCGCAGATCAGCGCATCGGCCTCACCACGGTAGACCATGATGGCACCGATGAGGGTCGGATTGCCAATAACGGCGCGCTGCGCCTGCTCGGGGGTGACACCGCGCCGCTTCATCATCTGGTAATACTCATTCCAGTACGCTTTAAAGCGGGGATCGGATTCGTTATTCACGATTTCAAAATCCTTTCCAGCCTCAATTTTGAGCCCCTGTTTTTCTAACCGCATGGCGATCACGTTGGGGCGACCTATCAGGATGGGTTTCGCCAGCCCCAGCGAGACCAGCTCCTGCGTAGCATGCAGCACCCGCACCTCTTCGCCCTCCGCCATCACCACCCGCTTCGGGGCTTTACGCGCCTGGGAAAAGATCGGCTTCATAAACAGGTTGGTCTTATACACAAACTCCGTGAGTTGCTCCCGGTAGGCATCAAAGTCGGCCACAGGCCGGGTTGCCACGCCGGACGCCATCGCCGCTTTCGCCACGGCAGGGGCTATCTGCACGATTAAACGTGGATCAAAGGGTTTGGGAATCAGATAGTCCGGTCCGAAGCGCAGGTCCTGATCGCTATAGGCCGAAGCCACTACGTCGCTTTGTTCCGCCTGTGCCAGTTCGGCAATGGCGTGTACGGCCGCCAGCTTCATCTCTTCATTGATGGCGGTGGCCCCCACATCCAGCGCGCCACGAAAGATAAACGGGAAGCAGAGCACGTTGTTCACCTGATTAGGAAAATCAGAACGTCCGGTGCAGATAATCGCATCCGGCCGTACGGCTTTCGCCAACGGCGGCAGAATTTCGGGATGGGGATTTGCCAGCGCCAGAATCAGCGGATCTTTCGCCATGCTTTTCACCATATCCTGCGTCAGGACATCCGGACCGGAACAGCCCAGGAAAATATCTGCACCCTCGATCACGTCGGCCAGCGTGCGCTTGCCGTGATCCTCCACGGCATAATCGGCTTTGGTGGCCGCCATATTGGGTTCGCGGTTACGGTAAATCAGCCCTTTCGAATCGCACACCTGAATATGGTCTTTCTGCAAGCCCAGCGCGACCAGCAGGTTCATACAGGCAATGGCCGATGCGCCCGCGCCTGACACCACCAGCCGTACATCAGCGATAGCCTTGTTGACGATGCGTAGTCCGTTCAGCACCGCCGCCGTACAGATGATGGCCGTGCCATGCTGGTCATCGTGAAACACCGGAATTTTCATGCGCTGCCGCAGTTGCTGTTCGATATAAAAACACTCGGGCGCTTTAATATCTTCAAGATTGATTCCGCCAAACGTGGGTTCCAGCGCGGCAATCACCTCGATCAGCTTATCGGGATCCTGTTCGTCGACCTCAATATCAAAAACGTCAATGCCCGCGAATTTCTTAAACAGAACGCCCTTGCCTTCCATCACCGGTTTCCCGGCCAGTGCGCCGATGTTCCCCAGCCCCAGTACCGCCGTACCGTTTGAAATCACCGCCACCAGATTGCCGCGCGCGGTGTACTTGTGCGCCGCCAGCGGATCGGCGGCGATTTCTAAACAGGGCGCCGCCACGCCAGGAGAATAGGCCAGCGCCAAATCCCGCTGGGTGGCAAGAGGTTTGGTGGGGGAAACCTGAATTTTTCCGGGAGTGGGATACTGATGAAAATCAAGCGCACTCTGCTTCAGTTGGTCATCCATTTGACATCCTTCTTCGCCAGGTAAGTGGATGTTCAGTATAGAAAGCACACCATCACAAAGCGGTGAGGCGGTTCAAAGAACCTTCTTTCTTAACGCACAGATTGCCACAGTCTACCCTGCGTCATTTTTCATGGCTGCTATCCTTAATGGCTGGACAGTCATTATCCGCAGAAATGTCATCTCGGGTGGTTGCGCACAACCCTCATCGCACAACATTCAGAGAAAACGCATTTTCACTGCACCTGGTCTGTTGCAATGTGGTGAGTCGGCGTTACTACGACGGGTAATGTCTGCACTGATTAGGGCACGAGGCCAGAGGTGTTCCCTTTTGTTACAACGTATTTTTCAAGGAGTGTAGAAATGAACCAGCTTGAAGCCCTTAAACAGTTCACGACCGTGGTGGCTGACAGTGGCGATATTGAGTCCATCCGTAATTATCACCCACAAGATGCGACGACTAACCCTTCGCTTATCCTGAAAGCATCTGCTCTCCAGCCTTACAAACATCTGATTGATGACGCCATCGACTACGCGAAAAAACAGGGTGGCAGCAAAGAAACGCAGATTATTAACGCCAGCGATAAAGTGGCCATTAACCTCGGTATGGAAATTCTGAAAAGCATACCAGGCCGTGTTTCGACCGAAGTGGATGCGCGCCTCTCCTTCGATCGTGGCATGTGCGTCACGAAAGCAGAAAAGCTGGTCCGCATGTATGAAGAGCACGGCATTGATCGCTCTCGCATCCTGATCAAACTGGCCTCCACATGGGAAGGCATTAAAGCCGCAGAAGAGCTGGAAAAGAATGGTATCCAGTGCAACCTGACGCTGCTGTTCTCCTTTGCCCAGGCGCGCGCCTGCGCCGAAGCCGGGGTTTATCTGATTTCGCCGTTTGTCGGCCGTATCTATGACTGGTACAACAGCCGCAAGCCCATGGACCCGTATAACGTCGACGAAGATCCGGGCGTGAAATCGGTGCGCCGTATTTACGATTATTATAAGAAGCATCGCTATGACACCATCATCATGGGTGCCAGCTTCCGTAAGGTCGAACAGGTACTGGCGCTGGCCGGGTGTGATCGGCTGACGCTGTCACCTAACCTGCTGGAGGAGTTGCAGAACAGCGAGGCGCCCGTAGAGCGTAAGCTTGAGCCTTCCACTGAATGTTTCCATCAGCCGTCGCCGCTGTCCGAAGCGGAGTTCCGCTGGGAACATAATCAGGACCCTATGGCGGTCGAAAAACTGGCAGACGGTATTCGCCAGTTCGCCGTTGACCAGCAAAAACTGGAAGATGTGCTGGCGGCGCGCCTGTAGTTTTTCCCCTCTTTTACCGGGCGGGCTCACTCCCGCCCTGATGCTTAACAAGGGAGACCCTTTATGTCCTCACGCAGAGAGTTGGCGAATGCGATTCGCGCATTAAGTATGGATGCGGTACAAAAAGCAAAATCCGGTCATCCTGGTGCGCCAATGGGCATGGCAGATATCGCCGAAGTGCTGTGGCGCGATTTCCTCAAGCATAATCCGACCAACCCCGCCTGGCTGGATCGCGACCGCTTTATCCTGTCTAACGGTCACGGCTCAATGCTGCTTTACAGTTTGCTGCACCTGACCGGGTACGATTTACCGATTGAAGAGCTAAAAAACTTCCGCCAGCTGCACTCCAAAACACCGGGCCACCCGGAAATTGGCTACACGCCGGGCGTGGAAACCACGACCGGTCCGCTGGGTCAGGGTCTGGCAAACGCCGTGGGTCTGGCCATTGCGGAACGGACGCTGGCTGCGCAGTTTAACCGTCCACAACACGATATCGTTGACCACTTCACCTACGTGTTTATGGGCGACGGCTGTCTGATGGAGGGGATTTCCCACGAAGTCTGCTCACTGGCCGGAACGCTTGGTCTGGGCAAACTGATCGGCTTCTATGACCACAACGGCATTTCCATCGATGGAGAGACCGAAGGCTGGTTTACGGATGACACGCACAAACGTTTCGAAGCCTATAACTGGCACGTGGTCGGTGAAATTGATGGTCACGATGCCGAGGCCGTTAAAGCCGCAATTAAAGAAGCGCAAAGCGTCACCGATAAGCCGTCACTGATTATCTGCCGCACGGTTATTGGCTTTGGTTCACCGAATAAAGCCGGTAAAGAAGAGGCACACGGGGCCGCGCTGGGTGAAGAAGAAGTCGCCCTGACGCGCAAGCAACTGGGCTGGAATTATCCGGCGTTTGAAATCCCGCAAGAGATTTACCAGCAGTGGGATGCCAAAGAAGCTGGCGCGGCGCGCGAAAAAGCCTGGAACGATAAGTTTGCCGCGTATCAGCAGGCTTATCCTGAACTGGCCGCAGAATATACGCGGCGTATGAACGGCGAAATGCCCGCAAACTGGGAAGCGGAAACTGCCCGATTCATTGCCGATCTGCAGGCGAATCCGCAAAAAATCGCCAGCCGCAAGGCCTCGCAAAATTCACTGGAAGCCTACGGCAAAATGCTGCCTGAATTCCTGGGCGGCTCTGCCGACCTCGCCCCCAGTAACCTCACCATCTGGTCAGGTTCAAAATCCATCAAAGAGGATCCGGCCGGGAACTACATCCACTACGGTGTGCGTGAATTTGGTATGACAGCCATTGGTAACGGTATTGCCCACCACGGTGGTTTTGTGCCCTATACCGCGACCTTCCTGATGTTCGTCGAGTACGCCCGTAATGCCGCGCGCATGGCGGCCCTGATGAAGGCCCGCCAGATTCTGGTTTATACCCATGACTCAATCGGTCTGGGTGAAGATGGTCCAACCCACCAGCCGGTAGAGCAGATTGCCAGCCTGCGCGTTACGCCGAATATGAGCGTCTGGCGTCCGTGCGATCAGGTGGAAACCGCTGTAGCCTGGCAGGCTGCGATTGAGCGTCATCATGGGCCTACCGCCCTGATCCTGTCGCGTCAGAATCTGGCACAGCCGGAGCGTACGGCGGAACAGGTGGCGAATATCAAACGCGGCGGTTACGTCCTGAAAGACTGTGAGGGCACGCCAGACGTCATTCTGATTGCCACCGGCTCTGAAGTGGAGATCACGCTGGGCGCAGCAACGAAGCTGACGACCGGCGGCCATAAGGTGCGGGTCGTTTCACTGCCTTCAACGGATCTGTTCGACGCGCAGGATGCGGCTTATCGCGAATCTGTGCTGCCTTCCGCTGTGAAAGCACGCGTGGCCGTGGAAGCAGGCATTGCAGATTACTGGTATAAGTATGTCGGGCTGGACGGTGCCATTGTCGGGATGGCTACATTCGGTGAATCTGCGCCAGCAGAAAAGCTGTTCGCGGAGTTTGGCTTCACGATAGAAAACATCGTCAGCCATGCCGAAGCCCTGCTGAAACCGGCATAATCCTCGCACTCACGCGATCCGGCTTCCTCAGCCGGATCGCGGTTTTGCTCTCAGCACGCCAGCCTGACGCTGGCGTGCTGCTTTCTGAAAACCCACCTTCTTCGGTAACCACGTTTTTCGCCGTGCCCGTTGCAATCAAATCCTTTTCCTCGCCCGGACGCTCAATGGCTGGCAGCACAGAAACAATAAGTGTGATTAACGTTGCATCGCCCGTTCCGTTTCAGCGACAGTGAGGTGAACTCAGTTTTTCTGGTGATCCGCTGACGAGGTAAAGGATGAGAACGCAAAAGCGATGCATGGGCTATATTGCCGTGGTGGTTGATGATTACGACCGCGCCATTGAGTACTACCGGGATCAACTGGGTTTCACCCTAATTGAAGACACGCCCCAACCGGGCAAGCGCTGGGTTGTCGTCTCACCGAACCCCGACAGCGACTGCCATCTTCTGCTGGCGCGCGCATCAAACGAACGTCAGGCCGGTTTTATCGGAGACCAGTGCGGTGGCCGTGTCTTTTTGTTTCTTCAGACGGATGATTTTTGGCGGGATTATCACGCTATGAAGGCAAAAGGGGTGCACTTTTGTGAGGAACCCAGACAGGAAGCCTACGGCACGGTGGTAGTGTTTGAAGACATCTATGGCAACCGCTGGGATCTTTATCAGAATGCCTGAGACGGGATTCAACTGACGCTAAAGACCCTTAAAAGTGCAAAGCCCTCTCGTCATTAAACATATGAAGTGAAGTGCTCGCGCCCTGGTAACATACGATTGAAGCAGACGAAACGCGTCAGCAAGGCACCTTACAGGTCGCCTTGCTGACCTTAACAACCGTTACTTTAAAAAGTGGCTCAGCAGCAGCAAAGAGAGCGAAACGTTGATGGCTCCACCGATACGCGTCGCGATCTGAGCAAACGGCATCAGGCCCATGCGGTTACCGGCGGTAAGAATGGCTACATCGCCCGTCCCGCCCTGCCCACTCTGGCAGCAGGAAACAATGGCGACATCAATGGGATGCATGCCAATCTTTTTCCCGACAAAAAAGCCCGTTGCGACCAGCGCACTGACCGTGCTGATAATGACCAGCAGATTGGTGAGCGTAAACGCGGTGACCAGCACATGCCACGGCGTAATGGCCACACCGACAGCGAACAGGACGGGATAGGTCACTGCGGTGCGGAAAAAGCGATAGACCACCTGAGAACCGGCCAGAATACGGGGCGAAACGCCATTGACCAGTTTCACCAGCACGGCCAGGAACAGCATCCCTACCGGCGCAGGCAGCCCTGTCAGCTTCTGCCCCAGCATCCCTACCATATAGAGCAGCACCGCAAGCAGCGCCCCGGAGGCAATGGCCGTTACGTCAACTTTACCGGAAAAAACGGACTGCAGCGGCTCGGGCTCAACGTTCGTGACATTCGGCATCAGCTGGCCTTCCCCGGTGAGGTGCGGATAACGTTTACCCAGTTGGTTCAGGCAGCCGGAAATAATAATGGCGGTCACGCCCCCCAGCATCACCATCGGCAGGATACGGCCCAGCGCCACGCCCTGATCCATATGGAGCAACGCCGCATAGCCGATGGAGAGCGGAATGGCCCCTTCGCCGACGCCACCCGCCATAATGGGCAGAATGATAAAAAAGAAAATCTGGAACGGCTCCAGCCCCAACGCTAATCCGACGCCCATGCCGACAATCATGCCCACGATTTCACCGCACAGCATGGGGAAAAAGATGCGCAGAAAGCCCTGAATCAGCACCGTACGGTTCATGCTCATGATGCTGCCGACGATGATGCAGCAAATATAGAGATAGAGAATATTGGTCGATTTATAGAACTGCGTTGTTGAGGTCACCACAATATCGGGAAGTAACCCGTAATAGACCAGCGCAGAGGGAATAAAGGTTGCGCAGATAGCTGCGGCGCCCAGACGGCCCACCACCGGCAGACGTTTACCAAATTCACCGCAGGCAAAACCAAAAAAGGCCAGCGTGGCGACCATGACGACGATATCGCTGGCCAGTTTCCCGCTCAGGCAGTCCAGTGCAATGAGCACACCGGCCAGCACAAACAGAGGAAGAGGGATAATCCCGACTTTCCAGTTATCCATAATATGCCACCACTGCTCCTTCAGGGTTTTCCTGCGCGGTGAACGGGCCAGCGTATCAGACAGAAAAGAATTATCAGGTGAGCGCATTATTAACCTCTTTGCATCATCGTTTTTTTTCAGAATGCCGTGAAAAAAAGCGGAATTACGTGAAGGAGAAGGTATCTGGCATAAAGTTTTAATGGTGTTATTTCCAGAGCGTGATCCGCATCCTGGTAATCGTCGTGGTGTTTATGGTTTTTATTCCCCGCAGCCGTTGTTTGTCCTTTGCTGACGCTTCCCTGCCCTCTGAAAACGATTTAATCCCATTAATATCAAACAGATAAACGCATGTAGTGTCTGTTGTTAAAAAGATGATACATTGAAGTTATTATTCCAAAATGCGCGTGACAGTCATGAAATTGTCATTTCAAACAAAGCTGTTTCTTTCGCTCGTTGTTTTTTCGTCTGTCCTGTTCGTGTTACTGGGAAGCTATTACTACGTCAGCATCACCCGGCAGCTTTATCAGGCGATGAGCATGCGCGCGAAGGTGCAGGCAGACGAAATCGCGCTGATTCCGGAACTGAGAAAAGCGGTGGCGGATCGGGATATCCCGGCCATTAATATGCTGATGAGGGCTATTGCCCGGAAAAGCGATGCCAGTTTTATGGTGATTGGCGATAACCGTGGCCTGCACCTTTTTCACTCGGTGACGGCGGACCGGGTTGGCAAACCCCTGGTCGGCGGAGACAACGCGGCAGTACTGGCAGGGAAAAGTATCACCACCATCCGGACAGGCGGACTGGGAATCTCCCTGCGCAGCAAATCGCCTATCCTGAACGATCGCGGGCAGGTGGTCGGTATCGTGTCCGTTGGTTATCTCGCCCGCTATCTGGATGCCATCACGTTCAGCAACATGATCAACCTGCTGATCGTGGCGGCCCTGGTGCTTATCGCCCTGTTTATTTTCTCCTGGTTTTTCACCTGCAATATTAAAAAACAGATTTTCTCGCTGGAACCGCGCGAGATCGGCCTGATGGTCCGTCAGCAAAACGCCATGATGGAATCGATCTATGAAGGCGTGATTGTCATCAATGAACACCTGCAGATCGAAGTGATCAACCAGGCCGCCCGAAAGCTGTTAGGCCTTTCACAGTCCGCCGAGGCGCTGCGAGGGCAGTCTGTCAGCCAGATCATTTCGCCCGTCCCCTTTTTATCGCAGCCCGTGATGCTGGAGAAAGATACCCACGATGAGATTAGCCAGTTTAACGCGCTCACCGTCATCGCCAGCCGGGTACGTATCATGCTGGAGGACGCGCTGATGGGCTGGGTAATCTCCTTCCGCGATTTTAACGACATCGACTCCCTTAGCGCCCAGCTCAGCCAGGTGAAACGTTATGTCGATAATCTGCGCATTATGCGGCATGAGCAGCTTAACCGAATGAACACGCTTTCCGGGCTGTTGCACATGGGGCGTTTTGAAGACGCGATTGACTACATTGAGGCGCAGTCAGAACACGAGCAGGAGTGGCTGGACTTTGTCTCCGCACGCTTCAGCTCGCCACTGCTGTGCGGCTTGTTACTGGGCAAAGCGGCACGCGCCAGAGAAAAAGGCGTTATCCTCCACTTTGATCCCGCATGCCTGATGGACAAGCCCTTTCCCCCACTGTCAGAGGCTGAACTGATCTCGGTCATTGGCAATTTGCTGGACAACGCGATTGAAGCCACGCAACGCGCCCCGATGCCTCATGAACCTGTTGAAGTGCTGATTAAGCTCAGCGCCCGTGAGCTGATCATCGAAGTGGCGGATCACGGCGTGGGCATTGCACCTGCCATCCGCGAACACATGTTTGAACGTGGCGTCACCACGAAAACCCGGGGCGATCACGGTATCGGGCTGTATTTAACAAAAAGCTATATTACCCGCGCAGGGGGCACCATTGAGGTCAGCGACAATGTGCCACGTGGCGCCATTTTCTCGCTGTTTATCCCCTGCGCGCAAACCCACCGCTGTCCCGTAACGGAAACGGAGAAGGTCCGCGATGCAACATGAGCCTGTGACTGTCCTGATTGTGGAAGATGAGCCTGAACTGGCTCAGCTTCATGCCGAACTGATTGGTAAACACCCTGAACTCAGGCTGATCGGTATCGCCGGGTCACTGGCAGAAGCCAGACAGCAGCTTGCCATCAGTGCGCCACAGCTGCTATTGCTGGATAATTATCTGCCCGATGGCAAAGGCATCACCCTGATTGGCGATCCGTTGCTGGCCCACGCAAACTGTTCCATTATTTTTATTACGGCGGCCAGTGATATGGATACCTGTAGCCAGGCCATCCGCAACGGTGCCTTCGATTACGTCCTTAAACCTGTGTCCTGGAAACGGCTTAACCGCTCGCTTGCCAACTTTATCGCTTTCGCAGACCAGCAGCGCACATGGAAGATTGTCGATCAGAAAAATGTCGATGTCCTTTATCAGCTACAGGCGAAGAACTACCCGCACGATAACGGCAGCAAAGGTATTGAGGAAACGACTCTCGCGCGGGTCCAGACACTTTTTACGCCAGCCACCACGCGGCTTTTTTCGGTTGATGAGGTGATGACCGAAACCGGGCTCAGTAAAACAACCGCCCGTCGCTATCTGGAGCACTGCGTGGAAACCGGCTTTCTGACGGTAGAAATGCTGTATGGCAAAGTGGGCCATCCCAGGCGCATGTACAAACGGCCATGAACTGCGGCGCGCCACGCCGCCAGTGCAGCGGCTCGGTCCGGCGGCCTCTGCGGGGCAAAACATATCCCCCGTCCGCTGATGTCCATGGCCGCCATCGCCAGCTGACTGTAATCTGAAATAAAAAAAACTGTGCTTTGCTCTTCCCGTCATCCTTAAACTGATTACTATAGGTTTTCACCCGACTCCTATAGCGAAGCCCTCTCCGTTGAAAATGCGCACTCCTTATTTACTGGCTTTACTGGTTTCTTTGCTTCCCCTTAAAAGCACGGCGCAGGTTGCGCCCGATCCCTTACTGGCCTCCCAGATTGTCGATCGCTATGCAGAGCATATCTTTTATGCCAGTGGTGCCACCGGCATGGCCCTGGTGGCAATAGACGGTAATCAGCGCGTCTTTACCAGCTTTGGTGATACCCGGCCCGGCAACAATATTCGTCCGCAAAAGGATTCGTTAATTCGTATTGCCTCGCTCAGTAAATTAATGACCAGTGAGGTGATGGTAAAAATGGCCGAGCGCGGCGAGATTCGTCTGGACGATCCGCTGAGTAAGTATGCGCCTCCGGGAAAACGGGTCCCTGGTTTCGACGGTCAACCGATTCGGTTGATTAACCTCGCCACTCACACCAGTGGCCTGCCGCGCGAGCAGCCCGGCGGTAAGCCGCATCGTCCGGTTTTTGTCTGGCCTACGCAAAGTGAGCGCTGGAACTGGCTGAACACCGCCAGCCTGAAAGCGGCACCCGGCACCAATGCGGCCTATTCCAACCTGGGTTACGATCTGTTGGGTGATGCGCTGTCACGTGCGGCGGATAAACCTTATCCGGCCCTGTTTCAGCAGCTGATCACCCGCCCGCTGGGCATGAAGGACACCACGTTTACCCCGTCACCCGAACAGTGCGCCCGTTTAATGGTGGCGGAAAAAGGAGCCAGTCCGTGTAATAACACGCTGGCGGCTATCGGCAGCGGTGGCGTCTATTCAACGCCGGATGATATGGGACGCTGGATGCAGCAGTTTCTGAACTCCTCCGTGAATCGCCGCACGCCACAGATCGATCGCCTGCAGACATTAATCTACCGTCGCGATCAGCTTCACAAGGTGGATGGAATGGACGTGCCAGGTAAAGCCGACGCTCTCGGCATGGGTTGGGTTTATATGGGACCGTCAAAGGGGCGTCCGGGGATCATTCAGAAAACCGGCGGTGGCGGGGGTTTCATCACCTATATAGCGATGGTGCCGCAGAATAATGTGGGCGTTTTTGTGGTGGTGACCCGATCTCCCCTGACCCGCTTCACGCCAATGAGTGACGGTGTAAATAACCTGCTGGCGGAGTTGGTGGGCAATCAGACCGGTTCCCCCATGATGGTGCAGGCGATTCCTTAACGGCTGCCATCCGCAGAGGCTGACTGGCTTACCCAGAGCGTGGGCCAGTCATCGCTGCTGTGCCAGGCATCGCAGGTTGATTCTTCGGCATATTCCGCTAACACAAAGTGCTCACCGTTAAACTGCCAGCGGGACGCTGTACCGCAGTCGCCCAGTCCCCGCCCTTTACCAAAGGTGTAAAGCTGGCCGGTTGCCGCATCGTAATCCGCATTAATCAGCTCCAGCTGGCGCTCTCCTCCCTCGGGCGGCGTAAAGGGTAAAGTCAGGCTGACACCGCGTGCCACATAGGGCGGCGCGCGCGTCACTTCAAACGCCCGATCGATCACGTTATACGCCCCCATCTCACAGCTCACCAGCAGCAAGGCTTTTTTGTCCGTCAGCGGCGAGACGCTGACTTCGCGTCGCAGTGGATCGAGCGAACAGGTATCTGAATTAACCCGCCAGGTGCCGTAATCAATCAGGCCACTGGTTTCTTCCCGCGTCAGCGGTACAGGCGCGGCCATGGGAGGTGGCAGCTGCGGAATCGCCGGAGCAGCAGGCACGCCGTTGCGTTCGCCCCGTCGAACCCAGGCGCTCATGCTATTCACCCGCCCCTGTACGTCGTCCATGTACAACAGGGCCGCTTTCATGCCACGCAATGAAACCTGTGGGCTGGCGCTGAACGTCAGCTGCAGATTTTTTGCATCCATGGTGAGTTCAAGAAATTCGTTAATGGCAATCGGGTTGCGGGTGGCAAGATGATGCGGCTCTACGTCCCAGTGCTTGAAATCAGGACGAAGACGACGCTGATCTACCAGCAGATTATCTTTGAGCGCCGGCCCCGGCAGCGCACCACTATAGGCACTGCCGTAATCAATACGTAACAGGGGCTGGTCATCCGCCCCGGCATGTCGCGACAGGGTCATCACCAAACCACGGTCACCCTGCGTGCTGCGCGCAACGCAAAAGGCCGCGTTATTGCAGGTTAACTGCCAGTCAGAAAACAGTTTCTGCACCGGTTCAGCCTGGACGGCGGCGACCATGAATAAAGGCAACGCAAACAGCGATTTCATCCTGTACCACATTAAGAAAATCGAGCCCCAACTTCTCTGAGTGGAAGATGATAGCGTAATCGCGCACGTCACGACGTTCGCATTCTGTGAAGTGCCCAGCAAGCGCAGCTAACTGCCTAAAAAACATCCATTTTGCAACAGCCGTAGCGCCCTGTCGTGCGCAATGCGGTCATCATGCGTATTCGTCAGCGTTCTCTCAATCGGATTCGTCGGACTATCCGGACAGGCAAAGCGGTCAAATACACATAAACGGGCAAAAGCGGGCATGATAGAGTCGCCGCAGAATGCAGGATAAAATGTTCACAGCGGATCCTGAGACCGCTAAATAACCCTTATTTAGTGAGACAAATCACTAAATAATATTATTGCTTTCATTTCGTTTCATTAAAACCCAACACTGATCTCTTTATGCGCGTTGCAAAAACAGGTCCTGCGTACCCACGCTCAGGCCACATTTTTGCCGCGTGCCTTCCAGTACTTTATAGCCATCGGAGGCCATTATGTTGCCGATTGAACGCCAGCAGAGAATTATCGATGAATTAATGTGTAACGGACGGGTTATTGTCGCTGAACTCACCGCGTTATGTCGGGTTTCTCAGGAAACGATTCGCCGCGATTTAGCACAACTGGAAAAGAAAGGTATTTTACAGCGAAGCCATGGTGGTGCGGTTCCGGCTAAACGACACAGTGCAACGCTACAGGTTAATAATCGCGAGATTAATGAATCTGAATCGTCTTTTCGTCAACGCGTAAACGAACATGTTGACGCCAAAATGGCAATCGCGAAACGCGCGCTGGATTTTATTAGTGTGGGCGACTGCTTATTACTCGACAGTAGTACCACGTGTTTTTATCTGGCACGGCAATTACCGGATATTGAATTAACGGTATTAACCAATTCGTTACGCATTGTCCAGACGCTGGCAGCGCGCGGCAGTATTCGCACCATTTGTCTGGGCGGAGAATATTCAGATCGTTATGAAGATTTTCACGGCATTGTTACCGAGCAGCCGTTAAAAGAGTTTCAAATAAATAAGATCTTTTTTTCATGCAGCAGTCTGGGCAATGACGGTTATTTACGCGAAGGAAATGAACGTCATGCACATTTAAAACAACAGCTGATTCTGGCAGCAGAACGAAAACATTTATTACTGGATAGCTCTAAGTTTCTTCGGCCCTCATTCGCGCGTATTTGCCATTACCGTGATGTGGATTTTCTCATTACTGACCAGTTGAAAGATAAAGAGCTGGAACAGGAACTGGCCTGGAACGGCGTCAATATTATTGACTGCTCGCAGCGCCCCCAGTCTGTGCAGCTTATAAATAATTAAATGGAGCCTTTATGAAAAAACAGCTTATCGCCTGTTCGTTGTTCGCATTACTGGCTTTTCAGTCCCATGCGGCGGACAAAATACGCATGGGCATCGTGGTGAAAATCGGTGGTATTCCGTGGTTCAACGCTATGGAAGCCGGAATTAAAAGCGAAGCGGCCAAACGCGGCATTGACGCCTGGATGGTGGGGCCGACCGCAGCCGATCCAGCCCTGCAGGTGCGTGCCATTGAAGATTTGATTGCCCAGAAAGTGGACATTATCGGCGTCGTCCCCAACGACCCCAAAGTGCTTGAGCCCGTCTTGCAGCGCGCCCGTGAAGCCGGCATCAAAGTCATTACCCACGAATCGCCAGGCCAGAAGTTTGCAAACTGGGACTTTGAATTAGTGGATGCCGCAACGCACGGCATCAATCATATGAAAGCGCTGGCGCAATGTATGCATGACGAAGGGAAATACGCCATATACGTGGGGAGCCTGACGGTGCCGCTTCATCAGCAGTGGACCGATGCCGCGCTGGATTATCAAAAGCAGCACTATCCCAACATGCAGTTGGTTACGGACAAATTTGGCGTAGGCGAATCCCTGGACGAGTCCATCCGTACCACCAATGAACTGATGTCTAAGTATCCCGATCTGAAAGGCATTTTAGCCTTCGGTTCGCAGGGCCCTATTGGTGCCGGTCGCGCCGTTATGAACCGCAATAAAACCAATCAGGTCTGTGTCATTGGGGCGTTCAGTCCGGGTCAGGGCGCGCAACTGGTTAACCGCGGGGCGATCAAGGGCGGCTATATCTGGAATCCACATACCGCCGGTGAAGTGTTTATCCGTATTGCCGAGAAGGTGGAGAAGAACGAACCGATTACGGACGGTATGACGATTGACGGCCTGGGCAAGGTGAAAGTGGATCAGACAACGCACACCATTCTGGGCAACAACACGGAAAGTCTGGATAAAGCTAACCTGCCTAACCTGATCAAGCTGGGGCTGTAATGATGCAATCGGTCGCGCCGCAAAGGCTTATCACCCTGGAAAAACTGTCGAAAACCTTTGGGGGGAATCGTGCTCTGAGCGATATCTCGCTGACCTTGCTGGCGGGCGAAGTGCACTGCCTTGCCGGTACCAATGGTTGTGGCAAAAGTACGCTCATTAAAGTGATATCCGGCGTACATGCGCCGGATCGTGGCAGCGAAATTCGTTTAGGTGACGGAGACTGCTTGCCCCGCCTCTCGACTCAGCAGGCCAGAGACTTTGGTATTCAGGTCATCTATCAGGATCTGTCCCTGTTCCCGAACCTGAGCGTGGCCGAAAACATCGCATTTGAACACAATCTGCGCGGGTTATTTGGCTGGCATCAGCGCAAAACCCTGGTTGACAGTGCCCGGCGTATTGTTGAGGAACTGCAGTTTGACCTCAATCTTGACGAGAGTGTCGCACACCTTTCCATCGCTCAGCGACAACAGGTCGCCATTTGTCGCGCGCTGGCGGCGGATGCGCGGCTGGTGATCATGGATGAGCCCACCGCTTCCCTCACCCGTACCGAAGTCAATCAACTGCTGCGCACGGTACGCTATCTCAAACAGAAAAAGATTTGTGTGGTCTTTGTCAGCCATCGCCTGGACGAGGTGCTGGAAATATCAGATCGCGTAACCGTCATTCGCGACGGCCGCAAGGTTGGCTGCTGGCCGGCGCAGGCTATGACGCCGCACCATCTCACCGAGCTGATGACCGGGCAAAAACTTGATTATCAGTTAAAAACTTCTACGCGCAACGGTGATCGGGTCATTCTGGAAGTGGAAAACCTGCACCGTGCAGGTCAGTACCACGATGTTAATTTTCGGCTGTACGAAGGTGAGGTGCTGGGGCTGTGTGGTCTGCTGGGATCGGGACGTACTGAGCTGGCGCTTTCCCTGTTCGGCATGACCCGGCCTGACCGCGGCAGGATCTGGCTGGACAGTAAACCCGTGCGCTTTCGCAGTCATGAAGATGCCATCAAAGCCGGGATTGGCTATGTATCTGAGGATCGCCTGACGCTGGGGCTGATTCAGCAACAATCGGTGGCCGACAATATGGTGCTGCCCATTCTTAACCAGCTGCAAAACCGCTTCCACCTGATTGATGAATACCGCAAGAACAAGCTGATTCTTCAGTGGATTCAGCAACTGGGCGTGCGCGTTGCCGATCCACAGTTAGCCATCTCAACGCTGTCCGGCGGCAATCAGCAAAAGATTGTGCTGGCGAAATGGGTCCTGACGCAGCCGCGCCTGCTCATCCTCGATTCGCCCACCGTCGGCGTGGATGTGGGGGCAAAAGCGAGTATTTATCAACTTATTCACGAACTGGCACGCGAAGGCCTGTCGATCATTTTGATTTCCGATGAAGTCCCCGAGGTCTGGTACAACTGCGACCGCATTTTGCATTTCCGCGAGGGCACCATCCAGGCCGAATATCAACCAGACCGCATAGCGCAACAGCAACTGGCGGAGGTGATCAATGCCTGATTTTTCCCGTTTACGTCCTCATTCCAGCCAGGGCTGGCTGACGTGGGTATTGTTGCTGTTCATTGTGATTTTCTCCTTCGCCAGCGACCAGTTTCTGACCGTGCAAAACCTGCTGGATCTGGCCGAGAGTTACGCGGTTACCGGCATTTTCGCCCTCGGACTGTTTGTCGTGCTGGTGACCGGCGGCATTGATATTTCCTTTGCGGCCGTCGCCTCTGTGGTGCAGTACCTGATCGCCTCGCTGTTTGTGCATTACCAGTTTGCTAACGCGCCGCTGAGTATTGCACTGGCGATAGCCTGCGGCACGCTGTTTGGTGTCATTAACGCCTGGCTGATCACCTGGCTCCGGGTCGTCTCCATCATCATCACCATTAGTATGCAGTCGCTGCTGTATGGCCTGCTGATGTGGGTGACCGGTGGACGCAGCCTGTATCAGCTTCCGGACTGGTGGATCACGCTGCGTAACGTGCTGCCGTTCGAATGGCAGGGACAAGCCTTTCAGCTCGGCCTGCCGCTGCTCATCCTGTTGCTCATTGCGGCGCTGACAGCGTTGCTCCTCAACAAAACACATTTAGGTCGTCAACTCTATGCCGTGGGCGGCGATGCGGAATCCGCACGGCGTATCGGGATTCGCGTTGGCCTGATCTCCCTCTTTGCCTATGGCTGGCTGGGGGCCATGGCCGCGATTGGCGGACTGGTTCAGGTCTACCGCATGGGTGAAGTCGTCCCCAACGCCCTGGTGGGTGGTGAGCTGGATGTGCTGGCGGCAACCGTACTGGGCGGAGCCAGTCTGATGGGCGGCAAGGGCACCGTCAGTGGCACCTTGATGGGGGTTTTCCTGATCGCGGTTCTGAAGAACGGACTCAACCTGATTGGCGTATCCAACTACTTCATGAACATCGTGGTCGGTACCGTCATCATGGCCGCCATTGCTGTCACCCACTTTAAGAAGCGCAAAGAAACTGACGTCAGCTTTGTCTGAGGAGAGAAACAGAGATGAAAAGATTCGCTGCGTTAAAACCGGATGGCACCAATGTTGGCCTGCTGCTTCTGATTGCCTTCTCGCTGGCGCTGTTCGGCATTCTGTTACCCGGCCGCTTTTTTACCGACGCCACTTTCCTCAGCATGGCGTTCCAACTGCCGGAACTGGGCTTACTCACCCTGGCGATGTTTATTGCCATCCTGAGTGGCGGACTCAATCTGGCGCTTATCACCACCGCCAATCTGACCAGCCTGTTTATCGCCTGGGTCTTACTAAACAGGGTGCCGGACGGGGCCGGAACCGCTCAGCAACTCGTGTGGTTACTGCTGGCAGTACTGGGTGCGATGCTGATTGCTGCACTCATTGGCCTGATTACCGGCGTCATGGTAACGCGCATTGGCGCACATCCCATCCTGGTGACGCTGGCAACCATGATCACGATTAACGGCATCGGTATCTGGCTGACCAAAGGCGCGGCGGTAAGCGGTATGCCTCCCGTTGTAAGGGCTCTGGGTGCCGATACCTTACTGGGCGTGCCGTTGCCCCTGTGGCTCTTTCTGCTGGCGGCCGCCCTGCTGGCCCTGTTTCTGGGCAAAACCCGCGCCGGTAAGTGCATCTATATGGGCGGCAGCAACATCAACGCGACCTGGTTTAGCGGCATCAACACGCACCGCATGGTGATGCTGGTATATATCCTTTCCAGCCTGTTGTGCGTACTGGCGGGGCTGGTGATGATGGCGCGCTTTAACTCCGCCCGCATGGGTTATGGCGATGCCTATCTCTTACTCACCGTGCTGGCCATCATCCTTGGTGGCACCGATCCCAATGGCGGCTTTGGCCGGGTCACCGGCGTCGTGCTGGCGCTGATCGCGCTACAAATTCTTTCCACCGGGTTCAGTCTGATGAACATCAGTCCGCACGTCAGCCTGGCAATGTGGGGCGCGGTATTGATTGTGGTGCTGGCCGTTAAACAGGGCAAAGCCCGACTGAATGAAAGCCGGGCCGTAACGCGCAGCAAACGTTTAAGCGCGGCCCTGAATCCCTTGACTGAGAAAAAGGAAGTATGATGCGTATTCAAATCTCGCCGTCATTAATGTGCATGAATCTGATGGAGATTAAACAGCAGCTGGCGGTCCTGAACACCCGCGCTGATTTCCTGCACGTTGATATCATGGACGGGCATTACGTCAAAAACATCACGCTGTCGCCGTTCTTTATTGAGCAAATTCGTCCGCATACGCCCGTAGCGATAGACGTTCACCTGATGGTGGAACAGCCGACCGATTTTATCGAGGCCGTCGCGAAAGCGGGAGCAGACTATATCTGTCCGCATGCGGAGACCATCAACCGCGATGCCTTCCGGGTGATCAACCTGATCCGCCATCTGGGGAAAAAGCCGGGCGTGGTTTTAAATCCCGCTACGCCCGTGTCGTTTATTCATCACTATATTCATCTGCTGGAGAAGATCACCGTAATGACGGTCGATCCGGGTTATGCCGGGCAGCCATTTATTCCCGAGATGGTGCAGAAGATCCAGCAGCTTAAGGCCCTGAAACAGGCACAGGGCTATGACTTCCTCATCGAAATTGACGGCTCCTGTAATCAACGAACCTACCGCACGCTACTGGAGGCGGGCGCAGACGTGCTGATTGTCGGCACCTCAGGCCTGTTCAACGTGCATGACGATCTCAGCACCGCCTGGGACATGATGCGCAGCAGCATTGATGCCGCACAGGGACTGGCACAGGAGTCTGCATGAAACAACGCTGGCTTGGAATGGATATCGGTGGCACCAGCACCCGACTGCAACTGATGGAAGACGGCCAGCACTGGTGCGGATTCCGTAAAATAGCGACCGCCAGTTGGGCACAGCAAACGGATGCGCTTCACGCCCTGGGCGATGTGATTATTGACACGCTGGCGTCACAAGCGATTAGCGGCGTAATGCTCGGGCTCCCGGGTATTCTCAGCCGCGATCGTCAGCAGGTTATCTCGTTACCCTTTATTCAGGCACTGGATGGGCAACCTGTGGCAGCCCAGTTGAGCAAGCGACTGGGCGTGCCGGTCGCCATGGATAAAGACGTCAACCACCTGATGTTATGGGATCTGCTACAGCTTGATGCCCTGCCCGACAACGCGGTGGGATTGTATCCCGGCACCGGTTTAGGCAACAGCCTGTGGCTGGAAGGCCGCTTTTATCATGGTCATCATGGCGGCGCGGGTGAACTGGGGCATATTCCCCTGCCCGGCAATGACCTGCCCTGCCCGTGCGGCAATCGCGGCTGTGCGGAAACGCTGATCTCCGGTCACTGGCTGAGCCAGTGGGCGGCGACGCATCAGCCGGACACCGCCCTGTCACAACTGTTTGCGCGACACGGGGATCATCCCGATCTGCAGGCCTTCGTCCAGCGGCTGGCGCACCTGATCGCCAGTGAAATGAACATCCTCGATCCGGAATACCTGATTCTGGGCGGTGGCGTGCTGGCGATGGCCGGTTTTCCGCTGGCGCAGTTACAACACCACATTCAGCGCAGTTTGCGGCCGCCCGTCACGCGCCACGGTTTACGGATCGTGTTCAGTCATGCCACCGATTACACGGGCTGCCGTGGTGCCTGCCTGGCTGCCGAACGCCACTTTGGGGAGCGAAAATGAAAGGCAAAGTCTGTGTGTTTGGTTCATTCAATCTGGATATTGTCGCCGGTATGCGCCGCTTTCCCCTGCCGGGCGAATCGCTGATTGCTCAGCACAGCATGATGGGACCGGGCGGTAAAGGTGCGAATCAGGCCACCGCCGCACTGCGCGCGGGTGCCCGGGTGCACTATATTGGCAAAGTGGGCAAGGACGACTTTGGTGTGTTTGCCCGCCGCCATCTGGAAAAAACCGGGTTTGATGCGATTACACTGTTCACCTGTAAGGAGAAACCCACCGGCAATGCGTTGATCTACGTTGCCGGAAACGACGCCGAAAACATGATTTCCGTCTATCCAGGCGCCAACCTTACCGTGACGGCGGCGGAAGTCACGCGCTGCAAACCCACCGTCGCGGCGGCGGACATTCTGCTGGTCCAGCTCGAGAACAACCTGAGCGCGATACAGCGCATGATTGATAATGCGCGGGCCGCCAATACCTTTGTGATTCTTAATCCCGCGCCGTTTCAAAAAATCAGCGATACGTTGCTGGCAAAAGTCGATCTGCTGACCCCGAACAGTACGGAAGCGAGGCTGCTGACCGGCATCAACGTCAACGATATCCGCAGTGCCCGGCAGGCGGCAGAAATTCTGCATCGCAAAGGGGCGCGCCAGATCATTATTACACTGGGGACGGCGGGTGCGTTACTGTCTGACGGCCAGCAGCAACGGCATATTCCCGTGTTTCCTGCCACCCCGCTGGATACGACCGGCGCGGGTGATGCGTTTAACGGCGCGCTGGCGGCCAGGCTCGCGGCGGGCGTTGCGCTGGATCAGGCGGCGCTGTATGCGGCCGCGTTTGCCTCATTATGTGTGGAGCGACCGGGTGCGGCCCATTCGATGCCTTCGTATGCCGAGGCACTGGCGCGTCTGCAGGCGCACCCGGAGTGCGTCGCCGACAGCGTGATGACGTGCGTATAAAGCGGAAAGCCGATGCGATGGTTTGCGCATCGGCTTCGTGCAGGATTACAGCGTTAGCCTGCCTGCGATCAGGGCGTGCTGCAATAACATGATGGTTTTACCATCACGAATGCGTCCGTCTTTCACCCACGCCATGGCCTGAGGAAAAGGCATTTCCAGCACATCAATGGCCTCATCTTCGACACCGCCACCAGCGTTCTCGCGCAGGGATTCGTGATATTCCGCCGCAAAGAAGTGAATCAGTTCAGTGACGCCGCCCGGTGACATGTAGACCGAATACAGTTTTTCGACCTCGCCTACCGCATAGCCGGTCTCTTCAATGGCCTCTTTACGGATGCAATCCTCTGGCGAGTCGTCATCCAGTAAACCCGCGCAGGCCTCAATTAACATTCCGTCTTCATTACCGTTCACGTAGGTCGCCACGCGGAACTGGCGCGTCAGCACCACACTGTTTTTTTCACGGTTATAGAGCAGAATTGTCGCACCGTTGCCGCGATCGTACACCTCGCGTTTGTGACGCACGACGTCGCCATGGCTGTCGGTTAGCTCATAGGTGATGTTACGCAACACAAACCAGTTCTCAGACAGCAGCTTATCTTTGATGATAGTGATTCTGGACGACATAGGCGCTCCGCAAGTAAGAAGGGAGCCAATGATGATAGGTCGTGGGATGCAAGAAAACTATCTGAATTACGTGTCTGCGCACGCAATCATCAAGACCGCCCGAAACACCGAAAAAAAATGCCAGCACGCAGGCTGGCATTGATATTTCAGGCAAGATCACCGTCAGGATGATTTGCCATCGTGCTCGTGATGCTCGTGCTCCGTGGCGGCAATTTCGTTAACGCGCTTACGCACACCAAACCAGCCCAGAACCAGAATCACCGCAATCAGCGGAATAGAGGCAATAGTGTACGTGCCGTTTGGATAGTCAAACGCCATTAAGACCAGCACGCTGAACAGGAACAGCAGCGTCAGCCAGGAAGTGAAAGGCGCGCCCGGCAGCTTAAAGCTGACGTCGTCGGCCTTGCCTTCTTTAATAGCTTTGCGCAGACGCAGCTGGCACAGCACGATAAAGCCCCAGGACGAAATGATCCCCAGTGACGCGACGTTCAGGACAATCTCGAACACCTGTGACGGCACATAGTAGTTGAGTATTACGCCGACAACATAGACGCAAACGGTAACCAGAATCCCGGCATAAGGCACCTGCTGGCTGCTCATTTTAGACATGAATTTCGGTGCTGAGCCGCCCATCGACATGGAGCGCAGAATACGGCCTGTCGAGTACAGACCGGAGTTCAGACTGGACAGCGCGGCGCTGAGGACCACGATATTCATGATGCTGCCGATATACGGCACGCCCAGTTTAGAGAAGAAGGTCACAAACGGACTTTGCCCGGCCTGATAGGCATTCCACGGCAGTAACAGCACCAGCAGCACCACGGAACCGACATAGAACAAACCGATACGCCAGATTACGCTGTTGATCGCTTTCGGCAGCATGGTTTCCGGATCTTTACACTCACCTGCGGCCGTACCCACCAGTTCGATCGAAGCGAAGGCAAAGACCACCCCCTGCACCAGCACCAGCGCCGGTAACAGGCCGTGCGGGAACAGGCCGCCGTTATCCGTGACCAGGTGGAAACCTGTTGCATTGCCGTCCAGCGGTTTACCGCTGCCCAGGAACACCACGCCGACCACCAGAAATATCACTATCGCCAGCACCTTGACTAACGCGAACCAGAACTCCATTTCGGCAAACCACTTTACGCCGATCATGTTCATGGTACCGACAATCGCCAGCGCGCCCAGGGCAAACACCCATTGTGGGACATCGCCAAACGCGCCCCAGTAGTGCATATACAGTGCCACGGCGGTGATATCGACAATCCCGGTCATGGCCCAGTTAACAAAATACATCCAGCCTGCCACATAGGAGGCTTTTTCACCCATAAACTCGCGTGCATAGGAAACAAAGCTTCCACTGCTGGGACGGTGTAAAACCAGTTCGCCCAGCGCGCGCAGAATGAAGAAGGAGAAAATGCCACAGACCAGATAGATTACCGCCAGAGCGGGACCCGCAGCCTGTAAGCGGGCACCTGCGCCCAGGAACAGACCTGTACCAATTGCGCCACCGATAGCGATCATCTGTACGTGACGATTACCCATGGCTTTCTTATAGCCGGAGTCGTGGGAATTGAGCCAGCGTCGTTTCGCAGCGCGCATGTCTGCTGCGGTTTTCTTCGTAGATTTCATAGCCTTCCTGTTTGTCCTGACCATAAGTCATCGCGCATCCAAACGATTGCGTTTAGCAGTGCGAAATGGGTTTTCTTCCTCTGTGCGTTTGCCTGTGAGTTAACGAAAAGCAGCGCGGGAATTTACGGCGATGAATCCTAACCGTTATGCAACATCGAAGCAAAATATACCGAGGAGATAAGCCGGACGATTTGTAAAAAACTTTTCTGAGATCACAAAAAAACCGGCCGACAGGCGACCGGTAAGGGCTACAGGGAAGGTAACAGAGGGGTTTAGCGGTAAATTTCGGCAGTGCCGGTCCACAGGCTGGAGTCGCCGGGGTTATCAACCCCGATGACACGGAAATGGCGGGCACCTTCTGATTTGGCCTCCTGCGAAAGCTGGCGGGTGACATCATCCAGAGAGCCGTTCACATTTGTCACCGAGACGCTGCCGATACGTTGCAGCCCCTGGGCTTCCTGCCGGTCCACTGCCGTGGCAGCAAGAGTAGAGAATGAAGCAGTGGCCAACAGAGCAGCGCTAAGGTACACAGGTAATCGTTTCATACTTCCTCCGAACTTGCGTGGGTCACTGAGTAAAACATGGTGTTGAGTATTAGCGAGGCAATGAAAGCCAACATGGGCAAGGTGTAAAGCTATGGCAGTAATGTTCATCCGTAAGTGGACATTCCTGGGAAACGTCAACGGGGGTGAGTTTGCGTACACAGCGCCGCTGTTTTCGGGCATTTTGTAATAAGTCGTCGGGTGTCTCTGGCACCGCTCTTATGATTCCCTGTCAGTAAAGGTGTTATTGTCGTGATTGTTAAACGCTCTGTTACCAGAAGTATCGCGCTGTCGTTAACGTGGATTGTCTTGCTGGCGTTACTGACGACCGGCCTGGCGCTGCTGACGCTTTCCAGTAGCCTGCGCGATGCGGAAGCCATTAATCTGGCCGGATCGCTGCGAATGCAAAGTTACCGCCTGGCCTGGGATGCCAGAGCAGATCCGCAGCTGCTGACGGCGCACCTGGCGCAATATCAACAAACGCTCGATGCCGCCGTGCTACAGGAACTCGATCGCCCCTGGGTGCCGCGCAAGGTTATTAATCACTATCAGCGTTTACGCGAAGGCTGGCCCGGTCTGGCACAGCATCTGCAGGCGAACGCGTCAGATGCCTGGCGGCAACAAATGCCCAACTACGTTGACGAAATTAACCGCTTCGTACTGGCGCTACAGCGCTACGCCGAACTGAAAATGCGCGTCGTGGCCATCAGCAGCCTGACGGGCGTGATCGCCATTGTTGCGCTCGCTCTGATGACGATCCGCTTTACCCGCCAGCGGGTCGTTAAACCCCTCAATGCACTGGTCAGAGCCAGCCGCTATGTGGAAAGCGGCAATTTTGCCTTTCCGCCCCTGCATGTGCAGCAGCAGAACGAGCTGAAAGTCCTGTCACAGACTTTCAGCAGCATGGCTGCACAATTACAGTGCCATTATCAGCAACTGGAACAACGGGTCCGCGACAAAACCCGGGACTTAACCCAGGCGAATCATACGCTCTCCTTACTCTATGAAAGCTCACAAATCCTGACCAGCCGTTCGCTGCAACCGGCGCTTTTCGATGATGTGCTGAACCGCATCGTCGGCAAAGAGAATATTGCCTTCATTCAGCTTCAGGGCGAGCAGTTTACCTGTGAGGCGGGCCAGCACGATCCCGCGCTGGCCTGGCAGCATTTACCGCTGAAACAGGACGATCAACGTGTTGGCACGCTGCGCTGGCAAACCGGCGGCGCGGCCCCTTCCGCCGCGCTAATGGGCAGCCTGGCCGCGATGCTGGGACGGTCGATCTGGATCTGGCAAACCCAGAAGCAGTACCAGCAAATGCTGCTGATTGAGGAGCGCGCCACGATTGCACGTGAACTGCACGACTCGCTGGCGCAGTCACTGACTTACCTGCGGATACAGCTGATGCAGCTTCGGCGCAGCCTGTCCGCCTCCGATCAGTCGGCACAGGCGATCATTGCAGATTTTGATCGCGAACTGGCAGAGGCTTACCGCCAGCTACGCGAACTGCTGGCGACCTTTCGTCTGACGATCGAAAAGGCCGATCTGGAGGCTGCTCTGCACGTGATGATTGCGCCGCTTCAGTCTCAGACTGTAGCTGATATCCGGTTGACCTGCCAGCCAGGCCTGCAGCAACTGGATGCCCGGCAACAGGTCCACGTCCTGCAAATTGCCCGGGAAGCCGTCCTGAATGCCATTCGCCATGCGAATGCCCGTTTGATTACCGTCGACTACCAGATCACGGATACAGGTGAGCATTCACTGACAATCACTGATGACGGCACGGGCATGATCAGCACAGAAGAACCCCCGGGGCATTATGGTTTCATCACCATGACCGAGCGCGCAGCATGCTTGTCTGGCCAGTTAGACATTCGTTCGCAGCCGTGTGGAACACAGATTGTTTTGCGCTTTCCACCACGTCCGGCATCAGAGATTGACTAGCCGCACGTAACACGGCTTTACTTTTATTGCATCTCGCATCACAGGGCATGTGGCAGATCAACGGCAGGCCATCGGGTTAATCATTACAATGACAGCACCACAGAGGGTCGCTGCAGCCGCCGCTTGACGAACCGCATTGCCCATGCGACAACCTGCAGCGTCAGGTGACAGGGAGAAAACATGGAACAACCGACTTTAACAATCATGATTGTGGACGACCATCCGCTTATGCGTCGCGGTATTCGGCAGTTACTGGCGCTTGACCCGACGCTTCAGGTCGTCGCGGAAGCCAGCAACGGCACCGAAGCACTGGCCGAGGCCCGTCGCCTGACACCGGACGTCATCCTGCTCGACCTGAATATGAAAGGGTTGTCGGGCCTGGACACGCTGAAAGCGCTTCGTCATGAAGGCATCCACTCGCGGATACTGGTGCTGACGGTGTCGGATGCGCGCAGTGATATCTTCGCCATGGTGGATGCGGGAGCCGATGGGTATTTGCTGAAAGACAGTGAACCGGAAATCCTGCTAAACCAGATCGTACAGGCCACACAGGGCGAAAATGTCTTTAGCGAGGCGGTCCGGCATTCGCTCGCGACGCGTCACAACAGCGACGATCCGTTCCGTTTGCTGACCGAACGCGAACGCGACGTGCTTCAGGAGGTGGCGCGAGGCCTGTCCAACAAAGCCGTTGCTGATACCTTGCAAATTTCAGAAGAGACGGTGAAGGTACATCTTCGCAATATCCTGCGCAAACTTGAGGTTCGCTCACGCGTTGCGGCGACCATCCTGTGGCTTGAACGTCGACATCGTTGAGAAAAAGCGCGCCAATTTACACATTCTTTATAATTTCTCCACTTTTCAAACCCTGCCCGCACGTAAAGTAGTCGCCTGGTCGTGCGTGATGTCATGGAATACTTTCGTACGTTACGCGCTGCATCGGTCATATTAATAATAAAAGCAGTGAGGAGTGCCGATTCCATGTCGAATTTCTTTATCGACCGCCCTATTTTTGCCTGGGTTTTGGCAATTTTATTGTGTCTTTGCGGCACGCTCGCCATTATTTCGCTTCCCGTTGAGCAATATCCCGACTTAGCGCCGCCCAACGTGCGTATAACCGCGACCTATCCTGGTGCCTCGGCGCAAACGCTGGAAAATACCGTTACCCAGGTTATCGAACAGAATATGACCGGTATCGATAATCTGATGTATATGTCCTCGAACAGCAGCAATACCGGCCAGGCGCAAATCACCCTCACCTTTACTGCCGGCACCAATCCCGACGAAGCACGTCAGCAGGTCCAGAATCAGTTACAGGCAGCCCTGCGTCAGTTACCTCAACCGGTGCAGTCACAAGGTGTGACCGTCAATAAAACCGGTGACAGTAATATTTTGATGGTGGCATTTGTCTCCACTGACGGCAGCATGAACAAACAAGATATTGCTGATTATGTCGCCAGTAATATTCAGGATCCCATAAGCCGAATTGATGGTGTCGGTGAAGTGGATGCCTACGGCACCCAATATGCCATGCGCATCTGGCTCGATCCCTACAAGCTGACCGCCTATGCCCTGACCACCGATGATGTGGTGAATGCCATCAAATCCCAGAACACTCAGGTGGCCGTCGGCCAGGTAGGCGGTTTGCCGGCAGTCAATAATCAGGCGCTGAACGCCACGGTGAACGCGCAGTCGATGCTGCAAACGCCCGACCAGTTTAAAGCGATTACCCTGAAGAATAATCCCGATGGCTCCGTCGTCACGCTGGGCGATGTCGCAACGGTGGCACTCGGCGCTGAAAAATACGATTCCCTCAGCCGCTACAATGGCCAGGCCGCCTCCGGACTGGGCATCAAACTGGCCTCCGGTGCCAACGAGATGAACACGGATAAGCTGGTGCGGGCACGTCTGGATGAGTTATCACACTATTTTCCGCATGGGCTGGAAGCGAAGATCGCTTATGAAACCACGCCTTTTGTCAAAGCCTCAATCACCGATGTGGTCAAAACCCTGCTGGAAGCCATTCTGCTGGTATTTGGCGTAATGTATCTGTTTATGCAGAACTTCCGGGCCACGTTAATCCCTACCATCGCCGTGCCGGTGGTGCTGCTTGGCACTTTCTGTGTGATCTTTGCCTTCGGCTACAGTATCAACACCCTGACCATGTTCGCCATGGTGCTGGCGATAGGCCTGCTGGTGGACGATGCCATTGTGGTCGTCGAAAACGTCGAACGTATCATGAGCGAGGAAGGGATCTCGCCGCGCGCAGCCACCCGAAAATCAATGGGGCAAATTCAGGGCGCGCTGGTGGGGATTGCGCTGGTGCTGTCCGCCGTCTTTATTCCCATGGCCTTTTTTGGCGGCACCGTCGGCGCCATCTACCGCCAGTTTTCGGTGACGATTGTCTCCGCCATGATCCTGTCCGTGCTGGTCGCAATGATCCTGACGCCAGCCCTGTGTGCCACGCTGCTCAAACCCATCGCCAAAGGTGAACACCACGGCGAGCGCGGCTTCTTCCGCTGGTTTAACTATCATTTCAACCGCAATGCCGATCGCTATGAGCGTGGCGTTGCCCGCATTCTGCACACAGGCGGCCGCTGGCTGCTGCTTTATGTGGGGATAATTGGCGTCATGGCGTTTCTGTTTCTTCACCTGCCTTCGTCGTTTTTGCCACAGGAAGATCGCGGCATGATTTTGACGCAGGTCCAGTTGCCCGCCGGTTCCAGCATGGATCAGACCTCGGCGGTGGTGGCCAAAGTGGAAAAATACTACCTGACGAAAGAGAAAGATAACGTGCTGTCGGTCTTCTCAACGATCGGTTCAGGCCCCGGCGGGAATGGACAAAACGTCGCGCGTCTGTTTATCCGTTTGAAAGACTGGGGTGACAGACCGGGCGCCGATCGTACCTCGTTCGCCATCATTAAGCGCGCGGGTAAAGCCTTTAAACACATCAATGAGGCCATGGTCATTGCGAGCAGCCCGCCGGCCATTACCGGGTTGGGTAGCTCATCGGGCTTCGACCTGGAGATACAGGATCATGGCGGCATCGGGCATGACAAGCTCATGGCCATGCGCGACATGCTACTGGACAAAGCCAGCAAAGATACGCTTCTGTCCCGTGTCCGTCATAACGGCCTTGATGATAGCCCACAGTTGCAAATTGATATTGATGAGCGTAAAGCGCAGGCGCTGGGCGTGTCGCTGGATACCATTAACGACACGCTCGCCACCGCCTGGGGCTCAAGCTACGTGAACGACTTTCTGGATCGGGGGCGGGTAAAAAAAGTGTATGTGCAGGCTGATGCGCCCTATCGCATGCTGCCCGATGATATCGACAAATGGTACGTGCGTAACAGCAGTGGCACCATGGTGCCCTTCTCGGCCTTTGCCACCAGCCGCTGGGAAACGGGCTCGCCGCGTCTGGAACGCTATAACGGCTACTCCTCACTGGAGATCGTGGGAGAAGCCGCAGAGGGCGTGAGTAGCGGTACCGCGATGAACGAAATGGAGAAGCTGGTTGAATCCCTGCCGCTCGGTGTGGGCTTCCAGTGGACGGGGGCGTCGTATCAGGAGCGGTTGTCCGGCTCTCAGGCTCCGGCGCTGTACGCCGTTTCGCTGCTGGTCGTGTTCCTCTGTCTGGCGGCCCTGTATGAGAGCTGGTCGATTCCGTTCTCTGTGATGCTGGTTGTGCCATTGGGTGTGGTCGGCGCCCTGATCGCCACCTGGACGCGCGGGCTGGAAAACGACGTCTATTTCCAGGTCGGCCTACTGACCGTCGTCGGGCTTTCGGCGAAGAACGCCATCCTGATTGTCGAGTTCGCCAACGAGCTTAACAGCAAGGGCGGCGAGCTGATTGAATCCACGCTTGCGGCTTCACGCCAGCGTCTGCGCCCGATCCTGATGACTTCACTGGCCTTTATCTTCGGCGTCCTGCCAATGGCGATCAGTAGCGGCGCAGGGTCAGGCAGTCAGCACTCCGTGGGCACCGGCGTGATGGGGGGAATGATTTCCGCCACGCTGTTAGCCATCCTGTTTGTACCGCTGTTCTTTGTGCTGGTGCGTCGTCGTTTCCCGCTGAAAGAGAAACATCCCGACTAACCTGCCCGCCTGTCTGGCGAACCAGACAGGCAAAAAAAACGGCCTCTGGAAACAGCGGCCGTTTTATTTCTGTGTGTGGTAAGAACTACAGCAGAGGGGAAAGTGCCCTGCTTTTCTCGTCACGTGTTACTTGTTACGTAACATCGCTTCGATAAATTCTTTCCAGTTCCCCATTTCGGTGTCAATCATAGAACCCTCTCTTATTGTAGTGGCAATATTACGCCTTTTTTTTCGCCTGGTGAATACGTTTACACCTGTTAGTACTATCGGCAAAGACGCAAAAAAGCTGAGTCTTTTCTGATTTGCTGGCTGACGCACATTTCAGCAAAGCCTTAGCCTGACAGGTTTCGCGGGGTGCTTAACCAGGACGTAGCCTAAAAATGGCATTTAAGGAAATTCTTAAAGGAGAAGTGATAAACCAGGAAATCATTAGCGCTCAAACTGAAACCGTTTACGTACACCTCAGGGCTGTCTGTTTACGTATTTTATTCGATGCGGAGCGCCGCTGGCGGATGCTGCATAAGATCACACTATGGTAAACTGCTCAGCGCATTTTTACGGGACAGGAGTAGGCGATGAGCGGGCAATGGGTCATGTTTGGCATTAAAAATTGCGACACAATCAAAAAAGCACGGCGTTTTTTAGAGGCGGCCGGCGTGGATTATCGCTTTCATGATTACCGGGCTGACGGCCTGACCGACGAACAGCTCCAGCAGTTTATCGATGTCCTCGGTTATCAGGACCTGCTGAATACGCGCGGTACCACCTGGCGCAAGCTGCCCGAATCCGAGCGTGACAGCATTACGGATGCCGCCAGCGCCAAAGCGTTGATGCTGGCGCAGCCCGCGATCATTAAGCGCCCTGTGCTGCGCACCGCCGATGGCACCTTGCTGCTGGGTTTCAGTGAAACCCTTTACCAGAATCTTCTTCAGGAGAAGTCATAATATGTTTTGTCCGGTCATTGAGCTGACGCAGCAGCTTATTCGTCGTCCCTCTCTCAGCCCCGATGACGCCGGATGCCAGGCGCTGCTGATTGCCCGCCTGCAGGCAATCGGCTTCCACATCGAAACCATGAACATCGACGACACGCTGAACTTCTGGGCTACGCGCGGTGAAGGGGAAACCCTGGCCTTTGCTGGTCATACCGATGTGGTGCCACCGGGTGACGCCAGCCGCTGGATCAATCCGCCATTTGAGCCGACCATTCGCGACGGCATGTTGTTTGGTCGTGGTGCTGCCGACATGAAAGGCTCGCTGGCCGCCATGGTGGTTGCCGCAGAACGTTTTGTCGCAGTCAATCCTCACCACAAAGGGCGACTGGCGTTTCTGATTACTTCTGACGAAGAAGCCAGCGGCACCAACGGCACGGTCAAAGTGGTCGAGCGGCTGATGGCGCGTAACGAACGTCTCGATTATTGCCTGGTCGGCGAACCCTCCAGCAGCGAAATCGTGGGCGACGTCGTGAAAAACGGCCGCCGTGGCTCGATTACGGCTAACCTGACGGTACATGGGGTACAGGGCCATGTGGCCTACCCACAGCTTGCCGATAATCCGGTACACCGCGCGATGCCCGCGCTGAATGAACTGGTGGCGACCGAATGGGATCAGGGCAACGCGTTCTTCCCGGCCACCAGTATGCAGATCGCCAATATCCAGGCAGGCACCGGCAGCAATAACGTGATCCCCGGTGAACTGTTCGTGCAGTTCAATTTCCGCTTCAGTACCGAACTCACCGACAGCCTGATCCAGCAACGTGTGACAGAACTGCTGGATCGCCATCAGTTGCGCTACACCATTGAATGGAAGCTGTCCGGTCAGCCCTTCCTGACGTCACGCGGTAAACTGGTGGATGCCGTAGTCAACGCCGTTACGCACTATAATGAAATTAAGCCGCAGTTGCAGACGTCTGGTGGCACCTCTGATGGGCGTTTTATTGCCCGCATGGGGTCGCAGGTGGTCGAACTGGGGCCTGTGAATGCCACGATTCACAAAATCAACGAGTGCGTGAAAGCATCCGATTTGCAGATGCTGAGCCGGATGTATCAACGCATCATGGAACAATTGATCGCCTGACAGCGAGGAAAGGAGCGGGCCTGTGGAGTTTATTAAAGATTACTGGTGGATCCTGGTGGTCCTGCTGATGGTCGGTGTGCTGATGAATGTGTATAAGGATTTGAAACGCATCGATCACAAAAAGTTTATGGATAACAAGCCCGATCTCCCGCCTCATCGTGATTTCAACGACAAATGGGATGACGACGAAGACTGGCCGAAGAAGAAATAACGCGTTTGCGCCCTCGCGGTCGCGAGGGCGTGCCCGGTTACATTGTCATAATCACATCATCATCGCCGGGTTTAGCCCCGCCCAACGCCTCGTCAAAGTAGCGTTTCGGCACCGTGTACTGCAGATGATGCAGGGCAAAATTCATGCTGCGGTGGTCGATGGCGTGGGCCAGATCGTCCACAACATTCAGCGTGACGTCACCGCCGAGTGCGGTTAAACGCTGTTCGGCCTGATGAGCATGTGCCAGTGGCACGCGGTCATCATAATCGCCATGAATCAGATGCACCGTCGTGCGGGTGCTGGCGCTCTCCGGCAGGGTAATAAAACGTCCGCTGAACACCACTGCGCGGCCCGCCAGATCGTTGTGCGCTTTGATGCCCTCCAGCACCATGCTTCCGCCCTGTGAAAACCCGACCAGCGCCGTGGCTTCCGGACTTATGCCGCTCTGCTGCTGCCAGTGACGAACGGACTCAACAAACTGCGGCATACTGGCGTTAACGCACTGCTGCTCGCTTTTATCATGAAGTCCGGCCTCACTAAACCATTGACCGCCAGGCCCTGGCGATCCCACCGACACGACCAGCGCCGCAGGGAAGGTTTTCGCAAACCAGCTGCCAATTTCCCCCATGGCGTCAGGGTTATCACCCACGGCATGGTAAAGCAAAAACAGCTGGGCAACTTTTGGGGGTTGCTGAACAATTACATATCTCAGTGTCATATCGACCTCCTGCTACTACTCTACGCGCCCTGGCGCAGGATCATATTGGGAATATTTGAACGAGTTGGTGGATTTATTGCAATTGCTGACGAAACCCTTCGCCATCAATGCTTTGCAACGCCAGAAGTGCTTCTGCGGCTTCCGCGCGCAGTGCGGTGATTAACGCCTTGCGTCCGTTTAGCTGCGCGGTCTGCGCCAGCCGGGACAGATTGGTGTCGGCCCTGACGGCCTGCCTGAGAAGGCGTAACGGAGCCTGGCTGACAATGACCAGACGCTGGAGCACCGCCAGGCTTGCTTCAAACGGGCGTTGTGCCCAGGCGAACCCGGCTGCGAGCCGGGCATCAAACGGGGTAAACGCGCAGTCATCGGCTGCGGACAAGGGCAATGCCAGTGGTAGTGGTATATGTGCGCTGAGAAATGACCAGTCCCGCGCCAGCTGCTGCGCCGCTTTCTGCTGCAACTGCCTGCCGGACGACGTCAGTCCCAGCAGCGCCATCGCGGCATAGCAACCACTGCTGGCTTCGCGCTGGCTGCCAATGCGCGCTAACGTAAAGCCACAGGCGCGCCAAAACGCCCATAACGCTTCAGTGTAGCCGAAACTCACCGAGATATAGTCGTATCCGGTCGCCGCCGCGCAGGCCGCCGTGACCAGTTGCCTGCCGGTTCCCTGACGGCGTCCGCGAGGTGCCACGGCAATCCGGCTGATACGTAAAGCCCGCAGCGTGGCGGCGTCGGTGAAACCGGCATGGGCCGCCAGTGACTGCGCCACCAGATTGCCGCGCGGCCGTCTGTGGCCCGCCCATACTGCCTGAGCTAACGCCTCGCTCAGTCCGCCCTCTTCCACCAGCCAGAGCGCGCCCTGCAATGCCGGGACAGTGCCCGCCAGCCACAGGTGCATACCTGGCGCATCCAGCAGACGGCGTAAATCCAGCGGTGAGGTGCGATAATGAGCGCTGGTAAGCAGCTGATAAGCCGCCCGTAAGGCGGGCATATCCGTGCGTTCCGCCCGACGCGGACCGCCCACTCTCGCAGGGGGCATATCGGGCGTTTCTTCAAACAGTAGCGCCTGATTCAGCCAGTTTTCCAGCGGATCGTTGAGCGCCCAGCGCAGCGGTTCATCCAGCGTAAAATGGCGCACCTGCTCCAGCTCCGCACAAAACTTCAGCATGAAGCCACGTCCGCTGCCTTCATAACCCTGAATGGTCGTTACCAGCAACACGCGACGAAAACGCGCTACCAGCGCATGCAGCAGCGGTGCGGGAATCGCCGCCGCCTCATCGACAATAAGCCAGTCAACGTCTGGCACGGTTTCCAGAGCCAGAATGGCATCGGGCGCCATAAAGCGGTAGTGCTCACCCGCGAAGGCAGACAGGACGCCCGTGGCCACTTTTGCCGGGGCGGTAATAAGGCAACGTGTGTTCTGGCGGGCGAGCATCCCGGCCAGAGCCGATTTCCCTCTGCCGCGTGCAGCGGTCAGGACCGCCACGCCTGCAGAAAGGCCGTTCAGCTGGCATAGGATTGTCTGCTGCTGGACGGTTGCCTGACTGTGCCATTCCGGTAAGGCTGGCCAGTCGGGCACGTTAAGTGGCGACGGCTGCCGCAGTAAGAGTCCCTGCGCATCCTGTTCGATCAGGCGTTGCAGATGGCGGATAAAGTGAGGTGTGGCAATGGGTTCGCTGACGTCGGCCCAACGCAGGCTGTCCGCGTCGGGTTGCTGTGGCCACTGTCGCCACGGCGGCACTAACAGCAGCAGCCAGCTGCCAGCCGTCAGCGTGCCCGCCAGCGCGGCGAATGCCTCGGCATGAAAGCCCGATCGGGCATCGAAGACGGCATGATGAAACTCACGCCCCAGTAAGGTACGGAACGCCGCTGGCACACAATGCGGGCCGGGGCCGAGAGGGACGTCACTCAGGCACAGCCAGTCGCCCGCCAGTGCGTCGAACCAGCGCGCAGCCATCGTCAGGCTGTAGTCAGCATCACCACTGATAACGGCTACCCGCCGTATGCCCGCCGACGCCATCGCGCGGCTGGCGGCCGCCAGCGTCATCCTTTACCGGCGAAGGTATCGCACTGGCCAGGATTGCCGGTGTCAAAGCCACGCTTAAACCAGGTATAGCGCTGTTGCGATGTACCATGGGTAAAGCTGTCGGGCACCACGCGCCCCTGACTTTTCTGCTGCAGGCGATCGTCGCCAATAGCTTCGGCGGCATTCAGGGCTTCCTGCAAATCGCCCACCTCAAGGATCTTCTCCTGTTCCATATAGTGGCCCCAGACGCCGGCAAAGCAGTCGGCCTGAAGTTCCATTTTAACGGACAGCTGATTGATCTGGCTTTGGCTGGCGCCCTGCTGCATCTGGCGTACACGGGGCTCAATGCCCAGCAGCTTCTGCACATGGTGGCCGACTTCGTGTGCAATCACATAACCCTGCGCAAAATCACCGCCTGCGCCCAGTTTGTGTTTCATTTCGTCATAGAACGAAAGATCGATGTAGACGGTCTGGTCTGCCGGGCAATAAAACGGTCCCATAACCGACTGCCCGGTCCCGCAGCCGGTGCGCGTGGCACCGCGATACATTACCAGTTTGGGTGGCGTGTACTGCTTATGCATTTGTCTGAACAGCTTGTCCCAGGTATCTTCGGTCGTCGCCAGAATGACCGAGGTAAATTTGGCCGCTTCATCCTGATGGGGATCGGCGCTGCGCTGTTGCTGTTGGCTACCCGGCGTCGCCTCGCCGCCCGTCAGCAACGGCGTCAGGTCATAACCGTAATAACCCGCGACGGCGACCAGAATCAGCATGATAATGCCCGCTTTACCGCGTGGCAGAGGAATGCGTCCTCCTCCCATGCCTGATGACTGATTACGGCGGTCTTCAACATTGTCGCTTTCGCGACGTCCTTGCCAGCGCATGTTTTGCTCCCTGTGGCCTGTTATGCAGATGGCATGATTTTAGTTGTGTGGGGCCGCAATCACCAGCTTTCCACCAAAATGAAAAAGGAGAGCCCGCGCTCTCCTTTTGCCGGCAGACGAAGGGCAGACTCAGTCCAGCTTCACGCCCAGGCGACGGGCCACCGCTTCGTAAGCTTCAATCAGGCCACCCAGGCTCTGACGGAAGCGGTCTTTGTCCATTTTATCCAGCGTTTCTTTGTCCCACAGGCGCGCACCGTCCGGGGAGAATTCATCACCCAGCACGACCTCGCCTTTAAACAGGCCAAACTCCAGCTTGAAGTCCACCAGGATCAGCCCGGCATCATCAAACAGTTTGCTCAGTACGTCGTTCGCCTTGTACGTCAGCTCTCGCATCCGCGCCAGGTTTTCTTTACTGACCCAGCCAAAGGTTTCGCAGTAGGATTCGTTGACCATCGGGTCATGCTTCTCGTCATCCTTCAGGAACAGGTCGAACAGCGGGGGATTCAGTACCATGCCCTCTTCAACGCCCAGGCGCTTAACCAGCGAACCCGCTGCGCGGTTACGAACGACGCATTCTACCGGTACCATCTCAAGCTTTTTCACCAGCGCTTCGTTATCCGACAGCAGGGCTTCCATCTGCGTCGGAATGCCCGCTTCCTGCAGCTTCGTCATGATGAAATGGTTGAACTTATTGTTGACCATGCCTTTGCGATCAAACTGCTCGATGCGGGCACCATCGCCTGCTGATGTATCGTTGCGGAACTCAAGTATCAGCAGATCCGGGTTATCGGTGCTGTATACGGTTTTCGCTTTACCGCGATACAACTCAGCTCGCTTTTGCATCTTATTAACTCCAAACATGAAAGATCCGGTTCTGAGGCAACATATTCAGGTCGATTGCCGTGACGCAATCGATTACCTCGACGTGCGCTATTATGCCAAAAAACAAAATAAAAAGGCCGGAGAATCTCCGGCCTGGGGTAATTTTATTTGTTCATTGCGGCCTGGAACACCGACACCAGCGCATCATTTTGCGCCTGCGTCAGCACATGGCCTTTAGGATCAATGAATTGCAGACTGGTTCGGTTATCGAGATCGCCAACCTGAACCTTGTAATCGCCGTTTGGCAGTTCAGGATCTTTGGCGCCAAGGCTGTCCCAGGTGCTGCTGCCCGGCGCTTTGTAGGTCACTTTCATGCTGCCGGTTGAACGGGTCGTGTCCGTGACGTCCATGCCGACGCGTTTCATTGCCGCAGGCAGGCGCTGCCAGGCGACGTTGAACGGCGTACGTAATACCAGCATAGGCAGGCCGGTATCATCCGCTGCACTCTGCACATCAATCGCACCGTTCACGCGGCCCGCTGCGGCGTTTTCATTCGCCGTGGCAACCTTGTCCATGCCCGCCGCAATCTCATTCAGCATCTGCGCGGTATAGCGTTGGATCTGCTCTGGCGAGGTGATGTTAGTGCCTTCCTGCTGCAGTTCCAGCAGACGCACGGTCAGCACCTGCTGATAGCTCTGTGATTTCACACTGATCTGGTAACGCCCGCGATATTGCTTGTCTTCATCTGCGCGGTTCCACTGCACCCAGTCGGTGGTCAGCTGCTGTCCGGCGTCATTGCGCGACGCAATCGGGAAGTTTTTCGCCTGCACAACGCCCACAACCTGCGACCAAATTGATCCACGGTTGTTGTCGAAAATCAGTGCGCCGGTGTTATTGCTGAACTGCGCGCGTGAGCCGTTCATCAAGGCCAGCGGCTGCGCCGGTGGACGGATATCCAGCTGCTTGCCAACCGGTGCCTGACTGGTTGACGGTGGGATATCGTATTCGCCGTTCTGAACAGGCAGAATCATGCCCGGCGGCGCTTTTAACTCACGCAGCCCGCTGGCCTGCAGGTAAGATTCATCACCGCTGACCTGGCGCTTATAACGCTGATCGTTCGAACAGGCCGACAACAGCATCAGGGTGGAAAGCCCCACCACCGTTGCAATCGTTGACCGCTTTACTGAGTAATTCATTCACACTCCCTAAATTATCGCAAACCCGCTTTCACCAGCGCCTGCTCCACTTTTGGCTGTGCAACCGCCGTCAGTGGCGTCATTGGCAGACGCAGCGTGTCATTAGCGATTAATCCTAGCTGTTTTGCCGCCCATTTAACCGGGATTGGATTAGGTTCACAGAAAAGCGTCTGATGCAGGTGCATCAGACGCTGATTCAGACGGCGAGCTTCAACGAAATTGCCCTGCTGTGCCAGTTTGCACAGTTCGGCCATTTCGCGTGCTGCTACGTTTGCCGTCACCGAAATGACGCCGTTACCGCCCAGTTGCATAAAGTCCAGTGCGCTGGCGTCGTCGCCACTCACCAGGATGAACGCATCATCAACCAGCTCTTGGATCTGGCTGACACGCGATAAGTTCCCGGTTGCCTCTTTGATTCCGATAATATTTTTGATTTCAGCGAGGCGGGCAACGGTTTCCGGCAACATATCACAACCGGTACGGGAAGGGACGTTATACAGCATCTGCGGCAGGCTGGTGCTCTCGGCAATCGCTTTAAAGTGCTGGTATAAGCCTTCCTGGGTAGGACGATTATAGTAAGGTGTGACCGTCAGGCAGCCAACAACGCCTGAATTTTCAAATCGTTTGGTCAGCGAGATGCCTTCCGCTGTCGCATTGGCGCCGGTGCCGGCAATCACGGGAATACGCCCATCCGCCAGATCCAGGGTTTGCAGCACCACATCACCATGTTCTTCATGGCTCAGGGTAGCTGATTCGCCGGTGGTGCCGACGGAAACGATCGCCGCAGTACCGCTGGCGACATGGTAATCAATCAGTTTTTTCAAACTCGCACGGCAGACATTACCTTTGTCATCCATCGGCGTAACGAGTGCAACAATACTTCCCGTAAACATTGGCGATCCCCTCGACAAACAAGTGCTTCATGGTACGGTTTACACTTAGGGAAAAGCAAGCAAGCTCCGCTATTCCCGCGCTTGTCAGCAGTTTTTTTTATGTTTACCTTATGGTTATTAGCAAATGCACAGGGAATCCTATTTTGTCGCAATCTCAACCCCATCACTTGGTGATCACCGCTCTGGGTGTTGACCGTCCGGGTATCGTTAATACGATTACTCGCCACGTCAGCAGTTGCGGTTGCAACATCGAAGACAGTCGCCTTGCCATGCTTGGGGATGAATTCACGTTCATTATGCTGCTGTCCGGCAGCTGGAACGCGATCACGCTGATTGAGTCCACGCTCCCGCTCAAAGGCGCAGAGCTGGAACTGCTGATCGTGATGAAGCGTACGCACGCTACCGCACGCCCACCGATGCCCGACACGGCCTTTATCCAGGTCGAGGTGGCTGACTCACCGCATATCATTGAGCGCTTTACGGATCTCACTGATAAGCACCAGATGAACATTGCGGAACTGGTTTCACGTATTCAGCCTGCTCAACACGGCAAGCCCGCCACACTCTATATTCAGATGACGGCACACAGCCCGACGCGCAGCGACGGCCCGGCATTTGAACTGGCGTTTAATGCGTTATGTCAGGAACTGAATGCACAGAGTTCGTTACGGCTTTACAGTCTGAGCGATGCGGACACCCACGAACTGGTTGTACCCGGCAGGTAAAGACGAGCGCCTCGCAGACTGTTCTGCTACGTTAAAAGTACGGTCAGGTGAGGAAACCGTCTGAAATTGATAATTTTCCATTTGGCTGTTTCTCGCCTCATGGTGTATTAACCACAGCATGAACCGAAAAAATGGAGAGATGTGATGAATCCACTGAAAGCCGGTGATACCGCACCGAAATTTAGCTTGCCCGATCAGGATGGCGAACAAGTGAATTTAGCCGACTTCCAGGGTCAGCGCGTTCTGGTCTACTTTTACCCTAAAGCCATGACGCCAGGCTGTACCGTTCAGGCATGTGGTCTGCGTGACAACATGGATGAGCTAAAAAAGGCGGGCGTTGAAGTCCTGGGAATCAGTACGGATAAACCGGAAAAGCTGTCACGTTTTGCAGAAAAAGAGCTGCTTAACTTCACGCTGCTGTCGGACGAAGATCACCAGGTATGCCAGCAGTTTGGCGTCTGGGGTGAAAAAACCTTTATGGGTAAAACCTACGACGGCATCCACCGCATCAGTTTCCTGGTCGATGCCAACGGCAAGATTGAAAAAGTGTTCGACGATTTCAAAACGTCCAATCACCACGACATCGTGATGGACTATCTTAAGTCTGCATGAGCCTCTCAGGGCGCGGTGAAAACCGCGCCCTGATTGTTTACCGACTCAGCGTTTCGTCAAGCGTGGCATCCGGCCAGGCATGCACCACCGCCTTCACCAGCGTGGCGAGCGGAATCGCAAAAAATACGCCCCAGAAGCCCCATAACCCACCAAAGATCACCACGGATAATATAATCACCAGCGGATGCAAATTAACCGCTTCGGAGAACAACACCGGAACTAACACATTGCCGTCCAGCGCCTGGATGACCAGGTAGACGGTCAGCAATGTCCAGAATTCCGTGCCCAGCCCCCACTGAAACAGGGCGACGCCAATGACCGGTATCGTTACCAGCATGGCGCCAATATAGGGAATCAGGACCGATATGCCCACCAGCACCGCCAGCACCGCCAGCAGAAGAGAGTAGTTGAGACCGAGATACAGAAACGCCAGCCAGCTGGCGATGCCGACGACGATCATCTCCAGCACCTTGCCACGAATATAGTTGGTGATTTGCTGATTCATTTCCTGCCACACTTCGGCGGCCAGACCACGGTTTCGCGGCAGAACACGTCGCACGGCGTTCAGCATCTGGTCTTTGTCTTTCAGCAGAAAGAACACCATCAGGGGCACCAGCACCAGATAAATCATCAGCGTCATCAACCCGACCAGCGAGGCCAGTGAGTATTTCACCAGTGAGTCACCCACGCCGCTCAGACGACCACGCAGGTTCTCGACAATCACATCAATAATGCCGGCATCGACCAGCGCCGGGAAACGTCGGGGCAAATCGGCCGCGTAGAGATAGAGCTTGTTGAGCATGTTAGGCAGATCCCGCGTCAGGTTAATGCCCTGCTGCCACGCCACAGGCGCGACGATCAGCACTAACACCAGCAGGATGCCGGCAAACAGCACCAACACAATGCTGGTGGCCCAGCTGCGCGTGCAGCCAATACGTTGCAGACGCACGGTTGGCCACTCAAGCAGATAAGCAAGCACCACGGCCACCAGCAACGGTGCCAGCAGGCCACTCAGGAAGAACAGAATGCAAAATCCCGCCAGCAGAATCACCAGCAGGCCAATCGCCTGTGGGTCGCTAAAACGGCGTTTGTACCATTGAATCAATAAAGCCAGCATGCCGTTGGGTCCATGACGTCATAAGGGGCCACGATTGTACCGGATATTTGGGGGCTGAAAAGGCGCGAAAACCGCGCTGACGAAAAATCCTCGCCGCTGGCGACAGGCCGTTGAACACCGCAGACGCTACGAGTCAGATCGCGCCTGCGGCATTTCAGACCGGACACCGGGCCCGGCTGCTGGCAGAGATGACGCCGTTATGCCTCATTCACCCAGATACGCATCTCCCCTTCTCCGCGATTGGCCCAACAGAACCAGGGAATAAAGGTTAAGGTCTGGGGTTGCGCCAGCGCAGGTGCCTGATCGTAATGCCACAGCAGCTGTTGCTCAGGTTCACGCGCCGCTTTTCTGATCCCTTCCGCCTGAATCAGCACCTTGTGCGCAAAAACCCCCTTCCCTGCAAAGGTACGGAATGTCGCCGACGCAGGCAGCCACAGATTATGTAACTGCTCGCCGTTATCCGCCTGTTCCAGGCAATAGATCAAGGGCCCGCGCTGAACGGCCACCTTGCCCGCCACATGGCGCACCAGCGGATTACCGTAAACCCGGCGCACCGGCATGGGCAGGGTTAACGTTACCGTATCGCCTTCCTGCCAGTGACGGGTCAGATACAGGTAACCTTTGCGCGCCGCCTCGTTCACTTCCGTCCCGTTACAGGTTATCTGCGGCGACGTACACCAGTCGGGCAGGCGCAAGGCCAGCGTATGGTTCACAGGCTGGGTGGAATCGATGGTGATCGTGACGGTTTCCTGCCAGGGAAGATTACCGCTGATCCTCAAGCCCAACGTTTGATTGCCAACCGGGATCTCGACCCGGTTACCAATATAGAGATTGATAAACAGCGCATCCTCGCGCGGCGTATAAACATAGTGGCCGAGAGAGGTCAGCAAACGGGCGATATTGGGTGGGCAGCAGGCGCAGCCGAACCAGCGCTGACGAACCGGTTTCACATGATCGTAAATATGATTAAAAGGCAGGCTTTTCGGATGGACTTCCAGCGGATTGACGTAAAAGAAATGTTTTCCGTCCAGCGCCATACCACCCAGCACTGTGTTATACAGGGCGCGCTCCATGACATCGGCGTACTGGCTGTCCGCCTCCATTTCCAGCATGCGACGGGCAAACATCATCAGCCCAATCGAGGCACAGCTTTCGGCATAAACCGTATCGTTCGGTAAGTCGTAATCGCTACTGAACGCTTCACCGCTGCTCTGCGAACCGATGCCGCCGGTAATATAGAGCTGTCGCTGCGCCATGTTGTGCCACAGACGCAGACAGTCCTGTCGTTTCGATTCATCCTGGCTCAGCCGTGCGAGGTGCGCGACACCGGTCATCAGATAGACAAAGCGCACGGCGTGCCCCACCGCCTGCTGCTGTTCCGCAAGAGGTTGGTGCGCCTGGCTGTAAGCCTTGTCCTTGATCATCCACGCGGGCCCATAGGTGTGCCAGTACGACGTCTGACCACGCTTCTGGTACTCATCATCATAGAAGTGCGGCTGCGTTCCCCGCTGCGTGACAAAATAGTCGGCCAGCGCCATGTAGCGCGGCTCCTGGGTCACGTCATACAGCCGCATCAGCGCCAGTTCGATCTCCGGGTGACCAGGATAACCGTGCAGCTGCTGCTCGCCGGGGCCAAACACGCTGTCGATGTGATCGGCGAGTTTGCACACCACCGCCAGCAGTCGTCGTTTGCCGGTGGCCTGAAAAAACGCTACGCCCGCCTCAATCATATGTCCGGCGCAGTAGAGCTCATGACACTCGGCCAGATTCGTCCAGCGATCCTGCGGGGCTTTTACCGTAAAGTAGGTGTTGAGATAGCCATCCTCACATTGCGCCGCCGCGACCAGCTCTATGACCTCATCGGCGGTCTTCTCCAGCTCAGCATCCGGCTTCTGACACAGTGACCAGGCCACGGCTTCCAGCCACTTTGCCACGTCGCTGTCCTGGAACACCATCCCATAGAATTCGCCCGTCTGCTGGCCCGCCGCAATGCGGAAATTGGCTATGGCATGGCTCGGTTCGGCGTCGTCAACACGATCGTTAAGCGCGGCCCATTGATAAGGGATCACCACGTCCCGCACCAGATGCTGATACTGACCAAGAAACGGATCGTGAATCTGGAGCTTATGCAGATCGACTTCATTTACAGACATCATGCTCTCCTTAAGACTGGACATGGCGAATACGCAGGTCATGCGAAATCTGCGCCATCATCGGGTTAGTCAGCTTGCAGGCACGGACGGTAAAGGCCAGCAGCAGGTGAAAGAGGGCCGGTAACAGCGTTTCCATTGCGGTAATCGCATGCAGCGAAGCCGGGGTTTGATTGCCTGTGCCCGGTTTATAGGCCACCGCAATAAACAGCAGGCTGATGATGACGGCACTGGATGCCCATGCCAGCTTGATAAAGAACAGGTTAAAGGCGAAATTCATCCCCGATGACCGGACGCCGTTTTTCCACTCGCCATAGTCATCGGCAAAGGCCATCAGGGCGAAGTGCAGCGGCAGGGTAAACCCAAGAATGACACCATTACTCAGAATGACCACCAGCCAGAGACCCTGCCACGCCGGCCCAACCGGCAGAAACCACATGCACAGCGCCACCGCCGCCAGCACGATATTGGTCCAGAAGTAAAGCCGGACGGTATCAATGCGTCTGGAAAGCGGATTCACGATGAACGAGCCCAAAATGGAGGCTAAGGTCACCATGGTAAAAAACAGGGAGGTATAGGCCGTGCTTCCCTGAAGGACATAGGTAATGAAGTACATGTAGCCGCCGCCGCGGATGTTGAAGACGTTAATCAGCAAAAAGGACATCAGCAGCATCAGTAACAACTGATCGTTTTTGCGTAACCCGGCCAGATGTTCCCGCAGGGTGAACTTGCCCAACGTATCCAGCGGTACGCGCTCCCGCACCCAAAAGAAACAGCACAGAAACATCACCACCGCCAGTCCGCACAGGATCCCGACCCCTGCGCGATAGCCGAGCACCGCGTTTCCTTTTCCCAGTTCAGCGACCAGCCACGGCAGCCCTACTGAGACCAGAAAGCCAGCCACACCACACAATACAAAGCGCCAGGACTGACAGGACAACACTTCCGAGTGGCGCGTCGTCATGGTGTTAATCAGCGCGCAATAGGGCACATTGATGGCGGTATAGCTGAGTGAGAGCAGCAGATAGGTCGCAAAGGCCCAGACCATTTTCATGTCCATGCTAAGCGCGGGCGCGGTGAAAGTCAGCGTGCCAATAATTCCGACAGGCAGGGCTATCCACAGTTGCCAGGGACGAAAGCGGCCCCACCGGCTGTGCGTGCGGTCCGCTATCACGCCCATCACCGGATCTGATATCGCATCAAAAATGCGCAGCACCATAAACAGCGTACCGACCAGCGCTGGCGTTAAGCCAAACACATCGGTGTAGAAAAAGGTTAGAAAATTCGTTATCAGGCAGGTAATGACGGTGCCACCGGCGTCACCCAGTCCGTAGCCGATTTTTTCACGCAGGGACAGTATCTGCTGTGTGTTCGACTGCGCCAGTGTGTTCTGTTCAAGTGTCGTAGACGTCATAAAGTCTTCCTCATGCAGGACAGAGAGGGTTGCCCGCTTTATAACGGGCTTATCGGTGTTTTGGCGCCTTACCCGATGTATTCTGTCAGGAATCGGCTAACCCACAAGAGAACGAAAAAGTATAAAAAAGGGAGGATTCCGACCTGAGCGTTAAACTGTGAGCTTGATCAGACACGGCGGCTATTTTTAGTTAATAATCAGGGAGAAGAGTCTAAAAAACGCTATCAGCAGCGGGAAAAGGCATCATGATGTTCGACTTATCCATCGCGTTTCCGGTTCGGGTGCAAAACGGCGGTCTGTTTATTTCGCGCGGGACAGGGTCACATCCGGCGCGCAGACTGACCTCCTGGGAAATTATTTTCGTTGAGCGTGGGCAACTCACTATCCGTGAGGACGACGTGCTGTTTCGCGTGACGGCGGGAGAAAGTTTACTGCTCAGGCCCGGGCACTGGCATGTGGGAGAAGGCGTATTTCCGCCTGATCTGAAATTTTACTGGCTGCATTTCGACTGGTTGAAACATCCTGTACCGCAGACAACGTTACACCAGAGCCTGCTGCACCTTCCTCAACATACGCGCGTAGGCGATCCGGCTTATGTCATTGCCCTGTTCCGGCAGTTTCTCAGTGAACAGCAGAATATTCACCGTAGCGTGGCGCTGGAGTGTATTTTACTGCTTATCCTGCAGCAGCTTACCGTCCCGGCCATGCAAGAGAACACCGTTGACAGCCCCGGTGCCGATCTGGCCTGGAAGGCGAATCAGCTGATTCGCACGCAGTATCATTTGCCCCTGTCCACCTCGGGTCTGGCGAAAACGCTGCACTGTAATGCAGATTACCTTGGGCGGGTTTACCGGCGCGTTTTCCGCTTAACGCTGACGGAAGCCATTCACCGCCAGCGTATCGTCATGGCAGAAAAATTGCTGACCGGGGATTCCCTCTCGTTAACCGATGTGGCGCGTCAGTGTGGCTTTAATGATGTCGGATACTTTCGCCAGATTTTTCGCAAGCTAACGGGCTTAACGCCCGCCAGCTGGAAGCGACGCTACTGCCGGGAACATATCAATTCCTGAGCGCAGCCCTGCTGCATCGGGCATCGTTTCTGCCTTCAGACGATGAAAGGGGTGCGCCGCTTTCGCGCTATTTCGCGACGACAGTGCAGTTACGTCCTGCGTTTTTGGCCTGATAGAGCGCATCGTCGGCACGCTTCAGACTGGTTTCCAGCGGCACGCGGCGTGCACTCCATTCGGCCACGCCAATTGAGAGCGTGATATTGCCGACATTTTCCACCGCCTCGCCTGCGATGCTCAGACGTATGCGCTCAGCGATGGCCTCGGCGTCGGCCAGACTGGTATCCGGTAACAGCATCAGGAACTCTTCCCCGCCGTTACGGCTGACAATATCCTGCTTTCTGGCGCTTTGCTGGAGCGTTCTGGCCACCTGCTGGATCACCCGGTCGCCGACGTCATGGCCCCAGTTATCGTTAACGTTTTTGAAATGATCGATATCCAGTGCCAGCACGGCAAAAGGCTGTTGCAGCGTCTGGAAATAATCGAGCACGGCATTCAGGCCACGTCGGTTGAGGAGCTGGGTCAGCGGATCGGTTTGTGCCTCAGAGCTCAGACGGCCAATCTTATCCTGCACCAGCCCGATACCGGTCAGCAGGGCACGTTTCACCTGCGCCGCCTCAAAATACCAGGCATGAATGCCGCCGATATCGTTGGTGGCGCTCTGACCATCAATCTTGCTGGCTTTGCGGGCCAGTTGCCAGAGCGGCATAGCGATCATCCGGGCCAGAATCACCGCCACCAGCAAGGTCAGAAGCGCGAAGGGAACCGAGTGTTTCAGGACTTTAAGTATCAGACCCGACAGCGGTTGCAGCGTCGCGTCTACCGGTTTTAGCGCCACGACCATCCAGCCCGTGGTTGGAACGATGGCATAGCCCGCCAGCCGGGTGGGTTTGTCGGTTTCTGTTAACACCAGTGAACCGTTATCTTTTTCCTGCCGTTCACGGTCGCTCAACAGCGGCGGTATGGTTTTGCCAACCAGTTGCCGGTTCTGGTGATAGAGCACCTGATTATTGCTGTCGAGCACAAAGACGCTGGTGCCGTCCCGGTAAAACTGTTCACCCAGCAGGGCATTCAGAATGCTTTTCTTTTTCAGGTAAATGGTGCCGCCGACATAACCGAGATAGTGTCCCTGACTGTTCCAGATGGGCCATGAGACAAAGATAAGCAGGTTATTGGCGGCGGAAACCGTGGGCTTGCTGATCATGGGCTGCCGGGTTTGCAGCGCTTCACGTGACGCATCACTGGTCAGATGCATGCCGGTCAGGGTCAGCGACTCCGGCGAGATGGCCCGCACCGTACCGTTTTCATCCACGACGGCCACCGAGTTAAAACTGTCCGTCTGCTCGCGCAGGCGATTCACTTCCGTTTTTAACAGTTCTTCGTTATCGAAATCCTTTCCCAGTACATTGGCACTAAAGTGCAACTGTGACTGCGCCAGACGAAAAAAAACCTCACTGGTCGAGGCCAGCTTAGCCGCGTAGGCGCGGTTGGCTTCCAGCGTACTGTCGATCAGCACCATGCGCTGCACGCGCCATGTGGCATATAAATTATTGGCCAGGGTGATAACGATGCTGATGATGACCAGCAGCGCAATAAGCGTGCGTAAGTCAGCTCTTGGACGGAAATTCATTAACATGGCGTTGACGCCACAGTGCGAAAATTCATTGTGCTGTGCCTGGCTCTGTTGTTTTTATCATATCGCGGTTCTACAGCCTGTAAGTCTACACGCTGTAGGACATTTTGAGCAGGCTTAAGCACAGTACAGTTCAAAAAATCGCCCTGACGCGCATTTAATCGATTAAACCGTTTTCGTCATAGAAGGGCCAGGGGCCGTCGTAGTCGCCGATTGCGCACTGGTGGGTGGTCATGCCCTGCTCCCGTTGCCAGCGATGCAGCAAAAACCCCGCCGGTTCCAGCACAAAATTGGCCGGGCCATCCGGTTGCAGATCCAGCGCAACCTGGTGAGAAACGCCGGGCGCAATACAGGCCAGCGTGCCGGCAAACCGCGTCTGAACAGCCCGATGTACATGCCCACACAGCACCCGTTCAACCTGGGGATGGCGGGCAATAATCGCCGCCAGTGCTTCGGGCTGACGTAATCGCTGACGGTCCATATGATCAATACCGCAGACAAACGGCGGATGGTGCAGCATCACGAATGTGGGCATGTCTGGTGACGCAGTGAGTGCGTCATCCAGCCAGCGAAGCTGCCGATCATCAAGTTCACCCCATGGCTGGTGCGGCACGCTGGAATCCAGCGCCAGTAGCTGGACGTCCCTGACGATAAGCCGCCAGTTGAGCGTCGGGCCCTGTTGCAGATAAGTGTGATCGGGAAACGCGGCCCGCAGGGCCTGGCGGTCGTCATGATTACCTGCCATCAGGTAAAAGGGCCGTTCCAGCCCCTCCAGCGCCTGGCGCAGCGTCTGGTACTCTGCGGCGGTGCCGAAATCCACCAGGTCACCGGTAATCACGACCACGTCAGGACGCGGTTGCAGTGCATTCAGCGTGGCGATGGCCCGCAGTAACGCCGTGTGCGTATCGACTTTCTTATACGACAAACGCCCCTGCGCTTTAATATGTAAGTCACTGATCTGTGCGATCAGCGTAGGATTAGCGGACACTCTTTCACTCCTTAAGCGGTAAATTCCAGCGCGGCCTGCCCGGCCAGTGACCAGCTGATACGCTGCCCGGCATGCCAGTTTTCGCGCGCGTGACGCTCAACCTGGATGGGCTTATCCAGGCCAATATCGATCTGCAGGCGTTGAGAGGCACCGAGAAAGGTGCTGGCGACGATACAGCCGTGTCGGGCATAGCGCCCCGCTTCTGCCAGCAGGACATCCTCTGGACGACAGAATCTCACCGGCTGCCCCTGCTCATCGGTTTCAATGCAGTTAATCGCGCCCACGAAGTCCGCCACAAAGCGCGAAGCCGGACGCTGATAAATGGCCTGCGGCGTCGCAATCTGGACCAGGCGGCCCTGCTCCATGACCGCAATACGGTCGCCCAGTGCCATGGCTTCCTGCTGATCGTGCGTCACATAGACGGCGGTAATCGCCAGCTTTTTCAGCAGATCGCCGATGTCTGCGCGCAGGCGTTCGCGCAGTTTGGCGTCCAGCGCCGCCAGCGGCTCATCAAAGAGCAACACTTTAGGCCGGGCCGCCAGGGCTCTTGCCAGCGCAACGCGCTGCTTCTGACCACCAGAGAGTTTATCGATATGGCGCTGGGCCAGTGCAGTCAGATCGACCAGTTCCAGCATCTCCTGGACTCGTGCCTCGCGTTCGGCACGCGGGATGCCCTGCACTTTCAGGCCGTAGGCCACGTTTTGCGCCACGTTGAGATTGGGAAACAGCGCATAGTTTTGGAACACCATCCCGACGTTACGTTTTTCAATCGGCAAATCGGTCACGTTGCGATCGTCAAACCAGACTTCACCCGGCGCATCGGTACGCTCCAGGCCACTGATAATGCGCAACGTCGTGGTTTTGCCACAGCCCGATGGCCCCAGCAGCACCAGGGTTTCGCCAGCGTGCACGCTGAGATCCAGAGGATGCAGCGCCTGGTGATGCGCAAAACGGCGCGCGCAGCCGCGCAACGTAACGTTAACAGCATCGTTATTCATGCCTTTTCCTCGCTGAGTGGCTGACGTGACTGACGTTCAAGCCAGTGATTACAGGCGTTAAGCATCAGCAGCAGGGGTAAAATCATTAAAATGAAGATCAAGGTGTACGCCGAGCCGACTTCCAGCCGCATGGAGGCATAGCTGTCGGCCAGGCCCACAGGCAGCGTTTTGGTCAGCGGTGTATGTAACATCCAGGTAATATTGAATTCGCCGACCGACAGCGTTGTCACCATAAAAGCCCCGGCAAGAATGCCGTTACGGCAGTTGGGAACCACCACGGTGAAAAAACGCTGCCAGAAGCCTGCCCCTAGGCTGGCGGCTGCCTCTTCCAGTCGGGGCAACTGGATAGCCTGCATCACGGCCAGAACCGGGCGAATCATAAACGGCAGCGTAAACAGCACATGGCCAATCAGGATAAAGACCCAACTGTCGCGCAGGCCGGAAAACTGGCCGTACAGCAGGATAATCCCCAGCGCCGTCGCCAGGCCCGGTAGCGCCACGGGCAGCATCAGGCACTCTTCAATACGTGACGACCAGCGCGACGGCGACTTGAGTAATCCCCAGGCGGCGGGCACGCCGACAACCATCGTGACAAGCAAACAGCTCACCGCGATCATCAGCGACAGCCAAAACGTGTCGCTGTACATGTCCCACACCTGTTCAACCCACTTCAACGTCAGCCCACTACGCAGGCCGACAAAGTCGTTTTGCGTGACGCCCGCCAGCATGGATAACACCACCGGCACAATCATGAACAGGGCGGTCAGCGTCGTGATCGCGATTTGCAGCCAGAACAGTCCACGCCGTTTCATGAGGTCTTCTCCTCCCGGGATTGGGTCAGTACACGTGCCAGCATCAATCCCAGCCAGGCCACCGCGCCCATGACCACCGACAGCGCCGCCGCCGTGGCGAAGTTGGCATAGTTAGTAAACTCGCCGTAAATCGTGAGCGGCAGTACGCTCAGGTCGGTGCCCAGCGTAAAGGCGGTGCCGAATGCGCCCATACTGGTGGCAAAACACAGTGCACCGCTGGAGAGCAGTGCCGGTTTCAGGCCCGGCACAATCACGTCACAAATAATGCGCCACTGGCTGGCGCCCAATGAGCGGGCGGCCTCCTCCAGCGAACGATCCAGTTTTTCACTGGCGGCGACCAGCGTGACAATGGCGCGGGGCAGTGAAAAGTAGAGATAGCCAATAAACAGCCCCGTGAGCGAGTAGGCCAGCGTCCAGCGTTCATGAACTAGTTGCATACTGATCTGCGCCAGCACGCCCTGCCGTCCCGCCAGCATCACCACTAAAAACCCGACCACCACACCCGGGAACGCCAGGGGGAACGTGAGCAACGCCAGTAAGGTGCCGCGCCCGGCGAAGCGCTGGCGAGCCAGAAAACAGCCCACCACGCTGGCAATCGCGAGCGTGACCAGTGTGACCGCCAGCGACAACAGGACGGTGTTAAACAGGCTTTGCAGATACTGGGGCTGGGTAATCACTGTCCAGTAACCACTGTGCCGGGTGCTGCGATCCGGCGTCATGCCCATCTGTAATAAACGGGCAAAAGGCAACAGCCAGAAGGCGGCAAAAAACAGTAAGGCCGGCAGCAGCATCCATGGCCAGTTGGCCCCCTGCTCACGTCGGCGAGACCGGTGGCGCGAGGCCACCGGTAAACCGCTGCGGGCATTCGACAAGGCCATTACCGAATCTCACTCAAATAACGGGCAGAGAAGGCTTTCTGTGCATCAGCCATCTGCTGGTAGTCAACAGTATGGGCGCGCGCGTAATCGCTGTCGGGCAGGAAGCGCTTTTTAGCCTCTGCGGACATCGCAGAAGGCCGCACCGGGCGCAGATAGGCGTTAGCCCAAATCGCCTGCCCTTTATCCGACAGCACGTAGTCCATCACTTTCTTGCCATTGGCAGCATGCGGGGCGTTTTTTACCAGACTGATGACGTAAGGCACCGTCACCGTGCCTTCCTGAGGAATGACAAAGACGACGTTGGCGTGATCTTTATACTTCGCGCGATAGGCATTGAAGTCGTAATCCAGCAAAATCGGGATTTCGCCAGAGATAAGGCGGGCATAGGCGGTTTGTTTAGGCACAATCGGCTTGTTGGCCTGCAGCTTTTTGAACCACGTCAGCGCGGGGGTAAAATCCTGCATCGTGCCCCCTTTCGCCTGGTTCACCGCCACGGCGGCGACATAGCCGACAAACGCACTGGCGGGATCCAGATAACCCACCATGCCTTTGTATTCTGGCTTCAGCAGGTCGTCCCAGGACGTCGGCACCGGCGCGCCGCCCAGAGCATCGACGTTAACCATAAACCCCATGGTGCCAGAGTGCAGCGCGACCCACTTACCCTGCGGGTCTTTCATCCCTGCCGGAACCTGATCCCAGTTGGCGGGTTTGTAGTCGGTCACCACGCCCGCCTGTGCCGCCTGAATCCCAAAACTGACACCGTAATACACCACATCGGCGACGGGGTTATTTTTTTCGGCGACGAGCTGCGCCAGGGCCTGGCCGGAATTTTTATTATCCTGCGGCACGACAATACCGGTGTCTTTTTTGATCGCCTGGAGCTGTGTCGCCCAGTCTGCCCATTCCGGTGGGCAGTTGTAGCAAATCGCATTCTCCTCGGCCTGCGCCAGCGGGCTGGATAATGCACAGGCGGTAAGCAACGCCGCGCTGGCAAACAGCGCAATTTTATTGTGTGTAGACATGATGTTTTCCTGATGTTGAAGAATGAAAAATTGCTGCGATGCTCTCGCCTGAACGCAGGTGGTGGTCCAGTAAGCGCGAAGCCTCAGCAGACGAATCGAGAAGCATATCGATGGCGCAGGCACCCAACTGCTCGCTGGGCTGCACCACGCTGGCCAGTGAAGGCGAAAGCTGTTCACCGATGGCAATACCATCGAAGCCCATAACAGACAGCTGTAGCGGTACGTTAATGCCTGCACGCGCGGCCGCCCCCATCAGGCTGATGGCCAGGAGGTCGTTACTGCAAATTACGGCGGTCAGCGGATCGCTGCCCGTCATCAACGGTAAAAAGGGATCGAACAGGGCGTGAATGTGGCTGGGCATATCAACCAGCGCGCTGGGCGTAAAGCCTGCCTGCTGCATCGCATCGCAATAGCCGAGGTAGCGCTGACGTGCACGGTCAGACTGCAACATCGGCCCTGCCGCCATGACAATATGCCGATGGCCCAGCGCGATCAGGTGCGCAGTGGCTTCTGCCATTGCCCGGCGGTTATCCACACAGACGCTGCGCCAGGCGGTGTTCTGCGGCATGTTATGCGCCAGAACGAAAGGCATGCGGGCTTCAGCCAGGGTGGGTAATACGGCGCTGCTGTCAGCATCTGACACGGTCAGGACCATCCCTGCTACGCGCTGACGCAGCATGTGTTCAACGATCGCCGCCTCACGTTCTGGCTGATAATCCGTTGTCGCGACCAGCAGGCCATAACCCGCCAGCCGGGCCTGGTGCTCCATCGCCTGAAGCTGTAACGCAAACACCGGGTTACTGAGTGATGGCAGCAGTACGCCCAGAGTGGTCGAACTCTGCGTACGGAGCTGGCGCGCAATATGGTTGGGGCGAAAACCCAGTGCTTCCGAGGCATCCAGCACCTTTTTCAGCGTGCCGGGTTTAAGCAGATGGGGATCGGAAAAGGCACGTGCGGCGGTGGCGCGCGAAACCCCAGCCCGTTCTGCCACACGAATTAAGTCACTCATTTCACCCTCGTCAGTCGCCAATGAGATCGATCTCATTGGCGCTTACACTAAAGGCGTTTTATGACATGCACATCGCGGAAAGATGACGTTAAGGTGACAGCGGCGCGCACCGCCATCGCGAGACTTACAGCATCAAAAAGGCATAACCCTGGTTTTGCAGCGTGGCAACGGTGGTGCCGCTGGAGATCGTGTGGGTGACGCGCGTATCAATCCAGTCACGCTCGAAATGGTGAAACGCCACTGACTGATCGCAAATGGACACTTTCACGCCCGCCTTTTCCAGTGCGCTAATTAACTGGAGGTTAGGATTATCCACCCCGTATGCTTTATGAAACTGTTCATTATTCAGTGCGGCGGGAACGGCATCACTGTTAATTGACACGACGAAATTCAGTTTACCTAACGGTACACCTGCGGCGTAATAGAGATTCGTGACGCGTGCCACGCGCTCCAGCCCCAGATTAGGCCGACGAATATCGCCTTCACTGCGATTAATTTGAAAAACAATTTTATTACTGAGATCCGCTACCGTGCCGGGTTTATACGCGGGTGTATCCACATAATGTATTTTTCCATAGCCCTGAATGGCCGGAGTGCTCCAGTAATCACTGGGTTCTGTTTTACTGGCAACTTTACCGCTGACCTTGTCGACTAATACTGGCAACTGCATAACATTCCCGCCAATAAATCCCGCTACCGCCGCTACCATAATAAAGGCTGCTGGTCGCATCACTCACTCTCCTGCTGTTTAAATCTGATGTATACCGTGCTACCGCAACGTCGGCGGCTCCTGAAGATGACGGCGGCTTATCTATATCACAGTGGTACAGCGCGGAGAGCAGCTGAAATTCTTAATAGCATTTTGTCGGGACGGCCATAAAATAAAAACGGAGCGTGATAAAAAGTATTTTTTATCGACCGTGTTTTTTCTTTCTTATTTAAGGTGGTTCATAAAGCGTGTCACGATTCGTGATTGGATAACGCGATTTCCTGGCGCTTCCTTGCCAGCCATAAATAGCCTGTCGGCAATAAAGGCATTTTCACCATCAATATTTTTAATTTACCTTTCTGATAATCGTTACGGTACAGGGCCTTTTTTTCAGAGAATACCTGGGAAAATGGCCAGTATGTTCAGTTTTTTTGTTGCTTTTCAGCGCGTCCGCCGTGTGGCTACCCGGCCCGCATGTCAGTCCGCGTGTATCTTTGTATTCGGCCCTTGCGTTTATGCCAACGTTGTCGGACATTTTCATCCGGACAGGCTGTTATTCAGGCGCTTTGCAGATCATTACACCGTCAAATTTTTTCGTCAGGTTTGAAGCATTATCACAATCCTGCCGCGCAGTGCGCGCGACAACGTCATTTCATTCTTCATGCCCTGTGGTTAAGATACACAGGACGCCTCGCTATTCGTGGGTAAAACAGAACATATTAGCGGCTTACCTGTCCCATTCAGGGATTCATTACAGGATTCAGGCATGTTGAACCGGTTAAAAAAAACGCTGATTGCTGCGCTACTCCCTGCACTCACGTTATCCTGTCCGCTGACCTCGCAGGCGGATATCAGCGACTCCCTGCCGGATATGGGCACGACCGCAGGCTCTACGCTGTCGATTAATCAGGAGTTGCAGATGGGGGATTTCTATGTGCGGCAACTACGTGCCAGCGCCCCGCTGATTAACGATCCTCTGCTAAATCAGTACATCAATCAGCTCGGTCAACGGCTGGTTTCTCACGCGGACGCGGTTAAAACGCCTTTCCACTTTTTCCTGATTCAAAATGATGAACTTAACGCCTTTGCGTTTTTTGGTGGCAATGTGGTGTTGCACGCCGCGCTATTCCGCTTCACCGATACTGAAAGCCAGCTGGCCTCGGTGATGGCGCACGAGATCTCCCACGTGACGCAGCGCCACCTGGCGCGGGCGATGGAAGATCAAAAGCGCAATGCCCCGCTGACCTGGGTAGGGGCTTTGGGATCGATCCTGCTGGCGATGGCCAGCCCACAGGCGGGCATGGCCGCCTTAACCGGTACACTGGCGGGTACCCAGCAGGGCATCATCAGTTTTACGCAGAATAACGAACAGGAAGCCGACCGCATTGGTATTCAGGTTTTGCAGCGCGCGGGCTTTAACCCGCAGGCCATGCCGGACTTTCTGCAAAAACTGGCCGATCAGAGCCGGTTTTCTTCCAAACCGCCTGAAATTCTGCTGACTCACCCCTTACCAGACAGCCGTCTCGCCGATGCGCGCAACCGGGCAAACCAGATGCGCGCGGTGGTAGTCCAGTCTTCTCAGGACTTTTATCTGGCAAAGGTGCGCACGTTGGGCATGTATCCGACCGGCCGTAATCAACTGACCGATGAGTTACTGAACCAGTATGCCAACGGTAATGCACGCGAGCAGCTGGCTTCCCGGTACGGTAAGGCGGTGCAGTTTTTGCAGGCCAAAAACTATGGCGAAGCCAAAAGGATTGTGACGCCACTTTTGGCTAAGCAGCCTGAGAACGTCTGGCTGCTTGACCTGATGACGGATATTGATATCGGCCTGAATCAGCCACAGCAGGCCATTGCACTGTTGACCGCGACGCAGGCGGCTAAAACCAGCCCGGTCGTTCAGCTCAACCTGGCGAACGCTTATGTTGAAGCGAAGCAACCCGCCAATGCCAGCCGCATTCTGAACCGCTATACATGGACACACAAAGATGACACCAACGGATGGGATTTGCTGGCTCAGGCTTCAGCACAGCAGGGCCATACCGACGAAGAGCTGTTTGCCCGTGCCGAAAGTCTGGCCTTAAATGGTCAGATCGCTCAGGCCATCAGTGCCCTGAGCCAGGCCAGTGCCCAGGTGCCGCTGGGGAGCCTGAAACAGGCGCGTTATGATGCGCGCATCGATCAGTTGCGCCAGTTGCAGCAACGCTTTAAGCAATATCAGAAAGGATAAGCAGTATGGTGACGCTTTATCATAATCCCCGTTGCAGTAAGAGTCGGGAAACTCTGGCACTGCTGGAGCAGCGTGGCATCCAGCCGGTGATTGTGCGCTATCTGGAGACGCCGCCCGACAAAGCGACGTTGCAGATTCTGCTGCAGAAACTGGGCATGGAGAGCGCGCGTCAGTTGATGCGCCGCAACGAACCGACCTATACCGCCCTGGCGCTGGATCAGGCAGCGTTAAGCGAAAGCGCTTTGCTGGACGCGATGGTGGAAAATCCCATTCTGATTGAGCGGCCCATTGTGATCAATGGCGATCGGGCCCGCTTAGGCCGTCCGCTCGAGGCGGTACTGGCGATTCTTTAAAGTCCAAGCGTTTCTTTAACAAACGGGATCGTGAGTTTGCGTTGCGCACTGATAGAGGCGCTATCCAGACGATCCAGCGTATCAAACAGCGTGCGCATCTCCCGATCCAGCCGCTTCAGTAAAAACCGGCCGACGTCTTCAGGCAGTTCGAACCCACGCAGTCCGGCGCGAAGCTGTAAAGCCTGTAACTTATCTTCATCGGAGAGCGGCTGCAGACGGTAGATTTGCCCCCAGTCGAGCCGTGATGCCAGATCGGGTAAATGCAGGTTCAGCTGACGCGGGGGACGATCGCCGGTAATAAAGAGCCGGGTATTGCCGGTTTCCAGGATGCGGTTATAGAGATTAAAAATCGCCATTTCCCAGGCTTCTTCTCCCGCGATGCATTCGATATTGTCGATGCAAACCAGCGGCAGTTGTTCCATGCCGTCCAGCACCTCTGGAACAAACCAGGTGCGCTTATCCAGCGGTACATAGCCCACGGCTTCACCACGCGCGGACATTTCAGCGCAGGCAGCGTGCAGCAGATGGCTGCGCCCTCCTCCTTCGCGCGACCAGAAGTAGAGATAGCTGCCATGTTGTTGGCTTAGCGCCCCCTTGATCGCAGCGATCAGCGAGGGGTTTTCCCCCGGCCAGAAGCTGGCAAAGGTTTCGTTGTCAGGTAGATAGAGTGGCAATGACAATTGTGCCGGCGTGTTCAGAAGCACCTCAGCAAGCGAACAGGCAAAAATCGGGGGCAGTCTATCATAGTTTTTGCGAAGAGATGAATCGGGCGTCCCTGCCCGCGTCTTCAGGCCTTCATCATGACGATGTGTCGCGTGTCTCTTCTGCATCAAGCACCACTTCTTCCGGGTGCAGCAGGGAAATGACGCGGAAAATCAACGCCAGCGCAACGCCAACCAGCGTCGCCAGCGCCATCCCTTTCAGCTCGGCGGCACCGATGTGCACTTTCGCGCCGCTGACGCCAATGATCAGGATCACGGAGGTCAGAATCAGGTTTTGCGCTTTGTTGTAGTCCACTTTGGATTCGATCAGGACACGAATACCGGAGGCACCGATGACGCCGTACAGCAGCAAGGACACGCCGCCCATGACCGGCACCGGGATCGCTTGTATAGCCGCTGCCAGTTTGCCCACGCAGGAGAGCAAAATCGCGAAAATGGCCGCGCCGCCAATCACCCAGGTGCTGTACACGCGGGTAATGGCCATTACGCCGATGTTTTCACCATAGGTGGTGTTTGGCGTGGATCCAAAGAAACCTGAGATGACGGTCGATAAACCGTTGGCGAACATGGAACGATGCAGGCCGGGATCACGGACCAGATCACGCTTAACAATATTGGCCGTGACCACAAGGTGGCCCACGTGTTCGGCGATCACCACCAGCGCGGCGGGCAGGATCGTTAACATCGCCACCCATTCAAAACGCGGCGTATAAAACGTCGGTAATGCAAACCACGGCGCATTTTCCACGCCGCGCCAGTCCACAATGCCCATAAAAGCGGAAAGCGCGTAGCCCACCAGCACGCCGATCAAAATCGGGATAATGGCCATAAAGCCACGAAATAACACCGAGCCAAAAACGGTGACGGCCAGGGTGACCAGCGAAATCAGCACGGTTGTCCCGTCAGGCGCATGACCTTCAGCAGGGAGCAGGCCTGCCATGTTTGCTGCGACGCCCGCCAGCTCCAGACCAATGACCGCCACAATAGCGCCCATTGCTGCAGGCGGAAACATCACATCCAGCCAGCCGGTACCGGCTTTTTTGACGATCAACGCGACCAGACAGAACAGCACGCCGCAGAGAATAAATCCCCCCAGCGCCACTTCGTAACCCAGCGGCAGCAGGAGTAAAACAGGTGAAATAAAGGCAAAACTGGATCCCAGATAAGCGGGGATCTTGCCTTTACAGATAAACAGATACAGCAGCGTCCCGACACCGTTAAACAGCAGTACCGTAGCCGGGTTGATATGAAAGAGGATGGGTACCAGCACCGTTGCGCCGAACATGGCGAACAGATGTTGCAGGCTGAGCGGAATCGTTTGCAGTAATGGCGGCCGTTCGCTAACGCCGATAGCGCGACGAGTCATTAAAAGTCCCCTTGAGTTGATAGTCTGTTTTTGGTCAAAAAAAAGCCGACTCTCTGGTCGGCTGATGAAGGTTATTGGCTGTTGCGAAAAAAAGCGGCTCGGCCTGCGCCTGCAGGCTGACAGCAAGGTGCTGCATGAAGCCGCCTGAACAGGTCATTATTTGGTGCCGAAAATCTTATCGCCCGCGTCACCCAGGCCCGGAATGATGTAGCCCTTGTCGTTCAGGCCCTGGTCCACGGAGGCGGTGTACAGCTCCACGTCCGGGTGCGCTTTCTCCAGTGCGGCAATGCCTTCTGGCGCAGCGACCAGCACCAGCACTTTAATGCTGCTGCAGCCGGCTTTTTTCAGGAGATCGATAGTGGCGATCATGGAGCCGCCCGTCGCCAGCATCGGATCGACCACCAGCGCCAGGCGCTCTTCAATGTTGGACACCAGCTTCTGGAAATAAGGTACAGGCTCCAGCGTTTCTTCGTCACGGTACACGCCTACCACGCTGATGCGCGCGCTGGGCACGTGCTCCAGTACGCCTTCCATCATGCCCAGGCCGGCACGCAGGATGGGCACAACGGTGATTTTTTTGCCTTTAATTTGATCAACCTGAACCGGGCCATTCCAGCCCTCAATGGTGACCTTTTCGGTTTCCAGATCGGCCGTGGCTTCATAGGTCAGCAGACTGCCCACTTCAGAGGCCAGCTCACGGAAACGCTTCGTACTGATATCATGCTCACGCATCAGTCCCAGTTTATGTTTGACCAGCGGGTGTTTAACTTCCACGATCTTCATTGTTGTTCTCCCGGAGTGAGTTGAGCTAAAAAAAAATCGCGGGATTATACCGCCTTTTTAACATCGCGCCACATGTGCTTGCGCAATCCACCGCATAAAATAAGGATTGATGAAAATTGTCGGGGACGCAATCTGAGACTCGCAAACGTTTGCCTGCGCTGATAGAATTGCCGCGCTTTATATTAAACCACCAACCGCAACTCGCGTGGGGACCTCGCAGTGACCGATAAGACCTCTCTCAGCTACAAAGACGCCGGTGTTGATATTGATGCTGGTAACGCTCTGGTTGACCGTATTAAAGGCGTAGTGAAAAAGACGCGTCGCCCGGAAGTCATGGGTGGACTAGGCGGCTTCGGTGCGCTTTGTGCGCTGCCGCAAAAATACCGTGAGCCTGTGCTGGTCTCCGGCACCGATGGCGTGGGCACCAAGCTGCGTCTGGCGATGGATCTCAAACGTCACGATGCCATTGGTATCGATCTGGTTGCTATGTGTGTTAACGACCTGGTGGTACAGGGCGCGGAGCCTCTCTTCTTCCTGGATTACTACGCGACCGGCAAGCTGGATGTGGAAACCGCATCGGCGGTCATCACCGGTATCGCCGAAGGTTGTCTGCAGTCAGGCTGTGCGCTGGTGGGCGGCGAAACCGCTGAAATGCCGGGCATGTATCATGGCGAAGATTACGATGTCGCGGGCTTTTGCGTCGGTGTGGTTGAAAAGTCAGAAATCATTGACGGTAGCAAGGTTCAGGACGGTGATGTGCTGATCGCCCTGGGCTCAAGCGGCCCGCACTCAAATGGCTATTCCCTGGTGCGTAAGATTCTGGAAGTCAGCGGCACCGATCCGTTGGTTGAGCAACTGGAAGGCAAACCGCTGGCCGATCACTTACTGGCGCCGACGCGCATATACGTCAAAAACATCCTCAGCCTGATTGAGCAGGTGGATGTGCACGCGATTGCTCACCTCACCGGTGGCGGTTTCTGGGAAAACATTCCGCGTGTCCTGCCCGACAATACTCAGGCGGTGATTGACGAGAAAAGCTGGCAGTGGCCTGCCGTGTTCGGCTGGATGCAGCAGGCGGGCAATGTCAGTCGTCATGAGATGTATCGCACCTTCAACTGCGGCGTGGGCATGATCATCGCGCTGAGCCCGGCTGACGCGGATAAGGCCGTTGACCTGATGCGTGCTGCCGGGGAAAACGCCTGGAAAATTGGTGTGATTAACGCCTCAGACTCGGAAGAGCGTGTGGTTATTCATTCATGAAAAAGCTGGTTGTACTGATTTCGGGTAACGGAAGTAACCTTCAGTCCATCCTCGACGCCTGTGCAAACGGGCGTATTCACGGCAGCGTCGCTGCCGTGTTCAGTAACAAAACCTCCGCCTATGGTTTAGTTCGCGCGCAGGAGGCCGGGATCCCGGCAAAAGCGCTGGATGCACGTGACTTTAACGATCGCGACAGTTTTGATCGGCAACTGATGCGTGAGATCGATGCGTATGCACCGGATCTGGTGGTGCTGGCGGGTTATATGCGCATTCTGAGTCCGGGCTTCGTGGCGCATTACTCTGACCGTCTGCTGAACATTCATCCGTCGCTGCTGCCGAAATATCCCGGTCTGCATACGCACCGCCAGGCGCTGGAAAACGGCGATAAGGAGCACGGTACGTCCGTGCACTTCGTGACCGATGAACTGGATGGTGGCCCGGTCATTTTGCAGGCCAGGGTGCCGGTGTTTGCTGAAGACAGCGAGGCCGAGATTACCGAACGCGTGCAGCATCAGGAACATGCCATCTACCCACTGGTAATTAACTGGTTTACCGAAGGCCGACTGACCATGCGTGAGGGAAAAGCCTGGCTGGATGGTCATCCCTTACCCGCTCAGGGCTACGCCCACGATTAATGCTCAGGGAGCCAGGCTCCCTGCCCTTTCAACCGTAACGCCCGGTGATGTAATCTTCTGTCCGGCGCACCTGTGGTGTGGTGAAAATCCTGTCTGTGGTGTCAAACTCCACCAGCGATCCCTGATGCATAAAGGCTGTGTAATCCGACACGCGTGAAGCCTGCTGCATGTTGTGGGTGACCAGCACCAGCGTGAAATGCTGCCTGAGCGTGCTCATCAGTTCTTCGATCACCAGGGTAGAAATCGGGTCCAGCGCGGATGTTGGCTCATCAAGTAACAGGACGTCCGGCTCAATCGCGATAGCGCGGGCGATAACCAGCCTTTGTTGCTGCCCCGTGGAAAGCGTCAGCGCATTCTGTGCCAGCTGATCTTTCACCTCGCCCCACAGCGCCGCCGCCCGGAGTGCCCGTTCGCAGGCTTCATTCAGTACGCGCTTATCGCGCACCCCTTGCAGCCGCAGTCCGTACACCACATTTTCGTAAACCGATTTGGGGAACGGATTGGGCCGCTGAAACACCATCCCGACCCGGCGACGCAGCGCAGAGACATCCTGAGCAGGTCGCATAATCGACTGCTGATCCAGCAGAATGTCCCCTTCGATGCGGCAGCGATCAATCACGTCGTTCATACGATTAAAGCAGCGCAGCAGCGTTGATTTGCCACAGCCGGACGGGCCAATCAATGCGGTGATGCGATTTTTGGGCAGTTGCAGCGAGACATCCTGAAGCACCTGGCGCTCACCGTACCAGAGCGACAGATGATCAACGGTTAGCGCAATATCAGTTTCGGGCATCATAGTCATCGTCAGTTATTGAGTCATCAGGCGATAGCGTTCACGCAGGCGGTGACGCAGGCCCATAGCTAACAGGTTCAGCAACAGAATAATTAGCACCAGAAGCAGCGCCGTGGCGAAAACCAGCGGCCGGTCGGCTTCGGTATTAGGGCTCTGAAAGGCGAGATCGTAGATCTGAAAGCCCAGATGCATAAATTTTCTGTCGAGGTGCAGGTAAGGGAACACCGCATCTACCGGCAGTTCCGGCACCATTTTAACCACGCCCACCAGCATCAGAGGCGCGGTCTCGCCTGCGGCACGTGCCACGGCCAGAATCAGGCCGGTTAACATGGCCGGAACGGCCATAGGCAATACCACGTTCCAGAGCGTTTCGGCCTGGGTCGCCCCCAGCGCCAGCGAGCCCTGCCGAAGACTGTCGGGAATGCGGGAAAGCCCTTCTTCCGTCGCGACAATCACCACCGGCAAGGTCAGCAGGGCCAGTGTCAGCGACGCCCACAGCAAACCGGGCGTACCAAATGTCGGGGCGGGCAAGGTGCTGCTGTAAAACAGCTGGTCCACCGTGCCGCCCACCAGCCAGACAAAAAAGCCCAGCCCAAATACGCCATAAACAATCGAGGGTACGCCCGCCAGGTTGACCACGGCGATGCGTACCAGACGGGTCAACGCGTTGCGTTCCGCATATTCATGTAGCCACAGCGCCGCGATAACGCCCAGCGGCATCACAACTACAGACATCAGCAGCACCATGAGCACCGTGCCAAATATCGCCGGAAACACGCCAAACTCGCTTTCTCCTTCGGCAGGCGAATCGCTAATAAAGCGCCACACCTGCTGGCAGAAATGCCCCATTTTTTGCGTCAGGCTCATCGCGTTGGGTTGCCAGGCTTCCACAATCTGCGACAGAGGGATGCGATGATCAGTGCCGTTCACATCGCGCAGAATCAGCGCATCACGCTGGCTTTCCGCTTGCAGGCTGTTCAGCCTGTCATTGAGCTGAAGAAGGCGGCGTTGCAGCGCCGCCTGGTTGGCCTCGTATTCTGACTGCGCCTGCAAATCGAACTGCTTTGCCGCGCGCTGATGCTCAGCCTGATCGTCCAACTGGTCCAGTTGTTCATTCAACCGGGCAATATCGACCCGACGCATCTCGCTGGCCTGCTGCTCGATAAGCTTTACCTGTTCAAGGCGCTGTTGCAGAAGCGCCATAATGTCTTTTGCCGTAAGAACATCATTCTCTTCCCGCAGGCCGACAAACCAGCCATAGGCATTCCCCTGACTGCGCCGCTGCAGCACCATCACGTCGTCCGGCTGGCTGACAATCGGTGCCTGCTGACTCAGCACCGCCCGAAAGTCAGGCGCGGCCCAGTCCCGGTTGCCGGTCTTAATCAGATAGCGATGTACGTCGCCCGGTTTGCCGTCTGACGCGGCGTCAGGCGCCGGATAATGCGATTGCCGCTCAAGCGTTTCGCCCAGTACACGGGTTTTGCTGCCATCAGGCAGTGTGAACTGATAGAGATCGACGGGATGGGGCCAGAACGCGCGCAGCCCTTGCCATCCCAGCAGCGCGATCAACAGGGTAAAGGCCAGTAAACAGACCGTCACGGCACCCGCCGTAAGCCAACGCCAGCGATCGTTTTGTCGTATCGCCTTCATGCCTGCTCCTTATACTGGCTAAAACGCAGGCGCAGACGCTGGCGGATAAGCTCGGCAACCGTATTGATCATCAACGTGAAGACCAGCAGCAACAGCGCACTTAAAAACAGAATCCGGTAATGTGCGCTGCCAACGGCCGCCTCAGGCATTTCAATCGCGATATTGGCTGACAGCGTGCGCAGGCCACTGAACAGGCCGCCTTCAGTTTGCGGCGTGTTCCCGGTGGCCATTAAGAGAATCATGGTTTCGCCTACGGCCCGTCCGAAACCAATCATCAGCGCGGCAAAAATGCCGGCTGACGCTCCCGGCAGCACGACCCGCGTCAGGGTTTGCCACGGCGTGGCGCCCAGCGCCAGTGAGCCCTGCCCCAGCGACGCCGGAACGCTGAACAGCGCATCTTCCGCCAGCGTAAAAATCATCGGCACCAGCGCAAACCCCATCGCCAGCGCCGCTATCAGCAGATTACGCTGCGCGTAATGCGGCAGCCAGTCACCGGCATCCGGCACGATAAGCGTCGGTAGCCAGAGCGTTAACGCCGCGACAATAAGCAGCACGGGCAGCAGCAGGATAACCTCATGGCCCGGCTGCCGCCAGCGGGCCGGTAAGCGGCGGGCCAGAATACCGCAGCCAAGCAGACTGCCCGCCAGCGTGACCGGCAGCAACAGAATTCCTGTTAATGCCTGACCGACATGGGGCGCTAACCATAATCCGGCAATCAACCCAATCACCACACTGGGCAACGCCCCCATCATCTCTATCGCAGGCTTCACCCAACGACGTAAACCGGGTGCCATAAACCAGGCGGTGTACATCGCGGCCGCCAGGGCAAGCGGCGTGGCAAAAAGCAGCGCCATACTGGCCGCTTTCAGCGTGCCCACCACCATCGGAATTAAACTGAACTTCGCCTGATAGCTGTCTCCGGCATTGGTGGACTGCCAGACCCAGTCGGCTTTGGGATAGTTTTCATACCAGATTTTTTGCCAGAAGTTACGCCAGGTCACATCCGGCCAGGGATTGGTCAGTTTAAGGGTTTCCCAACCTGACGATCGCTCCAGCAACAGGCTGTCACCCTGCGGCGAAAACTGCGCCTGCAGGATGCCGGGTGCTAACTGGTGTTGCAGAATGGGCCCATCCTGTTTGCTGGCAAAGACCTTAAGCAGACCGGTTTGATCAAAGGTAGCGAAAACCCGGCGCTGCGCCTCACTGACGATCAGACCCTGTCCGGCGCTGTGTGCGAACGTGCGGATGGCGTGCAGGCGCAGGCCGTTATCGCCAGCAATGGAAAACCATTGCGTAATACCGTGACTGTCCTGAATTAACAGCGTTTGGCCTCCGGCCAGTAACTGCATATGTTGGGGCACTTCCGGCAGCATCTGCGTTTCCCGCAGCCAGGCCCGTCCGTCATCGATTTGCCAGACCCGCAGCAGGCGGCCTTCGGTGGTGTACAGCAGGTCGCCTTTAGGCGAAAGCACCAGATGCGCAGGCTGCAGACCCGGCAGTTGGATGAGCGCAGCCTGGCGGTTAGTTTCCAGCGTTAACAGACTGACGCCCGCGTCAGTGAGCGCTGCAATCCGCCATTGATCGGGACGAAGTGTGGCGACAGCCATTTCTTTTACGTCGCCCTGGGGCAGACGAAAGCCGCTATCGCCCAACGGAAAATGCCACTCGCCTTCGCCTTTGCTTATCACCGGCTGCAACAGGGTTAAACTGCCCTGTGCGTTGAGCAGCACCGTATTGCCATCGGCGCTCGTTACCACCTGTTGCGGCGCGGGCGTCAGCATCAGCGCGGGCTCAGGCGGTTGGCCATTCAGCGGTATAAATCGTGCCTTGCCATCACGACTGATACGCCAGCCAACGCTGCCTTTATTACCAATGGCCAGTGCGGGCGATGCATCCCAGAGCCGCTGATGACTGAGACTGTGCACACCCGGTGCGCTAAATAACGGCAGGACCACCCAGAGCAACCAAAAGAACAGCAGCATCATCAGTAACAGAATAGCGACCCCGCAGCACGTGACGAGGCGCCGCGTGTAACGGTCAATAGCACGACGTCGGCGATCGCTAAACTGGACGGGAATATGGTTTACGCTCATGCGGCCCTGATTATGCGGCGAAAATGAGTCGCTATGTTGCCCGTAGCGGCTTGATAAGACAACTTTTGCTGTTGGACAAGCCTGCCATACTCTCGCCATAATGCTGATGGATACTGTAGCGTCGTCAGTCCTGCAACCGTCATACGGAGTGAGAATGGGTCAGGTAAAGCTTTATATTGAAAAAGAAATGAGCTGGTTGTGCTTTAACGAACGTGTTTTGCAGGAAGCGGCAGACAAAAGTAATCCGCTGATTGAACGTATGCGTTTCTTAGGTATTTACTCAAATAACCTCGACGAATTTTACAAGGTCCGGTTTGCCGACCTGAAACGACGCATCCTGATTGGCGAAGAGCAAGGCTCCGCCAGCACACCGCGCCACCTGTTGAAGAAGATTCAGCAGCGCGTACTGAAATCGGATCAGGAATTTGATGCGCTCTACAACGACCTGTTGCTGGAAATGGCGCGCAATCAAATCTTTCTGATTAACGAACGTCAGCTTTCACCTAATCAGCAAAGCTGGCTGCGTCACTACTTTAAGCATGAACTGCGTCAGCACATCACGCCGATCCTGATTACCCATGAAACCGACCTGACGGAGTTTCTGAAAGACGATTACACCTATCTGGCGGTCGAGATCATTCGCGGCAGCGATATTCAGTACGCGTTGCTGGAAATCCCGTCAGACAAGGTCCCGCGTTTTATTAACCTGCCTGCGGAGCCGCCGCGCCGCCGCAAGCCGATGATCCTGTTAGATAATATCCTGCGCTACTGCCTGGATGATATTTTCAAAGGTTTCTACGATTACGACACGCTGAACGCCTATTCAATGAAAATGACGCGCGATGCGGAGTACGATCTGGTCACCGAAATGGAGTCCAGCCTGCTGGAACTAATGTCCTCCAGCCTGAAACAGCGTCTGACGGCAGAACCTGTGCGTTTTGTCTATCAGCGCGATATGCCGGATTCTATGGTGGCGCTGCTGTGCGACAAGCTGTCGATTTCCAACTACGACTCCGTGCTGGCAGGCGGACGCTATCACAACTTCAAAGACTTTATCGGGTTTCCTAACGTCGGGAAAAACAACCTGATTAACCGTCCGATGCCGCAGATTCGCCACATTGGTTTTGACGGCTTCCGCAACGGTTTTGACGCCATTCGTAATCGCGACGTCCTGCTTTATTATCCGTATCACACGTTCGAGCATGTGCTGGAACTGCTACGCCAGGCATCATTCGACCCCAGCGTGCTGGCGATTAAAATTAATATTTACCGCGTCGCCAAGCATTCCCGCATCATGGATGCGATGATTCACGCCGCCTATAACGGTAAGAAAGTGACGGTGGTCGTCGAACTTCAGGCGCGTTTCGATGAAGAAGCCAATATTTACTGGGCTAAGCGCCTGACAGAAGCCGGTGTTCACGTTATTTTCTCGGCGCCTGGCCTGAAAATTCACGCCAAACTGTTCCTGATTTCCCGTCGTGAAGGCGAAGAAATCGTGCGCTATGCCCACATCGGCACCGGTAACTTTAATGAGAAAACCGCGCGTCTGTACACGGACTACTCGCTGCTGACCGCCGATGCGCGGATCACCAATGAAGTGCGCCGGGTCTTTAACTTTATCGAAAACCCGTACCGCCCGGTGACGTTTGATCACCTGATGGTTTCTCCGCAAAACTCACGTCGGATGCTGTATGATTTGATCGATAACGAGATTGCGAATGCCCAACAAAAGCGCCCCAGTGGCATAACTCTTAAAATTAACAACCTGGTGGACAAAGGGCTGGTAGACAGGCTTTATACGGCCTCCAGCGTTGGCGTAAATGTTAATTTACTGGTTCGTGGGATGTGCTCATTGATTCCGGACTTGCCTGGGATCAGTGAAAATATTCGTGTGATCAGTATCGTTGATCGCTTCCTGGAACATGACCGCGTTTATATCTTTGAAAACGGTGGGGACAAGAAAGTGTTTCTCTCCTCGGCTGACTGGATGACGCGTAACATTGATTACCGTATCGAAGTGGCCGTGGCTATCCTGGATCCACAAATAAAGCAGCGCATTCTGGACATCATTGCCATTCAGCTCAGCGACACGGTTAAAGCGCGCGTCGTGGATAAAGAGCTGAGTAACCAATACGTTCAGCGCGGCAATCGTCGTAAGGTGCGGTCGCAAATGGCGATTTACGAATACATTAAGAAGCTGGAACAACCTGAATAACGCCTATGCCAATATCCCAAAAAAGTACGCCGAAACCTCAAGAGTTTGCGGCCATCGATCTCGGTTCAAACAGTTTCCACATGGTCATTGCCCGTGTGGTGGATGGGGCTTTGCAGGTATTGGGGCGACTGAAGCAGCGCGTGCATCTTGCTGATGGCCTGGATGCCAAAAATTACCTGAGCGAAGACGCCATGGAGCGCGGTCTGAACTGCCTGGCACTGTTTGCCGAACGCCTGCAGGGCTTTAATGCCAGCAACGTGACGATTGTCGGCACACATACGCTGCGTCAGGCGGTTAACGCTGAGACGTTTTTACAGCGCGCGGCAGAGGTCATTCCTTATCCAATAGAGGTGATTTCCGGTCACGAAGAAGCGCGCCTGATCTTTATGGGCGTCGAACATACGCAACCGGAAAAAGGACGCAAGCTGGTGATTGATATCGGTGGCGGCTCGACAGAGCTCGTCATCGGTGAAGATTTTGAGCCCCAGTTGGTCGAAAGCCGCCGTATGGGCTGCGTCAGCTTTGCCCAGCTTTACTTCCCTGGCGGCGAAATCAGCGTTGAAAACTTCCGTCGCGCCCGGCTGGCCGCCACGCAGAAGCTGGAAACCCTGGCGTGGCAATATCGTCTGCACGGCTGGCAATATGCCCTTGGTGCTTCCGGCACCATCAAAGCGGCCTGCGAAGTGCTGCTGGCGATGGGCGAGAAAGAGAAGCTGATTACGCCAGAGCGACTGACAAAGCTTTATGATGAAGTGATCAAGCATAAATCGTTCGCTGCGCTGAGTCTGCCAGGCCTGTCTGAAGAGCGCAAAAGCGTATTTGTTCCGGGGCTGGCGATTCTTTGCGGCGTGTTTGATGCGCTGGCGATTCGTGAACTGACCCTGAGCGATGGCGCGCTGCGTGAAGGCGTACTTTATGAGATGGAAGGCCGTTTCCGCCATCGGGATATTCGCAGCCGCACCGCTCAGAGCCTGGCGAATCACTATGCCATCGACAGCGACCAGGCGCGTCGAGTGCTGGAAACCACCGAGCAGCTCTATCTGCAATGGCGCGACCAGAATCCCAAACTCGCGAATCCTCAGCTGGCGGCGCTATTGAAATGGGCGGCGATGCTGCACGAAGTCGGCTTGACGATCAACCACAGCGGTATGCAACGCCACTCAGCCTATATTTTGCAGAACACCAACCTGCCGGGGTTCAACCAGGATCAGCAGATGCTGCTGGCAGCACTGGTCAGATTCCACCGTAAAGCCGTCAAAGTGGATGAACTGCCTCGCGTCACGCTGTTTAAGAAAAAACAGTTTCTGCCGCTGATATTCCTGCTGCGCCTTGGCACCTTACTGAACAACCAGCGCCAGGCGACTACACGTCCTGACGCGTTAACGCTGACCTGTGATGAGGGCCACTGGACGCTTACCTTCCCGGCGGGCTATTTCAGTCAAAATAACCTGGTCCAGCTCGATCTGGAGCGTGAGCAAAACTACTGGAATGAGGTCACCGGCTGGAAGCTGATTCTGGCAGAAGCCTGATTGTGCGGGCACTTGCTGCCCGCATTACCGAACGGATAATCATGACATTGCGAACCGATAACTATTTTTCAGAAACCTATGGCTTAACCCCTGTGCACTCGGAGGTGGCCGAGGCGCTGCCTAAACTGACACCAGGAAAAGCGCTTGATCTGGGGTGCGGAAGCGGACGTAATACGCTGTTCCTTAACCAACATGGTTTTGACGTGACGGCCTGGGATCACAATCCCGCCAGTCTGGAACGGCTCAATCAGATCATCGCCGCTGAAGGGCTGACCGGCATTCATACGGCGCTGCAGGATTTAAATCAGGTGCGTTTTAACGGGGCCTGGCAGGTGGTCATCTCGACGGTGGTCATGATGTTTTTGCAACCGGCCACCATTCCCCAGCTCATCGCGGATATGCAAGCCTGTACCGTGAAAAACGGCTTTAACCTGATTGTGGCCGCGATGAATACCGAGGATGCGCCCTGTCCGTCTGACTTCCCTTTCGCGTTTAAATCCGGTGAGTTAAGCCATTACTACCGCAACTGGCACATTGTGAAATACAACGAAAACTGGGGACAGCTTCATCGCAAAGATGAAAACGGCAACCGGATTAACTGCCGTTTTGCGACCCTGCTGGCCCAGAAAGCCAGCTATTGAGCCGTTGTATTTTTTTTAAACAGCGGTTGATTTACCCGGGCGACTGTGACTAAATATTGCTGTCGCCCGGTCTGGGTTATTACAGGAATTTCTTTGCGTGAACAGCGCCCTTTCTCCCCGAAGACGTAAAAAAAGCGTCAGTATGACGCGGGTTGTTTTACTCATCAGTTTTATCATTCTGTTTAGCCGTCTCGTTTTTATCCTGCCTGCGGCCTTCGAGCATCATCAGCAAAAGCAAACTGAATCCGCGCCTGCTATCCCGACGCTTTCCAGCAGTCGTTAATCCCTTACAGGCTTTTCGCTGACACATCCGCGCGCATTCCCGCCTGCGGGACGATTTTTTGCCTCCCTTTTTCAGTCAAAAGGCTACACTTCGTGCAGGTGCTTTCAGACTAAAGGGATGCAATGTGTCTGCCTCACACACTCAACGTTTAAATGAAATTCGTCATCGTATTCTGACGCTGCTGCTCAATGAGCAGGGTCTCAGCGAGACACTACGGAATAAAGCCGGTCATCTCTCGCCTGAGCAGCAACGTGAAAATGTGATACATCGGGAAATTCTGCAACAAGACATCGACCAGCTCCATGCGGCTGACCTGGCCGACATCCTTGAAGCATTGCCTGAAGAAGCCCGCCTGGCGCTCTGGAGCCTGGTGCCGCCGGAAAAACGCGGCCATGTGCTGGTTGAAGCGTCAGAAACCGTCTGGGACAGCCTGACCGACGAGATGAGCGACCGCGATATTCTCCAGGCTATCGCGCCGCTGGATATTGACGACCAGGCCTGGCTGGTGCGCTATCTGCCGCGCGGCCTCACCGGGCGCTTACTGACCTCTCTGGAGCCCAAACTACGGGCGCGTATTCTGAGCGTGATGAAGTTTGACCGCGATCGCGTGGGTCGGGTGATGGACTTCAATATCCTCACAGTACGCGAGGACGTCACGCTGGCGACCGTGCAACGGTTTTTGCGCAAAGGCAAAAGCATGCCCGATGGCACGGACAAAATCTTCATTACCAATGAACAGAATCAGCTGCTCGGCGAACTGCTGTTGACGGATATCCTGCTGAATAAACCCAAAACCCTGGTGAGCGAGGTGATGGATTCCCATCCCACCACCTTTCAGCTGGACGATAAAGCCGAAGACGCCGCCAGTGCCTTTGAACGCTATAACCTGATTTCCGCAGCGGTGACGGACGCCCAGGGCAAGCTCATTGGCCGTATCACGATTGAAGATGTGGTCGACCTGGTAAACAAAGAAAATGAAAGCAACATCCGCAAAATGGGCGGGATCAGCCAGGAAGAGGATGTCTTTGCTCCGGTCCGTAAGTCGGTGCGAAATCGCTGGGCCTGGCTGGCCATCAACCTCTGCACAGCCTTTATCGCTTCCCGCGTGATTGGGCTGTTTGAGGGCACTATCTCACAGATTGTCGCGCTTGCGACTTTAATGCCGATTATCGCCGGCATCGGCGGCAATACCGGTAACCAGACCATTACCATGATTGTCCGCGCCCTGGCGCTGCATCAGGTTGAACCGGGCAACTTCTCGTTTCTGTTTAAGCGAGAAATTGGCGTCGCCCTGATTAACGGCCTGTTCTGGGGCGGGATTATGGGTGCCATCACCTGGCTCATGTACAGCAATATGGCACTGGGCGGCGTGATGATGCTGGCGATGGTGCTGAATCTTTTGCTGGCAGCCATCATGGGCGTGATGGTGCCGCTGGTAATGACCAAAATGAAACGCGATCCCGCCGTGGGCTCCAGCGTTCTGATTACGGCCATTACCGATACCGGTGGCTTTTTTATTTTCCTGGGCCTGGCGACGCTTTTCCTGTTGCCGCACTAGGGCTTAGTTTTTTGGTAACCGTAGCGCTGTACGGAACCCAACACGTTAAGCCGACGGGTTACCTGCGCCAGTTCGCAGGTGACCGCGGGTAGCTGGTAGTGATTGCGCTGCCCCAGCCACTCCAGCACGTCGGCTAAATGCCAGATAGCAGTTTTGCCATCATGCACCGGCAGCGGAAACTGTTTGCTGTGCGTCAGCATCAGTTTGCGCATATTTTGACGCGACACGCCAATAAGGTCAGCCACATCGGTTAAGCCGACAAAGTCCGGTGCCGCTTCGATCATGATCGCGCCAGGAATGGCAACCTGTACATCCCGGATCGCACTGTCGATCGCATCGCTGGCCGACATCGCCTGGCGGGTAAACTCCAGCGCCAGCTTGCCAGCGGTTCCCGCGCCCACCAGCGCATCATCGCATCCTGCCTCGGCCAGTTTTTCCAGTAGTGTATCAATGGATGCTGGCGTTTCAGGCAGTTCAAACCGCAAGGTGAAACAGTATTCCGTCATGTTAATGCCCTCGCTTGCGTTTTTTTATCTCACTACAGTTATCTACGACGCGCCGCAATGCTTTTGCATGGTTCGTCGCGCTTTTTGGTGTGTGCCAGATACAGGTCAGACAAAATTCCCCACACCGGCATGTCTCAAGATTTGAGGGGCAATACAGCTTTCCCCATGCATGATGACCGGAGGCAATAACCCGCCATCCGTAAGATTCTGCGTAACGTAATGCTGCCTCAATCTCTTTATTCGGGTGCCGCTTTCTGTCCACCATGGCGCGTAGCATTCCTTATATTTTTACGGTTGTCAACTGACAACCTTGCGGTATTTTTGTGATGTGCGGACAGGATGCGAGCAGTCGGACGGCAGGTAAAACGGGTTGTGTCTAAAATGGAAAAGGCCGCGCAAAAAATGCGAGGCTGCGATGCCAGACATAACCATCAGAAAACAACGGAGGAAATATGTTTAACCCTGATGACCTGGTTCAGTCGAAAACGGGCGGTCCTAAAATGGTCGTGCTGCGTGCAGAAGGCGACACGCTTTGGTGCGCGCGCGTAGATGATGCCAGCAAAAAGGAAATTGAAATTAAAGCAGACAGCGTGAATCTTTATCACGAAGATGGTGATTTCGGCGTCTGCTGACCGTTTCTGCCGGGACGCGCTAACCTGTGGGCCGTTAGCGCGTCAGGGTAGACGAGGGCAGGACGTCAATGCGCCCGACGCCTCACCCTGGCCGGCAATCAGGGATGATCATGTTGCAGGTTGTTATGCCCTACACCGCCGATAAAAGGCAGGCGCAGCTGAAACGGCGCAAATCCGACGCCAGCACTCAGCCCTAACAGATTAAACTCAACGCCCTCTTGCACGCCGATCGTTACGCCCGCCACGCCAAGCAGGGACAGTTGAACCCCGCGACCTGAAGGCGGTAAGCCAACCGGACGCCATAATGGCCGATAGTCTTTCCCCAGAGCGTTAGCAGGCAGATTCAGTTTCAGCGCGGGCACATTGCGCCCAATGTGCGCCATAAAAGTATTACTGTTCGGTCCGGGCCAGGCATGATAGGTCGTGGGCCAGGGATAGGTTTTGATGGCGGCTTCAATCTGCGGAATCAGGTTCTGCGCTTCAGGGCCACGGTGCTCCACCAGCAAACGCGGTTTTGCACCGTACCAGTAACCATCTGGCAAAGAGGCATTGCGCCTTACCTTATCGCCACTGCCCCAACTGATGACTTCATAACGCGTATAGCGGGTTTCACCTGCGCGTTTAAAAATAATCCACGGATGCACCGCAACGGCACCCTTCCAGCCATAGGTCGGCGCGGCATAAACCTGAATGATGGCCTGACTGGCGTTAACATGCGGATCGGGAGCGAGCCCTGCCGAATCCCGCCGGGCAGTCGCCCAACCGCCCTGATTCAGGGCATCAGCGCCGCGCGTCGCCTGCGCCAGACTGGCCGCGAGCGACAGCACAATGACGGTAAGAAAGCAGAGACAAAAAATTTTCAGGGTCAGCATGAGGGTTCCCGGGGATCAGAGACAGGCTGTTATAGTGCAATAAAGCACCGGCTTTGACTTCACTTCGCCTGCGGCGGCATGACACGTTAGCTGCCCCTGGCACGGTAATGTGAATACAGTTGCCCAAAGAAGGCTGCGGTGCGTAGCATCATGAGCATCGCCCCCAGCGGCAGGCTATACAGACTGAACCAGCCTGAAACGCCCATCCTGTAAAGGAGCTGGCCGGTATCGTATCCCAGAATAAAGCAGGGATACGCGCGGCTCTCATTCAGCGGACAACCGGCCACACTGGCAACCTGCCCTGCCGTAAGCGCGATGATCAGCGGCGAGCATCCCATTAACGCATAAATCAGCATTTCTGCGCTGAAACGCATGGCAAGGTGACGCAAAGGTTTTTGCACGGTTTTCCTCCCCGGTTACGCCAGTGCGCTAAGGGGACTGACCGCTAGCCTGATCCGCAATGCGCTGCAACCAGTCCCGGTAGCGCGGTTGTGCTTCTGGCAAAAGCTGTTTACCGAGCGTGTCAGTCTCCCCCTCGACACCGAACATTTTCCATATCAGCGGCGCAAGCGCGGCTGTTGCACTGCCCTGATTTAACTCGGCTCGATCAAGACGTACCAATAATGGATAGCCTGTTCGCGAACGTAGCGGCTTCAACATGAGTGTAGCGCGCAAAAAAACAGCAGGCGTTAAATTATCACCCACCGTTTTAAGCCACTAATAAACAGAGTTATTTTTTATTCCGCCCCCGCTATTTGGCGCTGTTTTGGCGCGTTCATCCCACCGTGAGACAGTAAAAATTTATATCGCTCACTATTTAGTTGTTTACAAGATGATAATTCACTGGCATTGTAGCCAAACTAAATAGCACACTACTTAATAGCAAATACAAGGAAACCCCAATGAAAGTGAAACTCACCGCAGGTGCTTTACTGTTAGCCAGCCAGATGACATCAGCATGGGCCAGTCCGGTCGAAAACGCACCGGAGCCCACCGTTGGCGTGGCGGCATTTCTTCACGCGCTTAACAGTAGCGGCGGAAAACCGATTGAAACCTTATCCCCTAAAGAAGCCCGCGCGGTGCTTACAGGGGCGCAGAAAGGTGCCGCGCTGCCGCCTGCACAGATTTCTGAAAAGACCATTACGGCACTGGGTAAACCGCTGACGCTGACAATAGTCAAACCAGCCCATGCCGCTGGCGTACTGCCTGTGTTTATGTTTTTCCACGGCGGTGGCTGGGTGCTGGGTGATTTTCCGACACATGAACGTCTGGTACGCGATCTCGTGAATGAATCCGGTGCTGCGGCCGTGTTTGTAAACTACACGCCTTCGCCGGAAGCGCACTATCCGGTCGCCATTACCCAGGCTTACGAGGCAACAAAATGGGTAGCCGAACACGGCGCTGAAATTGGGGTGGACGGTAAGCGCCTGGCTCTGGTGGGGAACAGCGTAGGCGGAAATATGGTTGCCGCCGTTGCGCTGCAGGCTAAGCAGAATAAAACCCCGGCTATTCGCTACGATGTAATGCTGTGGCCTGTCACCGATGCAAACTTTGACGATGCTTCTTATAAGCAGTTTGCCAATGGCTACTTCCTGACCCGTAACATGATGAAGTGGTTCTGGGACAACTACACCACCTCAGAAAAAGATCGGAACAGCATTCTGGCCTCGCCGCTGCGCGCGACCAAAGAAGAACTGGCGGGTTTACCGCCGACGCTGATTCAGACCGCCGAACTGGATGTCCTGCGCGACGAAGGGGAAGCGTTTGGCCGTAAACTGGACGCGGCCGGCGTGCCGGTAACCGTTACCCGCTACAACGGCATGATCCACGACTTTGGTTTGCTGAATGCCCTGAGTAAAGAGCCAACGGTACGCACAGCGATAAGCCAGGCGTCCGTGGAGCTGAAGGAACATCTTAAGTAAGCATTGCCCGACCGGGGAGGTGCGTCTCCTTCTCTCCGGCAGAAATACTGTTAATAAAATCAGCCGGATAACGCCGGCTGATTTTTTTGCCTTATATGTCGACCTGGTGCCCCGCGTTACCCTTTTCCGCATCAGCAGAGGCTGTGCCTTATGGGTTTCGACAGGGTCTCGCAAGACAGCCGAAGGACGGAGAATAAAAAAGCCCGCAATCATGCGGGCTTCGTGCTTGATATAACCGACTGTCAGGCTATGCCGGAAGCGGGATTACTCCCACTCAATCGTCGCCGGTGGCTTACCGGAAATGTCATAGACCACGCGGGAAATGCCGTTCACTTCGTTAATGATACGATTGGACACGCGGCCCAGGAAATCATACGGCAGGTGCGCCCAGTGGGCAGTCATGAAGTCGATGGTTTCGACCGCACGCAGTGAAACGACCCAGTCGTATTTACGGCCATCGCCCATTACGCCCACGGAACGGACGGGCAGGAACACCGTAAAGGCCTGGCTGACTTTATTGTAGAGATCGGCTTTATGCAGCTCTTCAATAAAGATGGCATCCGCACGGCGTAGCAGGTCACAGTACTCTTTTTTCACCTCACCCAGTACGCGTACGCCCAGACCCGGGCCCGGGAACGGATGGCGATAGAGCATATCGTACGGCAGGCCCAGTTCCAGACCGATCTTACGCACTTCGTCTTTAAACAGCTCACGTAATGGCTCGACCAGGCCCATCTTCATCTCTTTTGGCAGGCCGCCGACGTTGTGGTGTGATTTGATGACGTGGGCTTTACCGGTGGCAGAGGCAGCGGATTCAATCACATCCGGATAGATGGTGCCCTGTGCCAGCCACTTCACGTCTTCCAGGCGCAGCGCCTGCTCGTCAAAAACTTCGACGAAAACGCGGCCAATGATTTTACGCTTCGCTTCAGGGTCACTTTCTCCGGCCAGCGCATCCAGGAAGCGCGCTTCACCATCGACGTGAACAATGTTCAGACCAAAGTGATCGCCAAACATATCCAACACCTGCTGCGCTTCGTTCAGACGCAACAGACCGTTATCCACGAAAACGCAGGTCAGATTTTTACCAATCGCACGGTGCAGCAGCATCGCGGTCACAGAGGAATCGACACCACCGGACAAGCCCAGAATGACTTTGTCGTCGCCCACCTGTGCACGCAGGCGCTCAACGGCATCCTCAATGATTTTGGCCGGTGTCCAGAGCGCTTCACACTGGCAGATATCGATAACGAAACGCTCCAGCATGCGCAGGCCCTGGCGCGTATGGGTGACTTCCGGGTGGAACTGCACGCCATAGAAGCGCTTCTCTTCGTTCGCCATAATCGCAAACGGACAGGTTTCCGTGCTGGCAACGGTGACGAAGTCAGCCGGAATCGCGGTCACCTTGTCACCGTGACTCATCCAGACATCCAGCAACGGTTTGCCTGATGCGCTGATAGCATCCTCGATATCGCGAATCAGTGCGCTGGCGGTGTTCACCTCTACCTGCGCATAGCCAAATTCACGCTCGTTAGAGCCTTCGACCTTACCACCCAGCTGCATAGCCATGGTTTGCATGCCATAACAGACGCCCAGCACGGGCACGCCAGCCGTGAAAACGTAGTCAGGTGCGCGCGGACTGTCGTGTTCGGTGGTGCTTTCCGGGCCACCCGACAGGATGATACCGCTGGGATTGAACTCGCGAATCTGCGCTTCGGTAACGTCCCAGGCCCAGAGTTCACAGTACACGCCAAGCTCACGGACGCGACGCGCCACCAGTTGCGTGTATTGAGAACCAAAATCGAGAATCAGAATGCGGTGCTTATGGATATTTTCCGTCGTCATTGAGGGTTTTCCAAAACGGTGACTTGATAAAGTAAAGCGCCCGGCTGTCGCCGGGCGGGAAATCTTGCGGGGTTATGAACCCATGCGGTAGTTCGGCGACTCTTTGGTGATGGTCACATCGTGCACGTGGCTCTCATTGATGCCCGCACCGCTGATACGGACGAATTCTGCTTTAGTGCGCAGATCGTCAATGGTCGGGCAACCGGTCAGACCCATACATGAACGCAGACCGCCCATTTGCTGATGCACGATCTCTTTCAGGCGGCCTTTATAGGCTACACGGCCTTCGATGCCTTCCGGCACCAGCTTGTCAGCGGCGTTGTCGGTCTGGAAATAACGGTCTGATGAACCTTTAGACATCGCACCCAGTGACCCCATCCCACGATAGGATTTAAAGGCACGGCCCTGGTAAAGTTCGATTTCACCCGGCGATTCTTCTGTACCTGCCAGCATAGAACCTACCATGACACAGGAAGCACCTGCCGCGATGGCTTTGGCGATATCACCTGAGAAACGGATACCGCCGTCAGCGATAACAGGGATGCCCGTGCCTTCCAGCGCCGCAACAGCGTCAGAAACGGCGGTGATCTGCGGAACACCGACACCGGTAACGATACGGGTCGTACAGATGGATCCCGGACCGATGCCCACTTTAACGGCGCTTACGCCCGCTTCAACCAGCGCCAGCGCACCTGCGCCAGTCGCCACGTTGCCGCCGACGATTTCGAGATCAGGGTATTTCGCGCGGGTTTCCCGGATGCGCTGCAGTACACCTTCAGAGTGGCCATGAGAAGAGTCGATCAGTAAGACGTCAACACCGGCAGCCACCAGTGCATCCACGCGCTCTTCGTTGCCCGCACCGGCACCGACAGCAGCACCCACACGCAGACGGCCCTGCGCATCTTTACAGGCATTAGGCTTACGTTCGGCTTTCTGGAAATCTTTTACGGTGATCATGCCCAGCAGATGGAAGCTGTCGTCCACGACCAGGGCTTTCTCGACGCGTTTTTCGTGCATTCTTTGCAGAACGACGTCGCGGGCTTCGCCTTCTTTCACCGTCACCAGACGCTCTTTCGGCGTCATCACGGCAGTGACAGGCTGGTTCAGATCGGTCACAAAGCGCACATCACGACCGGTGATGATGCCCACCAGTTCGTTTTTCGCGTTCACCACAGGGTAACCGGCAAAACCATTACGCTCGGTCAGCGCTTTAACTTCGGCCAGTGTAGTGGTGGGCAGTACGGTCTGTGGTTCGGTAACCACGCCGCTTTCATGTTTTTTGACTTTACGGACTTCGTCTGCCTGGCGTTCAATTGACATGTTTTTATGAATGAAGCCCAGACCGCCTTCCTGTGCCAGCGCAATCGCCAGGCCCGCTTCGGTCACGGTATCCATCGCAGCAGAAAGCATGGGAATGTTCAGGCGAATATTTTTGGTCAGTTGCGTGCTGAGGTCGGCCGTATTAGGCAGGACGGTGGAGTGAGCAGGAACGAGCAGGACGTCGTCGAAAGTGAGTGCTTCTTTAGCGATTCTTAACATGGCAATACTCCACCTCGGGTGCGTGAGAATAGATAAAATATTGCCGCGGCATTATACAGGGCGTAATCGATTGCCTCCACTAGTTTTTTAGAAAAAGTCTTGATCCGCGCAACAGGGCCTGTAGTATCGACTAATTAACCTACTGATTTGGAATTTGATCTTCGTCACATGTCGCTGCCACCGAACGCCAATATTTTTACCGTAAGTCGTCTCAATACCACAGTGCGTCAGCTGCTGGAAAATGAGATGGGCCTGGTGTGGCTGAGTGCCGAAATCTCTAATTTTACCCAGCCGGCTTCTGGCCACTGGTACTTCACGCTGAAAGATGATGGTGCACAGGTGCGCTGCGCGATGTTTCGTAACAGCAACCGTCGTGTGACCTTTCGCCCGCAACATGGTCAGCAGATCTTAGTTCGCGCCAATATCACGCTGTATGAGCCGCGCGGCGATTATCAGCTGATTATTGAAAGCATGCATCCCGCCGGTGAAGGCCTGCTCCAGCAGCAGTTCGAACAGTTGAAAGCAAAGCTGGCACAGGAAGGCCTGTTCGCACCAGAACATAAGAAGCCCTTGCCGCAACCGGCAAAGCAGGTCGGCGTCATAACGTCTGCTACCGGCGCGGCGCTGCACGATGTACTGCGCGTGCTTCACCGTCGCGATCCCTCACTACCGGTCGTGATTTATCCCACCGCCGTACAGGGCGTAGATGCGCCTGCCGCGATCGTACGTGCGATTGAAATCGCTAACCAGCGTGCAGAGTGCGACGTGTTAATCGTGGGACGCGGCGGCGGTTCGCTGGAAGATCTGTGGAGCTTTAATGACGAGCGCGTGGCGCGCGCTATCTTTGCCAGCCACATTCCCGTGGTCAGTGCTGTCGGGCATGAAACTGACGTCACGATTGCTGATTTTGTCGCTGACCTGCGCGCCCCAACGCCATCGGCTGCGGCCGAAATTGTCAGCCGTAATCAGCTTGAGCTGTTGCGTCAACTTCAGTCACAACAGCAGCGGCTGGAAATGGCAATGGATTACTATCTGGCGCGTCAGCAGCGTCTGTTCAGCCGTTTAGACCATCGCCTGCAGCAGCAACATCCGCAGTTGCGCCTCGCGCGCCAGCAGACCCTGCTGTTCCGGCTACAACAGCGCCTGGGCGATGCGATGGAAACACGGCTTCGCCACGCCAGCCGTCAGCAGGATCGCCTGGCACAGCGGCTGGCCCAACAGCAGCCACAAGAACGCCTGTATCAGGCACAAAAAAGTCTGCAGAACTGGCACTATCGTCTGCAGCAGGCCATGGAAAAAATGCTTAACCGCGATAAACAACGTTTTGGTCAGCTTGCCGCGCAACTGGAAGGCGTCAGCCCGCTCGCCACGCTGGCGCGGGGTTTCAGCGTTACGACGGATACCCATGGACAGGTCGTGAAAAAAACTGGTCAGTTGAATAAGGGCGATCGGTTACGCACCCGCCTTGATGATGGCTGGGTTGAAAGCCAGGTCACGCAACTTATTCCTGAAAAACCGAGACGAAAGAAAAGCATTTCTTAACTATACTTCTTGGTACATCCCTCATGCCAAGGAGTCTCAAATGGCTTTCAGCGTTATTCCTCCCTATATTCTTCGCAAGATTATCGATCACGGCACCGGCCACCAGCAGGAGCAGGCACGTCGTACACTGACCCATGTTCAGCACCTGATGGCTGAACACTGGAAAAAGACGGCAGCGCCAAAAACCACGCAGGCCGGGAAGATTGAGCGTGAAATCTATGATGCCAAAAACCAGGAAACATTACCTGGCACGCTGGTGCGTAAAGAAGGCCAGTCTTCAAATGGTGACGTTGCTGCCGACGAAGCCTGGAACTATCTTGGTGTCACACACGACTTTTTCTGGCAAATCTATAAACGAAATTCTCTGGATAATCACGGTCTGAAACTAGCTGGGACGGTTCACTACGGTGAGAAGTACCAAAACGCGTTCTGGAACGGTCAGCAAATGGTGTTTGGCGACGGTGATGGCGAAATCTTTAACCGCTTCACGATTGCGATTGATGTGGTGGCGCATGAGTTGTCGCACGGCGTCACAGAAACCGAAGCCGGTTTGATCTATTTTGAACAGGCCGGTGCGTTGAACGAGTCCATGTCTGATGTGTTTGGTTCGCTGGTGAAACAGTTTAGTCTGAAACAGACAGCCGATAAGGCCGACTGGATCATCGGTGAAGGGCTGCTGGCAAAAGGCATCAATGGTAAAGGTCTGCGGTCAATGTCACATCCCGGCACCGCTTACGATGACCCGATGCTGGGGAAAGATCCTCAGCCAGGCCACATGAAGGACTATATTAAAACACGTGAGGATAACGGCGGTGTGCACCTGAACTCCGGGATCCCTAATCGTGCCTTTTATCTGGCCGCAAAAGCCCTGGGCGGATATGCCTGGGAGCGAGCGGGTCAGGCGTGGTACGACACGCTGTGCGATAAAGATTTACATCAGGATGCTGACTTCAAAGCCTTTGCACAGCTCACCGTGCAGCATGGTAAAAAGCGCTTCGACACCACGGTGGCGAGCGCAATTGAACAAGCGTGGAAAGAGGTAGGCGTGTTATGAGTCAACTCCCCGAGCTCACCGATGACGCAACGATTGTGGTAACGCAAGAAGGCGGCTTTGCTTTTATTCCTGGCTTACGGAATGAGCGTCGATTTCCGTTGGGCGAACTTCCGCCTCCCGAAAAAGCGCACGTCTGTCAGGTACTGGAACGGGCGATGCCTTTGGGCGAACCCGAGGAAAAAGCAGCAGAGGTGGGACGCGGGGATCAACGTTACTTCCGCATCCAGATTCAATATGCCACGCGCCAGCAGTCCGGCACGGTCGTCATACTGGTTCCCGAGCAACAGGCGCCGCCAGAACTCAAGTCGCTGTTGCGCGACGGTAAGTAACAAAGCCGCCTTCTCAGAAGGCGGCTTCGGGTTTGCCCTGCGGCACGTCTTATGAACCCGCAGCTTATCCTGTCGGGAAAACGGGTTTTCCGTTACGCAAAAAAAAGGGCCACGATGGCCCTTTTGTTTTATCGTCGCTTATTTGCTGTCTGGCAGCGCATAAGCAATCACATAGTCACCACGATCCGGCGACTGGCGTGCGCCGCCGGCGGAAATCACGATGTACTGTTTACCGGTTTTCGGTGAGACATAACTCATCGGTCCACCCTGACTGCCGACAGGTAAACGGGCTTTCCAGACTTCTTTACCGGTGGCGCTATCGAACGCGCGCAGGTAGTAGTCCTGAGTACCGGCAATAAACACCAGTCCACCCTGCGTCGCCAGCGTACCGCCCAGCGTCGGCATGCCAATAGGCATTTTCGCGCGCATTTTGATGCCGAACGGACCGGTATCTTCTACCGTACCTACCGGCACCTGCCAGACGATTTTCTGGGTTTTCATGTCAATCGCAGACAGGGTACCAAACGGTGGCGCCTGACAAGGAATACCCAACGGTGACATAAAGCGGTTTTTGTTCACGGCATAAGGCGTGCCTTTCAACGGAACCGCGCCCATACCGGTATTGATGGCTTCCCCCCCGTTGCTGCCGCGTGAAATTTTGCTGGTATCAACCGGGATCATCTGTACCCACAATCCTAAACGCATGTCGTTAACAAACAACAGGTTGTTATTCGGATCGGTGGACATACTGCCCCAGTTCATCCCGCCCAGTGAACCCGGGAAACTCAGCGACTTATCAGTGCCAGGTACGGTAAACAGGCCGTTGTAGCGCATTGACTTAAACGCGATACGGCAGGCCAGCTGATCGAACGGGGTTGCGCCCCACATATCCGACTCTTTCAGCGTCTGATTACCAATCATCGGCATACCGGTCGAATGCGGCTGGGTTTTTGTATATTGCTCGTTCGGGATGTCACCCTGCGGCATCGGCAGCTCTTCAACCTTGGTGAGCGGCTTACCGGTCAGACGATCCAGCACAAAAATCATGCCGGTTTTACCGCCGATGACGACCGCAGGTTTGGTGCTGCCATCCTTCATCGGGAAGTCGATCAGGCTGGGCTGCATCGGCAGGTCAAAGTCCCACAGATCGTTATGAACGGTCTGATAAACCCACTTCTCTTTACCGGTTGTCGCGTCCAGCGCGAGTACCGAGGCTCCATATTTATGGTCCAGCGCGGTACGATTGGCTCCCCACAGGTCAACGGAGGAGCTGCCCATAGGAATGAACACGGTGTTCATGGCCGCATCGTACGACATCGGCGCCCAGGAGTTCGGCGTACTGCGCGTATAGTCCTTGCCAGGCATCAGGATGGCATTAGGATCGACATTGCCCGGGTCAAACGCCCAGCGCATTTTACCGGTGATCACATCAAAACCACGCAACACGCCGCCAGGCATGTCGGTTTTCACGTTATCCGCCACGCGGCCGCCCACGACCACCGTGGTTCCGGCAAGCGTTGGGGCTGAAGTCAGCTGATAAAGCGGATCCGGCGCATCACCTAAGCCCGCTTTCAGATCGACGATGCCATGGTTACCGAAGTCTTCACAGAATTCACCGTTGTCGGCGTTGATCGCAATCAGGCGCGCATCGATAGTATTCATCAGAATACGGCGCTGACAGCTGTCTCCTGCCGCCAGCGTTACGGCCGGTACTGGCGTTGAGCCGGGCTGCGTTGGCTGGTTCAGCGGTTTCGTCGCGTCGAAATAGGCCAGACCACGGCAGCGCGGCCAGACTTCAGCCTGTGCGTTGATTTCACGCTTCCAGATCTGCTTTCCACTGTCAGCTTCGACGGCGATGACATTATTGTGCGGCGTGCACAGGTAAAGTGTATTACCGACCTGCAACGGCGTTTCCTGATCTTCCGCACCGTTACCGGTTGGGCTTTCGGGAATGTCACCCGTACGGTAAGTCCAGGCAACCTGCAGATCCTTCACGTTGTCACGGGTAATCTGATCGAGCGCGACAAAACGGCTGCCGCCAGCGGTATTACCGTAGTTATCCCAGTTTTGCTGTTGCTTCGATTTCTCTACCGGAATCAGCGGCAGTTCAGGACCCGTTGCCGCCACGGTTGGATGCGGCTGGAACATCTGGACTAATGTAGCCACCATACCCACGGCGATGACGGCAGACAGCGCATAAGAGAGTTTTGCCAGCGAAGGTTTATTCTCGCGCTTGCGTAAGGCGGGCCAGGTAAGGAAGGCCAGAATCATTAAACCGGCGGGCACCATCAGGCGAGAAACCAGTGGCCAGAAGACCAGGCCAGCGTCCACCACCGCCCAGACCAGAGTCCCTAAAAATACCAGCAGGAAAAGCACAACCGCTGAGGATTTTGCCCGGAAAAACTGAATGGCTGACAGCACGATAACGATGCCCGCAACCAGGAAATACCAACTGCCGCCAAGCGTTGCGAGTTGTCCCCCGCCAACAGCAAAGAACAGGCCGGTTGCCAGTAGCACCAGCCCGAGCAGCACAGACCATATTCTCAATCCTTTACCGGATCGAGAGGATGTTTCAGCCATAACACTTACTCTCCTGATAAACAAAGTCCGCTCTTTCGCCCGCCGCTTTTCGCGCGTATCGCGGTTAACGTTGCAGGTTAATGAGACAGCGTTGTTTTAATTCCAATTAAATCAGACCTGCGTCCATGAAATGAATGATATGTTTCCGGAGGAAGCCAGAGCAGGCGATACTCCGTCATGACGCGGCGAAATTGTACCACCTGGTACGTTATGCAGTGAAGTTTTAAACCTGTTTGTTACTAAGCAATAGCATTTTCGCTACAAATTTTTACGCTGGATAAGGCCACGCCGATCCAGAGAGTAGCCCAGCGGACAACTAAAGTGATGTTTTGAGCTTTTAAGGGGACAAGGATGTACGTCAGTCGGTATCGGGAAAGTAAACCCGCATGCTGGAAGACGTCATCAGTCACCTCGCCTCAGTCACGTAAGGATTGATGACAATCGGGACAGACAGGCGCCCTGTGACAGCGGATATCCCATCCTGTGCAGTGGACCTTGCCGCTGTCGGGTACGAAATGCCCACAGTTCTGGCGCAGCGTTTTTCACCATTGTGTAAATAAGCACAATGCCAGGGCAAAAAAAGAGGGCCATCTGGCCCTCGATTAGTTAACGCTTATTTTTCTTCATGTGCGCCATCAGACGCTTACGCTTACGCTGTTGCGTTGGCGTTAACAGGTTACGCTTGCCTTCATACGGGTTTTCACCCTCTTTAAACTGAATGCGGATTGGCGTGCCCATTACGTTCAGAGAACGACGGAAATAGTTCATCAGGTAACGCTTGTAGGAGTCCGGTAAATCTTTCACCTGGTTGCCGTGAATCACCACAATCGGTGGGTTATAGCCACCCGCGTGGGCGTACTTCAGCTTAACGCGGCGACCACGCACCAGCGGTGGCTGATGGTCTTCTGCCGCCATGTTCATGATGCGCGTCAGCAGCGAGGTGTTTACACGCTTCGTTGAGCAGTCGTACGCTTCGGTTACCGATTCAAACAGGTTGCCTACACCGCTGCCATGCAGCGCAGAAATAAAGTGCACGCGCGCAAAGTCGATGAAGCCCAGACGGAAGTCCAGCGTCTCTTTGACTTCATCACGCACTTCCTGCGACAGACCATCCCACTTATTCACCACGATCACCAGTGAGCGGCCGCTGTTCAGGATAAAGCCGAGCAGTGACAAATCCTGATCGGAAATGCCGGCGCGCGCATCGATCACCAGCATTACCACGTTAGCGTCTTCAATCGCCTGCAGGGTTTTGATGACCGAGAATTTCTCCACCGTATCGGTGATTTTGCCGCGCTTACGCACCCCGGCGGTATCGATCAGCACATATTCACGATCGTCACGTTCCATCGGGATGTAGATACTGTCGCGCGTGGTGCCTGGCATGTCATAAACGACCACGCGATCTTCACCCAGAATGCGGTTAGTCAGCGTAGACTTACCGACGTTTGGACGTCCGACAATCGCCAGCTTGATCGGCAGTGTGGTCGGGTCGAAATCGTCCTCTTCTTCCTCTTCCTCACCGTTCTCTTCTGCGGCTAACGCGGCCCAGTAGGCTTCGTTTTCATCTTCTTCGGTGACTTCTACGGGATCAACCTTTTCCATCCACGGCAGCAGCGCCGTCTCCAGCAGGCTGGTCACACCACGGCCGTGGGACGCGGCGATAGCGTAAATCTCCCCCAGACCCAGTGAATAGAAATCCACAATCGCCTGATCCGGATCGAGCCCGTCCGTTTTATTCGCGACCAGGAATGTCGCTTTTTGACGTGCGCGCAGATGTTTTGCAATTTGCTGATCGGCGGGCATCATGCCTGCACGGGCATCCACCATAAACAGCACCACGTCGGCTTCTTCAATCGCCAGCAGCGACTGTTCCGCCATACGCGTTTCAACACCGTCTTCGGTGCCATCAATACCGCCGGTATCGATAACAATGAATTCGCGCCCTTCCACTTCGGCGCGACCATATTTGCGATCGCGAGTCAGTCCAGGAAAATCCGCTACCAGCGCATCTCGTGTGCGAGTTAAACGGTTAAACAGCGTAGATTTTCCCACATTGGGACGCCCAACCAGCGCGACCACAGGTACCATAACAATGCCTCAATAATGTATTAATTCGCCCGAATGGCGTGATTATAACGGCTTTAGCCGTTCAGTTCAGGCTTACGGCGCAAAGGATACCATGCCTGACTAAAAACGAAACGGCCCCTGATGAAATCAGGAGCCGCTGTGCCGGAAGGATAACCCTGCCTGACAACTTACCCGTTAGCGGGTAATGGCATAAACTTCACCATCTTTCGACTGAATCAGCAGCTTGTCGCTGGCGACAACAGGCTCAGTCTGGAAGCCCGAGCTGTCCAGTTTTTGCTGGGCAACAAAGCGGCCATCCGTGGTGTTCAGCCAGTGCAGGTAGCCTTCGCCGTCACCGACGACGATGTAGCCATTATACAGCACCGGTGAGGTCAGATTACGATGCAGCAGCTCGCTTTGACGCCAGATAGCGACACCGCCATCCGCATTCAGGGCAATCACACGATCGTCCTGATCTACCAGATAGATACGCCCGGCATCGACAATCAGATCTTTCACGCCGCCAATTTCACGTTTCCACAAAATCTGCCCTGAACGCAGATCCAGTGCGGAAAGGTTGCCATTGTACGCCAGCGCGTAAACCACACCATTTACAATGATCGGCGTGGTATCCACGTCGCTCAGGCGGTCGATTTCCGTCGCCCCGCTCGGCTGTGAAATACGCTGCTGCCAAATCAACTGGCCCTGATTCATGATCACGGCGCTGACGCGTCCGTTGTCGCCGCCCACAATCGCGCCACCAAAGGCAACTGACGGGGCTGATTCACCGCGCAGCGACAGCGCAGGCATGTCCAGGTTCACGGTCCACTTCACCGCCCCGGTCGCCTGATCCAGACCCTGCAACATACCGTTACTGGTATGAATCAGCACCAGGCCATCGCTGACCACAGGACGCGACAGCGCTTCGCCAGCCGCTTTGGCTTGCCATACAATCGAACCATCACTGGTGTTCAGGGCATAAACCTGACCGCGCTCACTGCCGATATACAGGCGATCGCCGCTGACGGTAATACCACCAGACAGCATGGCAGACAGGTTTTTAGAGAAGAAGCCGGTTTTCTCAGAGAGGTCGACTTTCCATTTTTCTTTGCCATCCGCTGCATCGAGCGCTTTTACGATACCAAAGCGGTCAGCCGCATAAACGGTGCCGTCTTGCCAGGTCGGATGCAGGTTGGAATAGAAATCGCCAATCCCGTCGCCCACGCCTGTACTCCATACTGTCTTCGGCGTGAACTGGTTTTCCACTTTCGGCAATGGGGCCATTTTCACTACATCTTCTTCGCCGCTGAACAGCGAGCAACCGCTGAGCAGGGTGACTGAAATCAGCCCCGGCAGCAGGTATTTACGTAATTCCATGCGCTCTCTCTTGACTGGCTTAGCTTAAGTTATTCATCTTCATCTGCATCATTTGCTTCAGCGCCGGAGACGCGTCAGATTCGACGCCTTTACTCCATGCATCGCGCGCGCCCTGCTTATCGCCTTTGCTCAGCAGCGCTTCGCCGCGGATGTCAGCCACAATGGCTGTCCAGCCATCACCCTTCACACCGTCAAGGGTTTTAAGTGCCGCATCAGCCTGATTCTGTTGCAGTTGAATGCGTGCCAGGCGCAGGTTAATTACCGCCTGCAGATTGGCATCTTTGGTGTCTTTTAATCCGTTTTGCAGCAGGCTCTCGGCCTTGTCCAGCTGATTGCTGTCGACATACTGCTTCGCCAGATCCAGCGCCGCCAGGGCACCATAAGTGTTGCTGTTTTCGCGGGCAAACGTGTTAACGGCTTCCAGCGTTTCAGGCTTGCTGACCTGCATGGCGCTGGTGAGTTTCTGGTACTCAGCCGACACGGTTTTAGCAGAGTCCTGCTCATGGCTCGACCAGTAACGCCAGCCACCTAATGCAGCAATACCGATAACCACACCAATGGCTAATGCTTTACCGTTGTTGGCGAAAAAGCGACGCAGCGCATCAACCTGTTCGTTCTCATTGCTATACACTTCCACGCAATCCCTCTCCTTTCAATGGTTGTGCCATAACGCGCTTACTGTAACAGCGTGCGCAGTGCAGCCGCAGCATCCGCCTGCGCCAGCGTTTGCTGTTCGCCATTGCGCAGATCTTTGATCACGACCTGGCCGGCTTTCTGTTCATCTTCACCCAGCACCAGCGCCACGCGAGCGCCCCACTTATCTGCGCGTGCAAATTGCTTCTTGAAGTTCCCGCCGCCGAAGTTAGTCATCAGCTTCATGTCGGGCAGCTGATCACGCAATTTTTCGGCCAGCTGCATTGCCGCTGACTGAACGCCCTGACCTGAGGCGATAACATAGACATCGACATTACGCGCGGGTTCAAATTCTGGGTTCACCGCCTGCACTAACAACACCAGACGCTCCATGCCCATGGCAAAACCGACACCTGGCGTCGCACGTCCGCCCAGTTGTTCGACCAGGCCATCGTAACGTCCGCCGCCGCACACGGTGCCCTGCGAGCCAAGGCTGTCGGTGACCCATTCAATCACCGTGCGGTTGTAATAATCGAGCCCACGTACCAGGCGCTGATTCACCGTGTAAGCGATACCGGCATCATCTAACAGCGCGCGCAGGCCATCGAAGTGGGCACGTGATTCTTCATCGAGGAAGTCACCAAGCTGAGGCGCATCGTTCAGCAGCGTCTGAATATCCGGGTTTTTACTGTCAAGCACGCGCATTGGGTTGCTGTACATGCGGCGTTTGCAGTCCTCGTCCAGCGCCTCTTTATGCTGTTCCAGAAAGGCAACCAGCGCCTCGCGGTAACTGGCGCGCGCGTCAAGTGAACCGATAGAGTTCAGTTCAAGGCGCACATGGTCGGCGATACCTAACGCTTTCCACCAGCGGGCGTTCAGCATAATCAGCTCGGCATCAATATCCGGCCCCTGCAGGCCAAAGACTTCCACACCAATCTGGTGGAACTGGCGATAGCGCCCTTTTTGCGGACGCTCGTAGCGAAACATAGGGCCCATGTACCACAGGCGCTGTTCCTGATTGTAAAGCAAGCCGTGTTCGATACCGGCACGCACGCAGCCTGCCGTCCCTTCCGGACGAAGCGTCAGGCTTTCGCCATTACGATCGTCAAAGGTGTACATCTCTTTTTCAACCACATCGGTGACTTCACCGATTGCACGTTTGAACAGGGGAGTTTGCTCTACAATAGGTAAGCGAATTTCGCTGTAACCATAACTCGCCAGCACGGACTTCAGGACATCTTCAACTCGTTGCCAGATGGCCGTATCCGCAGGCAGAAAATCGTTCATCCCGCGAATCGCTTGAATATTCTTCGCCACGTTAAAATCTCTTAATGCAAAAAAACCTGTCCGGCATCATACCTCATGAGGATGAAACCGCACAGGCTCAGCTAAAAAAGTCGTGCATGCCGTACGCGCAAAGGATTATTTTTCCAGTTGCTGTACGTCGATACGACGGGTTTCATCCAGCATCGCCGCTTTGGCGCGAATGCGTGCTTCCAGTTGATCGATCATATTGTCATTGTCGAGACGATCACGCTGACGGACACCGTCTTCGTAGAAACCGCTTTTCTTGTTGCTGCCGGTCACGCCCAGCGTAGACACTGTCGCTTCGCCCGGGCCATTCACCACACAGCCAATGATAGAGACATCCATCGGCGTGATAATGTCTTCCAGTCGCTGCTCCAGCGCGTTTACCGTGCCAATCACGTCAAACTCCTGACGAGAACAGGTCGGGCAGGCAATAAAGTTAATGCCGCGTGAACGGATACGCAGCGACTTCAGGATATCAAAGCCCACTTTGACTTCTTCTACCGGGTCAGCGGCCAGCGAGATACGCAGTGTGTCGCCGATGCCTTCTGAAAGCAGTAACCCCAGACCAATGGCGGATTTTACTGCCCCCGCGCGTGCGCCGCCCGCTTCGGTGATCCCCAGGTGCAGCGGCTGCTCAATTTGTTTGGCCAGCAGACGATAGGACTCAACGGCCAGGAACACATCCGAGGCTTTTACGCTGACTTTAAACTGATCGAAGTTGAGGCGATCCAGATGATCGACATGACGCATGGCCGATTCCAGCAGGGCCTGCGGCGTAGGTTCGCCGTATTTTTCCTGCAGATCTTTTTCCAGCGATCCGGCGTTAACCCCGATGCGAATGGGAATATTTTTATCGCGGGCACAGTCAACAACAGAGCGGATACGCTCGTTGTTACCAATGTTGCCGGGGTTGATGCGCAGGCAATCCACACCGTACTCCGCCACTTTCAGCGCGATACGGTAGTCAAAATGGATATCGGCGACCAGCGGGACATTGACCTGCTGCTTAATCAGTTTAAACGCTTCGGCGGCATCCATCGTGGGCACCGACACGCGAACGATATCCACCCCCACGCGCTCAAGGGCTTTGATCTGACTGACCGTCGCGGCCACATCGGTGGTGCGGGTGTTCGTCATTGACTGAACGGCGATGGGCGCACCATCGCCAATCGGCACCTGGCCGACGTAAATACGTTTGGACTTACGGCGGATAATGGGTGCTTGGTTATGCATATTTCTTCTCCACAATTGCCCGGAACACGCGTTACGCTGTTATTGCGCACCCAACGTCAGGCGAGCAACCTGGTTATTACGGATAAAGCGACTTAAATCAACGGGTTTATTCTGATATTCGACATGAACAGCTGCCGGCGCACCAATTTTCAGACGATACGGGGCCGTTCCTGACAGGCTCAGTTTACCGCCACTGCGCTGAATACCGCTAAACAGTTTTTTGCCCGTCGCATCGCTGACTTCCAGCCAGCAATCAGCCGTGAAAGTCATCACCACCGCATTCGGATCGGCGGCAGGTTCGCTGACGGCCGCTGCGCCCACAGGCATGGGCTGCGTAGCGTTCGGCGACGTCGGTGCGGTAGTGTTCTCTACGGGTGCCTGACTGGGTGAAACCACGGCATTGTTCTCTGCCGAAGAGGAGGTGGCTGCATTTGCGTTGTCGTTTTCAGCGGGCGTGCTGGCCGCTGTGCCGCTGTTAGCAGGAGCAGAGGTCGCCGCGCTGTTTCCACTGGTTAACGGCACGCTGGTACTGTTATCCGCTGGCGCGGAGGACGAACCACTGTTTTGCCCTAAGGGAATCGACTGGCTGTTGTCACCGCTGCTGCCATTTTGATCGGCCATCGACACCAGTTCATCCTGAGAGGCTTTATGGTTTTGCCACCACCAGGCCCCCGTCAGACCAACGACAACAAAGACCACCAGCCAAGTGAAGATCATTAACCAGCCGTCCCGCTTCTTGCGGCGTTTACCCAATGAGAAGCTTTGCATCGGTTCGATTTTGGCTGCCCGCACTGGCGTCTGTTTTGCCATCATCGGCAGCAGTTCCTCTTCAGGAATATGCACCAGACGCGCATAGGAACGAATATAACCGCGCAGGAAGGTAGAGGCTAAATCCGCAGGTGACTTGTCTTCTTCAATATCACGCACGGTAGAAAGTTTAAGGCACAGGCGTTCAGCGACATTTTGCTGCGTAAGTCCCATTTGCTCACGGGCGATACGCAGGCGGGCACCTGTGGAATGAACTGCAGAATTTTCTTGAGTGGCTTCAGTATTCATTAGCTAAATAACGCTGGTACTGTATCGATTGCGGAAAACGTCGCGCTAACTGGTCGCCATAACGTGAAACGTCTGCGTGATTTCCCTGTTGCGCGGCGAAACGTATGTGTAACGCCAGGCTGCGTGCCGTCTCCGGCAGCGGCTGGTAAAGCTCTAACAATAGCGCCAGGTTAGCCCATTGGTCATGTTCGACCGCTCTTTCAGCTTCAGCCAGCAGCGATTCTCCCTTACTTCTGTCCGCATCACGCGCATAAGACAATGCTGCTCGCGCTGACTGTCTGTCCCCTGCCCGCAGATAACAATATCCCGACAGTTCGTACGCATCGATGCGGGCGTCTCCTTCCTGCGCATCTTTTGCCCGGATAAACTGTTGATGCGCTTCATCATACTGCCCTAAAGTGCAAAGAAACGCACCGTAATTGTTAGCGATGTAACCATTATATGGGGCAATTTGCTGCGCCTGTAAAAAATGAAGATGCGCAGCAGAAGTTTGCCCTTGACGCTGAGCGAGCCTGGCAAAGGCCAGCTGCACCCGATAATCCTTTGGCGCTGCCGCCTGCGCGCGAAGGAAATTACGGCGCGCCGCACTGTAATCGTTTACGGCAAGGTAATGCATACCCAGCTGTAAACGCAATTCTGCGGCCCCGGGTTGCGACGGTGAACTGACACAACCGCTTACAACAAAAACGGCCAGTAGCCGCGCACCTGCTCCTTTGCGCATAAGGTTTCCTCCCTGTCATCCGTGTGGTGAGCAGCAGCCTGCCACGCCGGTAACCGATCAGAAACCCTGTTCGTCCGCCTTTCAGATCGCCTTCACAGATATGGCTTCACCGGCCATCTTCTTACGCAGGGTACGTTTGGTGCGGTCGATAACTTCACCCGCCAGCTGACCACAGGCGGCATCAATATCGTCCCCGCGGGTTTTACGCACAATGGTGGTAAAGCCATAGTCCATTAGCACCTTAGCGAAGCGGTCAATGCGGCTGTTTGAGCTACGACCATAAGGTGCGCCCGGGAAGGGGTTCCAGGGGATCAGGTTAATTTTGCACGGCGTTTCTTTGAGCAGTGCCGCCAGCTCATGCGCATCATCGGTGCTGTCGTTCACGTGGTCCAGCAGCACATACTCAATCGTGACACGTCCCTGGTTGGCGTTGGATTTACCAATATAGCGTTTGACTGCCGCCAGGAAGGTTTCGATGTTGTACTTCTTGTTAATCGGCACGATGTCATCGCGCAGTTTATCATTGGGCGCATGCAGCGAGATAGCCAGCGCCACGTCAATCATGTCACCCAGCTTGTCGAGAGCCGGAACCACGCCCGAGGTCGACAGCGTCACACGGCGTTTTGATAAACCGAAACCGAAATCATCCAGCATGATTTCCATTGCCGGGACGACGTTATTCAGGTTGAGCAGAGGTTCGCCCATGCCCATCATCACGACGTTAGTGATAGGACGCTGGCCGGTCAGTTTGGCTGCACCGACAATTTTTGCCGCACGCCAGACCTGGCCGATAATTTCGGAGACGCGCAGATTGCGGTTAAAGCCCTGTTGCGCCGTTGAGCAGAATTTACATTCCAGTGCACAGCCCACCTGGGAGGACACGCACAACGTGGCACGGTCGCCTTCCGGGATATATACCGTTTCCACCAGTTGATCGCCCACGCGAATAGCCCACTTAATGGTGCCGTCCGTTGAACGCATCTCTTCGGCCACTTCCGGCGCGCGAATTTCGGTGAGTTCCATTAAGCGGTTACGCAGCTTTTTATTGATGTCGGTCATCTGCTCGAAATCGTCGCAGCAGTAGTGGTAAATCCACTTCATCACCTGATCGGCACGGAACGGTTTTTCACCCAGGGACACAAAGAATTCGCGCATCTGCTGACGGTTAAGATCCAGCAGGTTAATTTTTTGGCTTTTGGGCGAAACGGAAAGCGGTGAGGTGGACGCGGGCGTCACAATCTGTTCGGACATAGTGTTCTCTGGCCTCGTTGTTACACGTTATGGCGCGGTTGGGAAAAGAAAAAATTACGCCTTCACTAAGCTGGCTCAATGAAGGCGCAATATTGTACAACATCTGCTGCCCGATAACAGGTGCGAGTGACCGCGGGTCAGCAGATTTTTGTAAAGCCGTGTACGCGTCAGTAATTAACGGGTACGTGGGCAGATTTCGTTTTCGCCGAAGAAGTACGCGATTTCACGGGCTGCAGACTCTGCAGAGTCAGAACCGTGAGTAGCGTTTTCGGTAAAGCTGTCAGCATAGTCAGCACGCAGTGTACCGGCCAGTGCGTTGGCTGGGTTAGTTGCACCCATCAGGTCACGGTGACGCTGAACGGCATTTTCGCCTTCCAGTACAGAAACCACAACCGGGCCAGAGGTCATGAATTCAACCAGACCGTCGAAGAACGGCTTGCCCTGGTGCTCTGCGTAGAAACCTTCAGCCTGCTCTTTGCTCAGCTGCAGCATTTTTGCGCCAACGATTTTGAAGCCTGCGCTTTCAAAACGGTTGTAGATAGCACCGATCACGTTTTTCGCGACGGCGTTTGGCTTGATGATAGAAAAAGTACGTTCGATTGCCATGATGACCTCTGTCTTGACGTTCTGAAGAAACCGAGGGCGCACGCCCCGGCTAAGAAACGGCGCCGATTATAGGGGTTGAGTGTGACGTTGCCTATCACAGAACCCATAATTTCTTGAAAAATCTTGATCTGTGTCGATGCGGAAGGCTTTCAAATCTGATTTAGCGCAAAAAACCATCATCCCCGTGTGAAGTTAACGGTCGCAAGCTGCCCGGCTTCATCCATCACCACCAGTTGATAGTCACCTGAGCGATCAAGACGCAGCGACAGCGTGCCGCTCTGGTTTTCCGCCGTCACGGGTTCACCGTTCAAAAACCACCAGCGCTGATTACCCTGCCCGCCCTGTGCCGCCACCGGCATGACCAGGGTGGAATTACCCGGCAACGGCTGCACCCGTTGCCCGTCAATGACGCCTGTGACAATCAGCGGCGCACTGCTGCCCTGCGTGAGTGGCGGGCACTGACTGTCGATAGCCGGTAACCGCTGACGCCGTCGCTCCTGCAACGGTAGCCAGGCTTCCAGCGGTAAGGGCCACAGTAAACGATCGTGGCTGACAGCGTGCGGACAGTCAGCCGCCACGCGGCGGCCCTGGTCATTTAGCCAGTAGCGCAACCGTAAACCGCTGAGGCTTTCCTGGCCCGATGCCAGCAAGGTGGGCGGCAACGTGTCATTCAACACCCAGCTCTGGCGGCGCTGGCGGCAGTTTTCATCACCCACAGGCAGCGGCTGTCCGCCCGGCCAGCAGATGCTGGCCACCGTAACCGATGCGGGACGAGGATCAACGGGCACCTCCTGTCCGGCTAAACGGTTCATTAGTACGCTGTTTACCTGATTCATCACGGGAACGGCAGACGCAAAACCAAACTGCCCTGCGACGGGCGTTGCATCGGGACGGCCAACCCAGACGCCGATCAGATAGCGGGGATTCATGCCCACCGCCCAGGCATCGCGATAGCCATAGCTGGTGCCGGTTTTCCACGCCAGCGGTACAACCGCAGGCAGGTTCCCTTTGCCCGCAGGCTGCGCTTCACCCGCCAGGACATGGCGGATAATCCACGCCGCGCCGGGCGAAAGCAGAGGCCGCTGCTGCAACGGTTGATCGGGCATCCAGCGCAGTTGCGCGGCGTTGCCCTGACGCACGAAAGCGCTGTACGCCGCAACGATCTCGTCCATGCGCGCGCCGGTGCCCCCCAGGATCAATGACAAATTCGGCTCGGCGCCGGGCGGAAAGCGCAGGTTAAGCCCGACATTGCGCAGGCGGGCCGCGACATTTTTGGGACCCAGCGCTTCCAGCACCTGCACCGCAGGCAGATTAAGGGAACGCACCAGCGCTTCGCTGGCGCTGACCGGCCCATGAAAACCGGTATCGAAGTTACCCGGACGGTAGTCGCCAAAACGGCGCGGCACATCCTGCAGCAGCGACTCGGCATGAATCAGCCCGTCATCCAGCGCCATGCCATAAACAAAGGGTTTTAAGATCGATCCCGGTGAGCGTACGCTGGCAATCATATCGACGTGCCCGAAGCGGTTGTCGTCAGCAAAGTCAACGGAGCCAACATACCCACGTACGGCCATGGTGGTGTGATCGACCACCAGAATGGCCAGCGAGGTGCGCGGCGGCAGCTGATTTTTGATGTTCAGCGTCATACTTTCCAGCTCACGCTGCAGCGACGGGTCCAGCGTTGAGACGACTTTTTCGTGAGTGCTGATCGACAACAGCCGCCGGGCCAGCAAGGGCGCCATCTGCGGCATTTGCCGTGGTGGCAGCCAGACCGGCTCCTGGCGGATCTCGGCCACCTGACGCGCAGACCAGACGTGATATTGCGCCAGACGGTCCAGCACTTTATTACGTGCCGCCTCAGCCCGTTCCGGCCAGCGGTCGGGCCGCAGGCGGCTGGGTGACTGCGGCAGCACGGCCAGCAAGGCGGCTTCCCCGCGGGTTAACTGCGACGGGGATTTGCCCAGCCAGCTCCAGCTGGCTGCGCCAATGCCTTCCAGCGTGCCGCCAAAGGGCGCGCGATTAAGATAAAGCGTCAGGATGTCGCGTTTTGACAGGTGCCACTCCAGTTGGAGGGCACGCCATGTCTGAATCAGCTTGCCGCGCAGCGTCCGCGGCTGCGGGTCGATAAGCCGTGCCACCTGCATCGTTAAGGTGCTGCCACCGGAAATCACACTACGATAGCGAAGATTCTGCCAGGCGGCCCGCAGCACAGACAGCGGATTAATACCAGGGTGATACCAGAACCAGCGATCTTCATAGGTCAGCAACGCCTGGATATAGGCGGGCGAAACCTCTTCGGGCGTGACCGGATAGCGCCAGATCCCCTGACTGTCGGCAAATCGCCACAGCGGCGTACCGTCCTCCGCGACCACTACTCGCGCAGGCTGGACCGCTTTAAGCGGCAGTGGTGACAGCCGGTCCAGTATCAGCAGCGCAAGCAGCAGCCCCAGAACACAAAGCGGCAGCGCCAGCAGCCACCGCTTTCTGATGTGCCTGATCACGCACGCACCCGATTACTGTACATGCAGCTGCTGCGGTGTGCTGCCAATGGCGCGCCATTCGGGCACGTACATGGATTCCACCTGCGGCGGGGGCAATTGATAGCGCCCCGGTGTGACTGCCCGCGCCAGATAAATCAGCGTGGTGGGACGATACGTATCGACGGCCAGAGCGGCAACAAAGCGGTCATCACGGAACTCAATATGCCTGATGCTGGCCTGTTGCATATCCATCATGCTCTCTTTTAAGGCATCGGCGCTGTCCCCCAGACTGGCACTGCTGTCCGCCAGGTTCTGATTTTCCAGCTCCAGACCGGCGGGCAATAAATCCACCACCAGCGCATCGCTAATGCTGCGTTTGGCTGAGACCGTCAGGCGCACCACCAGCAGTTCCCCGCTGCGCAGATTATTCAAATCGGCAGCCTGCCCATCCAGCGTAAAGTACTCGCGTTTAATCGCCATCATATGGCTGACTGGCGCAGGCGGACTCAGTGGATAGCCGACCACGTTCAGACTGGCGTACAGCGGCGTGCTGTCGACATTACGTACGTCAACGCCCTGAGTCAGTTGCTGATGATCCAGTCCTTTATTTAGCGGCGCATCTCCGCTCACAGGCTGATCGCTACCCGAAAGTTGCGCCTGCCAGCGTTGCCCGTTGGCGGTTTGCAGCGTCCGGGCCGCCAGGTAAAGGGCATTATTCTCCTGAGTGGAGAACCAGCGCTTGCCCGTCACCTCTTTAGACAGTGACAGCAGCAGGCCGTTTTGCAGGTCCGGCTGCAGTTGATTTTCAGCCAGCAGCGCAATCATCATGCCCTGATCGCGCACGGTACTGCCGTAGTCGCCAAACCAGCGGTTCTCAGCGCGTGGCAGCGTTGCCCCCTGCATCACTGCCAGTTGCGCACGCTGTTCATCACCCATTAGCTTCAGCGCAATGCCCAACTGCATCAGCGCCAGGCCCGACTGGGCCTTGTCACGCTTTTCATACAGCGCACGTAAGGCACCCAGCGGTGCCCGCTGCTGGCGCGCCAGCACCAGTCCGGCATAAGCCTGCACGCTGAAACGTAACGCTTCGACGTGCTGGCTGCCGCCTCCGGTGATCTGCGCCGGGTCCTGAAGATAACGCAGCAGGCGCGCGTTCGCCCGGCTGACGACCTCATCAGGCAACGCATAGCCCGCCTCACTGGCGCGCAGTAAGAAATCCGTCACGTAAGGCGTTAACCAGAATTCTTCTTCGCTCTGTTTGCCCCATAAACCAAAGCTGCCGTCCGCGCGCTGCATGCCCGCCAACCGGGCAATACCGGTTTCCACCGCTGCCCGGCGAACCTCATCAGAGCTGGTTTTGATACCCATGGCGGTAAGTTGCGCCTGGCTGGTGTACAACGATGGCCACAGCCCGCTCGCCGTTTGCTCCAGACAACCGTAGGGATAGGCATAAAGCGCACTGATATAGCGCGCAATATTCAACGGTGGGCGATTACTCAGCGTCAGTTGTCCACTGAGCGTAGCCGCGTCCAGGCCGGCAAAGGCTGCCGCCGTTACCTGCCACGGCTGCTCACCGTTGATCACCGCGTCAAAACTGAGCGTCTGGGCCGGATAAGGGGGCCTGACGCCAATTTTCCACTGCTGCTGGCTGGGCCGCACCTGCTCACCCGGCAGATTCAGGCCCGAAATCGTGACCTGAACGTCACCGTCACCAAAACCATTTTGCGCGGTGACCGGCACCTGTAGCGTTTTCCGCTCACCTTTGGCCAGCGTCACGTTTTGCGTGGCCGCGCCGGACAGCGCAATCAGCCCCCGGGCTGCGAGATCCACCTTCAGCGTTTGCGGTAAATCAGTCAGGTTGGTGATATCCAGCGCCAGCGATGCGCTGTCGCCGCTGGCCAGGAAGCGCGGCGTGGCCAGTTCACTGACCAGCGGCGCCGCCACAACCAGCTTGCGCTCTGCCGCGCCAAAGCTGTCATCGCTCCAGACCTGCGTCATCAGGCGCAGTTCACCGTTAAATGCCGGGACAGGGAGCGTGATCGAGCCCTTGCCGTTTTTATCCAGCGTAACAGCCTGTAGCTGCTGCGCCACAATGTTGACGTGGGTAACGGGTTTCTTGCCGCCGCGCGTCAGCGTGTCGTCTTCGCCGTCGCCGCCAAAGCGCAGCGCTGCCAGGCGTCCGCCGCCTTCAATCAACTGCCCAAACACATCGTACTGGTCGACGTTATAACGTTTACGGCCGAAAAAGGCCTGCCAGGGATCCGGGGTTTTGTAATCCGTCACGCTCAAAACCCCGCTGTCCACCGCCGACAGCAGCACATGCACCTTATCCGGCAGCGGGCCGCCTTCACGACTGGCCTGCACATTGACCGTCAGGTTCTGCTCAGGGCGAACCTTTTCGGGCGCATCCAGCGTCAGGGTCAGGCGGCGCGCGTCGGTCGCCATCGGCAGATGTAGCAGTCCGACGGCACGTTTTGGCGTAGCGCCGCTGGTCTTGTCCCCTTCCCGTACGACAATGGCACTAAAATAGAGATCGTGACGCTGCCAGCTGTTGGCAATCGGCACATCCACCGTCGTCCCGCCCTGCGGAACGGTCAGCGGCTGCCACCACAGCGTGCCGCTGCTGGACTCAACCATCAGATAGCCCTTACCGGCCGTGGGCGATTCCACCTGCAGATGCACGGTTTCTCCGGGCTGATAAGCGGCTTTGTCTAAGCGGAGTTTGACCTGATCCGGGCGCAGAGCGCCCGTACCATTAGTATTATCCTGCCAGTCATAGCCCGCCTGAAAACGCACGCTGCTGACAATTTTTTCACCCGCCTGCACTTCCAGTCGGTAGCTGCCCCACTCGACCGGGAAGCTGACTTTGGTACTGCCCTCAGCGGGCACCGTAATCGATCGCTCATCTTCCTGCAGATCTTTCGCGTCGTAGCGTGACTGCCAGCCTTCACTGTCAGAGAAGCTCCAGTAGTAGTCACGACGTTCGCGAATCAAGCGCACATTCAGCTTTTCTGCCGCCAGCTTTTCGCCCTGACTGTTGGCGTAAACAATGTCAAAATCGGCCAGGCTGTTTTCCGGCACGGTCGGCTCATCGCGATAACTGTCACTGCGGTAATCGTAAATCGACTTGTTGCCGAACAGGGGGCGAATGCCCGGCAGCGCCTCCGCGGGCCAGATCGCCTGAGTGGCACGTCGGGTCACAGGCCGTCCACCCGTTTCCAGCAGGCTGGCCTGTAAAATCAGGTTTAGCGGCGAGTGAAGCTGGTCCCACTGATTCTCGACGGTTAGCTGGGCTTTGCCGTTCGCATCCAGTTTGATATCCACATCACCCAGGCTGCGTTTGACGCCCTCCTCAGTGATATCCCCAAACTGATAGCCAGGCAGCGCTGCCACCGCGTCCCGGGCAGGACGTAGATAGAGCTGCCCCTGCAGCGCATTCCCCGCCGCAGGCGCACCATAGAGATAACGCCCCTCAACGTTAAAGGTGATATCCGCATCGGCAGGCTGAGGTTGCTCATCGTTTTTCAGCGTCAGCGCCATGCGCTCTGGCAGGAAATCTTCGACGCGGAAATGCCACTGACGCGGCAGGTTATCACCGGTGTTAAGTCGCAGCATCCAGCCACCGGTCATGGCGGTCGTGGGCAGGCTGAATCGCTGCTGATACAACCCGTCCTGCGGTTGCCAGACAAAGGTGCGCACCACTTCACCGTCGGGCTGTACCACTTCGGCTTTAACCGGCTGGGCCGGTAACGGTTTGCCATCAGCATCACGCAGCAGCGCATTGACGATCACCGTTTCGCCGGGACGGTAGATATCGCGCGGGCCAAACACGAACAGCTGCTTGTCATAGCCCTCCGGTCCCGCCACGGGAAATTCGGCTAAATCTAATGCCGGGCGAGCCAGATCGATGAGGGAGGTTTGATCGCCCTGTATTGCCAACAGGAACTTGCCCTTGTCTTCGGCTTTCAGACGCACATGCCCGCTGCTGTCGCTGGTGCCGTTTTGCAGGACCTGCCCTTTATCGTTCAGGACTCTGACATTGACGCCTGAGAGCGGATCGCCGTTTTCCAGACTCTGGGCAAACAGCTCAAACTGGCCCGGAAAACGGTGCAGTGACAGGCCGATATCGCTCAGGGTGAAGAGCGTGGCTGGCATACTGTAATGATACGTGCCGGCCTGTTTCATCACGGCCAGATAAACGCCCGGTTGCTGAAGCGGCTTGATGTCTTTTAGCGGCAGCTGCAGTTTTTCCCGCGTATTACGTGCCGGGTTAAGCTCAAAGCGGCCGCTGTAAACCAGCTCACTGGTTTTAAGCAGCTCCTGAGATTGCCAGGTTGAGAGATTACTCCCGTTATTCCACTGGGACAGGAATTGCGCCAGGCCCGCGTTTTTAATCCTGAAAAAATCGACATCCACCTGATCGACATTCAAGGCCAGCACCGGCAGGCCCTGCGCAATACGCAATGGCAGCAAAGAACCGCGACTGGCGAAGCCCACCATCGGCTCAATGTCGCGCGTGGTGATTTTTTGGCTGTAAGCCGCGGTCAGCGTTTCACCACTGGCGGCGCGCAAGCCCGGATCGACGGTCACAGTAAAGTGCCGTGAGGGTTCAGGATGGCGAAAACGCAGCGCCTTGCGATTCCCGGACAGCTCCCAACCGCCATCCACCTTGCCGCGCTGATCGTCCGTCAGCCGGACTTTTTTGGCCACGTCCTGCTTATCATCAAGCGGCTGATTGAACGTTAACACCAGTGCGGCGGCACCATCGAGCTGGAGCTCGGAGAGGTCGATAATGCTCAGCGGCTTACTGACCTGCGCACTGGCGGCAGGCGTTTCAGCGCTGACGGAAAAAGCAGGTAACGTGGCGGCAGACAGCAGCGCCCCGCCGATCAGCATGCTGAACAGCAACCGGTTAATGCGTTGTTTCATGGTAAATCCTTCACCGTGCCCCAGGGGAATTGTTTTATAATGCTGCACGATTTCACATCAACCTTCGCATTTAATCAACGCTTCTCTTGAGATGGTGGGCACATTGCCCGACACTGGCATCACAGATTGCAGAGAAGAGGTTGTTATGACGACGCCACTGTTTGTGTCCGCCGACTGGTTACAAGAACATTTTAATGACGGCACGCTCCAGGTTCTGGATGCGCGTATGCTGCCGCCGGGCATGGAAGCCACGCGCGATATTCAAAAAGAATATCTGGCGGAGCATTTGCCTGGTGCGCCTTTTTTCAATATTGAAACGCTTTCCGATCACACCAGCCCTTATCCCCACATGTTACCCCGGGCCGAAAGCTTCGCGGTGGCGATGCGCGAACTGGGCATCAACAGTGATAAGCATTTGATTGTTTATGATGAAGGCAATCTGTTTTCTGCGCCCCGCGCGTGGTGGATGCTGCGCGCCTTTGGCGTGGCACAGGTCTCCATTCTGGCTGGCGGTCTGCAGGGCTGGAAAACGGCGGGTTATGCGCTGGCTGAGGGCGAGGTCAGTCTGCCGGAAGGTGAGTTTGATGCACAGTTCGATGAAGGCCTGGTGAAACGCCTGACGGATGTCTTGCTGATTAGCCATGAAGGCGGCGCGCAAATTGTCGATGCGCGCGCGGCGAACCGTTTTAATGCTGAGGTCGATGAACCGCGTCCGGGATTGCACCGTGGGCACATTCCCAACAGCCTTAATCTGCCCTGGAATACCCTGGTCGAGCAGGGCGCACTCAAGCCGGAAGCCGAACTTCGTTCACGCTTTGCGGAAGCCGGTGTGGATATCAGCAAACCCATCGTAGCCAGCTGTGGCTCTGGCGTGACTGCGGTGGTGTTGATTCTGGCGCTGACGGCCCTGGGTGCAAGGGAAGTGACGCTGTATGACGGATCCTGGTCCGAATGGGGCAGCCGGGATGATTTGCCGATTGCGAAGTAACGGTAAACGCGCGGCCGAACAGGCCGCGCAGTGTGTCAGATGATCCGCTGACCACCTTTGAACTCACGCAGGAAACTGCCCCAGCGGCGTTCATAAAAGGGCGTAATGTGCGCGGTAAAGAAGTGACTGATTCCGCGGTCCTCTGCCGTAATCTCACACACATCAATGGGTGCATCATCCAGTAATGTATCGGTGGCTACGCTGCCGGCCGCCTGAATAATTGCCTCAATATCGCTGTCCGCTTCAATACCAATCAACAGATTAGGCGCATCATCTGCCTGTTCACGAATGCTGGCAATGAAAGCGCGTTTAACCTGCTTGTATTTGCTGAACAACTGCGTCAGCGAGTCGATCATCTGCGCGGGCGGTTCCGCGATTTCTGACAGCAGCAGTGACTGACCGCCTTCCAGCACCGTTTGCTGCATCAGGGCACTACCCTCTTCCCCCAGCAGATGACTGATTTCCGCCGCAGAAAACTCTTTGCCCGTGGGCAACTTTGGATTAAGAAACAGCGTTTCGCCACGGGTCATTTCAAACAGCGTACGTACCGGCAGCCGCACATAAGGCTGCTCATCGTTGATCGCCTCGCTCATCGCCTGTTCGGAGGTAAAAAACGGGATCACACTGCTGCCATCTTCTTTTTCCCAGTGCTGCAGGTCGACAGGCGTGCTGGCATCCAACTGCTGCTGGGTGCTTTCCCCCGGCACCCATGCATCCGCCTCCAGCAGTAGCTGAAAAAACTCAGGACGATGGGCAGGCTCCGTGGCGGCCAGCTTCAGCACCTCTTCAAGACGGTTCATCATTCACTTCTACCTTCAAAAAGCGGTGACCAGGTCACCGCGGAGATTGCATTTATTTCAGTAACAGGTTGGCGATAGTGCGCACGCCCAGGCCGGTTGCGCCTGCCGACCATTGATCGACCGCGCTCTTACGGTACGTCGCCGAGCAGTCGATATGTAACCAGCCCTGCTGATAGTGGCTGACGAAATAGGACAGGAACGCCGCCGCGCTGCTGGCACCGGCAGAATGTGCCGGGCTGGCAATGTTATTCAGATCGGCAAAGTTTGACGGCAGATGACTGCGATGGAACTCTGCCAGCGGCAAACGCCAGAACGGTTCGTTTTCACTGACCGCACTGCCCATCACCGACTGCGCCAGCACATCGTCGAAGGTAAACAAGGCGTGATAATCGTTGCCCACCGCCGTTTTCGCGGCACCGGTCAGCGTTGCCGCATCGATCAGCAGCGTCGGATTCTGCTCGCTGGCATCGATCAGACCATCTGCGAGGACCAGACGACCTTCCGCATCGGTGTTCATCACTTCTACCGACTTGCCATTGCGGTAACGAATGATGTCACCCAGCTTAAAGGCGTTGCTGCTGACCATGTTATCCGCGCAGCACAGGTAGAGTTTGACGCGCTTTTTCAGTCCGCGCACGATGGCCATGGCCAGTGCACCGGTCACCGTCGCGGCACCGCCCATATCTGACTTCATGGAGTCCATGGTGGCACTGGTTTTGAGGCTGTAGCCACCGGTATCGAAGGTAATCCCTTTACCGACCAGGCAGGCGTAAACCGGCGCTTCGCTATCGCCGGTGGGGTTAAAATCCAGTGCCAGGAAAACCGGCGGACGGTTTGAGCCCCGTCCTACCGTGTGCAGGCCCATATAGCCTTGCTCACGTAAATCATCGCCTTTGGTTATGCGATAGCTGACCGCTTCGCCACCTAACTCGCTCAGTAAATCTACGGCACTGTGCGCCAGCGTCTCTGGCCCTAAATCGTCTGCAGGCAGGTTAATCGTATCGCGCACCCAGCCTACGATCTTACGGCGGCGATCAAACTCCGCCTGTTCATGTTCACCCAACTGCGGCCAGTCAACGCTGTTTTTGGCTTTCGGGCTGCGATAGCCCTGCCAGAAGGCCCAGCACTGCTCCAGATGCCAGCCTTCGCCCGTCAGGGCAACATGACGGATGCCCTGCCCATCCAGCTTACGCGCGGCACGCTGGATGCTCATCAACGCATCGGCTTCACGCAGGTGCACGGTCATACCGTTTTCATTGCTGCTTAACAGTGCTTTTTCACCCCAGCGCGCATCGGCGGGCTGGTTGCTGAGCGTGATATTCATCGGTTGTGTACTCATTGTAGGGCTCCGTATTCGTTATTCGTTTCATCCAGCCTGTTTTGCGATGGCTTTTCATACAGATGTTACGCCGCACACCGCAGGCGTTGCCGGTGCGCAGTGGTCAGCCTCTTCAGGCCTGATTATGACTTCATGAGTTCACGCAGGCGCGTCACGGACTTCTGCACCAGCGCAATGGCATAATCGATCTCTTCTTCAGTGGTGAACCGCCCCAGTGAGAAGCGAAGTGAACTGTGGGCCAGTTCTTCGTTCAGACCGAGTGCGCGCAGAACATAGGAAGGTTCCAGACTGGCGGAAGTACAGGCCGATCCGGACGACAGCGCAAGATCTTTCAGCGCCATGATCAACGACTCACCTTCAACATCAGCAAAACTGACGTTAAGTATGTTGGCGCAGCTGTGTTGCAAATCACCATTCACCGTTACGCCGCCTGTCTCACGGATGCCGTGCCACAGTTTGTCACGCAACAGCGACAAGCGAGCCATCTCTTCTTCACGCACCGCTTTGGCAATGCGGTAAGCCTCACCCATGCCGACAATCTGGTGCACCGGTAAGGTGCCCGATCGCATATTGCGCTCGTGACCGCCGCCGTGGATCTGCGCATCAATCTGGATACGCGGCTTACGACGGACATAGAGCGCGCCAATGCCTTTAGGACCATAAACTTTATGACCGGAAAACGACATCAGATCAACAGGCAGTTCAGCGAGATCGATAGCCAGTTTCCCGACGCTTTGCGTCGCATCGACGTGGAACAGGATGCCCCGCTCCCGGCACAGGGCGCCCAGCGCAGCGATATCCTGAATCACACCGATTTCGTTATTCACATGCATGATGGAAACCAGCACCGTGTCGTCACGTAGCGCGGCGCGCAGGTCGTCAGGCGCGATCAGGCCATTCGCTGCTGGCGTCAGCCAGGTGATCTCAAAACCTTCACGTTCAAGTTGCAGGCAGGTATCGATGACCGCTTTATGTTCGGTTACGCTGGTGACGATGTGTTTACCACGCGACTGGTGGAAATGGGCTGCGCCTTTAATGGCGAGATTGTCGGATTCGGTGGCCCCGGAGGTGAAGACGATTTCACGTGGGTCGGCATTGACCAGCTCCGCGACCTGATTGCGCGCAACGTCCACCGCCTCTTCTGCCTGCCAGCCGAAACGGTGCGAACGGGAGGCCGGGTTACCAAACGTGCCATCCAGCGTCAGGAATTGCATCATTTTGCTGGCCACACGCGGATCGGCCGGCGTCGTGGCGGCATAATCCAGGTAAATCGGTAATTTCATTGCGCTACAGCTCCGTATAAAAAATCATACGTATTTATAGCAGATTCAGCCCCTGCCGCGTTAGCAGTAAGGGCCGGAGAAGCAGAGGATTAGGAGGCGCGGAGGTTAACGTTGATTTCCTGTGCGCGGGCGTGCTGGAAACGACGATTGTCGTTAGCATTCTGGCGGTCGGCCACATCCAGGATTTCCTGATTATTCACCAGCTCAGCCAGCGTAATGTTGTTCAGGAATTCGCTAATACGGACGCTCAGGTCACGCCACAACACATGGGTCAGACAGCGCTCGCCACCCTGACAGCCTTCTTTGCCCTGGCATTTGGTGGCGTCCACAGATTCATCAACCGCAGTGATCACTTCACCCACCGCAATCGCGCTGGCTTCTTTGCCCAGCAGATAACCGCCACCCGGACCACGAACGCTGGATACCAGATTGTGCTTACGTAACCGCGAGAACAGCTGCTCCAGATAAGAGAGCGATATACCCTGGCGTTCAGAGATGTCAGCCAGTGGAACAGGGCCCTGGTGAGAATGCAGGGCAACGTCCAGCATAGCGGTAACAGCGTAACGTCCTTTGGATGTCAGTCTCATAGCATACAACCTCAATAGCGTCCGGTTATCGGAGGATTAGCGAAGATGACGGCAAGTCTGACATTCCCGAGTAATTTGGTCAACTATTTAACCAAGTAATTTACTCAACTATTTAACCTGGCGTTTTACTCAACTATTCAGGGCCGTTTTGTTTCGGTCCTTTACGCTTCTCAAACGAGGCGAGCATCCCGCGCAGAATATTGAGTTCGTCGCGCTCAGGACGGGCACGCGTATACAGACGACGCAGCTTGCTCATTACCTGGCCGGGATTGGCTTCACGGATAAATCCGCTTTCCAGCATCATCTGTTCCATGTGCTGGTAGAAACGCTCCAGGTCGTCAACCAGCGGATAAGGTGATTCCTCGTACTGCGCTTTGGGACTGGCGTTTTCCTGCGCCTGCAGCCAGGCCATGCGGACTTCATAGGCAATGATCTGCACCGCCATCGCCAGGTTAAGCGAGCTGTATTCCGGGTTCGCCTGGATGGCCACATGATAATGGCACTTTTGCAATTCATCGTTAGTCAGCCCGACACGCTCACGACCAAACACCAGGGCGACGGGGGCCTGCCGGGCCTCTTCAATACTTTTCAGGCCACATTCACGTGAATCCAGCATCGGCCACGGCAGCGAGCGGGAACGTGCACTGGTGCCGACCACCAGACTGCATCCGGCAATCGCGTCATCCAGTGAGTCGACAATTTTCGCCTCGCCAATCACGTCACTGGCCCCGGCAGCCAGCGAGATAGCCTGTGAATCCGGCTTCACTAACGGATTGACCAAATAGAGGTTAGTTAAGCCCATAGTTTTCATCGCGCGCGCGACGGAGCCCATGTTGCCGGTGTGAGAAGTTTCTACCAGTACGATACGAATATTTTGCAGCATAATTGGGATCGGTCAGAAAATGATGACGCGTACTCTAACATAAAGCAGGACATTTACCGAACACCCTGCTATACTCCGCGCCGTTTTCCCCGTTCTTTAACATCCAGCGAGAGATACCGATGCATCCAATGCTCAACATTGCCGTGCGCGCAGCGCGCAAGGCCGGAAATTTAATTGCCAAGAATTATGAAACCCCGGACGCCGTCGAAGCCAGCCAGAAAGGCAGTAACGACTTCGTAACCAATGTTGACCGCGACGCAGAACGCCTGATTATCGAAGTGATTCGTAAATCCTACCCGAAGCACACCATTATTACTGAAGAGAGTGGTGAACTTGAAGGTGAAGATCAGGACATTCAATGGGTAATCGATCCGCTGGATGGCACGACCAACTTTATCAAACGCCTGCCCCACTTCTCTGTTTCTATCGCCGTACGCATTAAAGGCCGTACTGAAGTGGCGGTGGTATATGATCCTATGCGTAATGAACTGTTCAGTGCCGTACGTGGCCAGGGCGCGCAGCTTAACGGCTACCGTCTGCGCGGCAGCATCGCTCGCGATCTGGATGGCACCATTCTGGCGACCGGTTTCCCGTTCAAGCTAAAACAGCACGCGCCGGCTTACATGAACATCATGACCAAACTGTTCACACAGTGTGCGGACTTCCGTCGTACCGGCTCTGCCGCACTGGACCTGGCCTATGTTGCCGCAGGTCGTGTGGATGGCTATTTTGAAATCGGTCTGAAACCGTGGGATTTTGCCGCGGGTGAACTGCTGGTGCGTGAAGCGGGCGGACTGGTTACTGACTTCACCGGCAATCATGGTTACCTGCATTCAGGTAACATTGTGGCCGGTAATCCTCGTGTGGTTAAAGCGCTGCTGTCGTCCATGCGCGATGAACTGAGCGAAGCGCTGAAGCGCTAAAGAAAAAGGCGGCACATTCTGTGCCGCCTTTTTTAACGCCTTTCGGTTAGCGACGTTCGTTCGCCAACACCTGACGTGGCTGAGTACGACGTCCCACCATGCCCATCACGCCTGCCAGGACTGCTTCAATAATCAGGATAAAGAAGGCGTACCAGCTGGCTTTCGCTGTCGCTTTAGCCGCCTGCTCACCGGCTTCACGGGCTTTCTGCTCTGCCTGCTGTTTCAGCTCCTGATATTTCTGCATAGCCTGCTGATAGCTCTGCTCTGCCTGATTAACGATCTGCTCTGCTTCCTGATCGCTTTTGCCGGTGCGCGCTTTAATAATATTTTTCAACGCCTCACGATCGGCTGCCTGTAATGTATCAGCATGACGATCAATAACGCCTTTAAACCAGTTAGCTAAATCCGTGTCTGCGGTTTGCGGATGATTAGCGGTGTTATTTGCCTGGTTCTCTGCATTCTGCGCTTCATTATTCGCATCCTGCTTCAGTTTTTCAGGTTGTAATTCAGGCTTGCCTGTTTGACGCAGCGTCGTTTCCAGCTCACGCTGCATGTCATTTAAATTAATATTGTTTTCCTGCAGCTTGTCTTTTGCCATTTGGGTAACAGATGGCGCAGCGGCTGAAATACCCTGACCGACAGCCTGGAAGCCCGTGCCCAGAATGTTCATCGCACCGCCTAATACGCTACTGGCAAGACTGATGGCTAAATAAATCGTTATCACCGTGCTTATGCCAAACATCAGTAACCCATGCAGCGCGCCTTCGCGCTGTGCCAGACGTCCGGCAACATAGGCGCCCGCGACGATGGCGAGAAGCATTTCAATCGCCGTCCACACCAGCGCACCGGTGCCCAGATGTTTAAACGGATTGCCTTCCTGCAGGGGATCAATAGTCGTCGCGCCGATAGCTGTTCCCAGCAGAGTTAATAATATGTGAATTATCAGTGCGCAAATAACACCGGCAAAAACGGCACTCCATGAAATACGTTTTAGGGGCAAACCCGCTGTTCCAGTTACCAGCGGATCGGTGTAGCCATTATTAATACGGGTATCAGCCATGAGATATTTTCCTCGCAAAGCACGGAATCGTTCCGTTTTTATTCATCCCATTATTGGGAGGTGATTTAACTATTAACAGCGTAGACAGTGAAAACAAATTTCACCACTAAACAGTCAGCAGAAAAATAAAAAATAGTGAGGAATATATTGCAGAATGAGCAGCGAAAAACGCTTTTCGCTGCTATAGAAATCAGAAAGGCCGGATGCCGCCCGCCAACCCCGGCTGAGCAGATTGCCATAACGCACAGCCCGCAACGATTAACATGACGCTTCCCAGCAAAGCCAACAGAGGCAACAGACTGCGTGCGCGATCGCTTATGTGGCTGTTTGCACTCAGCCGTTGCGCCAGCGAACGCGATCGCTGCACCAGCAGACCAATCGCCGAAATGGTCAGGGCCGTTCCCATCGCCATCACCGCCGCCGAGAGGACGCCCCAGAGGTAAACGCCAATCACCTTAGCAAACAGCAGCATCATGATGGCTCCTGAACAGGGCCGCAGCCCCATCGACAGCACCACCAGTAACTGGGTTTTCACGTTAACGGCACCGGCTACCTGCTGTGCACTGGGCAGATGAGCATGACCGCAGCCGCACTGATCATCATGATGATGGTGTGGATGCAGAGCACGAATGTTCATCGCCGGTTTCGGTCGGAACAGTCGCCACAGAGAGTTGACCGCCCGATAACCTGTCCAGATTCCCAGGGCAATCACCAGAAGATAACTGCCCTTCTCCAGCCAGAAACTGCTCAGATGCAACTGGCGTGATGAGGTGTGCAATACCACCAGCATCAGGGTTACCAGAACAATCGCGACCGAACCCTGTAACAGCGATGCCAGCAGCGTCAGCTTCATGCTGGTTTTCAGTTTTGCCGGATGAGTGGCCAGGAAAGTGGTGATAACAACCTTACCGTGCCCAGGTCCTAACGCATGCAGGATGCCGTACACCAGACTAAACGCCAGTAATGACAGGCCAGCCCGGTGCGGATGTTCGGCAACCTGTTGCAGGAGCTGCGTCATCTCGCGGTTGAGGATTTTTTGCCAGAGCACACTTTGCAGCAGAATTTGCGGCCAGTACAGCCAGATCGCGCTGACCGCCGTCACCAGCCCGACCATGAATACTGCCAGTGGCCACAGCCGTTTTTTGGGCCGCGCTATGGTCGTCAGTGACATGTCAGAATCACCGTTTGCGCGAACTGCCTGCCCAGATCCATCTCTTCGGGTGGCGCATCGGCCTTGTCGAGCGATAAGGCATACTGCTTCAACGAGTCATTCGGCTTTGGCGTATGCAAGGTGAAGGCGCAGCGTGACTGCAACGCTGGCGGCACGGTTAAGGCGTCAGGCTTGTCATAGAACATGTCGACGAAATATGTGGGATCGAAGGTGAGAATCTCAAAGCGCTGACCGGTTAATGTAGGTGGCTCGGCCAGCGGCAACACAAACTCCAGCACCGCTTTGTTGCCACTGCGTGACAGATTGTATTCTTTTGGTAGATTCAAGAACTTCACCCGCTGCTTGTTATGCCAGATTTCAGAAAAATAATGTTGTCCCAGCACATTCGCCATTACGCCGGCTGCCAGTTTTTTCCAGACCACGGTGCCCGGTTTCGCATCGCTCGCGTCGTAAAGAAGATCGGCGGAGGTAATCTCATCCATGGTCCAGATCATTTTCAAGCCCGTAAACCGATCGCCGTCAGCAACCAGTTCCGTTTTCATATCAATAAAGCTGTGAGGATGTGCCAGTACTGACGAACTTATCAGGGTTAGCAGTGCGAAAAACATGCGTTTCATAATGTTATAAAGTAACGTTCCTGATAAAAAGGTTTCATAAGTAACAAAATTTTGTGACCCGCCTTAAACCTCTGAACAAAAAACCGGGTAAACCATTCACCGGTCAGGGCAGTTGACTATTCTTAGCTAAAAATAGCCAGCGGGAATATTGATTGATGAGTTCTGCTACATCTTCAGCACCACTCTTCACCGTTTCTCAGCGCCGCTGCCACCTGTTGTTATTGCTGTTTCTGCCCACTCCCGTGCTGACGCTCACGCGGTTAAGCCTGCTTAACGGCGTGGATGCTGCCACCGCCAGGCAAGATATTGCCGCCGTGGGTGATGAGATACAGCGCTATCATCAACTGGAACTTCACCAAATGGTGGATGGCAGCTTGCGCATTCATGGTACAGAGCTGGACAGACGAATTTGTCTTATACATAACCTGCGGCGCAGTTTGCGTCTGTCGCAGACGTTTGTCTGTGAGCATTTTGCGACACCGCTTCGCCAGCGCCTTAAGCAAATGAAAATTGAGAAGGCGCTCTACGATGAAACCAATCTACAGGCACTCATCCAGCACTGCAGCCTGTGCCTTGATCGCCCTTTCAGTACACGCGATCAACTCTTTTTACAAATATTTATGAAATACGGCCTGTGCCAGCGCCAGCCTGCCCTCTTTACTGCACAACAGCAGGCCTGGCTGGCGATGAAGGCGGAGCGCCGCGCGGCCACTGATGTCATTCGTCACTGGAAAAAACGGTGCCATCTCGCACCGGATGCGAGTGAAACCGACTTCTGGACATTACTGTTCAGCCTCATCCACGCGCCGCATCCGGACGCCATCCGTCACGCCAGTGAACAGCGGCTCATGCGCGCCACGCATCAGCTGATCGATGACTTCGAGGCTTCGTCAGGCACCCCTTTTCCTGAACGTGCCGAACTCCAGCAGCAACTGTATACGCACCTGGCGCAGGCGCTGGATCGCACTTACTTTACTATTGGCATTGATGACAGTGTGGCACAAGACGTAACCAGGCTTTATCCGCGCCTGCTGCGAACCACTCAGCAGGCGCTGGTGACGTTTGAGCAGGAATACGCGATTTGTTTTAAACCGGAAGAAGTCAGTCTGATAACCATTATTTTTGGTGCATGGCTGATGCAGAGCAGCGCCCTTCAGGAAAAACAGGTGCTGCTCCTGACGGGTGACGATCCGGCGCTGGAACAGGACGTTGAGCAGCAGATCCGGGAAATCACCTTATTACCCGTTAATATCACCTATCAGCATGTGGATGACTTTCAGCGCGACGGCGCGCCGCGCGAAGTTGATTTGATCATCTCGCCTTATGTCACCTCCCTGCCGCTGTTTTCGCCCCCGCTGATCCATGCAGAATTGCCGTTGACCGAATATCATCAGCAACGCATTCGTTATTTGCTGGAGTCCTGACGCGGGCGAAGAAACAGCGCAGGCAGCGCCACCAGCGCCATCACCCAAAACAGCTGTCCATGAAGATGGGTAAACAGCACGCCACAAATCATCGTCATCACGGCGATACCGCCGCCCATCGCCAGCGCCGAATAGAGCGACTGCAACCGAATCACCTCCGCACCCTGCCGTGAAGCAATGAAACGCATGGCTGCAAGATGGCAGACCGTAAACGTACCGCAGTGGAGAATTTGCGCCACAATCAACACCGGCAGTGCCGTGCTGGCCCCCAGCAGGCTCCAGCGAATTAACGCGCAAACGCCGGACAGCAGCAGTAAATCCCGCGCCTGCCAGCGGTGAAACAGACGGTGACTCAGCGCAAAGATCACAATTTCTGCCACCACGCCAAGCGACCACAGATAACCAATGCGCGAGGCGGAATAGCCACTTTCCTGCCACCAGATCGCGCTGAAGCCGTAATAGGCCGCATGCGCTCCCTGCAGCAGGGTGACGCACACCATGAAACGCCAGACCGCGTTTTCCCTTATCAGATCGCGCCAGGCCTGCCAGCCACCGCTGACGTTGCTCTTGCGTTCGCTGCCCTGAGGGTGTGTTTGCGGCGTCAGCAACATACCCGCCAGCATACTTATGACGCCCGCTGACAGTAGCATTAAAATCGCCTGGGATGAAAAAGCTGTCACCAGCATACCGGTCAACGACGAACTGATGACGAAGGCCAGAGAACCCCAGAGGCGCACCGGCCCGTAGGCCAGACCAATTTGTTGCGTCCAGGTCGCCGCCAGCGCGTCACTTAAAGGCACCAGCGGGGAGAAAAACAGATTAAAGCCGGTCATCACTAACAGCAGCCACAACCACTGTTGTCCAGTCCAGTATCCCACGGCAAAAAGACAGGTCAGCAGCGCCAGCAGCCGCAACGCCGTAATCAGTTGAGAAGGATGTTTAACCTGCGAGGCGATGAACAAACTGCCTACAAAACGCGCCACCATGCCGCAGCCAAGCAGCAGGCCAATTTGTTCGGGGTTCAGTCCCACGCCTTTTAGCCAGACGCCCCAGAAAGGCAGGTAAATACCGTAACAAAAAAAGTAGGTGAAATAGCTTAATCCAAGCCATCTGGCGGAGCCGATTGCCATGTTCCCTCCAGCAATAGTGTGACCGGTCGTGTTAAGAGGTCGATACTTTGTCAGAGCCACGTGAGACGGGCAATAAAAAAGGATGGCCGGGGCCATCCTTTTTCAACCGTTGACTCACCTGACGGGATCAGGCGTAAACCGGTAAGCGCGCACAGATATCCAGCACTTTTTGCTTCGTGCGTTCAATCGTGGCTTCGTCGTTCACATCGTCCAGCACGTCAGCAATCCAGCCGGCCAGTTCACGCACGTCCGCTTCTTTAAAGCCACGACGCGTGACCGCTGGGGTACCGATACGTACACCGGAGGTGACAAACGGGCTTTTCGGATCGTTCGGCACGCTGTTTTTGTTCACGGTGATATTGGCACGGCCCAGTGCCGCATCCGCTTCTTTACCGGTCAGGTTTTTGCTCACCAGATCAATCAGGAACAGGTGGTTGTAAGTGCCGCCTGACACGATGTTATAACCGCGTTCCAGTAAGACCTCGACCATCGCTTTCGCGTTTTTTGCCACCTGCTGCTGGTAGGTTTTGAACTCGGGTTCCATCGCTTCTTTGAACGCCACGGCTTTACCCGCAATGACGTGCATCAGCGGGCCGCCCTGGCCGCCAGGGAAAACCGCAGAGTTAAGCTTTTTGTACAGTTCTTCGTCGCCACCTTTCGCCAGAATGATGCCGCCACGCGGACCGGCCAGCGTTTTGTGGGTTGTAGAAGTCACAACGTGCGCGTGCGGTAAAGGGTTCGGGTAAACGTCAGCCGCAATCAGACCCGCAACGTGCGCCATATCCACAAACAACCAGGCACCAACGCTGTCTGCGATTTCGCGCATTTTGGCCCAGTCGCAAATACCCGAATACGCAGAGAAACCGCCAATGATCATCTTAGGCTGGTGCGTTTTTGCCAGCTCAGCCAGTTCGTTGTAGTCAATTTTACCGGTTTCATCGATACCATAAGGCACGACATTGTAGAGTTTGCCCGACAGGTTAACAGGCGAACCGTGCGTCAGATGACCACCGTGCGCGAGGTTCATACCCAGAATGGTATCGCCTGGCTGCAGCAGGGCGGTAAACACAGCAAAGTTAGCCTGTGAACCTGAGTGCGGCTGTACGTTGGCATAATCTGCACCAAACAGCGCTTTCGCACGATCGATAGCCAACTGCTCAACAATATCTACATACTCGCAGCCGCCGTAATAACGTTTGCCAGGATAGCCTTCAGCATATTTATTGGTGAGCTGTGAACCTTGCGCCTGCATTACACGCGGGCTGGTGTAGTTTTCAGAAGCAATCAGTTCAATGTGCTCTTCCTGACGCACTTTCTCTTGCTCCATCGCCTGCCACAACTCGGCATCATAATCGGCAATGTTCATTTCACGCTTTAACATCCGCATCTCCTGACTGGCTATCTTTAAATCGGCAAATTACGCCCCCAAAGGGCGAAGGCAGACAGTGTAAACCCTTTTACCAGGGGACGGTAGGGCCAATCCCCTCTTTTTACGCAAACGTTTGGCTTCGCATTGGCGATGTGTTTTTGGCTCGCTTTGCAAGCGGTTTCCCGCTGTTTTTCCCCGCACCCTGTAACGGAAATTTTCCATTTCTCCGTCTGAAAATTTGCCGCTCAGTCTTCCTGTAAACCACAACGCTATTTACAGAACAAAACACCCGGCTATAAGATGCATTTAAAATGCAACTTTAAGTAAGGTATTCCCATGCTTGATGCCCAGACGATTCACATTGTGAAATCCACCCTTCCCGCGATTGCGGCATGCGGCCCCGATCTGACGGCCCATTTTTACGGTCAGATGCTCTCTCATCATCCAGAGTTAAAGCATGTCTTTAACAGGGCTAACCAGCGCAATGGCGCACAGCGTGAAGCGCTGTTTAATGCGATTTGCGCCTACGGGGCCAATCTGGACAATCTGACGGCGCTACGGCCAGCCGTCGAAAAAATTGCCCAAAAGCACGCCAGCCTGACGATCCAGCCTGAGCAATATAAAATTGTGGGTGAGTATTTACTCGCCTCTATCGACGCCATGCTGAATCCTGGCGAAGCGGTGCTCGCCGCCTGGAGACGCGCCTACACAGTGCTGGCCGATATCTTTATCCAGCGTGAAGAAGCCCTTTATCAGGCATCGGCACACCAGCAAGGCGGCTGGCGCGGCACGAGAGCCTTCTTCATCAGCGCGATTGAGCAACAAAGTGACGTGATCAAAAGCGTTACCCTCGCTCCTGTTGATGGTAAACCCATTGCGTCCTTCAGGCCGGGGCAGTATGTGTCACTGCATCTGCAGCCAGCGGGCTTCCGTTATCAGCAAATTCGTCAGTACTCACTCACCACCGTCAGCAATGCGCAGACCTACCGAATTGCGGTAAAACAGGAAGCCGGGGGAAGAGTCTCAGGCTGGCTGCATCAACAAGCCAAAGCAGGCGATGAGATTCAGCTGACGCCTCCACACGGGGATTTTTTTCTCCAGGCAAGTCCGACGACGCCGGTCACGTTGATTTCAGCGGGCGTAGGGCAAACGCCGATGCTGGCCATGCTGCATGCGCTGGCTGCCCGGCAGCACCCGGCAGCGGTCAACTGGTTACATGCCGCTGAAAACGGCCAGCAGCATGCCTTTGCAGATGAAGTGCGCGCAGCCGGTGCCCTGTTGCCTGATTTTGCCCAACATATCTGGTATCGCGAGCCAAATCAGGGTGATGCAGGTCGTTATTATGCGCAAGGCCTTATGGATCTGGCGAGCGTTTCACCACGTCTGCAGGAGGTGAATACCCACTTCTATCTTTGTGGGCCGCTGGGCTTTATGCAGTTCGTCATTCAGCAGCTGCTGGCGGTCGGCGTGACGGCGGACAGGATTCACTATGAGGTGTTTGGTCCGCATAAGGTGATGTAATAATAAAAAAGCCCGCGACAGGCGGGCTTTCGACAAGGACACGATTAAATCGCTTCCTCGTCTTCTTCACCGGTACGGATACGCACCACGCGAGCGACATCGAAAACGAAGATTTTGCCGTCGCCAATTTTGCCGGTTTGCGCGGTGCGCATGATGGTTTCGACGCAGGTGTCCACGATATCATCGCCTACCACCATTTCAATTTTTACCTTCGGCAGAAAGTCCACCATATACTCTGCCCCACGGTAGAGTTCCGTGTGCCCTTTCTGACGGCCAAAGCCTTTCACTTCGCTTACGGTCATCCCGGTGATGCCGACTTCAGCAAGCGCTTCGCGCACATCATCAAGTTTGAATGGTTTAATTATTGCATCGATCTTTTTCATGTCAGACCCTTTCCTCGCGCCCTCCGTGGTCAGAGGGATTTTTTAAGTATAAATGTCGCTGGCCATGCTGCAGGCTGGTGCGGCAGAAAATTACTCTTTAAAGTCACTGGCGTCCAGTTCGTGACGTGACAGCAGCTTATAGAATTCAGTACGGTTACGTCCAGCCAGACGCGCCGCGTTGGTCACATTTCCTTTGGTCATCTGCAACAGCTTGCGCAGGTAATTGAGTTCAAACTGATTACGCGCCTCGACAAAGGTTGGTAATGCGCTGTTTTCGCCGCTCAGTGCCTGCTCTACCAGCGCATCGCTAATCACCGGCGAGGAACTGAGCGCCACGCACTGTTCAATCACATTCACTAACTGACGCACGTTACCAGGCCAGCTGGCGGAGATCAGGCGCTTCATCGCATCCACCGAAAAACTGCGCACCTGCGGTTTGTGACGGTCCGCGGCCTGGCGCAGCAGATGATTAGCCAGCAGCGGAATATCCTCGGTACGTTGATGCAACGCCGGTATTTTCAGGTTAACGACGTTCAGGCGATAAAAGAGATCTTCACGGAATTCGTTTTTCTCCATCGCTTTCGGTAAATCCCGGTGCGTGGCGGAGATAATCCGCACATTGATATCAATATCGTTGTTGCTGCCAAGCGGCCGGACTTTACGCTCCTGTATGACCCGCAGCAGTTTAACCTGCAGCGCGGGCGGCATATCGCCGATTTCGTCCAGAAACAGCGTCCCGCCTTCGGCCGCTTTAAACAGGCCGTCGCGTGCGCTGACCGCACCGGTAAAGGCACCTTTCGCGTGACCAAATAACTCCGATTCCAGCAACTGCTCGGGCAAGGCACCACAGTTGATCGCGATGAACGGCTTGTCGGCGCGCGGACTGGCCGCATGGATAGCCTGCGCCAGCACCTCTTTACCCGTCCCGCTTTGCCCGTTGATCAGCACGCTGACATCCGACTGGGCAACCATGTGCGCCTGTTCAAGTAAGCGCAGCATCTGAGGATTGCGTGTTACGATGGCTTCCCGCCAGCGGTCGTCGCTGACCGGGACGCGCTGCGCGAGCGCTTCATCGATTGCCTTATAAAGCGCATCGCGATCGACCGGTTTGGTTAAAAAGCTAAATACGCCCTGCTGGGTTGCCGCGACGGCCTCTGGAATCGAACCGTGTGCGGTTAAAATGATGACCGGCAAGCCCATATGGCGTTTCTGGATTTCGCCAAAAAGCGCCAGGCCGTCCATCTCATCCATGCGCAAATCGCTTATCACCAGATCGATTTTCTCTTTCTGCAACAGCCGAAGCGCGTCAGGCCCACTGGCTGCGGTGGTCACCTGATAGCCTTCGCTGCTCAGCCGCATCCCTAACAGTTTCAGCAGGCTGGGATCATCATCCACCAGCAGCAGATGTGCCGCATGTTTTATCATTACTGCTCTTCCTCTTGTGGCAACGCCGTTCCATGACTGCCTTCTGGCATCTCTGAGGTTTTGCGCGACGAAAGCTGGCGTTCGATATCGGTTAACCGCTCCAGCTTGCTTTGCGTATCGCTTAACTGCTGCCGTAATTTTATCTGCTGCTGACGCAGCGCATCCGTCTGCGCATCGCTGCTCTGCTGCAGATGGACGTACCGCGAACGTAGCGCACTTAAATCCAGCTGTGCCGCCTGGTTACTGCGCCAGAGCTGGATGAGTGCCCGCAGGTTTTGCGGGAACTGCTCACTGTAGCTGTCCAGCTCGGTGATATAGTCGCGCCGTTCCAGTGGCGTTACGTTGCCATTTGCCATGAGTACGCCCTGTTTAAAGGCTCGCGACCAGCTGTCTACTGGCCAGCGGTGCGCCTCGGCGCGGGCTTCCGCGGGCGAAAGTCGTTCGGCGCAGTCAATACTGCGCATCCAGTAAAGGGGATTGGCAAGCGCGGCAGTGTTTTCAATATGCCAGATATCGCTACAGCGGGTTGTCAGATAATCCACCAGGCGCGTTTCAGGCACCGCGACAGAGTTTGGTGCGGGCTGGGATGCCGAGGTCGCCGGTGAGGAGGCACAGCCGCTGAGCATCAGGGTGCTCAGTGCGCTTATAAGAATCGCGGCAAAAAATTTCATACTTCAGACTTTCCCGGCGGTGGTATTCAGTTCAATGCGAAAACAAACATCCGCGTCATCGCGGCTGACCAGTTGCAGGTTGCCGTGCATACGGCGCAGACAATCCTTTGCGATACTTAACCCCAGCCCACTGCCTTTAACCGGCCCTTTGCGCTGATGGCTGCCCTGAAAAAAGGGCTCAAAGATCATTGCCTGCTCATGCTCGGGAATGGGCGTACCGCTGTTAGCGACCTCAATGATGACTGTATCGCCCTGCTGCTGGCTACGAAGCCAGATGTTACCGGATTCATTGCCATAGTTCACGGCGTTAGAGTAGAGGTTATCAATTACGCTCATTAATAGCATAGGCTCAGCCAGGCAATCTGTGGCCTTCAGATCGATCTCAACATGCATCTGTTTGTTACGCGCCGAAAGGGCGTGGGCATTCACAACGTCATGCACGATATCGTCCAGTTTGATCGCCTCAAGCGTGATTGGCCCATCAGCGAGCCTGCGGTTGTAGTCGAGCAATTGTTCAATCAGGTGCTGCAAATGACGGCTGCTGGTATCGAGTATGGAGACGATTTCTTTCTGCTCCGGATTTAGCACGCCCGCGACTTCATCCGCCAGAAGCGCCGTGCCTTCACGCAAACTGGCCAGCGGGGTTTTCAGTTCGTGTGAAAGGTGGCGTAAAAATTCGTGTCGCTGAGATTCAAGCCAGTGCAGCCGCTCGCTCAGCCAGACAATACGTTGCCCCAGCGAACGCAATTCCCGTGGCCCCCGAAACACCATGCTGCTGCCCAGTTCCCGCCCTTCGCCAAGGCGGTTAATCATCCGTTCGACACTTTTGACCGGACCGATGATCATGCGGGTAAACAGCAGCGTGAGTGTCAGGCTGATAATGAACAGAATCAGCGCCTGCCAGCCAAAGAACTGACCGCGATCGGCGATTTCGCGCTGAAGCTGTAAGCCGCGGGCGAATACCACCTCCCGCGTGTCGTGCACCAGTTGTGCGTTGGTTGCGGAAAAACGGTCAAGCGCCTGCGCAGCACTGCCCATCGGATTACCGTTCTGGCACTGCAGGGTTTCCAACAGCGGCAGCGTGTCCCGTAGCGTCTTAAAAGCCGGTAAATCGGGCAGATTATCAGCATGGGAGCTGAGCATCTGGCTGTAACGAATCCGCTGCGTCTGATACAGCTTCGCCAGCGAGGCATCACCCAGTACGCAATACTGACGATAGCTGCGCTCCAGCTCAATGGCGGTTCGTGCCATGGCTTCGCTGCGCCGGACATCGGTAAAGGTGTTGCGGTTAGTGTCCGCCGCCTGATTGCTGAGTGCGGAGAGGCTTTCCCATGCCTGCCAGGCCAGTACCAGTAAGGGCAGGAGCACCAGCAAAAAGGCCATCAGCACCAGCTGACGCAGAGATTGGGGGAAAAAACGCCATTTTTTCACGCGACGGCTTCCATAAAGATACGCTTACCGGATGCTAGCGGAGTCGGCCCGGAGAAGAAAGAGGCAGAAAAGAAAACGGCAGACCATCTGGCCCGCCGCAGACGCGCCGCCTTAGCCGCGCGTGAGAATGGGTGGAGCCTAACTCAACGTTACGTCCGATGCTTGATAACGATGCAATGCATACGATTATCGGTGTGGTGGACGGCAGGCTCCGTTTGGTGCGTCATTCGGGCTTTATGAGCTCTGACCGCAGCGCGGTGGCATTCATAAACAAGTGAATGAGCAGCGCGATAATTGTAGCAAAGATCATGCCAACAATAAAAGCCCCTTTCTGTTCAGGCTCTTGCAGGTAAGCGAGCAGTGAAAGCGGCCCGTTCAGACCATCCGGTCTGGCAAATGTGTCGCCAAATGCCAACACATTTTCATCGTACCTCTGCCGTATAATAAAATCATAGAGATAGATGTCACCAATCAGCGACATCAAAAGGTGACGGCTGTCTCCTTTTGCCAACATCTCGTGCCCATAAAAAAAGGGAGGCACCTAGCCTCCCCATTTTTTTACGGCAATTAACCCAGTTGTTTGCGCGCGTTACGGAAAATGCGCATCCATGGGCTGTCTTCCCCCCACTCCGCCGGATGCCAGGAGTTGCTGACCGTACGGAAAACACGCTCAGGATGCGGCATCATAATGGTGACGCGCCCGCTTTCGTTGGTCACGGCAGTGATGCCATTTGGCGAACCGTTCGGGTTGGCCGGATAGGTTTCCGTCACCTTACCGCTATTGTCCACAAAGCGCAGCGCCACCAGCCCTTTGGATTCCAGCGCCGCCAGGTGAGCACCATCGCGCACTTCTACAAAACCTTCTCCGTGTGATACCGCAACAGGCATCCGCGAACCCGCCATGCCATCCAGCAGTAATGACGGGCTGGCGGCCACTTCAACCAGGCTGAAGCGCGCTTCAAAGCGCTCAGACTGATTACGCACGAAGCGCGGCCACAGTTCGCTGCCAGGAATCAGCTCGCGCAGGTTGGACATCATCTGGCAACCGTTGCAAACACCCAGCGCCAGCGTTTGCGGACGATGGAAGAAGGCTTCGAACTGATCGCGCACACGCGGGTTGAACAGGATAGATTTCGCCCAGCCCTCACCGGCTCCCAGTACGTCACCGTAAGAGAAGCCACCACAGGCCACTAACGCCTGGAAACGTTCCAGATCGATGCGTCCTGCCAGCAGATCGCTCATATGAACGTCCACGGCGGTAAAGCCTGCGCGGTCAAAGGCTGCGGCCATTTCCACATGAGAGTTAACACCCTGCTCACGCAGCACGGCCACGCGCGGACGGGCACCTGTCGCAATCATCGGCGCGGCAACGTCCTCTTCCGGCCTGAAGTTCAGGCTGACGTTAAGACCCGGATCGTTGTCGTCCTGTTTTGCCTGATGTTCCTGATCAGCACAGGCCGGGTTATCACGCAGACGCTGCATCTGCCAGGTGGTTTCCGCCCACCAGGTACGCAGCGTGGTGCGACTTTCGCTGTACACAGCACTGCCGCCTGAACGAATCACGAAGCGATCGCCCGGCTGTGCGCTGCCCAGCACATGGCTGCACTGCGCCAGTCCATGTTGAGCCAGAATCTGCTCGACACCTTCACGATCGGCGGCCTTGATCTGAATGACTGCGCCCAGTTCCTCAGTAAACAGCGCCGCCAGCGCATCACTGCCCAGCGCCGCGATATCAACATCTACACCGCAGTGGCCGGTAAAGGCCATTTCTGCCAGCGTGACCAGCAGGCCCCCATCGGAACGGTCATGGTAGGCCAATAGTTTCTGTTGGCTGACCAGCGCCTGCATCGCATTAAAGAAGCCTGCCAGCTGCTGTGCATCACGTACATCGGCAGGCTTGTCGCCCAGTTGACGATACACCTGCGCCAGCGCGGTTGCGCCCAGGGTATTGGCACCGTTACCCAGATCGATCAGCAGAAGCAGGTTGTCCTGATCCGCCATCAGTTGAGGCGTCACGTTGCGACGAACATCTTCGACACGAGCAAAGGCGGTAATCACCAGCGACAGCGGCGACGTCATTTCGCGTTGTTCAGTGCCTTCCTGCCAGCGGGTTTTCATCGACATGGAGTCTTTACCCACCGGGATAGTAATGCCCAGTGCCGGACACAACTCCTCACCGACAGCTTTCACGGCGTCATACAGGCCCGCATCTTCGCCCGGATGACCCGCGGCTGACATCCAGTTTGCCGAGAGTTTCACACGCTTCAATGACCCCACGGGCGTGGCGGCCAGGTTTGTCAGCGCTTCACCAACAGCCAGTCGTGCTGAGGCGGCAAAGTCGAGCAGCGCCACCGGCGCGCGTTCGCCCAGAGCGAACGCTTCACCATGATAGCTGTCGAGGCTGGCGGTCGTGACCGCACTGTTGGCTACCGGGATCTGCCAGGGTCCTACCATCTGATCCCGTGCCACCATGCCGGTCACACTGCGATCGCCGATGGTGATCAGAAAGGTTTTTTCCGCCACGGTCGGTAAGTGCAGAACGCGATTCACCGCCTCCGTTAAGACGATGCCATCACGGTGTAACGGTGTGCCCTGCGCCTGCTGTTTGACGACATCGCGTGTCATTTTCGGGGTTTTCCCCAACAGCACATCCAGCGGCATATCAATTGGGCTGTTATCAAAGTGGCTGTCGTTGAGCGTCAGATGCTGCTCTTCTGTGGCTTCACCGATAACCGCAAAAGGCGCGCGCTCACGCTCGCAAATCGCCGCAAATTCAGCCAGCTTTTCGGGTGCCACCGCCATGACGTAACGCTCTTGCGATTCATTACACCAGACTTCCAGCGGGCTCATCCCTGGCTCATCGCTGAGGATATCACGCAGGTTGAAACGTCCACCGCGACCGCCATCGCTGACCAGCTCAGGCATGGCGTTCGACAGCCCGCCCGCACCGACATCGTGGATAAACAGAATCGGGTTGTCGTCGCCTAACTGCCAGCAGCGGTCAATCACTTCCTGGCAACGCCGTTCCATTTCCGGGTTATCACGCTGTACGGAGGCAAAGTCGAGATCAGCGTCAGACTGGCCCGATGCCATAGATGAGGCCGCTCCGCCGCCCAGACCGATATTCATTGCCGGGCCGCCCAGTACGATCAGCTTTGCCCCGACAGTAATCTCGCCTTTCTGGACGTGATCGGCACGGATGTTCCCGATGCCACCCGCCAGCATAATCGGCTTGTGGTAACCGCGCAGTTCGGTGCCGTTGTGGCTGTTGACCTGTTCTTCATAGGTACGGAAATAGCCATTCAATGCAGGACGGCCAAACTCGTTGTTAAACGCCGCGCCGCCCAGAGGGCCTTCAGTCATAATGTCCAGTGCGCTGACGATGCGCGCGGGCTTGCCAAAATCCTCTTCCCACGGCTGCTCGAAGCCCGGAATACGCAGGTTCGACACCGAGAAGCCGACCAGACCGGCTTTCGGCTTCGCGCCCCGTCCGGTCGCCCCTTCGTCACGAATTTCGCCGCCGGAGCCGGTTGCCGCGCCAGGCCACGGCGAAATCGCCGTAGGATGGTTATGCGTTTCGACCTTCATCAGAATATGCGCCGCCTCCTGGTGGTAGCCATATTCCCCGTTTTCGGCATCCGCAAAGAAGCGTCCTACTTCAGAGCCTTCCATTACCGCCGCATTGTCTTTATAAGCCGACAGGACATAATCCGGCGTTTGCTCAAAGGTGTTCTTAATCATTTTAAACAGCGATTTCGGCTGTTTTTCGCCGTCAATAATCCAGTCGGCGTTAAAAATCTTGTGACGACAGTGCTCGGAGTTCGCCTGAGCAAACATATAGAGTTCGATGTCGTTAGGGTTACGGCCCAGCTTCGTAAAGGCTGCCAGAAGGTAGTCAATTTCGTCGTCTGCCAGCGCCAGGCCCAGCGATGTATTGGCATGAACCAGTGCCTGACGGCCTTCACCCAACACATCAACGCTTTTGACCGGCTGAGGTTCGTGGTGGGCAAACAGTTGTTCGGCCTGATGGAGGTCGCTGTACACCGTTTCCATCATGCGGTCATGCAGCAGCGCTGACAGCGTTTGCCACTGGGTTTCCGTCAACTGGGGTGCCTGAACATAAAACGCCAGACCGCGCTCCAGTCGACGGACCTGTGACAGATCGCAGTTATGCGCAATATCTGTCGCTTTTGAAGACCATGGCGAAATGGTGCCTGGACGTGGCGTGACCAGCAGCAAACGCCCTTGTGGCGCATGTTCAGCGAGAGAAGGACCGTACTTGAGCAGGCGCTGCAGACGGGATTTTTCATCCTCACTCAACGGCGCGCTGACATCGGCAAAATGGACGTACTCAGCGTAAATATCACTCACCGGCAGATGAGCGTCCTGAAAGCGGGCCAGCAGTTTGTTTACACGAAATGCCGACAGGGCGGGCGAACCACGCAGAATTTCCATCATAAGATCTCTCGTCTTTGAAACGCCGGGTGCGACGCTTCATTGGGCGCAACAGGGGGAAAACGGGGCGTATTATAGAGAAAGCCACTCCGCGACGAAACCGTTTGCGCAAAATTTATGGCCAACAAGATTTGGCTGATAATTGCGCAAAAATTGCTTTATAAGTTGCTCTGCCTAAGTTTGTTGCGCAAAATGCCCCTCGCTCTGGGAGTTAAAACAAAATCAATACTGCCTTAAAAGACAGAGGCCTTGGAGCCATCGAGAGATAACTATTTGAAACGCCTGAAATTAAATTATCTGTTTATCGGTCTGCTCACCGTGCTGTTAGCACTGGCACTGTGGCCGTCCATTCCCTGGCATGGGAGCGGGCAGGATACGATTTCACAGATTAAATCACGGGGAGTGCTACGGGTCAGTACCGTAAACTCACCGTTGACTTACTACACCGTGAATAAAGTACCGGCCGGGATGGATTACGAGCTGGCGAAGCGTTTCGCCCGTTATCTGGGCGTCAGGCTGGAAATCACGGTGCGCGCGAATATCAGCGACCTGTTTGATGCGCTTGACGACGGCAAAGCCGATTTGCTGGCCGCAGGCCTTATCTATAATAATGAGCGACTGAACCGCTATCAGACGGGCCCCAGCTATTACAGCGTTTCCCAGCAGTTGGTTTATCGTGTGGATAAAACTCGCCCGAAAAACCTGGGCGATTTAAAGGGACGGCTCGTCGTTGCCTCCGGATCGGCTTATCTGTCTACACTCAAGAGCGCCAGAGCGGATCACTATCCCGACCTTGACTGGGCTATCTCGACCGATCAAAGCCCGAAAGCGCTACTTGAGGCCGTCGCCGAGGGCAAGCTGGATTATACGATTGGCGATTCCGTCACCATCGCACTGCTTCAGCGCATCCATCCACAACTGGCGGTCGCCTTTGACGTCACGGATGAAGAGCCGGTGACGTGGTATATGCCCCGCGAAAGCGACGACAGCCTGAACGCAGCCATGCTGGATTTCTTTAATGGCATGGGCGAAGAAGGCGCAATGGCGCGGCTGGAAGAGAAATACCTCGGGCACGTTGGCACTTTTGATTATGTGGATACGCGCACCTTCCTGCGTGCGATTGATACGGTTCTGCCTGATATCAAACCGTTATTTGAGAAATACGCCAGTAATATCGACTGGCGTTTGCTGGCCGCTATCTCCTATCAGGAATCACACTGGAATCCGCAGGCGACATCACCGACCGGCGTGCGCGGCATGATGATGCTGACGCGCAATACTGCCGACAGCGTGGAAGTGGGCGATCGAACCGATCCTGAGCAAAGTATTCGCGGCGGCAGCCAGTATCTGCAAAATATGATGGATAAAGTCCCGCAGTCCATTCCGGAAGACGAACGTATCTGGTTTGCGCTGGCCGCCTACAACATGGGTTATGCTCATATGCTGGATGCCCGTAAGCTCACGGCAAAACAGGGTGGCAACCCGGACAGTTGGGCTGATGTGAAACTGCGCCTGCCGATGCTGAGCCAGAAGCGTTATTACGCGCAAACGACCTACGGCTACGCGCGGGGCCAGGAAGCGTATAACTACGTGGAAAATATTCGTAAATATGAGATTAGCCTGGTGGGCTATTTGCAGGAGCAGGAAAAGCGCCTTGCCCAGCAGGCCGCGCTGGAAGCGGAGATGGGCAAAGGCTATCCTGCCGTTTCGCCACAAGTGGCAATGAATTAGCTTTCGCGCTGCGCCTGTCGCAGCGCTTTTTGTTGCTGACGACGCATGCGGAAAAAGTCGCTCAGCAGCGCCGCGCACGCGTCTTCCAGCACGCCGTGATCTAACCTTACCTGATGGTTCATCCCCGGATGGCCCAGCACGTCAATCAGCGAACCGGCTGCGCCGGTTTTCACATCGTGCGCGCCATAAACCAGACGACCTATCCGGCTATGCACCATCGCGCCGGCGCACATGACGCACGGCTCCAGCGTCACATAAAGCGTGGTATCCAGCAGACGGTAATTTTCCAGTACTTTCCCGCCCTGACGAAGCGCCATAATCTCTGCGTGCGCGGTGGGATCATGCTGACCGATAGGCCGGTTCCAGCCTTCGCCAATGACGCGGTCGCCGTGAACCAGGACGGCGCCTACCGGCACCTCGCCCTCATCCCATGCGCGTTGCGCCAGCGTCAGCGCCCGGCGCATCCAGTATTCATCTTGTTCTTGTGTCACACGAACCACTCCCGGCAGCAAAAAGCGGCGCATTATACCGGGCATGCCGGCAAAACCGAAGCTCAGTACAGGTTATTCTAACTGCTGCAATTCACCTGCCGGCGTGACGCGCCAGCGATGCTGACAAAAGAACAATAACGGGTTGTCCTGCTTGCTGTCGCTGTAACCACTATAGAGTTGCAGTGGTGTGCCGATTTGCTCTTCTAACTGCACCACTTTTTCGTGGCCCAGACAGCGCAATTTCAGCACGCGCCCCCCCAGGCCGCGCTGCATCTGGCTGGCAATCAACTTTACTCTGGGCAGAAACGCCGAATCGTAATAGACCTGCTCCACCAGCGACTGCGGCGAGCCCGTAATCAGCCACACATCCGCATCATCGCTGCTGAGGTACTCGCTGAGACGCTTCTGCACCACCGGAAACGCTTTCACGCGCTGGCGAAACCACTGAGCAAACTCGGCCTCCAGTCGTAACAGGGTGGTTTCAGATCGGCCAAAAGTGATTGACCAGAGTAACAGGCTCATCGGCCAGCGGGCCGCACGCCCTTTGAACAGCAGCCCTGCGCCGACGACGGGCAGCAAAGGCACGACCAGTAGCAGATTCAGGGGTTTACGGCGCAGCAAATAGCGCATGAAAGTGCCAAACATATCCTGTTGGTGCAATGTGCCATCAAGGTCGAAAAACACCACGCGACGTTGTCTCTCGTTGGTCAAACAACTCTCCTTTTTAACGAATATGCATCAACAGCCTCTATTGTAGTCATCTTCGCGCAGCGAGGCGATGACTGTCATTTTTTATTCCAGTGGCTACAATGCTTTTAGAATCATTTATTCCTTGCGGACGCACCGCTACATCATGAGGACTGAGCATGAGTTCATTGCTGCGCATTCGCCAGCTTTATCCTTCACTGGCGCTGAACGAACGCCGGCTGGCGGATTTTTTACTGTCACAACCGGATCGGGCACGGCATTTAAGTTCACAAAAGCTGGCAGAAGAAGCTGGCGTCAGTCAGTCCAGCGTCGTTAAGTTTGCGCAAAAACTGGGATATAAAGGTTTTCCGGCACTCAAGCTGGCACTGAGCGAATCGCTGGCCGATAAAGATGCCATCACCGTGCATAATCAGATCCTCAGTGACGATCCCCTTAAGGCTGTGGGTGAAAAATTACTGACAGAAAAGCTGTCGGCCATTCGCGCGACCCTGGATATTAACAGCGAAGAGAAGCTGAATGCCGTCTTGCAGCTGCTTAAGCGCGCACGCCGTATTTTATTGGTCGGAATCGGCGCATCCGGCCTGGTGGCAAAGGATTTTTCCTGGAAGCTAATGAAGATTGGCATCAATGCCGTCGCGGAGCAGGACATGCACGCGCTGCTGGCCAGCGTACAGGCCATGTCATCCGGCGATGTGCTGCTGGCGATCTCTTACACGGGTGAACGTCGTGAGATTAACCTGGCCGCGCAGGAAGCAGTGCGGGTGGGCGCGGACGTGCTGGCCTTTACCGGCTTTACGCCTAACACTTTGCAGCAGTGCGCCACGCACTGCCTGTACACCGTTGCAGAAGAACAGAGTACGCGCAGCGCCGCGATCTCCTCGACTACCGCCCAGCTGGCGTTAACGGACCTGCTCTTTATGGCGCTGGTACAGAACGATCCTGAGCGCGCGTCCAGCCATATTCGCCACAGCGAGGCGCTGGTGAAGAAGCTGATTTAGGAAGAAGGGAAAACGCATCTGATATTGCGATTGTTGTAAAGTACAATGAAGGAAGCCAGCGATATCGCTGGCTTCTAAAACTGAATTGAGTATTAGCTGTGTATTAAGGCCGACTAACTACTGCTTATATCTTGCGTAGAAATAGGCAAATATTGCCCCATACCTGTGCTGGCTGAGTCGACTGCAGCCTGATTTTTTGCAACGAGATAAAAGGTATCAACAGATTTTTTTGTTGCATGCTCAGCGGAGTAGAGAGCGAATTTAACCACTTTCTTGCCACCGTCATACTTACATTCCATGTCCCAGCTCATTGCCGTTCCGGGCGCGGCTTTACATTTACCCTTACCATAGCTGTATTGCAGGAAGTTATTCGTTTTATTTTCTGCTGCTGTAACGAAATCAGGCCGAGATCCACCCGCGGATAAGCTTCCATAAGCGGTTGTTGCAGCCAGAACAGCCACGCCGGCTATCAAAAAAATTCTTTTTTTCACCTGACACAATCCATCGATATTATTGATGAATGCATATTATCGGAAAACTCTTAATCACGCACCTGATCTCTGTCATTTTTATGACAAAATATTTCTATCACCCCTTTTTTCTGCATAATCCTTACAATTCTCGCTGTGGTGGTTTTTTCTACACGCGGCGCTGTCCCCGCACGTGTATCGCTGAATTTGCTAAAAGTTATACTTTTATGCTTACTCTCCATGAAGACTATATAGATTTAAATCATCGAATAATCAGTAAGTAACGAACATTAATGGTGCGTATGACTTTTTTTAGTTATTCGCATCATGTTTGACGTTGAAAGAATATGCTAGTGTCAGCCGACTCCGCATGACCTTTAACATTCCAACTTTATGTTAATGACCAGCCAGGCTTGCAATTAGAAAGTTACAAAAGTCGTCTAAGGGTTCGACATATCTCATCAGGAATATTTACTACCGCAACAGATTATGTCGCCAAAACGACAAAAAGTATTTATCGATTGGGAAACCGCGATGTCTTTACTGATTACAGAACGATGCATTAACTGCGATATGTGTGAACCCGAATGCCCGAACCAGGCTATTTCGATGGGTGAGATGATTTATGAGATTGAGGTGAGCCGCTGTACCGAATGTGTGGGACATTATGATGTGCCGACCTGCCAGCGGGTTTGCCCTATTGATAACACCATTGTGACGGATCCCCAGCACATCGAATCACGCGATGCGCTGTGGGATAAGTTTGTTGCCCTGCACGGTTAGCTTTCGATAATGACCGTAGCACAGGCATAGTGGCGCTCGTCGGCCAGGGTGACATGGACATGCTGTACACCCAGCCGCTGCGCCACCTCAGCAGCATGATCGAAAAAACGCAGGAGCGGTTTACCCAGCGCATCGTTGTAAACTTCAAACTGATTGAATGCCAGTCCGCCGCGAATGCCGGTGCCAAACGCTTTGGCTGCCGCTTCTTTAACGGCGAAACGTTTAGCCAGAAAACGCACCGGCTGACGATGCTGCTGATACTGCTGCCATTCGGCCTCACTCAGCACGCGACGCGCCAGTCGATCGCCAGAGCGAGAAATCACATCGGCAATCCGCTCTATTTCGACGATATCGCTGCCCAGTCCCAGAATAGCCATTAGCGACGCGCTTCTCGCAGCAGCTGTTTCATGGCTTTGACGGCGTCAGGCAGGCCGCTCATCACCGCCCGACCAATGATCGCATGACCGATGTTCAGCTCATGCATTTCCGGCAGCGCGGCAATCGGCAGGACATTGTGGTAAGTCAGACCGTGACCGGCGTTAACTTTTAATCCGCGGCTGGCCGCAAAGGTGGCCGCCTGACGGATCCGGGCCAGCTCAGCGTCGCGTGCCGGGCCTTCAGGTGCTTCAGCATAGGCACCGGTATGAATTTCAATATAAGGCGCGCCGCTGGTGACAGCCGCTTCGATTTGCCGGTGATCGGGATCGATAAACAGGGATACCAAAATGCCCGCCTCACTGAGTTTTTTTACCGCGGCGTTAAGTTTTTCCTGTTGTCCGGCGACATCCAGTCCGCCTTCGGTGGTCACTTCCTCACGCTTTTCCGGCACCAGGCAGCAGAAGTGCGGTTTGATGTCACATGCGATGTTCAGCATCTCATCGGTGACCGCCATTTCGAGATTCATCCGCGTTTCGATGGTATCACGCAGAATACGCACGTCGCGGTCGGTAATGTGGCGGCGATCTTCCCGCAGGTGCACCGTGATCCCATCCGCGCCCGCCTGTTCGGCGATAAAAGCCGCCTGGACCGGATCAGGGTAATGGGTGCCACGCGCGTTGCGGACGGTAGCAATGTGGTCGATGTTAACGCCTAACAGTAACTCAGCCATGACAATCCTCGGTTCATTATGGTCATTGTATGGAGTGTAACGCGCCCTGATGCGATTCCGCTACGACCCGCATCAGGGCTCGCCGGCAATATCGGGCTTTTTTTTCGGTGTAAACTGACGGAAAAGCTCCTGACTTTTTAACGGTTTGCCCCCCAGATAGGGTTTTAGCGCCATGCGGGTAAAGCGCTTCGCCGCGCGCAGGGCATCCGCATCAGGAAATTCACGCGTGGAGAGCGCCTGCAGGTGTTTACCTGTAAAGCTGCGCTGATTGAGCACCAGACTGGCGATGAAGCCCTTCTCTTCCCGGTAGCTGTAGGTCATGTCTTCACTGACCGGTTCACCACTGCCTGCGCAGTGCAGGAAATCCACGCCATAGCCAAGGTGCCCCAACAGCGCCAGCTCGAAACGACGCAGTGCAGGTTCGGGTGAACCCTCGGCGGCGGCCAGCGTCTGGATACATTGCAGATAGTCAAAAAACAGGTCGGAAAAGGGGATGTGCTGTTCCAGTACCCGAGACAACAGCTCGTTGACGTACAGGCCGCAGTAAAGCGTGATACCACTGAGGGGGAGAGCAAGCGAAACCGCTTCGGCATTGCGCAGCGTTTTCACCTCACCACGACCGCTCCAGCGCACCAGCAGCGGGGTAAAAGGCTGAAGCGTGCCTTTTAACTGAGAACGCCGTGATCGTGCTCCTTTTGCAAGGACACGAACACGGCCTTCACTTTCACTAAACAGGTCAAGCAGCAGACTGGTTTCGCTGAAAGGACGACTATGCAGCACAAAGGCGCGTTGCCAGCCTTCCATTTATTCAGAGATCGTCTGTGTAACCCAGACTACGCAGCGCACGTTCGTCATCTGCCCAGCCGGATTTAACTTTAACCCACAGTTCGAGATGCACTTTGGCATCGAACATCTCTTCCATGTCCTTACGCGCTTCAATACCAATGGTTTTGATTTTGGCGCCTTTATTGCCAATCACCATTTTTTTCTGCCCTTCGCGCTCGACCAGAATCAAACCGTTGATGTCATAACCGCCGCGCGCGTTAGACACAAACTGTTCGATTTCGACTGTGACCGAGTAAGGCAGTTCCGCACCGAGGAAACGCATCAGCTTTTCACGGATAATTTCGGATGCCATAAAGCGCTGTGAGCGATCGGTAATGTAATCTTCCGGGAAGTGATGGTCAGATTCCGGCAGATGCTTGCGGGCGATGGCGGCGATGGTGTCGACATTTTTACCGCTTTCGGCCGAAACCGGCACGATATCAATAAAGTTCATCTGCTCGCTGAGGAACTGCAGGTGCGGTAACAGGACGCTTTTATCCTGGATGTTGTCGATTTTATTGATCGCCAGCAGAACCGGCACTTTGCCATCGCGCAACTTGTTTAACACCATCTCGTCGTCGGGCGTCCAGCGCGTGCCTTCAACCACAAAGATGATCAGTTCAACGTCACCGATAGAACTGCTGGCCGCACGGTTCATCAGGCGGTTGATCGCCCGCTTCTCTTCCATATGCAGGCCGGGCGTATCCACGTAAATCGCCTGATAAGCGCCTTCCGTATGGATGCCCATAATGCGGTGACGGGTGGTTTGCGGCTTACGCGACGTAATTGAAACCTTCTGCCCCAGTAACTGGTTCAGTAAGGTGGATTTACCGACGTTAGGCCGGCCAACTATCGCGACAAAGCCGCTGTATGTAACATTTTCGCTCATTCGAGTCCTGAGGTTTTCAGCGCCGGTTGCGGCGCCGGGATAATACTGTTATTCCAGACCAAGTTTAATCAGCGCCTGTTCAGCCGCTGCTTGTTCAGCTTTACGGCGGCTGGAGCCCACGCCCACCACCGGTTCTGCCATGCCACTCACCTGACAGTGAATGGTAAATTCCTGATCGTGGGCTTCGCCACGAACCTGCACCACTAAGTAACTTGGCAGCGGCAGATGACGGCCCTGCAGGTATTCCTGCAGGCGCGTTTTCGGATCTTTTTGTTTATCACCCGGACTGATTTCGTCCAGGCGTGTCTGATACCAGTCAAGGATCAGCTTTTCGACCGTCTGAATATTACTGTCGAGGAAGACACCACCAATCAGCGCTTCCACGGTGTCCGCCAGAATAGATTCACGACGGAAGCCGCCGCTTTTTAATTCGCCGGGCCCCAGACGCAGGCATTCACCCAAATCGAATTCACGCGCCATCTCTGCCAGCGTATTACCGCGCACCAGCGTCGCGCGCATGCGGCTCATGTCGCCCTCATCCACACGCGGAAAACGGTGGTAGAGCGCATTTGCAATCACGTAGCTCAGAATCGAATCGCCTAAAAACTCCAGGCGTTCGTTATGCTTGCTACTGGCGCTGCGATGCGTCAACGCCTGCTGTAAAAGTTCAGAATGTGTAAAAGTGTAGCCCAGTTTGCGCTGAAGCTTGTTAATCAGGATGGGGTTCATGCGATTCCAGTTCTGTTTTGCGTCTGTCACTCTGCATACCAAACAGGGCTGAGAATCCAACACATTCTGTTTGGTGTGCAGTGGCCCCCATGACGGAGGCCACCCTATTTTGCCTGACTCTCAGGCTGGCTTAATGGATACCGCCGATACGACTCAGTCGTACGCCGGTTGGCCACTGGCCTTCTTGTTTTTCAAAGCTCATCCAGATGGCGACCGCTTTACCGACCAGATTGCGCTCGGGAACAAAGCCCCAGTAGCGACTGTCGGCGCTGTTGTCACGGTTATCACCCATCATGAAATACTGCCCCTGCGGCACAACCCAGCTCGCCTGCGGCTGGCCGGGCTGCTGATAGTACATGCTCGCCTGGCTTTGTGCTTCCGTCACCAACAGAATGTCATGCGTCACATTGCCCAGCGTTTCTTTGCGCGTGGCCAGACGTAATCCACCGCGCATGGTTTCATTCAGCGGCACCTGGTAGAACCCGTTACCGGCTTCGTTACCATCAAACCCGCTAAACGTCTGAACAAACTTGCTTGGCTCAATGTTGCTGTAGGTGACGGGCAACGCTTTGCTGCAAGGCTTGCCATTATCGCAGGCCGGATTAATAGTCAGCGTTTTACTGTAGGGATCATAGGTTACACGATCGCCCGGCAGGCCAATCACGCGCTTGATGTAGTCCAGGCTGGGATCTTTTGGGTATTTAAAGACCGCAATATCGCCACGCTTAGGATGACCGGTAGGAATCAGCGTGGTTTGCGTAATCGGGTCTTTAATGCCGTAAGCAAACTTCTCGACCAGAATAAAGTCACCAATCAGCAGCGTGGGCATCATCGATCCTGACGGGATCTGGAAAGGCTCATATACAAATGAGCGCACAAAGAATACCACGGCCAGCACCGGAAATACGGAGGCAGCGGTTTCAATCCAGCCCGGCTTAGGTGCCATTTTTGCCAGCGTTTTTTTATCGAGCGTGCCGCCTGACTGCGCCTGTGCCGCCGCCTGCAGCGCCCGGCGCTGTGGTGCCCACTTGATACGATCGATCACCCAGAGAATACCAGTAATCAATGTCGCTATCGCCAGGACTAGCGCGAACATATTAGCCATTTAAGATCCTTATTTGCTGTCTTTTCCGACATGCAGAATGGCGAGGAATGCTTCCTGCGGCAGTTCAACGTTACCGACCTGCTTCATTCGCTTCTTACCCTCTTTCTGCTTCTGCAACAGCTTTTTCTTACGACTGACGTCACCGCCGTAACACTTGGCAAGGACGTTCTTACGCAGCTGTTTGACGGTTGAGCGAGCGATAATGTGGTTGCCGATTGCCGCCTGAATCGCAATATCAAATTGTTGACGTGGGATGAGGTCTTTCATTTTCTCAACCAGCTCACGTCCACGATAAGGTGCGTTATCACGGTGGGTAATCAGCGCCAGCGCATCAACGCGTTCTGAGTTAATCAGCACGTCGACGCGCACCATGTCAGAGGCCTGAAAACGTTTAAAATTGTAGTCCAGTGAAGCATAGCCGCGCGATGTTGATTTCAAACGGTCAAAGAAGTCGAGCACCACTTCAGCCATTGGAATCTCATAGGTCAGCGCAACCTGATTGCCGTGGTAAACCATATTTGTCTGAACGCCACGTTTCTCGATGCACAGCGTAATGACGTTGCCCAGGTATTCCTGCGGCAGCAGCATGTGACACTCCGCAATCGGTTCACGCAACTCTTCAATGTTATTGAGCGGTGGCAGCTTCGAGGGGCTGTCCACATAAATGACTTCGCCGCCCGTGGTTTCCACTTCGTACACCACCGTCGGTGCGGTCGTGATCAGATCGAGATCGTACTCACGTTCCAGACGTTCCTGAATGATCTCCATGTGCAGCAGACCCAGGAAGCCGCAACGGAAGCCAAAGCCCAGCGCGGTTGAACTCTCTGGCTCGTAGAACAGAGAAGCATCGTTCAGGCTCAGCTTGCCCAGCGCATCACGAAACGCTTCGTAGTCATCAGAACTAATCGGGAACAGACCGGCGTAAACCTGCGGCTTCACTTTTTTAAAGCCAGGCAGCGCTTTGTCCGCCGGGTTACGTGCTGTTGTCAGGGTATCGCCCACCGGCGCGCCCAGAATGTCTTTAATGGCGCAGACCAGCCAGCCGACTTCGCCACAGTTCAGTTCAGTGCGGTCAACCTGCTTCGGCGTGAAAATGCCCAGTCGATCGGCGTTATAAACCTGGCCGGTACTCAGTACCTTGATTTTATCGCCTTTACGCATGGTGCCGTTTTTCACACGAACCAGCGAGACAACACCCAGGTAGTTATCGAACCAGGAGTCGATAATCAGTGCCTGCAGCGGCCCTTCCGGATCGCCTTCTGGCGGCGGAATATCGCGCACCAGGCGCTCCAGCACTTCAGGTACGCCGACACCGGTTTTCGCCGAGCAACGCACGGCATCGGTGGCATCAATACCGACAATATCTTCGATTTCCTGTGCAGCACGTTCAGGATCGGCGGCAGGCAAATCGATTTTATTCAGCACCGGCACGACTTCCAGATCCATCTCAATCGCGGTGTAGCAGTTAGCCAGGGTTTGCGCTTCAACGCCCTGTCCGGCATCCACCACCAGCAGCGCACCCTCACAGGCGGCCAGTGAGCGGGAAACTTCGTATGAGAAGTCAACGTGTCCCGGCGTGTCGATAAAATTGAGCTGGTAAGTTTCACCGTCTTGGGCTTTGTAATCGAGCGTCACGCTCTGTGCTTTGATGGTAATACCACGTTCACGCTCAAGGTCCATTGAGTCCAGAACCTGCGCGGCCATCTCGCGGTCAGTTAATCCGCCACAGATCTGAATCAAGCGGTCAGAGAGCGTGGATTTACCGTGGTCAATGTGGGCGATGATGGAGAAATTTCTTATGTGCTTCATTTATAGAGATATCTTCACGTAGAGAATCAGTTAGAAACCTGAGCACAGACACATTCAGGAAGATCGCTCTTAACCCACAATCCTGTCAGCCTCATTAATGACGACGCATATTACACTGTTAAGGCCGCGCATAAAAGAATGGAACGTCGTGGAAACGAAACAGTTTTTTGCACGTCAGGCTTAAGACAAAAGCCGCAACAAGTGCGGCTTAAGCAGGGGTCAGGCTTCGCTTTCAACACGAAGCGCATCTGGGGGCAAGGCGATATTAAGGATAACCGGCTGGAAGGCCTCACTATCGCCAAATTTCATGGAAATGCCTTTGGCGACGATAAAGCCGCCAACTCCGCCTAACAGCGCGCCGCAGGCGGCGGCCAGGTCGCTGCCGAACAGGGCCTGGAACAGACCTGCGAACAGAAACAGGCCAAACAGCGGCGTCATGTATACCAGCAGTGCCGAACCGAGCAGGCTGCTCTCTTTGATGCCCAGTTCGACACGTTGGCCCGGAGCCAGGGGCTTGCTGCTGGCGATTTGCATCACATGCGCATTCTTTGGCCCCAGCTTATTCAGCATATGGCTGCCACAGCCTTTGCGTGCCTGGCAGCTGTTGCAGGAGGTTTTGGCTTCGGTATGCAGTGTGGCGATACCATCCTGCCATGCCACCACGGTGGCCCATTCTCTCATCATTTTTTTGCCCCAGGATTAACACTGTCCGCGATACGTTTGGCCGTCGCAGGCGGTAACTCGCCAACGACCGTAATTTCGTAATTATCGCGTATTACGGTTTCCACCGTACGACGTCCCGTGCGCAATGTCTGTGCGACGCTGTTTTTATCTGCCGGCGTAACGTTTACAGCAAAGCTAAACAGACCATCGCTGTACAGCCGGGATTCAAGGGATTTATTTAACGCGGGAAGCATACGCCGGCTTTGGGAAACGAGCGTCATCCCTGCGGGAAGCCAGGCGGGCTCCCAGTCCAGCGTCGCGTTGTCTGATTTGGTTAATGAGAGCGACGGCGGCAGATTGGCTTTTTCAAGGCCCTGCATCAGGTTGCGTACGCCATCATCCACCGCGAAGCTGATCACGCGAAACTGTTCCATCGTTTCACCGTCACGATCCAGCAGATCTACGCGCAGCGGCAGCTTGGTATCCACATCCAGCCATACAACATAGCTGTAGCGCGTGCCATCGCGCGACACTACGCGCACCACATCACACATCTGATCGGCAATGCGGGAACGGCCGACGGTAATAAAGTCATAAGCCGCATCAAGCTTGGCAAAGTCGGCGTAGATAATCGATGGCAACGCATCGACGATGTGATTGCCGGGAAGCGAGAAAGGCTCAATACCCGGTTCGAAATAGCTGATGTCGTTGCCGCGCTGAATGACTTCGCGACGCGGACCGTCCATCTGCAGAATCTGTGCATAGACGCGATCGTCGATTACTGCGTGACGATAACGGAGCGATTCCATACCAAGACGGGAAACGTTGATGTAGGCGAATTCGTAGTTGAGCGTCTGACTTGCCTGCTCCATCTGCTGTAATAACGCCCCAGACGCAGAAACCTGCGCTGGGGCGGCAGTGGACCACAACAGGCTGCCCGTCAGAAGACTAACGGCATACCATAGCGGCTTCATTACTGCTGCTGCATTCCTAATGACTGATTACCCGGTACATTGGCCTGCGCTTGTTTTGGCGCATTGGTTTCGAACTGCAGCTGATCGGCGTGCAGACGACGCTGAAGTTCGTAGTCCTGCAGCATGGCGTTCACGCGGCGACGCTGGTCCTGCACCTGTTGTGAGGCATTGCCTGAACCAAACATATCCGAAGGGACACCCAGACTGACAGGTGACGCTTTGCCCATCACTGGCAAGGTGTTGAATACCGGTGAGTCAGAGCTTTCCACGCTGCCGTTGGTGGGTTGGTTATAGTGCTGAACACCCACAATTACCGCCAGGGAAACACAGGCGGCGACGCCGACCTGCGTAATCTGGGCCGCCCAGGGGCGAACTTTGTGCCAGAACGGCATTTTTTCCCAGCGAGAAGGCTCGGGCTGTGCTTCAGGAATCAGGGACGTCACATTACGCTGTGGCTCGTTTTCGATGGCAGCGGCAACGCGAGCAGAAATATCAAAATGCAGGTGTTCACCAACATCGCCGCGCATGGTATCGCGAATCAGATGGTAGCGTTCCCAGCTTTTTTGTAGATCTGCATCCTTAGACAGGGCTGAAATCAGCGCGTTATCTAAAGCCTCACCATCCATTAAAGCGGAAAGTTTTTCTTTCTGCATGCCTAATACCCTTCCAGTAGCCGTTATCACTGACGTTGGATAAGCGGTTGAACTTTATTATCAATGGCCTCACGTGCACGGAAAATACGTGACCTTACCGTGCCCACCGGGCAATCCATAATGACGGCGATCTCTTCATAGCTCAGACCGTCAAGTTCCCTGAGGGTAATTGCCATTCGCAAGTCCTCAGGAAGCGCCTCGATGGTACGAAAGACGATTTGTTTCAGTTCATCAGACAACATTAAGTTCTCAGGGTTCGAAATTTCTTTTAACGCACCCGCACTTTCGAAATTTTCCGCATCAATTGCATCAACATCGCTGGAAGGCGGACGGCGTCCCTGAGCAACCAGATAGTTTTTGGCTGTATTCACGGCAATCCGATACAGCCAGGTGTAAAACGCGCTATCGCCACGGAAAGAATCCAGTGCCCGATACGCCTTAATAAATGATTCCTGAACGACGTCAGGCACATCGCCTGAAGGCACATACCGTGAGACCAGGCTCGCGACTTTATGCTGGTAACGGATCACCAGTAAGTTGAAAGCTTTTTGATCCCCCTTCTGAACCCGTTCAACCAGAACCTGGTCCGCTAACTGCTCGCTCATCCGAGGTAAAGTCTCCCCAAATACTTTCTTATGCGTTAAGGAACTGCCAGCACACAGCTATTGAGCAAGCATGCGCTTTGAGTCATTACGTGGCGAAAAGTTCATTTTCGGCCGCTTTGCTGCAGGATTACACAGTTTGTTGATTTTCGTTCAATGTAACACGCGCAAATCGCAGGCAGAGTAACCTATGACAGCCGCTTTTTCATCTTTAAATCCTTGTATTCGATTAAGTTTGGTATGAAAAACGGATTTTAAACGGTTAAACAACTAACCATTTGATATATCTCATAAATTAGATTTAGCCCGCTATTACGCCTGCTTGCGTGTTCAAAATACTTCACAAAAAACCATCAAAGGCTTATGCTCGGGTCATTCTTGTTTAGTAAATTAAACACTATGACAATATTCTCCCCCTCAGATTATCAGTGTGATGTGCTTATTGTGGGCAGCGGTGCGGCGGGACTGTCACTGGCGTTGCGGCTGGCCTCGCATTACCGGGTCACTGTGCTCAGTAAAGCGCAGGTTAATGAAGGCTCAACGCTGTATGCGCAGGGCGGCATTGCGGCAGTGTTTGATGAAACTGACAGCGTGGATTCTCACGTTGAAGACACGCTGATTGCCGGGGCGGGCTTGTGCGATCGTGAGGCTGTTTCATTTGTCGCCAGCAATGCGCGGCACTGCGTGCAGTGGCTGATCGATCATGGCGTGGCGTTTGATACCGATCCTCAGGCCGGCGGTGAAATGCGTTACCACCTGACGCGAGAAGGCGGCCACAGCCATCGCCGTATTCTGCACAGCGCCGACGCCACCGGCCGGGAAGTGGAAACCACGCTGGTCGGCCAGGCGTTGCGTCATCCGAATATCCGCATCCTGGAACGCACTAACGCGGTGGATCTGATCCTGTCAGACAAACTGGGCTTACCGGGCCCCCGCCGGGTAATGGGGGCCTGGATCTGGAACCGCAATCGCGAACGGGTCGAAACCTGCCAGGCGCGCGCCGTCGTGCTGGCCACGGGCGGCGCGGCCAAAGTTTATCAGTACACCACGAATCCCGATGTCGCCTCTGGTGACGGCATTGCGATGGCCTGGCGAGCAGGATGCCGGGTCGCTAACCTGGAATTTAACCAGTTTCACCCTACCTGCCTGTTTCATCCGCAGGCGCAAAACTTTCTGCTGACGGAAGCCCTGCGCGGCGAAGGCGCCTGGCTGGTGCGGCCCGATGGTTCGCGGTTTATGCCTGACTTCGACGAACGCGCGGAGCTGGCCCCGCGCGATATCGTCGCCCGCGCCATCGATCATGAAATGAAACGGCTGGGCGTAGACTGCATGTATCTGGATATCAGCCACCAGCCGCCGGCCTTCATCCGTTCCCACTTCCCGATGATTTACGAAAAACTGCTGACCTTTGGCTTTGATCTGACAAAGGACAGAATCCCTGTGGTGCCCGCCGCGCATTACACCTGTGGTGGCGTGGTCGTCGATCGGCATGGCCGCACCGACATCGATTGTTTATATGCAATCGGTGAAGTCAGTTATACCGGGCTGCACGGTGCCAACCGCCTCGCCTCAAATTCTGTCCTGGAGTGTCTGGTATATGGCTGGTCTGCCGCGGAGGATCTGATGCGGATCTTACCTGAAACGGAGACCGTAGATCGTTTACCGGCATGGGATGAAAGCCAGGTGGATGATGCCGATGAGCGCGTGGTCATTCAGCATAACTGGCATGAGCTACGGCTGTTTATGTGGGATTATGTCGGCATTGTCCGTACCACTAAGCGGCTGGAACGCGCGTTGCGCCGCATCAGCCTGCTTCAACAGGAAATCGACGAGTACTATCGCCACTTCCGGCTGTCAAACAACCTGCTGGAACTGCGCAACCTGGTACAGGTGGCAGAGCTGATGGTGCGTTGTGCGCTGCAACGCAAAGAGAGCCGCGGACTGCATTTTATTCGCGACTATCCCGATACGCTGGCGGAAGCGCAACCGACCGTCCTGCAGCCCGGCGATCACATAAACAAATAGAAGTCACGCGTCAGGCTTTGCCAGGCGTCAGAATACTGCCGGTCGGCATCGCGGATAGCCAGGCGTTCAAACAGGGTTTCACCCGGACTGGGTGAAAACCCCAGCAATACACGATGCGGCGGACGGTGAGCATATTCCGCCACATCGAAGCGAAAGCGCAGATGCCAGCCCTCCGATTGTGCCTGCGCAATCACCTCCTGCCCTGTCGTCTCAGGCAATATCACACAAAAGAAGCCCTCTTCTTCTATGAGCAACGCTGCGCAACGTAATAAGGTCTGATGGTTTAAGGTACCGGTCGCGCGTGCGCTGTCGCGTGCCGACGTTGAGCAGGCCACGCCAGGTGCAAAGTAAGGCGGATTACTGACGATCAGTGAATAGCGCGTATTGCTGTTTTCCGCCCACTGCGCGATATCCTGTTGATGAACATGAATACGCGCAGCCCAGGGTGACTGACAGGCATTCTCGCTGGCCTGTTGCGCAGCGTCGGCATCGAGCTCCACCGCATCGATCACCACATCAGAATGCGTTCGCTGGGCCAGCATCAGCGCAATCAGGCCCGAACCGGTACCGATATCAAGGATGCGCTTTACCCCGGCGACCGGTGCCCACGCGCCCAGCAGAATGCCATCAGTACCGACCTTCATTGCACAGCGATCGTGTGCGACAAAAAACTGCTTGAAAGTAAACCCGTTCTTTTTTAACTGCGGCCGCGCCTGCGGCTTGTCCTGCATCATACTCAGCGACCATTCACCTGTTTTTCTGCCGTATAGCTGGCGCCAAGTGTAACGTGCCAGGTTGGGGAATTCACGCCGTTGACGTAATCTGACGCAGTCAATACCGATAAACAGATGAAGATTATGTCCGATCTGTCTATAATCAGCGCCCCAAACTGAGGTAGAACATGACCGTAACCACATTTTCCGAACTTGAACTCGACGAAAGCCTGCTTGAAGCGCTGCAGGAGAAAGGCTATACGCGCCCGACAGCAATTCAGGCTGCTGCCATTCCCCCCGCGCTGGAGGGCCGCGACGTTCTGGGTTCGGCACCTACCGGGACCGGGAAAACCGCCGCGTATTTATTACCGGCGTTGCAGCACCTGCTCGATTTTCCACGCAAGAAGTCTGGCCCGCCACGTATTTTAATTTTAACGCCCACCCGTGAACTGGCGATGCAGGTTGCCGACCAGGCGCGGGAACTGGCGAAACATACGCATCTGGATATCGCCACTATCACCGGCGGCGTGGCCTTTATGAACCACGCCGAAGTGTTCAGCGAAAATCAGGACGTTGTGGTTGCCACCACCGGCCGTCTGCTGCAGTACATCAAAGAAGAAAACTTTGACTGCCGCGCAGTGGAAACGCTGATCCTGGATGAAGCAGACCGCATGCTGGACATGGGATTTGCCCAGGATATCGAAACCATCGCGGGTGAAACGCGCTGGCGTAAACAGACGATGCTGTTCTCCGCCACGCTGGAAGGCGAGCATATTAAAGATTTTGCCGAGCGCCTGCTGAACGAGCCGGTTGAACTGGAAGCCGATCCCAGCCGTCGCGAGCGTAAGAAAATTCAGCAGTGGTATCACCGCGCCGACGATCTTGAGCACAAAACCAAACTGCTGGTTCACCTGTTAAAGCAGCCGGAAGTGACCCGATCCATTGTGTTTGTGCGTAAACGTGAACGCCTGCATGAACTGGTCAGCTGGCTGCATGATGCCGGAATCCGCACCAGCTACCTGGAAGGGGAAATGGTCCAGGCTAAACGCAATGAGGCGATTAAACGTCTGGTGGAAGGTCGGGTAAACGTGCTGGTCGCCACCGATATCGCCGCACGCGGGATTGACGTGGAGGATGTGAGCCACGTGATTAACTTCGATATGCCACGCACGGCGGATACCTATCTGCACCGCATCGGCCGTACGGGCCGTGCCGGTCGTAAAGGCATCGCCATTTCGCTGGTCGAAGCCCATGACCATCTGCTGCTGGGTAAAGTCAGCCGCTACGTTGACGAGCCGATTAAAGCACGGGTGATTGACGAGCTGCGTCCGGTCACGCGTGCGCCTTCGCCAAAAACCACCGGAAAACCGTCGAAAAAGGCGCTTGCGAAGCGTGCAGAGCGAAAAGCCAAAGAAGAAGAGAAACCGCGGGTGAAAAAACGCCATCGCGATCTTAAAAATGTCGGTAAACGCCGCAAGCCAAGTGGCAGCTCATCCGGCAGTGAGAATGCGGAATAAAACAGCACGCTTCTAAAAAAATCGCCTCCTGAGAGGCGATTTTTCATTGTTCAGGTGGGTAAAGCCCGGTTTCGTCTCCATTCAGCATCAAACATCATAAAGCCGCCCGGCTGGATATTTCACCCGACGACAGTCATGTTCTATCTGTCTGTTAACGCGTAGAGATTTGTCCTTCTGGCGCTGCGTTTTATTTCAGCACACAGGCAGTTTATAAACTTTCCGTAAAGGTACGGGCAATGACGTCACGCTGCTGTTCAGGCGTCAGCGAATTAAAGCGCACGGCATACCCGGAAACACGAATGGTCAGCTGCGGATACTTCTCAGGATGTTTCACGGCGTCTTCCAGCGTTTCACGGCGCAGGACGTTAACGTTTAAGTGCTGCCCGCCTTCCACGCGCACCTGGGGTTTAATCTCGACCGGTACTTCACGGTAAGCCATGTCCCCTAACTCACCAATCGCGACAATCTGATCGTCCTGATAGCCTGCTACGGCACACAGACAACGTGCCTGAGCGGTTTCTTCATCTAACAGCCAGAACGAATTCACTAAGGCCGGATTGTGTGACTGGGTAATTTGAATACCTGTGATCATCTCAGTTTCTCCTGCAAGGCATTGGCTGGACCAATACCGTCAATAAATCAATGATGAGCAACTGGTATATCACTCGCTCATGACGTTAGTTTTGACCTGAATCAAGTACAATCGGGCACTTTTTGGCCACATTGCTAAGCGATTGATTTTTAAAACGTAGCGGGACTACATTTTATTGAATTTTTAAACTAATTTTAGGCTTCATGTCTGGATACTGAACAGCTAAGCTTAGCGTTCAGAACACAAGGGAGTTGATTATGGCTGCAAAGCTGACCTGGCACGATGTGCTGGCTGAAGAGAAAGAGAAGCCCTATTTCATTGAAACCCTGAAACAGGTCGCTAACCAGCGGGCTGCAGGCGTGACCGTTTATCCGCCGCAGAAAGACGTCTTTAATGCCTTTCGCTTAACGGAGTTAGGCGATGTGAAAGTGGTGATTTTGGGTCAGGATCCTTACCACGGGCCGAATCAGGCACATGGTCTGGCTTTTTCTGTATTGCCGGGCGTGCCCATTCCGCCTTCCCTTCAGAACATGTATAAAGAGCTGCAGCAGGATATTCCGGGCTTTGAGAAACCCAGTCATGGCTATCTGGCCAGTTGGGCAGAGCAAGGCGTGCTGTTGCTGAATACCGTGTTAACGGTGGAAGCGGGCAAAGCGCATTCTCATGCCCGGCTGGGCTGGGAAACCTTTACCGACAGGGTGATTGACGCGATTAACGCGCAGCGTGAAGGGGTAATCTTTTTACTGTGGGGTTCGCATGCGCAGAAGAAAGGCAGCATCATTGATCGCCAGCGCCATCATGTGTTGCAGGCACCGCATCCTTCTCCCCTTTCGGCACACCGCGGCTTTTTTGGCTGCCAGCATTTCTCAAAAACTAACGCCCTGTTAAAAGAAAGCGGCAGAGATCCTGTTGACTGGACACCGGTTTTACCTGAACCGGCAGCCTGAACACAACGGCCGCGCACTGACGCGGCCGTTGTGAGATGAGGCTACAATCAGGCTTTCGCCTTGGCCACTGCAACCATGGCCGGACGCAGTAGACGCCCATTCAGGGTATAACCGCGTTGCATCACCATCATCACGTGGTTAGGCTCGACCTCGTCAGATTCCATCATCGACATCGCCTGATGGACTTCAGGGTTGAACGGCACGCCGGTTTCACCGACCACTTCAACACCGAATTTACGCACTGCGCCCAGCAGCGATTTCAGCGTCAGCTCAATGCCTTCCACCATCGAAGCGGATTTCTCATCTTCTTTGTTCGCCAGCTCCAGCGCACGCTCCAGGCTGTCAATCACCGGAAGCAGCTCGTTGGCAAACTTCTCCAGCGCAAATTTGTGCGCTTTTTCAATGTCCATCTCGGTACGACGACGCACATTTTCAATCTCTGCCTGTGCACGCAGCTGCGCGTCACGCACGCCGTTCTGCAACTGCGCTAACTCAGCTTCGAGCTGAGCAATGCGCTCATCACGCGGATCCACCTCACCTGCTGTCTCCGCGTCCTGAGGTTGCTGTTGTTCCTGTTGAATTTCTTCTGAGACTTGCTCGTTTGGGGTGTTCTGTTCTTTACTACTCATGAATTTCTCCGCGTTTTGCACATTCACTTCGCTGGTTGGCTTATTATGGGGATTGGTTTGGCGGTTTCAAGGGAACACGTCACATCATCGTGCCGATTTGGCTTATGAGGAAGACCCACTCGATGAACAAACACTTTAACTGCATTGGAATTGTGGGCCATCCACGCCATCCCACCGCGCTCACCACGCATGAAATGCTGTGCCGCTGGCTGACCGGTAAGGGCTACCGTGTCATTGTCGAACAGCAGATTGCGCAGGAACTCTCACTGGACGATGTCCAGACTGGCACGCTGGCAGAAATCGGCCAGCAGGCGGATTTAGCCGTCGTGGTCGGCGGTGACGGTAATATGCTAGGCGCAGCCAGAGTACTGGCGCGGTATGACATAAAAGTGATTGGCATCAACCGCGGCAATCTGGGATTTCTGACGGATCTGGATCCGGATAACGCGCACCATCAGCTTGATGACGTGCTGAACGGCAATTATTTTGTGGAAAGCCGCTTTCTGCTGGAAGCGCAGGTATGCAAAACCGACTGTTCACCCCGCATCGGCAGCGCAATTAATGAAGTGGTACTCCATCCGGGCAAAGTCGCCCACATGATCGAGTTTGAAGTGTACATTGATGAGGTTTTTGCCTTTTCACAGCGCTCAGACGGCCTGATCATTTCTACGCCGACCGGATCTACGGCCTATTCCCTGTCCGCAGGGGGCCCGATCTTAACGCCGTCGCTGGACGCGATAACGATTGTGCCCATGTTTCCGCACACCTTATCGGCCCGGCCTCTGGTGATTAACAGCAGCAGCACCATTCGCCTGCGCTTTTCGGCCCGCCGCAACGACCTGGAAATCAGCTGCGACAGCCAGATTGCGCTGCCTATTCAGGAAGGGGAAGATGTGCTGGTCCGCCGCAGCGAAAACCATCTCAATCTTATCCATCCCAAAAACTACAGCTATTTCAACACGCTGAGTTCCAAACTGGGCTGGTCAAAAAAATTGTTCTGAAAGTGAGCGCGCCCTCTTTACTGGATAAAAAACCAGTTTATACTGTATGAAAAACCATATGTGTTTATTCATACAGGTGACGCTATGCTGGCACAACTGACCATCAGCAATTTCGCTATCGTTCGTGAGCTCGACATTGATTTTCAACGTGGCATGACGGCCATTACCGGTGAAACCGGTGCCGGTAAATCTATTGCTATCGATGCGCTCGGATTGTGCCTCGGCGGTCGCGTGGATGCCGATATGGTGCGTCAGGGTGCCAACCGCGCAGATTTATGCGCGCGCTTTCAAATCAAAGCCTCGCCTTCCGCTCAGCGCTGGCTCAGCGACAACCAACTGGATGATGGCAATGAGTGCCTGTTGCGCCGCGTGATCAGTGCCGATGGCCGCTCACGCGGTTTTATTAACGGCACGGCGGTTCCGCTTTCACAGCTTCGCGATTTAGGCCAGTTGCTGATTCAGATTCATGGACAGCACGCGCACCAGTTGCTGCTCAAGCCCGACCATCAAAAACACCTGCTGGATGCCTATGCCGGGCATGACGCGCTGCTGGTTGAGATGCGTGCGGCGTATCAGACCTGGCATCAGAGCTGCCGTACCCTGGCGCAGCATCAGCAGCAGGCGCAGGAACGTGAATCCCGTCGCGAATTACTGCAGTACCAGCTCAAAGAACTGAACGAGTTTGCCCCGCAGGCAGGTGAGTTCGAGCAGATCGACGAAGAGTACAAACGCCTGGCCAACAGCGGACAGCTGCTTTCAACCAGCCAGCAGGCACTTCAGCTTCTGGCGGACAGCGATGACACCAACCTCAACAGTATGCTGTACAGCGCACGCCAGATGCTGTCAGAGCTTACCGCACTGGATGACAAGGTCAGCGGGGTTTATAACCTGCTGGAAGAAGCGGCCATTCAGTTGAGCGAAGCCAGCGACGAACTGCGTCACTACTGCGACAGCCTCGATCTGGATCCCAATCGCCTTTATGAACTGGAACAGCGTATCTCGCGGCAAATCGCGCTGGCGCGTAAGCACCATGTCACGCCGGAAGGCTTACCCGCTCTCCATCAGCAATTGCTGGATGAAGCAGAGTTGTTATCCCAGCAGGAAAGCGATCAGGAAAGTCTGCAAACGTTGGTCACCGAACATTATCAGGCGGCCTTACAGTGCGCGGAACGACTGCACGAACAACGTAGCCGCTTTGCGGATGAGCTTCAGCAGTTAATTACCCAGAGCATGCATTTGCTTTCGATGCCGCACGGCCGCTTTGCCATCGACCTGGTGTTTAATCCCGATCAGTTAACGGCGGATGGCGCAAGCCGCATTGATTTCCAGGTGACGACCAACCCCGGGCAGCCTTTACAGCCGTTGGGCAAAGTTGCTTCCGGCGGTGAGCTGTCACGAATTGCGCTGGCCATTCAGGTGATTACGGCCCGCAAGATGGAAACCCCGGCGATGATCTTTGACGAAGTTGACGTGGGCATCAGCGGCCCTACCGCCGCCGTCGTCGGCAAGATGTTGCGCCAGTTGGGCGAATCAACACAGGTGATGTGCGTTACGCATCTGCCGCAGGTCGCCGGTTGCGGACATCAGCACTTCTTTGTCAGCAAAGAGACTGACGGCGAAATGACGGAAACCCATATGCAGCCGCTGGACAAGCGCGCACGTTTGCAGGAACTGGCGCGTTTACTGGGCGGCAGCGAGGTCACCCGCAACACGCTGGCTAATGCTAAAGAACTTTTAGCCGCCTGATATGCACTTTTTTAACACAGCGTGGTCATATGCATGCTCTGTAGAGGTTTCCAATAGCGAAAAGGTTTATTATCATCGACAGCTATTGTCGCCTGAATAATAAAGCCTGCCGCAGGCAGAGTTCAGAATTTGATGGCAGAAGAACAGCCTGTAAAAGGCGTTTGGCCCCAGAAAAGGAATGTATAGATGCGCTGTAAAACGCTGACTGCCGCGGCAGTGGTAATGTTGATGATGACCGCCGGATGCTCCACTTTAGAGCGCGTGGTTTATCGTCCCGATATCAATCAGGGAAACTATCTGGTTGCCAATGATGTTGCCAAGATTCATACCGGCATGACTCAGCAGCAGGTGGCCTATACACTGGGTACGCCGATGATGAAAGATCCGTTTGGTAGCAATGTCTGGTACTACGTATTCCGTCAGGAACCTGGCCATGAGAAGGTCAAACAGCAGACACTGACGTTGACCTTCGACCGCAACGGTGTGCTGACCAACATCGACAATAAACCTGCCCTGTCCTCGCAAGAAGGCTAACGGTTGATTCTGACCGTCGCCATCGCGGCGGTGATTAACCCGCAGAAAGCAAAAAGGCGCTCATCAGCGCCTTTTTCATGTTCTTCGATCTGACCGGTTATTTCTTGCTGCTGGCCGCGCGTTCTGCGCGTTGACGACGCAGTTCTTTCGGGTCGGCAATCAGCGGACGGTAGATCTCAACCCGATCGCCTTCCTGCACGATATCCGTCAGTTTCACCGGGTGGCTGTAAATGCCCACTTTATTGCTGGCAAGGTCGATATCAGGCCGCAGCTCAAGCAAACCTGATTTTTTGATGGCCTGCTCGACCGTACTGCCCTCTTCCAGCTTTACGTACTGCTGATACTGTTTTTCAGGCAGGGCGTACACCACCTCAACCGAGATATCAGGCACTGTAAACCTCTTTGGCGCGTTGCGTGAACGCCTGCACCATGCTGTTGGCCAGTTCTTTGAAGATGCGACCGAATGCCATTTCAACCAGCATATTGGTGAACTCAAACTCCAGGCTAAGTTCGACCTTACAGGCATCATCGCCGAGATCGATAAAGCGCCATCCGCCGGTCAGCTTGCGGAACGGGCCGTCGACCAGCTGCATATGAATGCTCTGGTTGTCGGTCAGCGTATTACGGGTAGTAAAGGTTTTACTGATGCCCGCTTTAGACACGTCGACTGACGCCGTCATCTGATTTTCAGAGGCATCCAGCACGCGGCTACCGGTGCAGCCCGGCAGAAACTGCGGATAGGCATCGACATCGTTTACGAGTTGGTACATTTGTCCGGCGCTAAAGGGGACCAGCGCCGAACGACTAATCTGAGCCATAATGGTTCCTGTTCGTCACAAAACCGCTAAATAATAGCATTTTCAGCGATTAAACAAAAATTCCTCATTGTCATGGTGTGCTAGAATACCCTGTTTCCTGCTGCCCCGCTGGACTGGGGATGCGATAACCGACCAAGTGATGTAAAATACGCGGCATTATGACAAAGAAAAAAGCACACAAACCCGGTTCTGCCACCATTGCCATGAACAAGCGCGCCCGCCACGAATACTTCATTGAAGAAGAGTTCGAAGCCGGTTTGTCGCTACAGGGATGGGAAGTTAAATCACTCCGTGCAGGTAAAGCGAACATCAGCGACAGCTACATTTTGCTGCGCGATGGCGAAGCCTATCTGTTCGGCTCAACCTTCCAGCCGCTCGCCGTGGCTTCAACGCATGTAGTCTGCGATCCTACCCGCAGCCGTAAACTGCTGTTGAAAAAGCGTGAGCTGGATTCACTGTATGGCCGCGTTAATCGCGAGGGCTATACCGTTGTCGCGCTGTCGCTCTACTGGAAAAACGCCTGGTGTAAGTTAAAAATCGGCGTGGCTCGCGGTAAGAAAGAGCACGACAAGCGTAACGACATCAAAGATCGTGAATGGCAAATGGACAAAGCGCGTATTATGAAGAATGCCAATCGTTAAATACTGGAATTCGATACGCTTTTTTGCTAGTATTTGAAGTTCTGGGGCTGATTCTGGATTCGACGGGATTGTGAAGCCTTAGGAGCATGCCGAGGGGCGGTTGGCCTCGTAAAAAGCCGCAAAAAAATAGTCGCAAACGACGAAAACTACGCTTTAGCAGCTTAATAACCTGCTGAGAGCCCTCTCTCCCTAGCCTCCGCTCTTAGGACGGGGATCAAGAGAGGTCAAACCCAAAAGAGATCGCGTGGATGCCCTGCCTGGGGTTGAAGCGTTAAACTTAATCAGGCTAGTCTGTCAGTGGCGTGTCCGTCCGCAGCTGACCGGCGAATGTAAAGACTGGACTAAGCATGTAGTGCCGACGGTGTAGTAATTTCGGACGCGGGTTCAACTCCCGCCAGCTCCACCACATAATGATCCGGACACGTCCGGTGAAATCCTGAAAGCCCGCACGGCACAAGCCCTGCGGGCTTTTTTGTGTCTGTAATTGTCCGAGGAATTCCGGCTAAATCCAGTGATTATTGGTATACGAATTGGTATACGTTAAAATGTATGCCAATAACGTATACCAATTCACGCAGGAAAGCCCCGCATGGCAAGGACTACGCGCCCTCTCACCAACACAGAAATACTTCGTTCCAAAGCCATTGATAAAGATCTGACGCTGCATGATGGCGACGGACTTTTTATGGTAGTGAAAACCACAGGAAAGAAGCTTTGGCGTTTCCGTTATCAAAGGCCAGCGACAAAACAGCGCACCATGATGGGCCTCGGTGCCTTCCCTGCTCTGTCGCTGGCCGATGCCCGACGCCTGCGCACTGATTACCTCGCATTACTCGCTAATGGTATCGACCCACAGACGCAGGCTAAACAAGTCACAGAACAGCACCAGATCGCATTAGATAGTATTTTCTCAACCGTTGCCGCTAACTGGTTTGCTTTGAAAAAGGCCAGCGTTACGCCGGATTACGCAAAGGATATCTGGCGTTCACTTGAAAAAGATGTTTTTCCTGCTGTTGGTGAGATACCGGTGCAGGAAATCAAAGCTCGTAAGCTGGTTGAAGCACTGGAACCGATTAAGGCTAGGGGCGCTCTTGAAACGGTTCGCCGCTTAGTTCAGCGTATTAACGAGATAATGATTTTTGCGGTTAATACTGGGTTGATCGATGCTAATCCTGCATCAGGGATTGGAATGGCTTTTGAAAAGCCTAAAAAAATGCACATGCCCACGCTGCGGCCAGAGGAACTGCCAAAGCTTATGCGCTCGCTTATGATGTCCAATCTGTCTGTTTCAACTCGCTGTTTAATAGAGTGGCAGTTGCTAACACTTGTTCGTCCCTCTGAGGCTTCAGGTGCTCGATGGATAGAAATAGATCTCAATGCCAAGCTTTGGATAATCCCGGCAGAGAGGATGAAGGTTAAGCGTGAACACGTTGTCCCCTTATCTTCTCAGGCGTTAGAAATTTTGGAGCTTATGAAGCCTATCAGTGCTCATCTTGAGCATGTATTTCCAAGCAGAAATGATCCAAAACTACCAATGAATAGCCAAACGGCTAATGCTGCGTTAAAAAGAATTGGCTACGGTGGAAAACTTGTTGCTCATGGAATGCGTTCTATTGCAAGTACTGCTTTAAATGAAGCTGGTTTTAACGCTGATGTTATAGAGGCTGCGCTGGCTCATACCGATAAAAATGAAGTGCGCAAAGCATACAATCGTTCAACATATCTTACCAAACGTGTAGAATTAATGGCTTGGTGGGGTGAATTTGCTAACCGCCCATTAACATAATGAATTGATAAATAACGAATTTATTTTTTAAGAAAAATCCTAGCAAAAAAATTAAAGATCATATAATTTATAGGTTGCTTCCCAAATAAAGATCAACAAAGTTCTCTAAATTGAATCAAGTAGGGTTTATGGATAACGATCTTCCTGAAGAATGCTATCA
>NZ_JAVAXU010000030.1:0-1629 GCF_041954965.1 Pantoea sp. BS_8
GCCAGGCAAATCCGGTGCACTTTACACTGAGGCGTGACGACGAGGCACTACGGTGCTGAAGTGATAAATGCCCTGCTTCCAGGAAAAGCCTCTAAGCATCAGGTAACACGAAATCGTACCCCAAACCGACACAGGTGGTCAGGTAGAGAATACCCAGGCGCTTGAGAGAACTCGGGTGAAGGAACTAGGCAAAATGGTGCCGTAACTTCGGGAGAAGGCACGCTGGCGCGTAGGTGAGGGGACTTGCTCCCGGAGCCGAGGCCAGTCGAAGATACCAGCTGGCTGCAACTGTTTATTAAAAACACAGCACTGTGCAAACACGAAAGTGGACGTATACGGTGTGACGCCTGCCCGGTGCCGGAAGGTTAATTGATGGGGTTATCCGTAAGGAGAAGCTCTTGATCGAAGCCCCGGTAAACGGCGGCCGTAACTATAACGGTCCTAAGGTAGCGAAATTCCTTGTCGGGTAAGTTCCGACCTGCACGAATGGCGTAATGATGGCCAGGCTGTCTCCACCCGAGACTCAGTGAAATTGAAATCGCTGTGAAGATGCAGTGTACCCGCGGCAAGACGGAAAGACCCCGTGAACCTTTACTACAGCTTGACACTGAACACTGAGCCTTGATGTGTAGGATAGGTGGGAGGCTTTGAAGCGTGGACGCCAGTCTGCGTGGAGCCGTCCTTGAAATACCACCCTTTAATGTTTGGTGTTCTAACGTGGGCCCGTGATCCGGGCTGCGGACAGTGTCTGGTGGGTAGTTTGACTGGGGCGGTCTCCTCCCAAAGCGTAACGGAGGAGCACGAAGGTTGGCTAATCCTGGTCGGACATCAGGAGGTTAGTGCAATGGCATAAGCCAGCTTGACTGCGAGAGTGACGGCTCGAGCAGGTGCGAAAGCAGGTCATAGTGATCCGGTGGTTCTGAATGGAAGGGCCATCGCTCAACGGATAAAAGGTACTCCGGGGATAACAGGCTGATACCGCCCAAGAGTTCATATCGACGGCGGTGTTTGGCACCTCGATGTCGGCTCATCACATCCTGGGGCTGAAGTAGGTCCCAAGGGTACGGCTGTTCGCCGTTTAAAGTGGTACGCGAGCTGGGTTTAGAACGTCGTGAGACAGTTCGGTCCCTATCTGCCGTGGGCGCTGGAGAATTGAGGGGGGTTGCTCCTAGTACGAGAGGACCGGAGTGAACGCACCGCTGGTGTCCGGGTTGTCACGCCAGTGGCACTGCCCGGTAGCTAAGTGCGGAAAAGATAAGTGCTGAAAGCATCTAAGCACGAAACTTGCCCCGAGATGAGTTCTCCCTGAGGCTTCGAGCCTCCTGAAGGGACGTTGAAGACGACGACGTTGATAGGCCGGGTGTGTAAGCGCAGCGATGCGTTGAGCTTACCGGTACTAATGACCCGTGAGGCTTAACCTTACAACGCCAGAGGCGTTTTGGGTTGAGAGACAGAAGAATTTTCAGCCTTGTTTACCGGATAACGCCGTGCGGCCCGAGAGGGCGGTGCGGCAGACAGAATCTGCCTGGCGGCTGTAGCGCGGTGGTCCCACCTGACCCCATGCCGAACTCAGAAGTGAAACGCCGTAGCGCCGATGGTAGTGTGGGGTCTCCCCATGCGAGAGTAGGG
>NZ_JAVAXU010000031.1:0-1284 GCF_041954965.1 Pantoea sp. BS_8
AATACCGACAGAAACCGGCGTGTCGCCCAGGGTAAACTGATGCGCTGCGGCGATACCGTATTCGGTGACCAGTGCGGCAACGCCCTGCGCCCGGGAGGTCATCTGGTCAATATCCGTCTGAGTCGGTGAGAAAATGCCGCTCTGTGCCGCATCGAGATACGCCAGGTCACGCTGTGTGATATCGGTGCGGACCTTCGCCTGTCCCCAGCCTTTGGCCACAAAGGCGAAAGGGAGGGTGTCATTGGGAATGGCAATCACCGCAGAAAGACCTGCGCTGGCATGCCCGCTGTCGCCGTCAACGTCCTGCAGGGCTTTTTTCAGCGCTGCCGCCTGTCGTGAGCTGTTGCCGGTGCCCGCTGAATCGCGGAAGTCGTCAAAGGTGCTTTTTACCCTGTCCAGTCCGTCACGCAGGTTATCCGGATCGCTGATTTGTGCACCCACGCCCGGCAGGATGAGCCCGACGTCGTCACCGGTATCGTGGCGGGTCATCAGCGCGGGGTTGGCCAGCGCAGCGGCAAGATAACCGGAAGAGGCCACGCCGGTTCCCCCCATGGCGTCGTTACGCGCTTCGGTCCAGGTGGTTGCAGCATTCACTGACGGCACGGCTGAAGCCAGTAAGGCCAGAATGATGCTGCGGGTTAACAGTTTTGCTTTCATCATTTATTTCCTTTTCTTGTTTTTGACAAAGGGGTTTCCCTGGTGCTGACGCACCAATAAAATAAACAGCCCGGTTTTTTGTTATTTAAATACGGTTAACCGAAACTCATGACTTCTTTCAGATAACCCTCCCATTCAGGCGTAATATGAAAAGCCGGGTTTATGAAAGGTATCCGTTCCTCCTCACTCCACATGAAATTCTGTCCTGGTCTGAGCTTACCCATAATACTTTCATCAGTGACGGATGAGACCGAAAACGGCAACTCAGATCCCTCTCTAAGACTGTCAAATAACCTGCCCGGTAATTTTCGAAAAGAAATTTGAGCAACCCTTCCTTTTAACCGCAGTAATTCAAAGAAAGAAAGAAAGGCGTTTGTCTCTGATTCATTGCTGAGCGTAAGAGGAACCACGCCGGTTAAATAATTACTTTCAAAGGACACGCCATTAATATATTTATCCCGGGTCGCTGTAATTACCATCTCGTGGCTGAAATTTAGTGCTGGCTCACCTGTGTCATGCTGACGTCTGTAAAAACGTAAGGACTTAATCACTGTATCTTTATGCGGCAGAAGGCATTCAGCTGCCTGCCAGAAGTCACGCAGAATCACGGTCGGAACCGGAAGAATA
>NZ_JAVAXU010000032.1:0-1284 GCF_041954965.1 Pantoea sp. BS_8
CATCCTTCCGGTTCCGACCGTGATACTGCGTGACTTCTGGCAGGCAGCTGAATGCCTTCTGCCGCATAAAGATACAGTGATTAAGTCCTTACGTTTTTACAGACGTCAGCATTACACAGGTGAGCCAGCACTGAATTTCAGCCACGAGATTGTAATCACAGCGACCCGGGATAAATATATTAATGGCGTGTCCTTTGAAAGTAATTATTTAACCGGCGTGGTCCCTCTTACGCTCAGCAATGAATCAGAGACAAACGCCTTTCTTTCTTTCTGTGAATTACTGCGGTTAAAAGGAAGGGTTGCTCAAATTTCTTTTCGAAAATTACCGGTCAGGTTATTTGACAGTCTTAGAGAGGGATCTGAGTTGCCGTTTTCGATCTCATTCGTCACTGATGAAAGTATTATGGGTAAGCTCAGACCAGGGCAAAATTTCATGTGGAGTGAGGAGGAACGGATACCTTTCATAAACCCGGCGTTTCATATTACGCCTGAATGGGAGGATTATCTGAAAGAAGTCTTGAGTTTTGGTTAACCGTATTTAAATAACAAAAAACCGGATTGTTTATTTTATTGGTGTGTCAGCACCAGGGAAACCCCTTTGTCAAAAACAAGAAAAGGAAATAAATGATGAAAGCAAAACTGTTAACCCGCAGCATCATTCTGGCATTACTGGCTTCAGCCGTACCGTCAGTGAATGCTGCAACAACCTGGACCGAAGCGCGTAACGACGCCATGGGGGGAACCGGCGTGGCCTCTTCCGGTTATCTTGCCGCTGCACTGGCCAACCCCGCGCTGATGACCCGCCACGATGCCAGTGACGACGTCGGGCTCATACTGCCGGGCGTTGGGGCACAAATCAGCGATCCGGATAACCTGCGTGACGGACTGGACAGGGTAAAAAGCACCTTTGACGACTTCCGCGATTCAGCGGGCACCGGCAACAGCTCACGACAGGCGGCAGCGCTGAAACAGGCCCTGCAGGACGTCGACGGCGACAGCGGGCATGCCAGTGCCGGGCTTTCTGCGGTGATTGCCATTCCCAATGACACCCTCCCTTTCGCCTTTGTGGCCAGAGGCTGGGGACAGGCGAAGGTCCGCACCGATATCACACAGCGTGACCTGGCGTATCTCGATGCGGCACAGAGCGGCATTTTCTCTCCGACTCAGACGGATATTGACCAGATGACCTCCCGGGCGCAGGGCGTTGCCGCACTGGTCACCGAATACGGTATCGCCGCAGCGCATCAGTTTACCCTGGGCGACACGCCGGTTTCTGTCGGTATC
>NZ_JAVAXU010000033.1:0-985 GCF_041954965.1 Pantoea sp. BS_8
AAGTCGCTTGAAGAAGAGAACGCCAGACTCAAGAAGCTGCTTGCCGAAGCCATGCTGGATAAGGAGGCACTCCAGGTGGCTCTGGGGCGAAAGTACTGACGACAGACCAGAAGCGGGAAGCCGTTGAGTTTATGTGTGATGCGACCGGTCTGTCGCAACGTCGTGCCTGCAGGCTGACAGGTTTGTCCCTGTCGACCTGCCGCTACGAGGCTCTGCGTCCGGCGACTGATGCGCATTTATCAGAGCGCATCACTGAGCTGGCACTGGAGCGCAGGCGTTTTGGCTACCGCCGCATCTGGCAGTTACTGCGCCGTGAAGGCCTTCATGTTAATCACAAGCGCGTGTACCGCCTTTATCATCTGAGAGGGCTGGGCGTAAAACGCAGACGGCGTCGTAAAGGGCTGGCAACAGAACGTCTGCCGCTGCTCCGCCCGGCGGCGCCCAACCTGACCTGGTCGATGGATTTTGTCATGGACGCGCTCGCCACCGGTCGCAGGCTCAAGTGCCTGACCTGTGTGGACGACTTCACGAAGGAATGCCTGACGGTCACTGTTGCCTTTGGGATTTCAGGCGTGCCGGTGACACACATTCTGGACAGCATTGCGCTGTTTCGAGGCTATCCGGCGACGATAAGAACTGACCAGGGGCCGGAGTTCACCTGCCGCGCACTGGATCAATGGGCTTTTGAGCATGGTGTTGAGTTGCGCTTAATCCAGCCGGGCAAGCCAACGCAGAACGGATTTATTGAGAGCTTTAACGGACGCTTTCGCGATGAATGTCTGAATGAGCACTGGTTCAGCGATATCGTTCACGCCAGGAAAGTCATTAATGACTGGCGGCAGGATTATAACGAGTGTCGTCCACATTCAGCACTAAATTATCAGACGCCATCAGAGTTTGCAGCACGATGGCGGAATGGAAAATGTGAAGGTAAACAAACCGACATTACTAACTGATGGTTGTATCTAATACTGGGGGCAGGTCA
>NZ_JAVAXU010000034.1:0-933 GCF_041954965.1 Pantoea sp. BS_8
GCGGGGTGCTGTGGTCTCTGTCATGACGCCCTCAACAATCACATTGACCAGCTCTGAAACGGAGATGCCGAGTTTATGTGATACCTGATTCACAAATTCCCGTGATGCCGGCCGGAAACGAATGGTCACTGGCGGACTTACGGTTTTCTTCCCTTCCGCAAACTGCTCAAGCAGCTGCCTCTGCTCATCGGTCTGCTCTAAGGCGACGCGGGACAGGATTTCTGTCAGGTTTATGCGTTTCATAAAGGCCCTGGTGTTGGCTGAATGAGAAAATATTTTGTTAATCTTTTCTGTATTCGGTGTGAATACAGTACCTGGCGAAACCGCGTTTTGTATAACGCGATATTTCGATCGTTCAGATCGAATACATGTGTGTAATCAGTGTGAACATTGCCTTCGTGACTTAACACCCGAAATTATTTTTCCGGTTCAGAAGTTTTTTTCAGCAGCATCACCGGCCAACGGCTCCGGGACGGACAGCGCCAGTGCCATTGCCGGAAGAGGATTTCCAGCTGCATCAGCGCGCGGGCTGAATCCCGGAAAGGGACGCTGGTGAGCCTGCTGCGGTAAGACCAGCCCCGCACCTTCAGGTATGTCCTGAGCCTGGCCGCACGGGCAGGCGTCAGCAGGTGCGAAGCAACCACAACGGTTTTTCCCCCGGCTAAGGCGGCTTCAGCTGACTCAAACACCCCAGACCAGAACCAGCTCACGCGCTCAGGCGTGAGTCCGACGGTTGGCTGCCAGGGTGACAGATGAACGGTGATACGTTTTCTGCGGCTCAGTATGCAGGGCTTCCTGAGCAACTGACGGGTCAGCCAGTCGAGCGGTCTGAGCAGAAACGGAGAGAGTGCCGTGAGCAGCCATATAAAACAGAATGCGTTACAGCCGGATGAAATAAAAAGGCTGATGCTGCCAGACAGAGTCAGCCACAGA
>NZ_JAVAXU010000035.1:0-933 GCF_041954965.1 Pantoea sp. BS_8
GCTGTGGCTGACTCTGTCCGGCAGCATCAGCCTTTTTATTTCATCCGGATGTGACGCATTCTTTTTTATGTGGCTGCTTACGGCTCTCTCTCCGTTTCTGCTCAGACCCCTCGACTGGCTGACCCGTCAGTTGCTCAGGAAGCCCTGCATGCTGAGCCGCAGAAAGCGCATCACCGTTCATCTGTCACCCTGTCAGCCAACCGTTGGACTCACGCCTGAACGCGTGAGCTGGTTCTGGTCGGGGGTGTTTGAGTCAACTGAAGCCGCGTTAGCCGGGGGGAAAACCGTTGTGGTTGCTTCACATCTGCTGACGCCTGCCCGTGCGGCCAGGCTCAGGACATACCTGAAGGTGCGGGGCTGGTCTTACCGCAGCAGGCTGACCAGCGTCCCTTTCCGGGATTCAGCCCGCGCGCTAATGCAACTGGAAATCCTCTTCCGGCAGTGGCACTGGCGCTGTCCGTCCCGGACCCGGTGGCCGGTGATGCTGCTGAAAAAAACTTCTGAACCGGAAAAATAATTTCGGGTGTTAAGTCATAAAGGCAATGTTCAGACTGATTACACACATGTATTCGATCTGAACGATCGAAATATCGCGTTATACAACACGCGGTTTCGCCAGGTACTGTATTCACACCGAATACAGAAAAGATTAACAAAATATTTTCTCATTCAGCCAACACCAGGGCCTTTATGAAACGTATGAACCTGACAGAAATTCTGTCCCGCGTCGCCTTAGAGCAGACCGATGAGCAGAGGCAGCTGCTTGAGCAGTTTGCGGAAGGGAAGAAAACAGTAAGTCCGCCAGTGACCATTCGTTTCCGGCCGGCATCAAGAGAATTTTTGAATCAGGTATCACATAAACTCGGCATCTCCGTTTCAGAGCTGGTCAATGTGATTGTTGAGGGCGTCATGACAGAGACCACAGCACCCCGT
>NZ_JAVAXU010000036.1:0-815 GCF_041954965.1 Pantoea sp. BS_8
TGTGAGTTCGATGAGTAAGGCGGGACACGTGGTATCCTGTCTGAATATGGGGGGACCATCCTCCAAGGCTAAATACTCCTGACTGACCGATAGTGAACCAGTACCGTGAGGGAAAGGCGAAAAGAACCCCGGCGAGGGGAGTGAAACAGAACCTGAAACCGTGTACGTACAAGCAGTGGGAGCACCTTCGTGGTGTGACTGCGTACCTTTTGTATAATGGGTCAGCGACTTATATTCTGTAGCAAGGTTAACCGTATAGGGGAGCCGCAGGGAAACCGAGTCTTAACTGGGCGTTAAGTTGCAGGGTATAGACCCGAAACCCGGTGATCTAGCCATGGGCAGGTTGAAGGTTGGGTAACACTAACTGGAGGACCGAACCGACTAATGTTGAAAAATTAGCGGATGACCTGTGGCTGGGGGTGAAAGGCCAATCAAACCGGGAGATAGCTGGTTCTCCCCGAAAGCTATTTAGGTAGCGCCTCGTGAACTCATCTCCGGGGGTAGAGCACTGTTTCGGCTAGGGGGCCATCCCGGCTTACCAACCCGATGCAAACTGCGAATACCGGAGAATGTTATCACGGGAGACACACGGCGGGTGCTAACGTCCGTCGTGAAGAGGGAAACAACCCAGACCGCCAGCTAAGGTCCCAAAGTCATGGTTAAGTGGGAAACGATGTGGGAAGGCACAGACAGCCAGGATGTTGGCTTAGAAGCAGCCATCATTTAAAGAAAGCGTAATAGCTCACTGGTCGAGTCGGCCTGCGCGGAAGATGTAACGGGGCTAAACCATGCACCGAAGCTGCGGCAGCGACGCG
>NZ_JAVAXU010000004.1:0-267451 GCF_041954965.1 Pantoea sp. BS_8
AGAGTTCTCTGCTGAACACCGCGTTACGTAAGCCGTTGTGCCGTGTCAGTGGAGGCGCATTATAGGGAAGCTTTCGCAGAGCGCAAGTGCAAATTTAAACTTTTTTGCTGTTCGTCTGAAATTTGCACAAAAGCGCTGTTTTAACCCTTTTTAATACGGGAAGGGAGCGCCGCAAGACTCTCTATTACCCAGTCAGCCAATGCCTCGCCTTCCGGCGTAACCGGCTTACCACTGCGCACTAACACTTTCTTACCGACACCGGCGGCCTGGGCGGCCTGCATATCTTCCAGCTTATCCCCTACCATATAAGACGCAGCCATATCGATATGCAGCTCTTCTTGCGCCGCCAGCAGCATGCCGGGTTGCGGTTTACGGCAGTCGCACTGCTGGCGATACGCTTCTACCGTTGCATCCGGGTGATGTGGACAGAAATAGATCCCATCAAGGTCGACATCGCGATCGGCCAGCGACCAGTCCATCCACTCGGTAAGCTGCATAAACTGATCTTCACTAAACGTGCCACGTGCGATGCCAGACTGGTTTGTCACGACAACCAGCGCAAAGCCCATCTTTTTGAGTTGCTGCAACGCTTCAATTACACCATCGATAAACTGAAAATGATCGATTTCGTGGACATAGCCGTGATCAACATTGAGGGTGCCATCGCGATCGAGAAAAATGGCCGGGACTTTATTCGCCACGTAGAAACTCCTGCTATAAAAATTGCCGCTCAGTATCGCACGATTGTCATAAAAGGGAGAATGCCCGTTTACATGACTTCGATTGATTTAGACGTCTGGATGCCTTAACATCCATCCAGCTTATGCATGCTGTCCTTTATGGCAGCACACCAGACCACGGATAATGCAAGACGGCAATAAATAACGTAATGATTAAATTAGAAAATATAACCAAAGTGTTCCAGCAAGGTTCGCGAACGATAAAGGCGTTATCTAACGTCAGCCTGCATGTCCCGGCCGGACAGATCTATGGCGTCATCGGCGCATCCGGTGCCGGAAAAAGTACGCTGATTCGTTGCGTGAATCTGCTCGAACGCCCTTCTTCAGGCCGCGTGTTGGTTGATGGCGCGGATTTAACGGCGCTGAGCGAACGACAGCTGACGCAGGCCCGCCGTCAGATTGGTATGATTTTTCAGCACTTCAACCTGATGAACTCCCGCACCGTCGCCGGCAATGTTGCGCTGCCATTAGAGTTGGGTAGCCTTTCTCGTGATGAAATTAAAAAGCGCGTCTCTGAGCTCCTGGAGCTGGTCGGCCTGGCGGATAAGCACGATGCCTGGCCTGCCAATCTCTCCGGCGGGCAAAAACAGCGTGTTGCCATTGCCCGCGCTCTGGCCAGTAACCCGAAAGTTCTGCTGTGTGATGAAGCCACCAGCGCATTAGATCCAGCGACCACGCGCTCAATTCTGGAATTACTGAAAGATATTAACCGCCGTCTGGGCCTGACTATTCTGTTAATTACCCATGAGATGGATGTGGTGAAACGCATCTGCGATCAGGTTGCGGTCATCAGCCAGGGTGAGCTGATCGAGAAAGACAGCGTAAGTGAAGTCTTCTCGCACCCCAAAACCCCGCTGGCGCAACAGTTCATCCAGTCAACCCTGCATCTGGATATTCCAGACGACTACCAGCAGCGCCTGTCGCCCGAAGCGGGCCCTGACAGCATGCCATTACTGCGTATGGAATTTACCGGCCAGTCCGTCGATGCTCCATTGCTGTCTGAAGCAGCGCGGCGTTTCAATATCAATAACAACATTATCAGTGCGCAGATGGATTACGCCGGCGGTGTGAAGTTTGGCATCATGCTGGCGGAAATTCACGGTAGCGAAAGCGATACACAAGCCGCCATTCAGTGGCTGCAGGAACATCATGTCAAAGTCGAGGTATTAGGTTATGTCTGAAGCGATGATTGCGCTGCTGGGGCGCGGCGTCTGGGAAACGTTGATGATGACCTTTGTCTCTGGCTTTTTCGGCTTCGTTCTGGGTTTACCGGTCGGCGTACTGCTGTATGTCACTCGTCCGGGACAGATTCTTGAAAACAAAGGGCTGTACCGTGTGCTGTCCGCCCTGGTTAACATTTTCCGCTCGATCCCTTTCATTATCCTCCTTGTGTGGATGATTCCGTTTACCCGCGTCATCGTTGGAACCTCTATTGGCTTACAGGCGGCCATCGTGCCCCTGACTGTCGGTGCGGCACCGTTTATTGCCCGCATGGTTGAAAATGCCCTGCTGGAACTCCCGACCGGGTTAATTGAAGCATCACGCGCGATGGGTGCCACGCCGATGCAAATCGTGCGCAAAGTCCTGCTGCCTGAAGCCCTGCCCGGTCTTGTTAACGCGGCCACCATTACGTTGATTACCCTGGTAGGTTACTCGGCGATGGGCGGCGCAGTAGGCGCGGGCGGCCTCGGACAAATTGGCTACCAGTATGGTTATATCGGATATAACGCGACGGTGATGAATACGGTATTAGTGTTATTAGTCGTTTTGGTGTATCTCATACAATTCTGTGGCGACCGCATCGTGCGTGCTGTGTCCCATAAATAAGCAAGCAATATCACTATTAAGGAAAGGATATGTCTTTCAAATTTAAAAACATTGCCGCTGTGGGTGCATTAATTGGCGCGATTGCGCTGGCAGGATGCGATCAAAAAGCCAAAGATCCCAACCATATCAAAGTGGGCGTGATCGTCGGCGCTGAACAGCAGGTTGCCGAAGCGGCGGCCAAAGTGGCGAAAGATAAGTACGGTCTGGATGTTGAGCTGGTGACCTTTAATGACTATGTGCTGCCGAACGAAGCACTGAGCAAAGGCGATATCGATGTGAATGCGTTCCAGCACAAACCGTATCTGGATCAACAGATCAAAGATCGCGGTTACAAGCTGGTTTCTGTAGGTAACTCTTTTGTTTATCCGATTGCAGGCTATTCGAAAAAAATCAAATCGCTGGATCAACTGCAGGATGGCGCACAGGTTGCCATTCCTAACGACCCAACCAACCTGGGCCGTTCGCTGCTGCTGCTGCAGAAAGTGGGCCTGATCAAGCTGAAAGACGGTGTGGGCCTGCTGCCAACCTCGCTGGATATCGTTGAGAATCCAAAACACCTGAAGATTGTTGAGCTGGAAGCGCCACAGCTGCCACGTTCACTGGACGATCAGCAAATCGCCCTGGCCGTGATCAACACCACTTACGCCAGCCAGATTGGCCTGACGCCGGCGAAAGATGGCATCTTTGTGGAAGATAAAGACTCCCCTTACGTGAACCTGATTGTGGCGCGTGAAGACAACAAAGACGCGGAAAATGTGAAGAAATTCGTGCAGGCTTATCAGTCTGACGAAGTGGCTGACGCGGCCAATAAAGTGTTTAACGGTGGTGCCGTTAAAGGCTGGTAAGGTCGTCTGATCTCTTCCCTCAGGGCGGCTTTTAGCCGCCCTTTCTGTTATTGCCATTTGCTGACTTGTTATTTATCCGTGTCCTTGTTTCAATAACGCCACTTTTTGACACTTGAGGATGTTGCTATGCGTTTTTTACCGCTCTGCTTGTTAGCATTGATGCTGACAGGGTGTGTTCGGGAATACCACCCAATAAGCAGCGCACCTTCTCATCCGCAGCAATCCAGCGAACCGACACGTAAGCCAACGTATCGTCCCGCCCCCGTTAAGGTGTACACCGATGCTGCCGATCTGGTGAGCAAGCCCTTCCGCGATCTGGGTGAAGTCTCCGCAGAGGATTGCCAGATGAGCAATCAGAGTTCACCGCCCAACATCGCTACCGCGCGTAAACGTATGCAGATTAAAGCCGCGCAGATGAAAGCTAATGCGGTACTGCTTCACAAATGTGAAATCGTGAGCAGCACCCCGGGCTGCTACCGTCAGGCTGTCTGCCAGGGTTCGGCGCTGAAAGTCACCAGTCAATGAGTGATTTTGCCTTTGCGCAGATCGGCGTAATCCGTTCGCCGTGGAAAGAGAAGTTCGCTGTCCCGCGTCAGCCTGGTCTGGTTCAGGACGGCGGCGGCGAACTGCATCTTTTGCCGCCTTATAATCAGGCAGAGGCCGTGCGCGGCCTGGAAGACTTCAGCCATCTCTGGGTGCTGTTTGTTTTTCATCAGACCCTGGAAGGCGGCTGGCGTCCGACCGTTCGCCCGCCCCGCCTGGGCGGTAACGCGCGCATGGGCGTTTTTGCTACGCGATCGACCTTTCGCCCTAATCCGATTGGGATGTCGCTGATTGAGCTCAAAGGCATCCGTTGCGCGAAGCAACAGGTCATTCTGGAGCTGGGCAGTCTGGATCTGGTGGACGGCACGCCGGTGGTCGATATCAAGCCCTATCTGCCCTTCGCCGAAGCCCTGCCTGAGGCGAGAGCGGGTTTTGCGCAGTCCGCGCCGGAAAGCAGCATGCCTGTGCGGTTTTCGCCGCTGGCCGGGCAGCAGTTGCAGCAGTATGCGCGCTATCCCTATCTTGCCCGCTTTATCCGTGAGGTTCTTGCGCAGGATCCGCGCCCCGCTTACCGTAAAGGTGAGGAAAAGGATCGCATTTATGCCGCCTCGCTGCTTGAGTTTACTGTGCGCTGGCGCGTTGATCACGCAGGCACGGAAGTCGTGGCCATCGATCCGCGTTAAAACCCGCTTTTTAGCCGGTGATCTCACTGGTACACTAGCCGCCAGCCTATTTTTGTCCGTGAATTTCCGATCAACTGGAATTGTAATCAATGCGTACTACTCAATATCTGCTCTCTACTCAGAAAGAGACACCGTCTGACGCGGAAGTGATCAGCCACCAGCTGATGCTGCGTGCTGGCATGATCCGTAAACTGGCCTCAGGGTTATATACCTGGCTGCCAACCGGACTGCGCGTATTAAAAAAAGTCGAAAACATCGTTCGCGAAGAAATGAACAACGCCGGTGCCATTGAGATTTCAATGCCTGTGGTCCAACCCGCAGACCTGTGGCAGGAGAGCGGCCGCTGGGAGCAGTACGGTCCAGAATTACTGCGTGTTGCCGATCGTCATGAACGTCCGTTTGTGCTCGGCCCAACGCATGAAGAAGTGATTACCGATCTGATTCGTAATGAGCTGAGCTCTTATAAACAGCTGCCGCTGAATCTGTATCAAATTCAGACCAAATTCCGTGATGAAGTGCGCCCACGTTTTGGCGTGATGCGTTCGCGCGAGTTCATCATGAAAGACGCCTACTCCTTCCATACCACGCAGGAATCATTGCAGGAAACCTATGACGCGATGTACCGCGCTTATAGTCAGATCTTCAGCCGTATGGGTCTGGATTTCCGTGCCGTGCAGGCGGACACCGGCTCGATTGGTGGCAGTGCCTCACATGAGTTCCAGGTGCTGGCACAGAGCGGCGAAGATGATGTGATCTTCTCAACCGACTCTGACTATGCGGCGAACATTGAACTGGCCGAAGCCGTGGCACCGGCGGGCGAACGCCCTGCGCCTCAGGAAACGATGCGTCAGATCGATACACCGAATGCCAAAACCATCGCCGATCTGGTGAATCAGTTCCAGATGCCGATTGAGAAAACCGTGAAGACGCTGATGGTCAAGGGTGCAGAGGGAAGCGGTCATGCTCTGGTTGCCTTCCTGGTCCGCGGCGATCACGAACTGAACGAAATTAAGGCTGAAAAATCGCCGCTGGTTGCGTCACCGCTGGTTTTCGCGACCGAAGAAGAGATTCGTGCCGTGGTGGGTGCTGGCTTTGGTTCGCTGGGGCCGGTCGGGTTGACGATGCCGATTATCGCAGACCGTACCGTGGCGAAGATGAGTGATTTCTGCGCCGGTGCAAATGTGGACGGTAAACACTACGTTGGCATTAACTGGGAACGCGATCTGCCCATGGCCGAGGTTGCCGATATCCGTAATGTGGTAGAAGGCGATCTGAGCCCGGACGGCAAAGGCACATTGCAGATCAAACGTGGTATCGAAGTAGGCCATATTTTCCAGTTGGGCACCAAATACTCCGAAGCGATGAAAGCGGCCGTTCAGGGTGAAGATGGTCGTAATCAGGTCATGACGATGGGGTGCTACGGCATCGGTATTACCCGTGTAGTGGCGGCGGCGATCGAGCAGAACCATGACGATCGCGGTATCATCTGGCCTGCGGCACTGGCCCCGTTCGATGTAGCGATTCTGCCAATGAACATGCAGAAATCATTCCGCGTAAAAGAGTTAGCGGAAGAACTGTATAACACGCTGCGCGCGAAAGGCGTCGAGGTGATTCTGGATGACCGTAAAGAACGTCCAGGCGTTATGTTCGCCGATATGGAACTGATTGGCGTCCCGCACACCATCGTGATTGGCGATCGCAATCTTGATAACCAGGAGATCGAATACAAAGCCCGTCGTGCCGGTGAAAAGCAGATGATTAAGCAGGATGAGATTGTCGATTTCCTGCTCAAGGCACTGAACAAGTAAGCCTGCCATAACGCCCCTTCATGGGGCGTTTTTTTTACGCATGGTCGACTCCGTTCTCCTGACGACCACAGGTAATTCTCTGGCCACGTCTTACAGAACTTTACCGCGCAATGCTTTGGTCTGGCTGCGCCGTGATTTCCCTTCCAGCCTGCGCGCTTTCGACGCGCGTGTCGGTCGTGTTGAGCGCCGGACTTTCTCTACCTTCGTGAGCTCCTGAATCAAATTCACCAGCCGTTGCAGCGCCGCTTCGCGGTTCATCTCCTGGCTGCGGTATTCCTGCGCCTTGATGATAATCGTCCCGTCGCCGGTAATTAAATGATGGCTGGCACTGAGCAACCGCTCTTTATAAAACGGCGGCAGGGAAGACACGGCGATATCAAAACGCAGATGAATAGCGGTGCTGGTTTTGTTGACGTGCTGGCCCCCTGCCCCCTGCGCCCGAATGGCCGTCAGTTCAATTTCATTGTCTGGCAGCTCGACATTCCGTGACAGCGCAATCATCGTCCACCCGCCTTTGTCCGGTTCCCGTTTTTTCGCTCTGACCTGTTCATCAACTTAACCTTTCGTGCTTTATCCTGAAACGTCTGATACGGCGTAGTCCGCTACTTTAGCAGTGATTTGCTCGCTGTTCCTGCTTTCGCCTGGCTGATTTTCTTGAAATGCCTGTGATATAGTCGCAAATCAACCAGAGTATTTATGCTCTGCTGAGGAGGTGCCCGTGCAAAAATATTGTGAGTTAGTTCGCCAAAAATATGCCGAAATTGGCAGCGGAGATCTGGGCTATATTCCCGATGCCATCGGCTGCGCGCTTAACGCGCTTGATGCTATTGCCGCGAATGCTGCGCTAAACTCTTCTCTCAGGGAACAGGCGGCTTATGCCGCCGCAAACTTATTGGTGAGCGACTATGTTGATGAATGAAGCTTATAAACCCATCAATTGCGATGACTACGATAATCTGGAACTCGCCTGCCAAAAAAACTGGATGCTGTCGCTGGCGTTAAAAGATGGCGAGCAGCTAAAGGCAAAGGCCAGGGACATCCTTTCACGTAAAAACGTGGAGTATCTGGCCATTGAACTGTCCGGTGAAACGCGCGAGTTACGTCTCGATCATATTGCCAGTTTTAGCCATCCTGAACTCGGCACCGTCGTGGTCAGCGAAGAGTAATTCACTTCCCGTCGGGCGGGATGCATTCCCGCCCATCTCATCAGGGCTTTAACGAACTGTAGTACGCCGCTAAATCTGTTATCTCCTCATCGCTGAGCCCCGCAACAAACGCTTTCATCACCTCTGCCTGACCACCGTTGCGCTCTCCCTTCTTATAGGCCTGTAGCGCGTGCGCGAGATAAGCGGCGTTTTGGCCCGCCAGGCTGGGATAAAGGGGAACCGTCGCAATGCCTTTCGGACCATGGCACGCCGTACAGGCCGCCGAACGCTGTTCGCCCGCGTGAATATCGCCTGCAGCACAAGCCGGAAACAACGTAAAAAACGTTAATGCCACTATCCATTGCCTCACAACGATACTCCTGTAGGTTTGTGCCAGTGAATCTGCCAGCCCTGTGCCTCCCCTGCTGCGCCTTCACGGGTCACGAACAGGCCGGGCGCACAAATAAGCGTTTGATTATAATAAATGAGCGGAATACGTTCCCGCTGCCATGACGGGATATTCAACGCCTGCCAGATTTTCTTCATCTCGCGCCCGCCCGCGCGATCCACAATATGCACGTACCCTGTCGCGTGAAAACGCACAAATACCTGTTCCTCCGGCGTCGGTCGTCGTAGTGAAGGCATTGTATAATCGGGCTGCAGCGTGCCGATATGCTGCGGCAGGGGCAATGTCTGGTTGAGATTCTTCCAGGCGATTTCGCAGTCGCGTAACGAGTCTCTGATCGGCAAAATATAAAGCCGCTGGCGATAACGGCGAATTTCGCTGTGGCCTAACCGTAGCCGTGGCTGGGCATCTTCACGACTCAGCATCACTTCCTGACGAATGCGGCGCAACGCATCGCGCGAGGGCATTTGCGCGCCCTGTCCGGCCAGCCAGCGACGCAGCAAAGCATTACTGCGCACTTCACTCATGGTCAGTAACGCGGAGAAACACAGGCTACCGTCCGGCTGAATCAGCGCAGCGAGTTGTTCCGCCAGCAACTCATCCAGCAGTTGCTCCTGCTCAGCACAGAGTGCCGCACTGCGCGCCGTCGCACTGGCGAAATGGGGCCAGCGTGCCACGACGGCCGGTAAGAGTTGCTGACGAAGAAAATTGCGGTCGTAACGCACATCCTGATTGCTCTCATCTTCAACCCATTGCAACTGATGCGTTTGGGCATACAGCTCTAATGACTGCCGGGAACAGCTTAACAGCGGGCGAACCAGAGGGTTTTTACCCAGAGAGCCCGCCACCGGCATGGCCGCCAGACCGGCCGGGCCACTGCCGCGTTTCAGGGCCAGCAGGACGGTTTCACACTGGTCGTCCAGGTGCTGTGCGGTAAGGAGTTTCTCATCCGCATGGAGCGCCTGGTGCAATGCCCGATAACGCGCCTGCCGCGCCGCCGCTTCAATGCCATCGCCCTGATCGGTTACCTGCACGCGCAGGATCTCGCAGGGGATCTGCCATGTTGCGCACAGGGTCTGGCAATGCGCCGCCCAGTGGTCGGCATTAGCACTGAGGCCATGATGGACATGCAGCGCACGCAACCGCGAGGCCGGATGGTGCTGTTGCCAGTCCCGCAGCTTATGCAGCAGGACGGTAGAATCCAGGCCACCGCTAAACGCCACTACCAGCGCGTCGTTTTCATTCAGCAGTGCGTCAAAATCAGACATGATAATTCCATAACTCAGGCAGTGGGACGAGCCATAAAGCCGCCAGTTTACGCCTGATACAATTCAAGCGGCAAACCATCCGGGTCAGCAAAAAAGGTACAGGGTTTCCCGGTAAGCGCGTCAATGCGAATGGGTTCACATGTCACGCCCTGCGTGTCCAGATAGCGCACCGCGGCTTCCACGTCCGGCACGCTGAAAGCCAGATGGCGAAGGCCACAGGCTTCCGGCTGACTGACCCGGGCGGGCGGGTGTGGAAAGGAAAACAGCTCAATGGTGTACTGACCGTTTAACGCCAGATCGCCTTTCCACGAATCGCGCGCTTCGCGGTAGTGCTCACTTTGCAGTTCAAATCCCAGTATGTCGCAGTAAAAGGCTTTACTGCGATGATAATCTGACGCAATGATGGCGATATGGTGAATGTGCGTTAGCTGTAGCATGTTTGCTCCCTGTTGGTCCTTCATTCCTGTTCCCCGCTCTGTTTCAGCACACGTACCCGATATTCACCTTCATCGGTTAGCGTCGCGCCGTGAATATCTGTCTCAAAGCCAGGATAGTGGCGCCCAATGCTACACAGCATGAGCAGGAAGTCGAGCACGGCGCGGCTTTGTTCTGTGATCATTTCGCCAGGCATCACCAGCGGTACACCGGGAGGATAAGGCAATATCATGTTGGCAGAGATACGGCCCACCAGCTCATTTATGTTTACGGTCTCAATATTGCCTTTCACCTGCTGCTGGAACGCCTGATGCGGCGTCATTTTCATCTCAGGTAAGACATCAAAGGCTTTCAGCATCAGACGCGGCAGGTCATGTTGCTGAATCAGGCGATGAATCCCCTGCGCCAGCGTCTGGATGCGCATCGTGCGGTAAAAGTCGGGATCTTCCGCATACAGATCCGGCAGCATGTTTTTTACGCGCAGATTCAGGTCGTAGGCGCGCTTAAATTCGGTTAATCCACGCAGCACGCTCATCGCCTTGGTCTTGTCGATGCCAATACTGAACAAGAACAACAGGTTATACGGACCGGTCTTTTCCACCACAATCCCACGCTCATCAAGGAATTTCGCCACCAGCGCAGCGGGGATCCCCTCTTCGGCCATTTCTCCTAACTCGCTCATGCCCGGTGTAAGGATGGTGACTTTGATCGGATCGAGATACATATGATCGCGATCGGCCTGGGTGAATCCATGCCACGCTTCGTCTCCCGGCTGGATCGGCCAGCACTGCGCTTCATCCACATGCTCTGGTTGCCAGATATCAAAGAACCAGCTGTCCGACTCTTCGCGCAACCGCTGTATTTCACGACGAAAATGTAACGCGCGCTCGACTGACCGATTGATGAGCCTTTTCCCCGGATTCCCCCGCAGCATGGCGGCGGCTGTTTCAATAGAGGAAACAATCGCGTAATTGGGCGATGTGGTGGTGTGCATCATGTAGGCTTCATTAAAGGTTTGTTCGTCGTACTCGCCTTTGATGTGAATTAATGAGGCCTGCGAAAAGGCAGCCAGCAGTTTATGCGTGGACTGAGTTTCATAAATCACCTTGCCCGGTATCCGCTCACCGCTCATGCCGCTTTTCCCCTCATAGATAGGGTGAAAATTGGTGTAAGGCACCCAGGCCGAATCAAAGTGAATCGAGGGGACGTCGAGCGTTTGCTTGATGTACTGCGTGTTATAAAGCAAACCGTCGTAGGTCGAGTTAGTAATTACTGCATGAACGGGCCAGCTGGCGCGCGGCGTGGCAGCCACTTTCTGTTCAATGCTGGCACGGGTAAATTCTTTTTGCGGAATGCCGCCCAGAATGCCTAAGGCATTGCGTGTGGGTTTTAGCCAGACAGGGATCAGATCGCTCATCATCAGCAAGTGGGTAAGCGACTTGTGGCAGTTGCGGTCAACCAGAATCGTGCTGCCTGCCGGCGCGGCATACATGCCCACGATCTTGTTCGAAGTCGAGGTGCCGTTAGTCACCATATAGCTCTGTTCCGCACCGAACGTGCGGGCGATGTACTCTTCGGCCTCAAGATGTGGTCCGGTATGATCCAGCAGCGAGCCCAGCTCAGTCACCGAAATCGAAATATCCGACTTAAGCGTATTCGCGCCAAAGAAGTCATAGAACAAACAGCCCACCGGGCTTTTCTGGAAGGCCGTCCCGGCCATATGGCCCGGAGTGCAGAACGTGTACTTTCCCTCTTTCACATAGGTGAACAACGCTTTGGTTAACGGTGGTGTAATGTGGTCGAGGTAATCATCCGTGTACTGGCGGATGTGCAAGGCGATATCGTCGGCCGCATTCAGCGCGTACTCAAAAAAATGCAGCGGTAGCCGCATCTCATTGATGCTGATATCCATTTGCGAGTGGGTATTAATAAAGGCATACAGGGGCAGGTATTCATTGAGCTGATTAATTTCACCGCACAGCTCAGGGCTGTTGTGCTCATCCCAGTCAAAAATCACACCGCTGATACGGGGATTGTGTTCAATCAGTTTGAGAAGATCGTCTGTGTTTTTAGGCCGTATGAGCTGAAAACCTTGCTGACTCAGTGCTACATCCAACTCGCGTAACGGTTCATCTTTGTAAAACACGCCATGCGCGCCCATGATCGCCAGAATATTCAATGCACATCTCCCTGATTGTTGAGGCATTGAGTAAGCATAGCGAATTACGCCACGAAACCGCAGTCAGATTCGTGGCATAAAAAAAGCGGACCGGAGTCCGCTTTTACGTCACAGCACTGAATCAGGCGTAGCCATAACTCATCAGACGCTGATAACGGCGATCTAATAATTCTTCGGTGCTTAACCCTTCCAGGTCAGCCAGATCGGCCAGCAGTTGCTGTTTTAGCGTCTGCGCCATTTCTACCGGATGGCGATGCGCGCCGCCCAGTGGCTCAGGGATGACCGAATCAATCAGCTTAAGCTCTTTCAGACGCGGCGCGGTAATGCCCATCGCTTCTGCGGCCAGCGGCGCTTTATCGGCGCTTTTCCACAGAATAGAGGCACAGCCTTCCGGTGAAATGACCGAATAGGTGCTGTACTGCAGCATGTTCACTTTGTCGCCCACGCCGATAGCCAGTGCGCCACCCGAACCGCCCTCACCGATAACGGTACAGATGACCGGTACTTTCAGGCCTGACATTTCGCGCAGGTTGCGTGCGATAGCTTCAGACTGACCTCGCTCTTCCGCGCCCACGCCCGGATACGCACCCGGCGTGTCGATAAAGGTGATGATAGGCATTTTAAAGCGTTCGGCCATTTCCATCAGGCGCAACGCTTTGCGATAGCCTTCCGGTGCCGGCATACCAAAATTACGGCGAATCTTCTCTTTGGTTTCGCGCCCTTTCTGGTGACCGATGATCATCACAGGACGGCCGTCGAGGCGGGCAATCCCGCCGACAATCGCTTTGTCATCCGCATAAGCGCGGTCACCCGCAAGCTCATCGAAATCGTCAAACGCATTGCGCACATAATCAAAGGTATAAGGACGTAATGGATGTCGCGCCAGTTGGGCGATTTGCCATGCGCCCAAATCGGCGAAGATTTTACGTGTCAGCTCAACGCTTTTCTCGCGCAGACGCTTAACTTCTTCGTCGAGATTGACGTGTTTATCGTCCTGACGACCAATCGAGGTAAGCGAATCAATTTTTGCTTCCAGTTCTGCGATTGGCTGTTCAAAATCCAGGTAATTAAGACTCATAATGTTCCTGTTTTAGTCAAACTCCAGTTCTACCTGCTCCGATCCAATTAACGACCGCAAATCGTTGAGTAAACGATCGCTGGGCGATATTCGCCACGCTGCACCAAAGCGTAGCTTCGCTCGCGCGTCGGCTCTCTGATAGTAGAGATGCACCGGAATTGTCCCTGAACGATGAGGCTCAAGGGACTGACGGAGTCGGTTTAATAGCTGGTCATCAATTTGCCTGTCTGTCAGCGAGATAGCAAGTCCGCGCGCGTATTTTTCACGCGCTTCATCTATGTCCATGACTTCACGGGCGGTCATTTTAAGGCCACCACTAAAGTCATCAAAGCTGACCTGTCCGCTGACGATCAGGATACGGTCTTTCTCCAGCAGTTGCTGGTATTTATCTAACGCATCGGTAAATAACATGACTTCAAGACGGCCAGAGCGGTCGTCCAGTGTACAAATACCAATTCGGTTGCCGCGTTTGGTCACCATTACACGCGCAGCAATCACCAGGCCTGCCGCGACGGTAATCTTACCACGATCGGTCGGATGCATATCTTTCAAACGCATCCCACCCACGTAACGCTCAATTTCTTTCAGATACTGGTTAATCGGGTGGCCGGTCAGATACAAACCCAGGGTTTCCCGTTCACCGTCCAGTTGCACCTGTTCCGGCCATGGCGTGACGCTGGCGTAAGACTGTTCGACCTGTTCAGGCTCATCGGCCAGCACGCCAAACATGTCGGCCTGACCGATCGCTTCCGCTTTAGCATGCTGATCTGCCGCTTTCAGCGCATCGTTCAGTGCGCTCATCAGGGCGGCACGATGTGGGCCCAGACGATCAAAGGCGCCGGACATGATCAACTTTTCCATCACGCGGCGATTGATCTTTTTGGTATCCGTTCGCGCGCAGAGATCGAACAGTTCGCGGAAGTAACCGCCTTCGTTACGCGCATCGATGATCGCCTCGATCGGCCCTTCACCCACACCTTTGATGGCGCCGATACCGTAAACGATCTCGCCCTCATCATTAACGTGGAACTGATACAGACCTGAGTTAATGTCCGGCGGCAGGACTTTCAGGCCCATGCGCCAGCATTCATCTACCAGACCCACCACTTTTTCTGTGTTGTCCATATCCGCCGTCATCACAGCCGCCATGAATTCCGCTGGATAGTGCGCTTTCAGCCATAAGGTCTGATAAGACACCAGCGCGTAAGCGGCGGAGTGCGACTTGTTGAAGCCATAACCCGCGAATTTCTCCACCAGATCGAAGATTTTCATCGACAGTTCGCCATCGATGCCCATCTTCTCCGCGCCCTCTTTAAAAACAGAGCGCTGTTTGGCCATCTCTTCAGGCTTCTTCTTACCCATGGCGCGACGCAGCATGTCCGCCCCGCCCAGCGTGTAGCCGGACAGGACCTGGGCAATCTGCATGACCTGTTCCTGGTAGAGGATAATACCGTAGGTCGGCTCCAGTACCGGCTTCAGGCTTTCGTGTTGCCACTGAATATCCGGGTAAGAAATGGCTTCCCGACCGTGCTTACGGTCAATGAAGTTATCAACCATGCCCGACTGTAAGGGCCCCGGACGGAACAGGGCCACAAGCGCGATCATATCTTCAAAACAGTCAGGCTTCAGGCGCTTAATCAGATCTTTCATGCCGCGCGATTCAAGCTGGAAAACCGCGGTGGTTTCCGCGCGCTGCAGCATGTCGAAGCTCTTTTTGTCTTCAAGCGGAATGGTTGCGATATCGATCGGCGGTAAGCCCTGCTTTTCGCGGCGCGGGTTAATCATTTTCAGCGCCCAGTCAATGATGGTGAGCGTTCGCAACCCCAGGAAGTCAAACTTCACCAGGCCCGCATATTCCACATCATTTTTATCGAACTGGGTTACCGGATACTGACCGTTTTCATCACAATACAGCGGTGCAAAATCGGTGATCTTGGTTGGCGCGATCACCACGCCACCCGCATGTTTACCGGCGTTTCGGGTTACCCCTTCCAGCTTCCGCGCCATATCGATAAGCGCTTTAACCTCTTCATCCGCCTCATAAATTTCAGGCAGCTGCGGTTCCGCGGCAAAGGCTTTGTCCAGCGTCATGCCCGGATCGGGCGGCACCAGTTTTGAAATACGATCGACAAAACCATAGGGATGGCCCAGCACGCGACCCACGTCACGAATGACCGCCTTGGCCGCCATCGTACCGAAGGTAATAATCTGGGATACCGCTTCGCGGCCGTACATATCGGCCACGTGTTCAATCACCTGGTCACGTTTTTCCATACAGAAATCGACGTCGAAATCGGGCATGGAAACGCGTTCAGGGTTAAGAAAACGTTCGAACAGCAGGTCGAACTCAAGGGGATCGAGATCGGTAATTTTGAGCGCATAGGCCACCAGCGAACCGGCCCCCGAACCGCGTCCCGGCCCTACCGGTACGCCGTTATCTTTCGACCACTGTATAAACTCCATTACGATCAGGAAGTAGCCGGGGAATCCCATCTGGTTGATTACGTTCAGTTCAACGTCCAGACGTTCATCGTATTCCGGCCGTTTTTCCGCCCGCACGGCTTCATCCGGGAACAGCATCGCCAGACGTTCTTCCAGCCCCTCACGGGATTTCATTACCAGGAAATCCTCGGTGGTCATGTCGCCCGTCGGGAACTGCGGCAGAAAGTACTCACCCAGTCTGACGGTGACGTTACAACGCTTAGCAATCTCTACGCTGTTTTCGAGCGCTTCAGGGATGTCTGCGAACAACTCGCACATCTCGTCTTCGCTGCGCATATATTGCTGAGGACTGTAATTACGGGGCCGTTTAGGATCGTCCAGCGTATAACCATCATGAATGGCGACGCGAATTTCATGCGCATCAAAGTCCTCTTCATTCAGGAAGCAGACCTCGTTCGTGGCCACAACCGGGATGCCTTCGGCAATCGCCAGCTCAACGGCGGCGTGCAGATAGGTTTCTTCGTCGGGTCGTCCGGTACGTACCAGTTCCAGGTAATAGCGATCGGCAAAATGTTGCTGATAAAACGCAAGGCACTCTGAAACCAGTGCGCTGTTACCGCGCAGCAGACTGCGCCCCACATCTCCACGACGGCCACCTGACAGCAGGATCAGACCTTCCTGTAATTCAGCCAGCCAGTCACGATCGATTATCGGACCGGCCACACCGTAACCGCGTTGATACGCGCGGGAAATGAGTAACGTGAGGTTTTGATAGCCGGTGTTGTTGGCCGCCAGCACCGTAATCTGGGTCAGTTCATCCCCCATCAGCTCACTGGCAACGTTAAAATCCGCCCCGATAATCGGTTTGATCCCCGCCCCATGCGCACCACCGTAAAATTTCACCAGACCACACAGGTTGGTGAAGTCGGTAATCGCCATGGCTGGCATGCCTAACGCAGCCGCTTTCTTAATCAGCGGGCCGGTTTTCGCCAGGCCGTCGATCATGGAATAGTCGCTGTGAACATGCAGATGTATAAAACGGGGTTCGGCCATATCAGTTTCCGGTTAAAACAGGGGCGGATTAGCGCAGCGTGGAGGCGCTGCTCGCCAGCACTTCGGCATCGATGAGCGCATTACGCACCGGCGCAAAGCTGCGGCGGTGATGTGGTGTTGCGCCATACTGCGTTAACTTTTCCATATGTAACGCCGTAGGATAACCTTTATGTTGCGCAAAACCATACTGCTGAAACAACAAATCCAGCTCTGCCATTTCACGATCGCGCGTGACTTTGGCGATGATCGAGGCCGCACTGATTTCAGCAACCAGGCTGTCGCCTTTTACTACGGCCAGTGATGGTACAGGCAAGACCGGACAGCGATTGCCGTCAATCAGCACATAATCAGGCGTGATCGCCAGGCCGGCCACCGCGCGCTGCATCGCCAGCATCGTGGCATGCAGAATATTCAGGCTGTCGATCTCTTCCGGTTCGGCACGGCCAAGACTCCAGGCCAGCGCATGCTCTTTAATCTGATCAAACAGCGCCAGGCGACGTTTCTCTGAGAGCTTTTTCGAATCGGCCAGGCCCGGAATGGGTTTCGCCGGATCGAGAATTACCGCCGCAGTCACCACCGCACCAACCAGCGGGCCGCGCCCCACTTCATCCACACCGGCAATCAGTCGGGCGTTGGGATAGATAAAATCAGCCATTGGCGAGCTCCAGTACCGCATTTGCGGCTTGTTCGTCCGCATTCCAGCGAATCTGCTGGTGCAGTTCGTAGAAGGTCTGCAATAACGTTTCGCGTTCATGACTGGCATGTAACAGCGGATCCAGCGCCGCAGCCAGCGCTTCAGGTTGGCACTCATCCTGCAGCAGTTCTTTGACCAGCTCTCGCCCGGCCAGCAGGTTAGGCAACGAAACGTAGTCAGTTTTGACCAGTCGTTTTGCCAGCCAGAAGGTAAACGGCTTCATTCGGTAGCCCACGACCATGGGGCATTTCGCCAGCATGCATTCAAGCGCCGCGGTGCCGGACGCCAGCAGCGCAGCATCACTGGCCACCATCGCTTCACGGCCCTGCCCGTCCAGCAGATGCACGGGCAGCTCCGGCGCAACCTGCGCTTTGATTTGCTCAAACTGCTCGCGGCGCTTCGGGTTAACCAGCGGTACCACAATTTCCAGCGCCGGATAGCGCTTACGAAGTATCTGCGCCGTTTTAAGAAAGTCAGCACTCAGCATGTCAACTTCGGCACCGCGACTGCCGGGCAATAACGCCAGACACTGGGCATTGTCGTCAATGCCCAGATGGCGACGGGCGGCGGCTTTGTCGGGCTGTAGCGGCATAGCATCCGCCATGGTGTGGCCGATAAAACGGCACGGGACACCGAAACGATCGTAAAAGGCTTTTTCAAACGGCAGAAATGCCAGCACCAGATCGGTGTTGCGACCGATTTTGAACACCCGTTTTTGCCGCCAGGCCCAGACAGAGGGACTGACGTAATGAATCGTGCGAATGCCTGCGCGCTTAAGATTACCTTCCAGCGTGATATTGAAATCCGGTGCGTCAATACCGACAAACACATCGGGTTTCAGCGAGATAAAGCGCTGTGTCAGATCGCGACGAATAGCCAGCAAGCGGCGCAATCGTCCCAGCACTTCCACAATGCCCATCACCGCCAGTTCTTCCATTTCGTACCAGGCTTCACAGCCTTCGGCCTGCATCAATGGGCCTGCGACGCCAACAAACCGGGCATCAGGATGACGCGCTTTTAAGGCACGAATCAGGCCTGCACCAAGGATGTCGCCAGAGGTTTCTCCGGCGACGACGGCTATCGTAAGGGGACGCGCTGACATGAATTAGCGAATTAATCCACGAGTTGAACGGGCAAAAAAGTCATAGAAAGGCTGCACTTCACTGTGTTGCTGAGCAATCGCTTCGATTTCTGGCTTAACCTCATCCAGCGTTCTGCCGCTGCGGTAAAGCAACTTATAGGCATTACGAATCGCGTGCAGTGACTCTTTGCTGAAGCCGCGACGTTTCAGGCCTTCAATATTGATTCCGAATGGCGTCGCGTGATTCCCCTGTGCAATAACATAGGGCGGCACATCCTGAGCAACGCCTGAACACCCGCCAACCATCACATGCGCGCCAATGGTGCACCACTGGTGCACAGCGGTCATACCGCCAATGATGGCGAAATCATCCACCGTGACATGGCCGCCCAGCGTGGCGTTGTTGGCCATGATGCAGCGGTTGCCGATCACACAGTCATGGGCGATGTGGACGTTAACCATCAGCAGGTTGTCGCTGCCGACAACCGTGACATTCGTGCCCTGCGTCGTGCCGCGATGAATGGTGACGCTTTCACGGATTCGGTTACGATCGCCAATCTCAACCCGGGTAGGTTCGCCCGCGTATTTTAAATCCTGATTCACTTCACCAATGGAGGCGAACTGATAGATCTGATTGTCTTTACCGATACGTGTATGGCCATTCACCACAACGTGTGACTTGAGTACGGTTCCTTCACCAATTTCAACATTCGCCCCGATAAAGCAGAACGGGCCGATATGAACGCCAGGGCCGATGATGGCCCCGTCTTCAATGACAGAACTGGGATGGATGTTGGCGGTTGGATCAATCACGAATTATGCCTCCCGGCTACGGGCACACATCATGGTCGCTTCACAAACGATTTTACCGTCCACGGTCGCTACGCCGTTAAAGCGCGTCAGACCACGGCGGGTTTTCTCGAAAGTCACTTCCATAATCATTTGATCGCCCGGTACGACCGGACGCTTGAAACGGGCATTATCAATGCCTGCAAAATAATAGAGCTCGCCTGGCTCCAGTTTCCCCACGCTTTTGAATGCCAGAATACCGGTGGCCTGCGCCATCGCTTCCAGAATCAGAACGCCGGGAAAAATCGGTTTACCAGGGAAATGCCCCTGGAAAAACGGTTCGTTAAAGGAGACGTTCTTTACCGCGCGCAGATATTTGTTTTCTTCAAAATCCAGCACGCGGTCTACCAGCAGAAACGGATAACGGTGCGGCAGCAGCTCTAAAATCTCTTCAATTTGCAGAGTATGAGTTTCAGTAGTCAAAATACTCTTCCTGTCCTAAAAATCTGATGACATCAATAACACGGCCTGCACCGATCATCATGATCGTTGGCAGGCCGCAAATAGTTTCCGTGGCGCCTGGCTTCCCTGCTTACACTGTTATTATGAAAGCCGGTCAGTCATGGGATGGCGTTTAGTCGTCTTTGCCGACTTTGCGCTCGATTGCTTTTAAGCGTTTGCTCATGTCGTCGATATTCATCACCAACGCTGCAGTTTTGCGCCAGGTTTTGTTGGGCTGTAATGGAATTCCTGAGGAGTATACACCAGGTTCTGTTATCGGACGCATAACCATGCCCATACCGGTTACGGTTACTTTGTCACAGATTTCCATATGGCCGTTGATGACGCTGGCACCGCCAATCATACAATAACGACCAATTTTTAAACTACCCGCCATGATCACACCGCCAGCAACCGCAGTATTGTCGCCAATCACTACGTTGTGGGCAATCTGACATTGGTTATCTATGATAACACCATTGCCGATCAGAGTGTTATCCAGCGCGCCACGATCAATGGTCGTACAGGCACCAATTTCTACCCGATCGCCAATAATCACCGAGCCCAACTGCGGTATTTTCACCCAGTTACCCCGATCGTTCGCGTAGCCGAAGCCATCAGAACCGATGACGGTGCCGGACTGAATCAGGCAATGCTGACCAATGACTACTTCATGGTAAACCGAGACGTTAGCCCACAAACGCGTACCGCTGCCGATACGGGTTTTTTTACCCACAAAACAGCCTGCGCCAATGACAACGTTATCACCGAGCTCAACGTCAGATTCAATAACCGCATTGGCCCCGACAGAGACATTGGCACCGAGTCTCGCGCTGGGATCAATCACAGCACTTGGCGCAATATCCTGCGCGGGCTGTGGCGTAGTGTCGAGCAGCTGCGCCATTCTCGCATAGGTGAGATAAGGATTTTTCACCACCAGCGCGGCGGTTTTACACCATTCCAGATCCGCTTCCGTCAGCACCACGGCTGATGCCTGGACCAGCGCGAGCTGCTCGCGGTAGCGGCTGTTGGCAAGAAATGTGATTTGACCAGTTGTGGCGGATTGCATAGAAGCAATGCCGGAGATGGCGATATCGCCATCTCCGTGCAATTCTGCATCCAACTGCTGGGCTAAATCAGCCAGTCGAATTGATGACATCGATTATTTAACCTGCTTCGCAACTTCATCAGTGATGTCTTTCACATCAGAACCAGAATAAAGCACAGCCTGAGAATTCAGGACCAGGTCATATCCGCCGCTTTTGGCAACTGACTGAACGGCAGTCTGGATTTTTTCCAGCAGCTTGTTACGTTCCTGAACCTGACGGGTCTGGTTGTCTTTCTCAAACGCGTCTGCTTTCGCCTGGAAGGCATTACGCTCAGATTCGATCTGCTTCTCTTTCTTGTTGCGCTCGCTCGCCTTCATGGTTGGCGCATTGCGCTGCAGATCCTGCATTTCCTGCTGAATTTTGTCGTGCTGAGAACGGAGTTCAGTGGCGCGGCCCTGGAACTCACTCTCAAGCTGTTTGGAGATAGCAGCGCGCTGAGGTGATTTCTGGAAAACCTGGCTCAGATCAACAGTTGCGACTTTATCGGCCGCCTGTGCGCCAGCAGAAGCAGCCAATGCAACACCCAGAGTAACTGCACATAACAACTTTTTCACTATAAACTCCTTACCCTCAACATGTATGTTTGCAGTGCGGAGCATAACAATGCTCCACAGCTGCAAGCTATTTTTTTCACATCCCTGTACAGAACGTTACCAGGTTTTACCAATGTTAAACTGGAACTGCTCTGACTTATCTCCGTCCACTTTCTTAACCGGCTGGGCGTAGGAGAACACTAACGGCCCCAGCGGTGACATCCACTGTAAAGACACACCGGTCGAGACGCGAATGTTGTTTGGATCGCTGTAGTCAGGAATACCAGCAGCGCGCGTTTCAGCGGTGTTCTGCCATTTGGTATCCCAGACGGTACCGGCGTCGACAAACAGCGACGTACGCACCGAGTTCGAATATTTCTCACTCAGGAACGGCGTGGGCGTAATCAGCTCAAGGCTGGCAATTGCCATCGCGTTACCGCCCACCGCATCACTCGATTTACAGATACCGTTAGGATCGCTCAGGTTACAGTACGATGAGCCATCATTCAGGTAGGCCGCTTTCGGACCGATGGTGTTGGACTGGAAGCCACGCACGGTACTGGAACCACCGGCGTAGAAGTTCTCATAGAACGGCATCTCTTTACCGCCCAGCCCGTCACCATAGCCGACACGGCCACGGCCCAGCACAACCCAGGTGTGATCTTTATTGATCGGCACATACTGTTGGCTGTCCAGGGTGACTTTGTAGAACTCATTATCGGAACCCGGGATCGTCACCTTACCGTTCAGGTTGGTACGGTTACCCGAAGTCGCGAAGAAACCGCGGTCCAGCGTGTTATACGTCCAGCCATAGTTAAAGGTGAAGTCGTCAGCCGAGAAATCGCCATTGCGGTTTAACTGCTGTGGCTTACCAACCGAGTCCAGATAGCGCCACATCGCAACCTGAGGACGCATATCCGACAGGTCGTTGTGTACATAACCCAGACCGACGCGCAGCGAGTTGTTCTCATTGATTGGGAAGCCCAATGTCCCGTCTGTACCGTAACTTCTGTTGGTATAGCCGGAGAGATCGGCGTCGCTGGCCTTAAAGTTGTTGTAGAACACCCGGCCGCCCAGACTCACACCATCAACGGTAAAGTAAGGATCGGTCAGGGAGAACTCTGCATAGGTCTGGTAGTCGTTTTTGGTTCCGCTGATACCGACGGTATTCCCGGTACCCAGCCAGTTATCCTGGGTCACGCCGACCTGGAAGCTGACGCCACTTTCCGTACCGTAGCCGACGCCGAAGTTAAAGGTACCGGTGTTACGCTCTTTAACTTTGTAAACCACGTCAACCTGATCCGGTGAGCCCGGTACACGCTGCGTATCCACGTCAACGGTTTCGAAGTAACCTGTACGATTCAGGCGCTCTTTACCCTGATCGACCAGATCGCTGCCCAGCCAGGCACCTTCCATCTGGCGCATTTCGCGACGCAGTACGGCATCTTTCGAGGTGTCGTTACCTTCAAAGCGCACTTTACGCACGTAGTAGCGGTTGCCCGCATCCACGTTGATATGCAACTTAACGGTTTTATCGGCATCGTTAATTTCAGGCTGCGTCACGACGCGCGGATAGGCATAACCGTAGCGGCCTAACAGCTTCTTGATATCATCTTCCATCGACGTGACTTTTGCGCCGTTATACAGCTCGCCCGCCGGGATTTTGGTCAGGTGTTCGATTTCCGCCGAATGGCCGGCCATGCTGCCGTTAACAATAACGCCGGCAATCTTGTACTGATCGCCTTCGGTGATGTTAACGGTGATGTAGATGCCTTTCTTATCCGGCGTCAGGCTCACCTGCGTCGAATCAATATTGAAACGGGCATAACCGCGATCCAGATAGAAGCTGCGCAGGGTTTCAAGGTCACCCGCCAGTTTCTGTTTCTGGTATTTACGGTCAGCCACCACGTTCCACCACGGCACTTCGTCACGCAGCTGGAAACGGGAAATGAGTTCGTCTGAACTGAAGGCTTTATTACCTACAATGTTGATCTGCTGAATTTTGGCAGAAACACCTTCGGTAAAGACCAGTTTCAGATCGACGCGGTTACGCGGCAGCGGTGTGACAACGGCTTTTACGCTGGCGGTATATTTACCCACGCTGTAGTAGAAGTCTTCCAGTCCCTTCTCGATTGAAGAGATTGTGGTGCGGTCCAGCGCTTCGCCGACGCGCACACCTGAGGCTTCAAGGTTCTGTTTGAGCTGATCGTCCTTAACCGCTTTGTTACCGCTGAAGGTAATGCTGGCGATGGTAGGACGTTCTTTAACCTGAACAATCAGCGTATTACCATCTCGCAGGACCTGAACATCCTCAAAGTTGCCAGTCGCGAACAGGGAGCGAATGGTATTTCTGACGTCATCGTCATTCACCGTATCGCCAACCCGAACTGGCATGCTCAGCAGAGCCGCGCCGACGGCGACTCGCTGCAGCCCTTCGAAATGAATGTCCTTCACCACGAAATCGTCTGCACCGTAAACGGTGGCGCTGCTAAACAGCAGCGACGCTATGAGCAACTTTTTCATCGCCATCGTTATTATGCGTTTTCCTAACACATCCCACGCAAGCTCGCGTTCCAGCGGTTACAGGCGTGAGAAATCATTGAAAAGTGCAAGCCCCATTAACATCACCAGCAGTATTGAGCCGATGCGATAACTAAAGTCTTGAACTCGATCGGACACCGGTCCCCCTTTGATCTTTTCGATCGCCAGGAAGAGCAAGTGCCCACCATCTAAAACCGGCAGCGGGAACAGATTGATGATTCCTAAGTTGACGCTAATCAACGCCAGGAACATCAGGTAGTAAATCATTCCGTACTCGGCTGACAAACCTGCACCTTGCGCAATCGAGATTGGGCCGCTCAGGTTGTTCAACTTCACATCACCGGTTATTAACTTGCCCAACATGGAGACGGTCAGCTTCATCAGTTGCCAGGTTTTTACACTGGCCTCACCAATGGCCGGGAACGCGCCATATTGTCTTACCGTTTTGTACTCGTCTGGCAGAGGAACAACTCGCGGAATGACGCCCGCAAACCCTTCCGCTTTATTTCCAGGTTTCGCTTCCGGCGTCAGGGTCAACTTCACCGCTTCACCGTTGCGATCGACCTCAAGGGCCATACTTTTTCCGGGGTTATCCCGAACCTGAGTCGCAAAAAGCTGCCATTGCGTTAATAACTGACCATCGACTTTAACGATCCTGTCGCCCGCTTGCAAACCGGCTTCACTGGCGGGTGAATTCTTTTGCACTTCAGCCAGTGTCGTTTCGATCTGTGGACCGCGAGGACGTATCCCCAGCGCCACCACCGGATCCTGCTTATCAGGCTCAAACTGCCAGTTCCGCAAATCAACGTGCTTTTGCTGCGTCCCTTGTTCGCCAAAGCGACCCACTGTCAGCGTCGTGCTGCTGTCACCGATTTTACCGACCAGCGCCATGCGCACAGCTTCCCAGTCAGGCGTTTCGATACCGTCGACGGCCTTAAGTTCCGTTCCGGGTGTAATTTGCGCTTCCGCCGCTACCGAACCGTTCAGAATTTCACCAACCACAGGTTTCACACCCGGCACGCCATGAATGAAGACGACCCAGTAGGCAAAGATGGCGAACAGGAAATTGGCGACAGGACCAGCAGCGATAATGGAGGCGCGCTGCCAGATGGCTTTATTGTTAAACGCCTGGTGCCGGAGTTCCGCAGGGACGCTTTCGACCCGCTCATCCAGCATTTTGACGTAACCGCCAAGTGGAATGAGGGCAAGAACAAATTCGGTCCCATGGCGGTCACGGCGTTGCCATAACGCTTTACCAAAACCGATTGAAAAACGTTCGACTCTGACCCCGCAGCGCCGCGCCACCCAAAAATGGCCAAATTCATGCACCGTAATTAATATGCCCAGTGCAATGATGAATGCGGCAAAACTCCAGATTACGCTTAACATCGTCGTTTGCCCTTAGAGTGTCTGAAACACCAACAGTAACAGGCAGGCAAAGACCGGTACGGCTGCTGTCAGGCTGTCAATGCGGTCGAGGATGCCGCCATGTCCCGGGATCAGGTTACCGCTGTCTTTGATACCGGCTTCACGTTTAAACATGCTTTCCGTGAGATCGCCCAGGACTGATGCGAGCGTCGAAATCACCGCACACATGACCAGCGTGCCCGTCGGGATGGTCAGCGGCGCAAAGCTGGCAAACAGCACAGCAATAAGCGCGGAAGAGACCAGTCCGCCCAAAAATCCTTCCCAGGTTTTACCGGGTGATACTTTGGGGGCCAGCTTATGCCTGCCAAACAGCTTACCGAACATATAAGCACCTGAATCGGCCCCCCAGACCAGAAACATGACAAACAACAGCCACCATGCACCGGCAAAATGATCAGATTCGTAGTGATACTGGCGGAGCGCCATCATGCCCCAGAAGAAAGGAATAATGGTTAAGACACCGAACAGCAGGCGGAGAAGCCGGGAATGACGCCAGAGTGTCGCAGAGGCTGGATAAAACAGAACCAACAGCAGCGCGCCCGTCCACCAGGCCAGCGAAGCCCACAGCCAGCCTGTAACCTGCGGCAGATAGGCGTTATGTTCGTAAGGGGGAAGGGTAAGGAGCATAAGCGTCAGCACAAGGCCACAGATCACGGCCAGCCAGATACGTTGCTGACGCGATGCCATACCGGAGAGCTGCCCCCATTCCCAGGCGGCAAGCATGCAGATGATAATCGTAACAATTGCAAAGCCAACAGGCGGTAACCAGAACAATGCAGCGATCACCAGCGGAATAAGGATCAGCGCGGTGATCAGACGAGACTTCAGCAAAGGTTACCCCCAGATTGCTCAGGCGCCGCCTGGTGCAGCGCCGCCAAAGCGTCGCTCCCGCAGAGAGAATGCATTCAGTGCACCTTCAAAAACGTGTTCATCAAAATCCGGCCAGAGCACATCAGTAAAATAGAATTCCGCATAGGCAATCTGCCACAACAGGAAGTTGCTAATCCGATGCTCTCCCCCGGTCCTTATCACTAAATCCACTGGCGCCAGCTGGTTCATACACAGCTGCGACGTCAGACTCTCTTCGGTTATCTGATCAGGGCGTAACAAGCCTTCCTGTACCTGTTCAGCCAACTTTTTAACACCTTCGATGATATCCCAACGTCCGCCGTAGTTAGCGGCGATGTTTAACGTCAGGCGATCGTTATTTTCCGTCAGCGCCTCGGCCCGACGGACACGTTCCTGAATACGCGGGCTGAATCGACTGATATCGCCAATAATGCGTAAGCGGACATTGTGTTTATGCAGGCTCTTCACTTCGCTATCCAGCGCCCAGACAAACAGTTCCATTAAGGCTGTCACTTCCTGCGCAGGACGGCTCCAGTTTTCGCTGCTAAAGGCGTAAAGCGTTAACGCTTCCAGATTATTATTGACAGCAAAGCTAACGGCGCGGCGTACTGATTTCACGCCCGCTTTATGGCCGGAAATACGCAGTTTTCCCTGGTTTTTAGCCCAGCGGCCATTGCCATCCATGATGATAGCGACGTGGCGCGGACCGGTACCCTGTTGGTCATCGGTGTTGTTGTGATTTTCAGACGACATAACGCGTAATCAATTCCTTTCATCAGAAATGCTGTGGTTTCTGAATACATTGCGCCCGGTACAAATCCCGACATTGCCTGCCGGGCCACACCGAATTCGGTGACAGACCGTTAAACGCGAGCCAGCGACTATAACATTTTCACCCGAAGCGAACAAATAGCCTCAGCGTAATCGTTATTACGACGTGAAATGGGACAACATTTCTGTTGCCGCCGCGCGTGCGCTTCGGTCAATGTCAATGACCGCATCCACGGAGTCCGGCTCCTGACAGTGATGCGCCGACAGCACTGCGCTGTTCAACGCGGCAATATCCGTAAAACGGATCTGCTTATCCAGGAAAGCCGCCACGGCAATCTCATTGGCCGCATTGAGCGTGGTGGTCGCTGCCTGTCCGGCTTCGCAGGCATCAATCGCGAGTTTGAGACAGGGGTAACGACCAAAATCAGGTGCCGAGAAGGTCAGTGCCGACATGCGGGTAAAGTCCAGCGGTGTGACCCCAGCCTCAATACGTGCGGGCCAGGCCATACTGTGGGCGATTGGTGTCCGCATGTCAGGCGAACCTAACTGGGCCAGCACGCTGCCATCGCAATACCGCACCATGGAGTGGATCACCGATTGTGGGTGCAAAATCACTTCCATCTGCGCTGCGCTGGCATTAAACAGCCAGCGCGCTTCAATGTATTCAAGACCTTTATTCATCATGGTGGCCGAATCAACAGAGATTTTACGCCCCATTGTCCAGTTCGGATGTGCACAAGCCTGATCTGGCGACATATTGCTCAGATCTGCTAAATTTGTGTCACGAAAAGGGCCACCCGATCCCGTAAGAATAATCGACTCAATGCCGTTATTCTGCAGGTCAGCGTAACCTAACTGATGCTGGATGGAAGCGGGCAAACTCTGAAAAATGGCATTGTGCTCGCTATCGACCGGCAACAACTGCGCGTTATGTTGACGTACCGCCTCCATAAATAAACGGCCGCAGGTGACCAGCGATTCTTTGTTCGCCAGCAAGACCGTTTTGCCGGCGCGAATGGCGGCCAGCGTGGGTAATAACCCCGATGCACCCACAATCGCGGCCATCACCTGGTCAACCTCATCCAGCGCGGCCAGTTCACAGGCTGCCTGAACGCCGGAGAGCACTTCAGTCCTGATCTTCAATGCTCTCAGTCGCTCACGTAGCGCGGCGGCAGCGTCTTCATCTGCCATGGCGGCGTAGCGCGGTTGAAACTGTGCACACTGTTCTGCCATCAGGGCTACATTTTTGCCCGCCACCAGCGCCGTGACCTGGTAAAGCGCCGGATTGGCTTTAACGACGGCCAGCGTGCTGGTGCCGATTGATCCGGTCGAACCCAGCAGAGTTAATCGCTTCATAATGCTGTCCCTGTATCGGTAAAAGCGTGGGGCACAACGTAAAACGCCGCCAGAGATGGCATTCAGTCAGAAGGCCTCCCTGTACGGCGTTTTCGTCGGCGAAGATGGAATTAGAAATCCATCAGCTCCGTTTCTTTTTCGGCCAATGCTGCATCGACTTTCTTGATGTGCGCATCGGTCATTTTCTGGATTTCATCCTGCGCGCGACGTTCGTCGTCTTCGCTGATCTCTTTATCTTTCAGCAGCGCTTTGATCTTATCGTTGGCATCGCGACGGACGTTACGTACCGACACACGGCCCTGCTCGGCTTCGCCGCGCACGATTTTAATCAGGTCTTTACGACGTTCTTCGGTCAGTGCAGGCAGCGGAACACGAATGTCCGAACCGGCAGAGCTGGGATTCAGCCCAAGATCAGACGCCATAATCGCTTTTTCAACGGCCGGGCCGAGAGAGCGATCAAACACGTTGATTTTCAGCGTGCGGGAATCTTCAACAGTGACGGAAGCCAGCTGACGCAGTGGCGTCGGCGTGCCGTAATATTCAACGATGATGCCGTCGAGCAGTGAAGGTGAAGCACGACCTGTGCGCACCTTGCTGATAGTGGTTTTGAATGCTTCCACGCATTTATCCATGCGCGTATCAGCATCTTTTTTAATGTCGTTAATCACGTTAAAACCCTTGGATTCGGTTTGACCTGGCCAGTTCCGGCATTACCGGAAGCGGGATCGATAAGCATCGATAATCCTGAATGGCGTGCGGCAATACCGCGCCGCACTGACAGAATATACCCTATTTTATCTCGCCTCGGGTATTAATGCGTAATCAGGGTGCCTTCTTTTTCACCCATCACTACGCGACGCAATGCGCCAGGCTTGTTCATGTTGAAAACGCGGATAGGCAGTTTGTGATCGCGCGCCAGCGTAAACGCGGCGAGATCCATCACTTTTAGCTCTTGATCCAGCACTTCCGCATAGGTCAGTTTTTCGTACAGTGTTGCATCGGGGTGCTTCACCGGGTCCGCAGAATAAACGCCGTCAACTTTGGTGGCTTTCAACACCACATCGGCTTCGATTTCGATACCGCGCAGACAGGCGGCAGAATCCGTCGTAAAGAAGGGGTTACCGGTACCTGCGGAGAAGATGACAACGCGGTTATTGCGTAACAGGCTGATGGCTTCTGCCCAGCTGTAGTTGTCGCACACGCCGTTCAGGGGAATGGCCGACATCAGACGGGCGTTAACATAGGCACGATGCAGCGCATCACGCATTGCCAGGCCATTCATTACGGTGGCCAGCATCCCCATGTGGTCGCCGACAACGCGGTTCATGCCCGCCTGTGCCAGACCCGCTCCACGGAACAGGTTGCCCCCGCCAATCACAACGCCCACCTGGATACCCAGTTCGACCAGCTCTTTAACTTCCTGAGCCATGCGGTCAAGCACACTCGCGTCGATACCAAAACCTTCTGCACCTTGCAGTGCTTCACCGCTGAGTTTTAGCAGGATACGTTGATAAACAGGTTTTGCGTTGGTCGCCATGGTCAGTTCTTCCTGGAAGATATGATGAGTGAGAAGTAATTCCGATCAATCATCCGCTTACAGCAAAAGAATTGCTATTGGGATGAAACTGAAAACGTATCTTTTGCCTGTGGCAGACAAAAAAGAACCGCCATCTGGCGGTTCTTTCAGATTATTAAGACTGTTTGGACATCGCTGCAACTTCAGCAGCAAAATCAGTCTCAACTTTCTCGATGCCTTCGCCCACTTCGAAGCGGATGAAGTTGATCACGTCAGCGCCCTGCTCTTTCAGCGCCTGGCCAACGGTTTTGGCTGGATCGATAACGAATGCCTGACCGGTCAGAGAAACTTCACCGGTGAATTTCTTCATGCGGCCTTCAACCATTTTCTCTGCGATTTCTTTTGGCTTGCCAGACTGCATCGCGATATCCAGCTGAACCTGGTACTCTTTCTCAACCACTTCGGCAGAAACGTCTTCTGGCTTAACAAACTCAGGCTTGCTTGCCGCAACGTGCATCGCGATCTGTTTGATCAGATCTTCGTTAGCGCCTTTCGCTGAAACCAGAACGCCGATACGTGCGCCGTGCAGGTAGCTGCCCAGCTCTTCGCCTTCCAGCACTGCAACGCGACGAATGTTGATGTTTTCACCGATTTTGGCAACCAGTGCAACGCGCTCTTCTTCAAACTGTGCTTTCAGCGCTTCAACGTCGGTGATGCGGTTAGCCGCAGCCGCGTCCAGCACTTTGTCAGCAAATGCCTGGAAGCCGCCATCTTTTGCAACGAAGTCAGTCTGGCAGTTTACTTCCAGAATCACACCGTAGTTACCAACGATTTTGGTTTTGATCACGCCGTCAGCAGCAACGTTACCTGCTTTTTTCGCTGCTTTGATTGCGCCAGACTTACGCATGTTTTCAATCGCCAGCTCGATGTCGCCGCTCGCTTCAGTCAGCGCTTTTTTGCAGTCCATCATGCCTGCGCCAGTACGCTCACGCAGTTCTTTTACCAGTGCAGCGGTAATTTCAGCCATTCCAGAATCCTCGGTTCGTACCTGAGCACGGGTGCATCAACAGGTACTTATTTGCGGAAAATTTACTCTGTCCCGCCGACCTGAACAGGGGCGTTACAGACTTGGATAAAATAAAGGGGCCATGTTTGGCCCCTTACAGATCACATCTGAATGCTAAGGGCTCTTCTACAGAGCAAACCTTAATTAAGCGTTTTCTAAAGACGCTTCTTCAGCCTGCTCAGCCAGATCCTGAGAACGGCCTTCGCGAACGGTAGTCGCAACGGCAGTCAGGTACAGGTTGATAGCACGGATCGCATCGTCGTTACCTGGGATAACGTAATCAACGCCATCCGGATCAGAGTTAGTATCAACGATAGCAAATACTGGGATGCCCAGGTTGTTTGCTTCTTTGATTGCGATGTGTTCGTGGTCAGCATCGACAACAAACAGTGCATCCGGCAAACCGCCCATGTCTTTGATACCGCCCAGGCTGTTTTCCAGCTTGGCCAGCTCACGAGCGCGCATCAGCGCTTCTTTCTTGGTCAGTTTGTCGAAAGTGCCGTCCTGAGACTGAGTCTCAAGCTCTTTCAGACGTTTGATAGACTGACGAACGGTTTTCCAGTTAGTCAGCATACCACCCAACCAGCGGTGGTTTACGAAGAACTGGTCGCAGCTCAGTGCAGACTCTTTTACCGCTTCGGCAGCAGCGCGCTTGGTACCAACGAACAGAATCTTACCTTTACGGGAAGAGATTTTGGTCAACTCAGCCAGAGCTTCGTTGAACATTGGTACGGTTTTCTCAAGGTTGATGATGTGAACTTTGTTACGCGCACCGAAAATGAATGGCTTCATTTTTGGGCACCAGTAACGGGTCTGGTGACCGAAGTGAACACCAGCCTTGAGCATATCGCGCATGGAAACAGTTGCCATGATTACTACCTCTAGTTTAATTGGGGTTGGGCCTCCATGTATCCCATACAACCGACCTCTTTCAAGGCACCCCGGCGTATGTGTCGATACATGTGTGTTTTAGTACACATAGTGAGATTATTGCGGTTCCCGTTGACCTTGCAGCCCACAGAGAATCGTCGGCGCGCTTTATACCACAATCAGGCTCTGGACGCCAATAATTGTTCGCTTATGGCGCGCGATGCGTTCTCCGTTTGGCAGCCCTTTTGGCTTGCTGTTAACATGACAGCACAGCGTTCATTATTGCTGAAAATTTCAGCAACAGCGGAATAATTTAATGGCAATCTCAATAAAAACTCCCGAAGAAATCGAAAAAATGCGCGTCGCAGGTCGGCTGGCTGCGGAAGTGCTTGAAATGATCGAACCGCACGTGCAGCCTGGCGTGACGACGGGCGAACTGGATCGCCTTTGTCATGCGCACATTACCGAGAAGCAGCAGGCGGTGTCTGCCTGCCTGGGTTACCACGGTTTTCCTAAATCTGTCTGTATCTCAGTGAATGAAGTGGTTTGCCATGGCATTCCCAGTGACGATCGCCCGTTAAAAGACGGGGATATCGTTAACATTGACGTGACCGTGATTAAAGACGATTACCATGGCGATACGTCCAAAATGTTTATCGTGGGTAAACCCACCATTCAGGGCGAACGTCTGTGCCGCGTGACGCAGGAAAGCCTTTATCTGTCACTGCGTTTAGTTAAGCCGGGCATTCGGCTGCGCGAGCTGGGCCGCGCGATTCAAAAATACGTCGAAGCGAATGACTTCTCTGTCGTGCGGGAATACTGCGGTCACGGCATTGGCAAAGGCTTCCATGAAGAGCCTCAGGTGCTGCATTACGACGCGGATGACGGCGGAGTGGTCCTGCAGGCAGGAATGACCTTTACCGTTGAACCGATGGTGAACGCCGGTGATTACCGCATTCGTACCATGAAAGACGGCTGGACGGTGAAAACCAAAGATCGCAGCTTGTCGGCGCAGTACGAGCATACTATTGTGGTGACGGATAACGGCTGTGAGATTTTAACCCTGCGAAAAGACGACACCCTGCCTGCGGTGTTAGTTAACCAGGAGTAATTCCACCACGAATAAAAAAGCCGGCGCTCTGCCGGTTTTTTTATGGTTAATGATGAGAGCGTTGCATGAGCCTGTCGCAAGAAGTGAAAAACGGCCTGAATGATTCCCCTGGCGAGTGGCAAGACGATACGCTGACACGCGACGTCTTAAAGCAACGTCTGGAGGGCTTCCAGCAGCACCTGGCGGCGGCGTTTGATGCCGGTGAGCCTGTCGAAGATCTGATTCACGCCCGAACGCTGTTTATCGATCGCCTGCTGCGCCGTTTGTGGCGTTTTTTTGGCTTCGACAGCATGAAAGCCATCACGCTTGTCGCCGTCGGCGGTTACGGTCGCGGTGAACTGCATCCCCTTTCCGATATCGATATCTTAATTCTCAGCCGTCAGCCGCTGGATGAGCAGGCGGCGCAGAGCGCCAGCGCGCTACTGACGCTGATGTGGGATCTCAAGCTGGAGGTCGGCCACAGTGTACGTAGCCTCGAAGAGTGCCTGCTGGAAGGGCTGTCCGATCTGACCGTGGCGACCAATCTGATTGAAGCCCGAATGCTGACCGGCGATGTCGCGCTGTTTCTGGAATTACAAAAAAATGTCTTCAGCGATGGCTTCTGGCCATCATCCCGCTTTTTTGCCGCCAAAATCGACGAGCAGCAGGAACGCCATACACGTTATCACGGTACCAGCTATAACCTGGAACCGGATATCAAAAGCAGCCCCGGCGGGTTACGTGACATTCATACCTTACAATGGGTTGCCCGTCGCCACTTTGGCGCGACCACGCTGGATGAGATGTCAGGCTTTGGTTTCCTGACGGACGCAGAGCGCAGCGAGCTGAATGAGTGCCAGGCGTTTCTCTGGCGCATTCGCTTTGCCCTGCACCTGTCTCTGCCACGGTACGATAACCGCCTGCTGTTTGACCGCCAGCTCAGCGTTGCCCGGCGCCTGAATTATGAGGGAGAAGGCAACGAACCGGTCGAACGCATGATGAAAGATTTTTACCGCGTCACGCGGCGCATCGGTGAGCTTAACCAGATGCTGTTGCAACTGTTCGATGAGGCCATTCTGGCGCTCTCCACCAATGAAAAACCCTATGCCATTGATGACGATTTCCAGCTGCGCGGTAACCTGATCGATCTGCGTGATGAAACCCTGTTTGATCGGGAACCCCAGGCGATCTTGCGTATGTTCTATGTCATGGTACGCAATGAAAACATCAAAGGGATCTACTCCACTACACTGCGCCGCCTGCGTCATACACGACGTCATCTTGAGCAACCCTTATGCCAGTTGCCTGAAGCGCGTCGCCTGTTTATGTCGATTCTGCGTCATCCCGGTGCGGTCAGTCGCGCGCTGGTCCCGATGCATCGCCACAGCGTGCTCTGGGCTTATACGCCGCTCTGGGGCCACATTGTCGGGCAGATGCAGTTTGATTTATTTCATGCTTATACCGTCGATGAGCACACTATCCGGGTGTTGCAGAAACTGGAGAGCTTTGCCAATGAAGCAACGCGCCCGCAACATCCGTTGTGCGTTGAACTCTGGCCTCGCCTGCCACAACAGGAATTACTGTTAATGGCTGCGCTGTTACACGACATCGCGAAAGGGCGTAACGGCGATCACTCCGTGCTGGGTGCGCAGGACGCGCTGGCGTTTGCGGAGATGCACGGTCTTAACTCACGTGAAACCCAGTTAGTGGCCTGGCTGGTTCGTCATCATCTGCTGATGTCAGTTACCGCGCAGCGCCGCGACATTCAGGATCCTACGGTCATTCAACAGTTTGCCGAAGTCATGCAGAACGAGAACCGGTTGCGTTATCTGGTTTGCCTGACCGTTGCCGACATCTGCGCCACTAATGAAAGCTTGTGGAACAGCTGGAAGCAAAGTCTGCTACGAGAACTGTTCTTTGCCACTGAAAAACAGCTGCGCCGCGGCATGGAGAACAGCCCGGATCTGCGTGAGCGTGTCCGCCATCACCGTTTACAGGCGCTGGCACTGTTGCGCATGGACAACATCGATGAAGCCCGCCTGCACCACATCTGGAACCGGTGCCGTGCCGACTACTTCCTGCGTCACACGCCGAATCAGATCGCCTGGCATGCGCGCCATTTACTGGAACACGATCTGCGTAAACCGTTGGTGCTGGTAAGCCCACAGGCTACACGAGGCGGTACAGAAATTTTTATCTGGAGCCCGGACCGGCCCCACCTGTTTGCCGCCGTGGCCGGTGAGCTGGATCGCCGCAATCTCAGCGTGCATGATGCGCAGATTTTTACCAGCCGCGATGGTATGGCGATGGATACGTTTATCGTGCTGGAGCCGGATGGCAGCCCGCTGGCTCCCGATCGTCATGCGCTGATCATTCAGGCGCTGGAACAGGCGATTACGCAGTCAGACTGGGTGCCGCCACGTACCCGCCGTCAGGCTGCCCGACTCCGCCATTTCAGCGTGGATACCGAAGTAAACTTTCTGCCGACGCATACCGATCGCCGGAGTTATCTGGAACTGGTGGCGCTCGATCAGCCGGGCTTGCTGGCGCGCGTCGGCGAGGTGTTTGCCGATCTCGGCGTATCACTGCATGGCGCGCGCATCAGTACCATTGGGGAACGTGTCGAAGATTTGTTTATTCTGGCCAATAGCGAACGCCGGGCACTGGATGAGGAAATGCGCCAGACCCTGCAACAACGGTTGACAGAGGCCCTTAATCCAAACGATAAAGTGTGACCCGCTTCAATTTGTGAACTTTCACTTTTTACCTGTGCTGGTCGCTGACCGGCACCACAAATGACAGATCAGGAAAAAATATGCAACAGTTACAGAGTGTTATTGAATCTGCCTTCGAACGTCGCGCTGATATCACCCCGACCAGTGTGGATACTGAAACCCGCGACGCGATTAATCAGGTTATCGCCAAACTGGACAGTGGTGAGCTGCGCGTTTCTGAAAAAATCGACGGTGAATGGGTAACGCATCAGTGGCTGAAAAAAGCCGTTCTGCTCTCTTTCCGCATCAATGACAATCAGGTCATGGAAGGCGCAGAAACACGCTTTTACGACAAAGTGCCAATGAAATTCGCTGACTGGGACGATGCGCGCTTCAAAGCCGCCGGTTTCCGCGTCGTACCGCCCGCCGCCGTGCGTAAAGGTGCCTTTATTGCACGTAATACCGTGTTGATGCCTTCCTATGTGAACATCGGTGCCTTTGTTGACGAAGGAACGATGGTGGACACCTGGGCCACCGTGGGCTCCTGTGCGCAAATTGGTAAAAATGTCCACTTATCTGGTGGCGTAGGCATCGGTGGGGTGCTTGAGCCCCTGCAGGCTAATCCGACCATTATTGAAGATAACTGCTTCATCGGCGCACGTTCTGAAATTGTTGAAGGCGTGATTGTTGAAGAAGGTTCCGTTATTTCAATGGGCGTTTATATTGGTCAAAGCACCAAAATTTATGACCGCGAAACCGGTGAAATTCATTACGGACGCGTACCTGCCGGATCGGTCGTCGTCTCGGGTAATCTGCCGTCAAAAGATGGCAGCTACAGCCTGTATTGCGCGGTTATCGTGAAAAAAGTGGATGCCAAAACACTGGCCAAAACCGGCATTAATGAATTGCTGCGCACGATCGACTAAGCTTGTGGACGGGCTGCCTGACAGCCCGTCATCTTTTGTTTACAGCTGTTACGGGTAATGTTGTTTTTCAACGCGAACCAACGGGTGCGTTTACTTTTCATCCAGGTCATAATTCGCGCCAGTTAAATCCTGTTGCGCACTGATTCATGTTATTTATGTCTACAGTCATTAAGTCATGAACAATTCTGCGCGCTTATCATTTGGTGGAAAAAACGTTATGTATGACAATATTAAGAGCTTAGGCATTAGTAACCCCGACGATATCGATCGCTACAGCCTGCGTCAGGAAGCGAATAACGATATTTTGAAAATTTATTTCCGCAAAGATAAAGGCGAATTTTTCGCTAAAAGCGTGAAATTTAAATACCCTCGTCAGCGTAAAACGGTCGTCGCCGATAATGCGTCGCAGGGCTACCGTGAAGTGCAGGAAATCAGCCCTAACCTGCGCTATGTCATCGATGAGTTGGATCAAATTTGCCAGCGCGATCAGGTTGAAGTCGATCTGAAACGTAAAATTCTGGACGATCTGCGTCATCTGGAAGGCGTGGTGTCACACAAGATCGCGGAAATTGAATCCGATCTGGAAAAACTGACCCGCAGCGGCCGTTAATCCCTTCAAACGTACTACGGCCTGCCGTCCTGAGTGAGCGTCACTTTGTGCGGCGGGCCTTTTTTATGCCCTGCTACTCCTGCCGCAGCAACGCCCCTTCACGCAAGACATCTTCAGTCGCCTCACGCCAGTCAAACCGGTCAATCCAGGATTGATAGCGTGCAGAACCCAGCGCATTATCCGCCAGCATAAGCAGGGGAATGACGCGCCCGCTGTTACGGTCGCGCGTCTTCCACGGCCAGCGGCGCGCAGAATCACTAAACGGTGCCATATAATCCAACGCAGCCAGCAGCGAGCCGCCCTGTTTGTCAGAGTAGTGCCAGAGATCGTCCTCACCGCGCTGAGACGACAAGGCCGCTATCGCAGTCAGCGCCTGTAAATTAAAAAAACTGTAGTGAAAAGAGCGGGTGCGGGCCAGTTCAAGCGGCTGCGTGCCATCACGCGCTATCTGCCCACCGATCTTCGTTTTAGCCAGCGCCATCATGTCCCTCATAACGGCGTCGTTATGCAGGTAAGCGGCAATCCCGGCCACCTGAACACAATACCAGCTACCGTGATTGTTGGCCGCATGCCGCTCCTGGCGCGCCAGCTTACTGGTTTGCAGCCAGGTAAGGTAGTCGTGGAACCAGCGCTGTAGCGCGGCCTCGTCGCCTGCACGCCAGCCAGGTGACTGACGCAGCAATATCAACGCATCAACAATGCGGGTGGCAAAATAACGCCCATCCAGTACGCCATCATGCCGACCCGTGCTGATGCCCGGCACGCCTTGCGCAAAGTTAAGGTTGGGGTTCATGCGGCTGGCAGGATCGATAAACCAGTGACGGATCATCGATTGGGCTTTACTGGCATAGCGTACATCGCCCGAAAAGAACCAGGCCAGCGTCAGTGCCTGCACATCGGCACTAAAACGCGCAAAACGCAGCCCGTCTGTTTGGTTGTTTTTTGTGTCGGGATTCACCTCGCCATCCCGACGCCTCCACGGAAGCCCCGTTTTCTGCCGGGCGTCCGGCCACCAGTACGCGCTCAGGCTGAGATAATCGTGTCGCGAGCCGCTGGGGGGCACCAGACCTTTGTCCATGACGCTGGGATCGGGCTGCTTAAGCGCCTTATCCGCCTGCTGTTTCAGCTGTTGCCAGGCTTGCTGCGTACGTGGGCTTGCCTGCTGATTCTGGATGGTCTGCCGTGTAGTGAGCAAAGTCTTTGTCGAGAGAAAAATCAGTGTGTCCGCCGCCGCCGCCTGGCAGGTGAACGCAAGTATCAGTAAGCCACATCCCCAACTCAGTGCGCGCATCAGTCTGTCCTCTTCGTTTTTTCGGGCCCTGTCAGCCCTGCTCATCCAGTTGGATCGCGATGTACAACAGCAGGCGATCGTCGACCTTGCCCAGGTTGAGTCCCGTCAATTCAGCGATACGATTTAAACGGTATTCCAGGGTATTTCGATGAATAAAAAGCGCACGCGACGTCGCGCCGGGCTGCACGTTGTTGCTGAACCAGGCACTCAGCGTGCGTCGCAGCAAACCGTTGCTGTCCATGCTTTTTAGCTTTTCCAGCGGACGCGCCAGTTCATTTGACTGCCAGCCACCCCGTAAGCTGTCGAGCAGGACCGGCAGTATCAAATCCTGATAAAAATAGCTGCGAACCTCGGGCATACGCTGCTTTCCCACCGCCATCGTTGTTCGCGCAGTACGATATGAACGTGCAATGCTGCCCATGCCCGTAAAGAAATTGCCCAGCGCGATACGCATGCGCAGATGACCACTTTCCTTCATGCGCTGCATGAGCTGTTCGATCCGCCTGCGGTGATCGTGTTGATCATAACGTCCGTGTGCATTTAATGCCGGTTTCAGCACGACCATTTCGGTTAGTGAGACGATGGCAATCAGGTTATCCCGCGCCGGTGTCGTCAATAACGTCTGCAACTGCTGTAATTCTGACATCGCGCTGTCAACGCCAAGCTGCCCGCTGTCCACTTCGATCACCGCCACGATTCGGGGCTGATTAAGATCGATGCCGAGGCGCTGCGCCCATTCGGTGAGTTGCGGGGAGATCGCGTCACTGCGAATGAGATTGAGCACCAACTCTTCCCGCAGACGGCTGTCCTGCGCCAGCATGTGCAACAGCCGCGCCTGCTCCAGCATCATCTCTGCGGCCATACAGACTAATTCACCATAGTGACGCAGCGCACCCGGCTCGCCCGTCAGACCAATCACTCCAACAATCATCCCGTCGATACGCAACGGCAGATTAATTCCCGGCCTGACTCCATGCAGATGCCGGGCCACCGCATCGTCAATATCCACAATACGTCCCTGAGACAGCACTAACAATGCACCCTCATGTAATTCGCCGATGCGCTCCCGGTCACCGCTGCCAATAATCCGTCCTCGTGCATCCATAACGTTGACATTGCCATCAATGATTTTCATAGTGCGCGCGACAATTTCCTGCGCCAGTCGTGCGTCGAGATGACAGGTTGCCATCCTGTACTCCTGAGTCATAAAGAGGGGGAAAACAGCATAGACGCGCGATACCGGGAGAACATTGTGCATCTGCACAAGGCCTGGCAGGCATTAACAGAAATGCGGCGACCATCACATTTGTGCGCGTCGCCATAAAAAAGGCGGACCGAAGTCCGCCTGTGATAAACCCCTGCCTATGATTACTGCGCCAGCAGATACAGTGAACTGTCTCCGCGCTGCACGTTCAACGCCAGTACCGGTGGTTTGGTATCGAGGATTTTACGCAGTTCGCCCAGATTGCTGACGGCCTGCTGGTTGACGCCAAGAATCAGGTCGCCTTTTTTCAGGCCAATTCTGGCCGCCGCGCTGCCCGCTTTCACGCTGTCAACCCGAACGCCTTTCTCTTTACCTGAATTATTGCTCAGATCCGCGCCTTCAATACCGGTGTAAATGGTGGCGGACTGCACCTTGTCCTGCGTGCTCTGCTGCAGCTGAACCGTCACATCCAGCGGTTTACCGTCACGCAGTATGCCAAGTTTCAGCGTGGTTCCTACCGGCAACGAGCCGACTTCGGCACGCAGTGAAGCAAAGCTGGTTAACGGCTTACCGTTCATCGACACAATGACGTCACCCGCTTTAATACCGCCCTTCGCCGCCGCGGAGTTCGGTACGACCTGACTGACGAATGCACCGCGTTGCGCATCGACTTTCATCGCCTTCGCCAGCTCAGAGTTAAGCTCGGTTCCCATAATGCCCAGCTCACCGCGTTTAACCTGACCGTATTCCACCATTTGTGCCGTCAGGTTTTTCACCATGTTGCTCGGGATGGCGAAACCAATACCAATGTTGCCGCCGTCCGGTGCCAGGATAGCGGTGTTGATGCCAATCAGCTCGCCGTTGAGATTTACCAGAGCGCCACCCGAGTTACCCCGGTTGATGGCCGCATCGGTTTGAATAAAGTTCTCATAGTTTTCAACATTCAGGCCACTGCGTCCCAGCGCGGACACGATACCAGACGTAACGGTTTCACCCAGACCATACGGGTTACCAATCGCCACGGCGTAATCGCCCACCCGTAAATTGTCAGAGTCGGCCATCTTAATCGCGGTAAGATTTTTAGCACCTTCCAGCTGAATTAATGCGATATCCGAGCTGGGATCTTTACCAATCACTTTGGCATCGTAACTGCGACCATCGCTCAGTTTTACCTGAATTTTCGTCGCGTCGTTTACCACATGGTTATTGGTGACCACATAGCCTTTTTCAGCGTTAATGATGACACCAGAGCCCAGCGCTCTAAATTTTTGCTGCTGCGTATCTGGCGCGGCAGGGGCACCGCCACCGTCACCGCCCTGGCAAAGCGGTGAGCCCATGAACGGCGAACCGTCCTGGCAGAAAGGCGAATTATCGCCAAAAAATTGCTGAAACTGCTGCGGCATCCGTGGCGTTTTGACCGTCGTACTTCCTTCAACGCTGATACTCACGACTGAAGGCATAACCTTTTCCAGCATTGGCGCAAGGCTCGGCAACTGCTGGCTGTTGGTGGATGACACGGAAGAGGACGTTTCCGCAGCGAAAGCACTCACAGGGGTCAGTGCCATGCCAAGACTAAGCGCCAGGGCGCTTAACATTAACGAGGTTTTTTTCATTTTGGTATCTCACAATGATGGATATACTGACCATTGCTGTGGTCGAATGTTGAGATAAATGTTTTAGCGCGAAGTTCCTCTAAAAGTTTTAGGCAAAAGTAAAAATTTATTCGCGCTCTTTACAATTCTCGGGTTATTCCACCGCCATTAAGCGACGATACTCATCCCAGGCATAGAGATCCGTCATGCCACTAATGTAATCCTGAATCAGGCGAAAACGATAATAACGTTCCCATAACAAACGCTCATATTTATGCTCAACAACCAATGTACGCATTTTATACAAATAGGCTTTTCGGTGTTTACCAGACAGTTTATGGAACAGTCGGGTCTCTATGGGATGATGGCGTAAAAAGTCTTCATTTATCAGTGTGGTAAACGCTTCATAATTGAGCGACATCAGCGGCTGATATATTTCCAGCAAGCCCTTAATTACCCGATAACCCTGCAGTTCCAGTTGCTCAACTTCGGAATGATTAAACACCTGCTGGCGCGCCACGGTTTTAAAAATCTGTAATAAACGGCCCTCTTCACCTTCGTCTTCTAATAAAGCATGGTTGAAGTGCCCCTCGAATATGGCAGGCAGATTATCAATAAAACGTTTCACCGCGTAGGTGACCAAAACATTCTGAACATTGACCCGCAGCGACATAAAAAACTGATCGCTACGGCTACGGCGTTTTTTACTGCCCGCTTCGCGCCACGCTTCCCCCACTGTACGACTGAAGGCATCGTTATTATTTATTGTTCCCCAGGCCTTGCTGAGATATTCATACAGACTGTCCACGTTAAATATGGCTTTTTCAACGGCATCGTCTAAATCGGCAATACAATAGGAGATGTCGTCAGCGGCTTCCATGATATAGGTCAGCGGAAAGCGATGGTGTTCCGTCAAATTTGTGGCGGTGCGAAGCTCATCGATATATTCCCGCTCAGATAAATAGAAGCCCGGCTTTTTCATTAATACGCTAAACTGAGCCGGTTTTTCCCCCTGCCACCATGCGGGCGCGGTATATTTCAGGATGCAGGCTACCTGAGAATAGCTCAGGTTGAGTTGCAGCAGCGAATGCACCATGCGAATAGCCTGAGCATTCCCTTCGAAGTGGCACAAATCCTGACGAATCATGGCGTTCATGCGATCAAAGTCCGCGCGCTGCGCCTCGTTTTCAACACCCGCAACCAGCGGATCGACCAGTTCAGCGGGCAGGTTATCTTCAAACCAGTCATTAATGGCGGCTTCGCCAAAATGCCCAAACGGTGGGTTACCTACATCATGTAACAGGCAGGCCATTTCGACGAGGCTTTCGAACGCCCCTTCCATGTCATCCAGACCATATTTTGCCAGTCCACCCTGCATCTTTAGCGTCTGCAGAATTTCTTTGCTGATATACCGGCCGGTTTGTTGCACTTCAAGCGAATGCGTCAGACGGGAACGTACGGCGGCGTTGCGCTCAAGCGGGAATACCTGGGTTTTTTGTTGCAGTCGACGAATTGCCGCTGAATTAATGATCCGCCCACGATCGCTTTCGAAATGGCGGGTAATAAAATATTCCCCCTGTGGATCTTTACGGTTGCTATAAGGGCGAGTGAAGCTGATCTTCTTCCTGAAATTGATCGTCGCCATAGCTGTCCCCTTATTTTTTCGTGAAATAATCCCGTCACTGCCATGATAGACTATGCCTGATATTGACATCCATTACATTAGCGAGACGTAAAATGAAAGCAGGCATCATTGGCGCAATGGAGCAGGAAGTTACCCTGCTGCGAGACAAAATTGAAAATCGCCAGACCCTGTCTCTGGCTGGTTGTGAAATTTACACTGGCACACTGAATGGTGTGGACGTTGCGTTGCTGAAATCCGGCATTGGTAAGACCTCGGCCGCTATGGGCACCACATTGTTACTGCAATTGTGCAAACCCGATTTGGTGATTAACACCGGCTCAGCGGGCGGCTTAGCCTCTTCGTTAAAGGTAGGCGATATTGTGGTGTCCGATGAAGTGCGCTATCACGATGCCGATGTCACAGCCTTTGGTTATGAACCGGGCCAGATGGCGGGCTGCCCTGCGGCCTTTACCGCAGACAGTAAGCTGATCGCCGCCGCAGAAGCCTGTATTCAGCAGTTGAATCTCAACGCGGTTCGCGGCCTGGTGGTCAGCGGTGACGCGTTTATCAATGGCGCAGCCCCTCTGGCCCGCATTCGCGCCACGTTCCCACAGGCGATTGCCGTTGAGATGGAAGCCACCGCTATCGGCCATGTCTGCCACCAGTTTAACGTGCCGTTTGTAGTTGTCCGCGCGATCTCCGATGTGGCCGATCAGGAATCGCACCTGAGTTTCGATGAGTTCCTGAGCGTTGCCGCTAAGCAGTCCTCCCTGATGGTGGAAAATCTGCTGGCCCGCCTGGCACATGGCTAAATCCCTGCTGTTTTGCTGGCTGCTGCTGTTTTGCAGCAGCCTGCCTGCTGCACCGCCCCGCGTCATCACCCTGGCTCCTCACCTGACTGAACTGGCTTTTGCCGCCGGCATCACGCCGGTTGCGGTCAGTGCCTGGTCGGGTTATCCCGCTGAAGCACAAAAGATTGAGCAGGTCGCGACCTGGCAGGGGATGAACCTTGAGCGCATTTTACAGCTTAAGCCCGATGTTGTGCTGGCATGGCCCGGCGGCACCTCATCCCGTCAGGTGGCGCAGTTAGTGCACTCAGGGATTCATGTGGAATGGGTCGCCACCTCGACACTGGATGACATGATTCATTCGCTGGCTGGATTAGCCCGATGGAGCCCGTCCCCCCAGCGTGCTACACAGGCCGCTACGCAACTACGCCAGCAGGTCGCAGCCTTGCGCCAACGCTACCGTCCGCAACCCCCCGTACGCGTTTTTGTGCAGTTTGGTCTTTCCCCCATCTATACGGCGGCTAAAGCGACGCTGCAAAATGACATTATCGGCCTGTGTGGCGGGCAAAATATTTTTGCCGCAAGTCCGGTGAGCTGGCCTCAGGTGAGCCGGGAGCAGGTCCTGATGCGCCACCCTCAGGTCATTGTGACAACGGGCGGTTCGCAACAGGCTGAAACGCTTGCGCAGTTCTGGCGGCCGCAGCTCAACGTACGCATCATTGCCATTAACGAGGACTGGCTCAGCCGTCCGGGCCCGCGTATCCTGTTAGCCGCAGAGCAGCTCTGTGAGGCACTGCATCCCGCCCCGAAGGCATCTTCAGGCTACTGAATATTGCCCTGCCAATTAAAGTAATCATTTTCACTGCCGTTAACGTTATTTAAGAGACGCGTGCCATGTAAGCCCGCCGTCCTTCTGCGCGATGCGCTTTTGACTACACCAGGAATTCACTATGACTAAAGCCCTGCTTCTGGCCATAGGGCTTGTGATCGCGCAGCAGGCGTTCGCGGGATCCACGACCGGCTCTATCAATGCCAGACTTGTTATCTATTCACGTTGCGAAGTCAACAGCGTGCGAAGCCCGTCTTCGCCACAGGTTGACTGCGGTCGCCAGAGCAGCGCACAGCCGCGCGTGACGCAAACGGTGCTGAAGCGTCAGGGAAGCCGCACAACGAACGACAGACTGGTGACAATAGAATGGTAAGAGGCCGCCCGGAGAGAGCGGCCTGATGATCAGATGCTGAAAGAAGACCCGCAACCGCAGGTGGTTTTGGCGTTCGGGTTGGTTACGATAAAGCGCGACCCTTCCAGACCTTCGGTGTAATCCACCGAACCGCCTACCAGATACTGCAGACTCATTGGATCAACCACCAGCGAAACGCCCTGCTTTTCAATGGTCATATCACCGTCGTTCATTTGATCGTCGAAGGTGAAACCATACTGAAAGCCGCTGCAACCACCACCAGTGATATACACACGCAGCTTCAGCGCCGGGTTATCTTCGTCAGCAATCAGATTTTTCACTTTGTTGGCTGCTGCGTCGGTAAACTGCAACGGCAGTGCTACTACTTCATCACTCATGAGTTACTCCGTAAACGTCCGGGTCAGAAAACGACCTCAATGTTGCTATTATCTGCCAGCGACCCGCCGCAATCAAGCGCTCAGCTTCGCACTCTGTGCCGGATTGACGCGGAGAAGTCGTACGCAGGGATATCTGGCTTTCGTCGGCCGCCCCTCTTCCGTAGAATAGCCCGAAATTATATGAACTGCTGGAGCCGAAAATGAGTAAGTCTGAAAAACTGTTCGCCGAAGCACAACGCCTGATCCCCGGCGGTGTGAACTCGCCGGTCCGTGCGTTTACCGGTGTCGGCGGCGTTCCGCTGTTCATTGAGCATGCTGATGGCGCCTGTCTGTATGACGCCGATGGCAAAGCCTATATCGACTATGTTGGCTCATGGGGGCCAATGGTACTGGGACATAACAACGAAGGCATTCGTCAGGCTGTGATTGAGGCAGCCCAGCGCGGCCTGAGCTTTGGTGCGCCGACCGAAATGGAAGTCACCATGGCGCAGCTGGTATGTGACCTGGTACCGAGTATGGAAATGGTGCGCATGGTCAACTCCGGCACCGAAGCGACCATGAGTGCGATTCGTCTGGCGCGCGGGTTTACCGGACGCGATAAGATCATCAAGTTCGAAGGGTGCTATCACGGCCATGCCGACCACCTGCTGGTGAAAGCCGGATCAGGTGCGCTGACGCTGGGCCAACCCAACTCGCCGGGCGTACCCGCCGATTTTGCTAAGCATACGCTGACCTGCACCTATAACGATCTGGATTCTGTTCGTGCGGCCTTTGAACAGTATCCCGCGGCTGTCGCTGCCATTATCGTTGAGCCTGTTGCCGGCAATATGAACTGTATCCCTCCGCAGCCTGACTTCCTGCCGGGCCTGCGTGCCCTGTGCGATGAGTTCGGTGCGCTGCTGATTATTGATGAAGTGATGACAGGCTTCCGTGTGGCGCTGGGCGGCGCACAGGCACACTATAACGTGAAGCCGGATCTCACCTGCCTGGGCAAAATCATCGGCGGTGGCATGCCAGTGGGTGCGTTCGGTGGCCGTCGCGAGGTCATGTCCGCGCTGGCTCCGACCGGGCCGGTTTATCAGGCCGGTACGTTGTCCGGTAATCCCGTAGCCATGGCCGCCGGTTATGCCTGCCTGACGCAGATTGCGCAGCCAGGTATGCATGACAGGCTGAACCGTCTGACTGAACAACTGGCTCAGGGGCTGGTTGAGGCAGCCAGACAGGAAAATATTCCCGTGGTGGTGAATCAGGTTGGCGGCATGTTTGGCCTGTTCTTTACCGATGCCGACAGCGTCACCTGCTATCAGGACGTGACACAGTGCGACGTGGAACGCTTCAAGCGCTTCTTCCACCTGATGCTCGAAGAAGGCGTGTATTTTGCGCCGTCCGCATTTGAGGCCGGGTTTATGTCGCTGGCACACACTGATGAGGATATTCAGCACACCATCGAGGCGGCCCGGCGCTGTTTCGCGAAGCTCTGATGAGAAAAGACCGGCTGAGCCGGTCTTTTTTTTAACGTGAACGGCGCAGTAGCCAGATAAAATAGGGTGCGCCCAAAAAGGTCGCCATCAGGCCCGCCGGAATCTGACTGGGAAAGGCCAGCATGCGCCCGCACCAGTCTGCGGCCACCATTAACCCGGCCCCCAGCACGCCAGACAATAAAACCTGTGGCAGCGCGCGGCGAAAGCCCAACATACGGGCCATATGGGGTGCCATTAAGCCGACAAAGCTCAGCGGCCCAATCGTCAGCGTGGCGCAAGCCGTTAAAGCCGCCGCTAACAACAACAGGGCGAGTCGTGAACCCGTCAGTGCCATACCGACAGACCGTGCGGTCATGCTGCCAAGTGGCAGAATGGTTAACCAGCGGCTGGCCAGTGGCGCTAATGCCACTAAAACAGCCGCACAGCCTGCACTTTGCAGCGCCTGCGTAGCACTGATGTTGTAAGTTGATCCGGATATCCAGGTCAGTAACCCTGCCATGCGCGGATCGCCACTTGCCATCAACAGCATCAGAATGGTGACAAAGGCGCTGTTGAGTGCCATACCCGCCAGTAGCATACGTTCCGGTGAGAAACCACCACGACTGGCGACCAGCATAATAACCGCCAGCGTTATCGCCGCCCCCAGCGCACCTGCCGGCAACAGAAATGCCAGCGCGTTGCCGGGAACAAAGAACAGCATCACGACCACACCGCAGGCCGCGCCGGAACTGATGCCCAGCACTTCAGGACTGGCCATGGGATTACCGGTGAGGCGCTGGATCAGGCTGCCCGCCACACCGAGCATCAGGCCGACCTCCAGTGCCGCCAGCACACGCGGCGCGCGCCAGGGTAATAACTGTTGCAGCATGTCGCCAGACGTCCAAACCCAGCCATGCGCATCGCGCCCAAAGGCCAGGCACAGCCATGTCAGCCCGCCCAGCATCAGCAATCCCACCAGCGTCCAGCGCCCGTAACGGTATCGCTCGACCGGCACGTTGTCCCCCTGATCCAGCGCAGGCGGAACGGATCCGGTTCGCAGGCGAGGTAACAGCGCCAACAGAATGGGCACGCCCAGCAGCGCCGTCACGGTTCCGGTGGAGACCTCGCGCCAGTGCGCCGTGAGCCAGAGTACGCAGGCATCCGCCAGCCAGAGCAGCAGTGCACCAATCAGAGGTGCCAGCAGCATGCGGCTCAGTAACCGCCGTCCACCCAGCAGCCTTGCCAGCAGCGGTGCAAATAAACCAATGAAGCCAATGATCCCCGCTACGCTCACCAACTGAGCGCTCAGCAAGATGGCCAGAACCAGGACGGCCAGCCGCGTAGCAGACAGCGCTAACCCAAGATTTTTGGCGACGCCATCGTCCAGCCCCATCAGCGTAAGCGGTCTCAGTAGTGCCAGAGACAGCACCAGCGCCAGCACCAGACGTGGCCAGAGTTGGGTAACGCTGTCCCAGCTCATCTGATTCAACGTGCCGGTGCTCCACAGAAACATATTCTGCAGTTGATCGTGGTTAAAGATGGCAAATATTTGGTTCACTGCGCCGCTGTACAGGCTGAGAACCAGCCCTGCCAGAATCAGCGTAACGGGCGACAGACGTTTGCGCCAGGCCACGCTGAACACCAGCGCACCGACCAACAGCGCGCCACCCGACGCGGCGAACTGATGAGCCAGCGCCCCACCCGGCAGGTGCCATAAGGTCGCGACGGTCATTCCTAACTGCGCGCCGGATGAAACGCCTAACGTGCCCGGTTCGGCCAGCGGATTGCGCAACACCTGCTGAAACAGTAATCCGGCTAACCCCAGCCCTGCCCCCACCAGCAGCGCCAGTGACCAGCGCGGCAGTAAGCTGTAGTGAAAGACCATTTGCTCAATGTTGCTGCTGTCCGGTGTCCACAGCGCCTGCAACCACTGGTTCGTGGGCAGCGCCTGTTGCAGATTGATCGCGGTTAACACCAGCGCCAGGAAGAACAGCGTACCTGTCACGGCTAACGGGAAAAAACGATGACGCATTACGATTTCTCCAGCGCACGTTCCAGCACGCGAATAAAGTGCAGGGCTGACAAGGTCGCACCGTAGTACCACACCGCCGGAACGCGCTGGAAATGGCCGCTGTGAACAAACGGCATGGACTGCCATAACGGACTTCGCGACAGCTGCTGCATCACGGCATCATTGTCATGATCGAAGCAGATCGCCTCTACGTCATGGAAAACGGCCAGCCGTTCCAGTCCAATCACGGCGCTGCCCCAAAAACTGGTTTCGCCCTGCCAGGCATTTTTCAGATTCAAAAGCGCCATCACTTCCAGGAATAAGCTGTTTTTACCGAAGGTAATAGCGTGGCGGCTGTCGAGTAGCGACATCAGCAAAATGGCCCGACCGGCGTGCGGCGCCAGACGCTGACGCGCCGCCGCAATCTCCGCATCCACCTGTTGCAGATGCGCCTCAGCCTGCGCCTCCCGTCCCAGTCGGGCCGCCAACGCCCGCAATGAGGCCCGTGCGCGACTCAGCGGTTTGCCATCGCCATTGTGCAGGTCAAACCCCATGATCGGCGCAATGCGCCGCAGCTTATCTTTCGGTGGACCGTAACCGTTCGAGCAGAGAATCAGCGAGGGATGCATCTGGGTCATCAGCTCAAGATTTGGCTCGGTACGTAACCCGACATCCACCACGCCCGCAGGCAATGGCGGCTGTCCGACCCAGACGTTGTAGTTATGCACGTCCGCCACACCCAACGGGTTCACGCCCAGCGCCAGGAGTAACTCGGTGGGCAGCCACTCCAGCGCAATAACGCGGTCGCTGTCAGGCTGTGCCGCAGGCGATGGGAAAGACGGGATGAGAGGCGACAACGCCATTGCCATCAGCAGGCGACGGCGATATAAATCCGGCATTATCGTATCCTTAACACACAAAACTCACCGGCGCGCCGCCGCCAGGATGGGGGAAGATGCCCATTGGGATACCGTAAATCGCCTGCAACACATCTGCCTGCATAATGTGTTCTGGTCCACCTTCTGCAATCAGTTTGCCGCCGCGCAAGGCGACCAGATGGTCACAATAGCGAGCCGCCATATTAATATCGTGTAAGACGGTAATGACCGTTAAGCCATGTTCATGGCTCAGCGTCTGAATCAGCGCCAGCACATCCACCTGGTGGGCAATATCCAGCGCAGAGGTAGGTTCATCCAGCAACAGGCAGCGGCTGTTCTGAGCGACCATCATTGCCAGCCATGCACGCTGGCGCTCACCACCAGAGAGGCTGTCGACCAGCCGCGAGGCGAATGGCGTTAGTCCAACCCGCGCGATTGCCTGCGCGACCCGCTCGCGATCGTCCTGCGTAAAGCGCCCCAGCGCACCATGCCAGGGATAACGCCCAATGGCCACCAACTCACGTACCGTCATGCCTTCCGCAGCCGGTAACTGCTGCGGCAAATAGGCGACCTCACGGGCAAACGCTTTGCTACTCCAGCGATCAACAGGCTGTTCGTTGAGCAGAACCCGCCCTTCACTGGCCGCGTGATGCCGCCCCAGCATTTTTAACAGCGTGGATTTCCCTGAACCATTGTGCCCAATCAGCGCGGTGACTTTACCTGGCGTAAAAGCGAGAGAAACGGGATGAAGGAGCGTACGGCCCGGTACGCGAAAGCTGGCGTTATCCAGTCGGAAGGCGGTCTGTTGGTACTGCGGAAGCTGCATGGTTATCCCTGTAAACGGGCGCCGAAGCGCCCTCATCGATCAGAACCGGAACGTGGCGGTGCCGACAATTTGTCGCTCTGCGCCCCAGTAGCACGCGTATTCACGGTAGCAACTGGCAACGTAGTCACGGTTAAACAGGTTGTTAACGTTAACGCCAACCGTTGAGCCAGGCAAACCAAAACGGCCTAAATCATATTTCAACGCGGCATCGACGGTAGTGTAACCCGCGACGGTGAAGTTTTGGTTCACGTCGGGACCCGCACTGTATAATCCCTGTGTTTCGCCCACATAACGGATGCCCGCGCCCAACGTTACGCCGGACAGCGCCGTTTCATGGAAGGTATAGTCGCTCCACAGCGAGGCCATGTGCTTAGGCACCTGCACCGGGGTTTTGCCTTTGAGCTGTGTATCTTCCGTATATTCAGCATCGGTGTAGGTATAAGACGCGGTCAGGTTGACGTTGGCATTGAGGGCCGCCTTGGCTTCCAGTTCGACACCGCGAGAACGGATTTCGCCGCTCTGGATGCGGAAAAGGGTATGGTCAGGATCGGCTGTTAAATTTTTGGACTTAGTCAGTTCATAAATCCCAGCCGTAACCACGACAGGACGATCTTTCGGCACATATTTCACCCCCGTTTCGTACTGCTTAGCGCGCGATGGGTCGAAAGGTTGCCCGCTCACTGTCGTCCCGGCCGTTGGGATAAAGGATTCGCTATAACTGAAATAAGGCGCGATACCGTTATCGAAAACGTAGTTTACGCCGCCACGCCAGGTGAAGGCCTGATCATGATTTTTGACTTCGGTATTGGTGTCGCGATTTAACGCAGATGTCATCGCGTAATCATAACGGCTGCCTAACGTCAGCACCCAACGATCCCACGCCATTTGATCCTGCGCGTAAAGGCCGGTTTGTTCCTGTTTGTTCAGATAACGATAGGGGAAAGGCGTGCCGTTAAGCGAATCATTACCGTACTGAGGAGCAACCGCATTCAAAGGAAATGCTGAACCAAACGCTGCGTTGATATCATTACGCATGCGTTGATAATCCACACCAAGCAAAAGCGTATGGTCGAGTTGACCGGTTGCAAATTTTGCCTGTGCCTGGTTATCGACGGCGAACTCATTCAGTTTTTCGTCTGAAGTGGCATAACCTCGCGTGATTTCCTGTGTGGCGGCGTTAAATCCATTGCCATAAATGCTGCGGTAATCCGTCGTTAACTCGGCATAACGCAGGTTCTGGCGTACCGTCCAGGTCTCATCAAAACGGTGTTCAAAGCTGTAGCCGACCATTTTGGTGTTACGGGAGATGCGATTGCTCTTCTCCCCTTCATCAAAGTTGGTGGGCAGTTTGTACTGACTGCCATCAGGACGCGTAATGGGCACGACAGTGCCTTCACGCGGTAACCAGCCGTAATAACCCGTGTCCGGTTCATTCTGGAAGTAGGTCAGCAGATCCAGACGGGTGTTTTCGTCTGGTCGCCAGCTGAAGGACGGCGCGATGGTGTAGCGCTTTTGCTTGTTGTTCGCCTGCTGGGCATCCTGGCTGCTCGCCAGGCCTGTCAGACGGTAGCTGTAAACGCCTGCGTCATCGATCGCACCGCCAAAATCAAAGCCGGTGGAGTAAAGATTGTGATTGCCCATCTGAAACTGCACTTCACGCAGCGTTTCCTGGGTGGGACGTTTACTGACCAGTGCGACCACACCGCCCGGGTTGCTCTTACCGTACAGCACCGACACCGGCCCGCGCAGCAGCTCAGCCCGCTCCAGGAAATAGGGATCAATAGCGAATTCCGAGTAGTTGTCGCCCTGCAGCTTCAACCCATCGAGATACTGGTTGGTGTTGGTTTCGCTAAAACCGCGAATTGACAACGCATCATAGACGCCTGAACTGCCGCGGTTACCGGTAAGCACACCCGGCGTGTAATTAAAGGCCTGCTTCACGCTGGTGACGCTGCGCATCTCCATCTCTTCACGTGTCACCACAGAAACCGACTGCGGATTCTTTTCAATCGGCGTGTCCGTTTTGGTGCCGGTGGCGCTGTGTTTTGCGGCGATGGTGGCCGCCGGGCCCCACGCGTTTTCCTGCGCTACCGCACCACCGCCATTTGCAGATACCACCACCGTTTGTTCAGCGTAAGCCATTACGCTTGCGCCGCTGGTCACCAGGGCAATCATCAAAGCCAGAGGCCGACGCGTAAATACGCCGGATGGAGAAGCAAAAGGGAAAGCACGCGCTGTCATGAAGGTGTCTCTCAAATGGGGATGATTAAGCGAATCGAAACGATAATGATTATTATAACGATTGGATAATATGCGAAGTCTCGCAATTTCTGCAAGCAGAATTCCCCGGCGTGGCGTCGTGTCACGGGCGATAACAAGGGGTTTTGATGTGGAATAAAAAAGGCACCGAAGTGCCTTTTTCATCCGCGTTTGACGGGTTATTTGCCGAACATATCTTTTATCCAGCCGGCAACGCCGTTGCTGTCTTTTTGTTCCTGCTGTTGCTGCTGCTGTAACTGCTGTTGTTGCTGGTCCTGCATCTGCTGCTGTTGCTGCATTTGCTGAACCTGCTGTTGCTGCTGCTGGCAGAGCGCATTCGGATCCAGCGTCCAGACAGGCAGCGTGCGCCATGTGCTGCTTCCTGAACCGCAAACAAAGTTACCCGCAGTATCGATGTTCATCATCGTCACATCTTCCGGCGGAGTAAGCTGCAGCGGCATCGGAGCCTGATTGTCCAGGTAGCGGCGGTAAATCTGCATCGCCCCGCTGGCACCATAGAGTTTGGTCGGCTGGTTGTTATCACGGCCAACCCAGGTGATCGCCACTTCTTTACCATCAATCCCGGCAAACCAGCTGTCGACCAGATCGTTCGTGGTGCCGGTTTTCCCTGCCAGGTGCGCATTCGGGAAACGTGCCCCCAGCGCCCGGGCGGTACCGCGATCGACGACCTGTTGCATGGTATACAGCGTTAAGTAAGCCGCCTGTGCCGGTTCTACGCGCTGCGCCTGCGGGAAGCTCTGGTACAGCACGGTACCGTCTTCCGCGATGACCGAACGCACGGCTGACAGCTCTGCATGATTCCCGCCGCTGGCAATGGACTGGAAGGCCTGAGCCACTTCCACAGGCGTCAGGTTGAGTGCGCCCAGTAACATCGCCGGAACCGGATTCAGCTGATCTTTAGGCACACCCAGCTTCGTCCAGGTGTCCACCACCGCATTCAGTCCCAGCGTCATGCCCAGGTTAACCGTTGGCACGTTCATGGAGTTCGTCAGCGCATCGACCAGCATCACTTTGCCACTAAAGCGCCGGTCGTCGTTCATGGGTTTCCAGATGCTGCCATTCGGCTGTTTCAGCGCGATAGGCTCATCCGCAATCCAGCTGTTCAGGCGGTAAGTGTTGGGTTGACTCAGCGCGGTCAGATAGGTGGCCGGTTTCGCCAGCGAGCCGATGGATCGGCGCGCCTGCAACGCGCGGTTATACCCGGCAAACTGCGGATCAGCCCCACCGACCATCGCGCGAACTTCACCCGTAAAGCGGTCAACGACCACCATTGCGGTTTCCAGATCTTTCAGACCGCGCTGTTTTTTCAGGGTGGGAATACCGTCTACAACGGCTTTTTCGGCCGCATCCTGAGAAACCGGATCCAGGGTGGTGAAAATTTTCACGCCCGACAGATCTTTGACTTTGTCGCCCAGTTTTGCCTGAAGCTCATTACGCACCATCTGCATAAAGGCAGGCTGTGGCGTAATCACACCGCCTTTCGGCTGCACGCCCAACGGACGGGCCGACAGCATGTCGTACAGTTCCTGATCGATCACTTTCTGCTGCTGCAGCAGGCGCAGCACCAGATTACGTCGTTCCAGGGCCAGTTTCGGGTTACGCCATGGGTTATAGAGCGACGCCCCTTTCACCATGCCCACCAGCATCGCCTGCTGATCGAGACTCAGCTCGTCAACCGGGCGGCCAAAATAGTAGAGGCTGGCCAGAGGGAAACCGCGGATCTGATCGTTACCTGCCTGACCGAGATACACCTCGTTCAGGTAAAGCTCCAGAATACGATCTTTGCTGTAACGGGCATCCATGATCACGGCCATATAGGCTTCACGGGCTTTACGCCACAGCGAACGCTCATTAGTCAGGAACAGGTTTTTGACCAGTTGCTGGGTAAGCGTACTGCCGCCCTGCACCGCTTTTCCGGCGGTGATGTTCGCCAGGAAGGCACGGCCAATGGAGTACGGGCTGATGCCGTCGTGCTCATAAAAGTGGCGATCTTCCGTTGCGATTAAGGTATCCACCAACAGATCAGGGAAACCGGCACGGGGAACGAACAAGCGCTGTTCACCATTGGGTGACTGCAGCATCGTAATCAGACGAGGATCAAGCCGGAAGAAACCAAAATCACGCCCGGTTTCGACGTTCTTAATCTCACTCAGCTCATCTTTGCTGAATGTCATTCGGGCATGAATCTGCCCTTCTTTGCTGTCCGGGAAATCAAACGGACGACGCAGCAGTTCAATGGTGTTACCTTTGACCGAGAATTCTCCCGGACGCGTAATGCGCGAGACTTCGCGGTACTGCGTGCCTTCCAGCAGGGCAATCATTTCGCTTTTATTGTAGGCCATGCCAGGTTCGAGGCTGACCATACGACCGTAGACAGCAGCGGGCAGTTGCCACACTTTACCGTCAATGCGGCTGCGAATTTCCGAATCGAGGTATACGCCCCACGCGGCCATGACCACTACAAATACCAGGAACAGCTTAATAAACCATCCCAGCCAACGGCGTTTGCCGCGCGGCGGTTTTCCACCTTTACCTTTACGTGGCACCGGCGCTTCCTCCTCGTAATCATCATCAAAATCGTCCTGAGCGACATCACTATCGATGTCTCTGCGCCGCCCACGGCGGGCGCTGTTGCGCGGTGGCAACGGTTTTCCTTTGCGCCCAATAGGTTCGCGATCGTTCCCAGACATTGGTTTCATTCTCCAGGCATAGCTTACGGCTGCGCCGCTACTCTAACTGCTTTCTTCACTGTCGCATGGCAGAACCCTCTGAATTAAACAGCGGGCCCGCCCTGTGACGTATTCTTTTTCGTCCGCCGGGTCGGTATTGCGGAGGCCGGATCGTCGGGCCAGGGATGTTTGGGATAACGCCCTTTCATTTCTTTTTGCACATCTTTATAGGCACCGCGCCAGAACGCCGCCAGATCGCGGGTGATCTGTAAGGGACGCTGGGCGGGCGATAACAGCTCCAGCACCAGCGGCACGCGACCTTCTGCGACAGCAGGATTACTGGCTTCGCCAAACATTTCCTGAATACGCACCGCCAGCGCGGGCGGTTTATCTGCATCATAGCGAATCGGCAGCCGACTTCCGGTGGGCACAGTGTAATGAGTTGGCAGCACAGTATCCAGCCGCTGACGTTGTGACCATGTGAGCAAATGTAAGAGCGCAGTGACCAGATTGACCGACTGCAGACTCTTCAGATCCCGCACGGCGCTCATCTGCGGTTGCAGCCAGCGATCCAGCGAGTCAAGCAGGCTGGCCTCATCGACGGCGGGCCAGTTCTCTTCGGGCAGCCACTGGGCGGCACACTGGATACGTAACCGCAGTTGCTCAGCCTCCGGCGTCCATCCCAGTACCGATAACCCCTTTTTAGCGACCCAGCGTAGCAGCGCGGCCTGTAACGCCTCGGCATCTGGTCGGGCAAGCGGCTGAGTCTTCAGTATCAGTTCGCCAATCTGCTCACGGCGTAAGGTGCGCAACGTGCCCTTCTCGTCATCCCATTCCACGTCGGTACGCTGTTCGACAAGCTGTGGACAGGCCTGCGTCAATGCCGCAAGGTCGACGGGAAGGGCCAGCAGGATACGTGCATCGGGGGCGCTGCTGCCCTGTAATAAGACAGGCGCAATGAGCCATTCGTAACGCGTGAGCGCCTGCTGTTCGTCCAGCCCTGCCCCCAGTCCGTTGGCTAACTGATAGCGTCCGCTGTTATCACGTCGGCGCGCCAGACGATCGCGAAATCCCGCCGTTAACAACGCGGGAAAATGCGCGTCATCGACCCGTCCGCCTGTGACGCCAAGGCGTTTTTGCCAGTACTGCGCGCGCCGCAACCAGTGCGGTAAAGGCCGACAGAGAACATCACGTAGATCGACACTGCCCGCGCGGGGCGGATCCTCCAGCACGGCGACGAGTAGTGCCGCGCTGGCCACCGCATCGGCATCACGCCCTGCGGCACATAACATAGCGCTCAGCCTGGCATCACTGCCGAGCTGCGCCATGCGTCTGCCCTGTGTGTTCAGTCGTCCTGATTCATCCAGCGCTCCAAGGCGCATCAGCTGCTGCTGCGCTGCCCGTAAGTGCTTTTCGGGTGGCCGATCGATCCACTGTAGCTGGTCGATGTCTGTACAGCCCCACTGCAGCAGTTCCAGCCACAATGACGCGAGATCGCTGTGCAGGATTTCGGCTTCGCCCTGTGCAGGCGCCCGTTCCGACTGCTCCTGTGAAGTCAGGTGCAGGCAGATGCCCGGCATCAGTCGTCCGGCACGTCCGGCGCGCTGCGTCATCGACGCCTGGCTGATGCGCTGAGTCTGCAACCGCGTCACGCCGCTGCGTGCATCAAACAGCGCGCGCCGCTCCTGGGCACTGTCCACGACCAGACGAATACCTTCGATCGTTAAGCTGGTTTCGGCAATATTGGTCGCCAGCACCACTTTGCGGCGTCCGGGGGCGGCAGGCAAAATAGCCTGCTGCTGAGCGGCCAGCGGAAGCGCGCCATAAAGCGGCGTTAAATCGACATCCTCATCGACACGGGTTTCCAGCTCGCGTTTTACGCGCGCTATCTCTGCCACGCCGGGCAGAAAAAGCAGCAGCGAGCCGCTTTCCTGTCGAAGCAACTGCGCGACTTCACGCGCTACCGCCTCGTCAAAACGCAGGCTCGGACTCAACGGAGCATAACGCCGTTCGACCGGATAGCTGCGACCTTCTGAGGCGATCAGCGGCGCGTCCGGTAGCAGCGTCGCCAGGCGAGTATTATCGAGCGTGGCTGACATCAGCAAAATTTTCAGATCGTCACGCAATCCCTGCTGAACATCCAGTAACAGCGCCAGCGCCAGATCCGCCTGCAGGCTGCGCTCATGAAATTCATCCAGAATCACCAGCGACACGCCATCCAGCATCGGATCCTGCTGCAACATGCGCGTCAGAATACCTTCGGTCACCACCTCAAGCCGGGTCATGGGTCCGCTGCAGTTTTCGCCGCGCATGCGGTAACCCACCGTGGCGCCGGGCTGTTCGCCCAGTAGCTCAGCCAGCCGCTGCGCCACGTTGCGTGCGGCCAGTCGGCGTGGCTCCAGCATGATAATGCGCCCTGACAGCGCCTTGTGCTGTAACAGCTGAAGCGGTAACCAGGTGGATTTACCTGCGCCGGTAGGCGCAGCCAGCAGGACGTTCGAGGCCTGATCAAGGGCGCTCAGCAGGTCAGGCAACACCGCGCTGACGGGGAGATCACTCACCAAAAACTCCGCTAATGGCTGTGTTAAGATGGCGCGCATTGTAGCACTCATCCGTGAGGATTACCGGAGACCGCCATGGCGTTACAGCGCTTATTTTTTGCTATTGCCCCACCCGAAGACCTGCAACAGCAACTGGTGCAGTGGCGAGCTGATACCTTCAGTGAGGAGGCAGGTCGCCCGATTGCGGCCGCGAACCTTCATCTGACGCTGGCTTTTTTGGGCGAGGTCTCAGCGGAGACCTCAAAACAGCTGCAAACCCTGGCCTCGCGCATCCATCAGCCTGCTTTTGATGTGACGTTAGATGATGCGGGGCACTGGCCGCGCCCCGGCGTGGTCTGGCTGGGCTGTCAGCGCCCACCCCGGGGATTGCTGCAGCTGGCAAGTCTGCTGCGCGCCCAGGCCGCCCGGCACGGCTGTGAGCAGCCCGCTCAGCCTTTTCATCCACACATCACCCTGCTGCGCTCGGCAACGCAACCCGTTGCCCTGCCCCCTCGCGGCTTTCTCTGGCGCTTTACGGCCAGTCAGTTTTCGCTTTTTGCCTCAGAGTACGTAAAAGGGCGGACGCGCTACCGGACACTGGCCACCTGGCCGTTACAGTCATAATCAGGAGCCCTATGCTTTTTTCCCCCGCCCTCAAACCGGCACGTCTGATTACCCGTTACAAACGCTTTCTGGCGGATGTCATTACGCCAGAAGACGAAACGCTCACCATCCATTGTGCCAACACCGGCGCCATGACCGGCTGTGCAACGCCGGGTGATACCGTGTGGTACTCCACGTCCAACAGCCTGACACGCAAGTACCCGCACAGCTGGGAGATGACCGAGACGCAGCAAGGCCACTGGATTTGCGTGAATACGTTGCGCGCGAATCAACTGGTAAAGGAGGCGTTAAGCGAAAACCGAATTCTGCCGCTGTCGGGCTACGAAGCGTGTCGGGCTGAAGTAAAATACGGCAGCGAAAAAAGTCGAATTGATTTCCTGCTTACAGCACAGGACCGACCTGAGTGCTATATTGAGGTGAAATCCGTAACGCTTTTACAGGAAGGTAAAGGCTATTTTCCGGATGCGGTGACGATTCGAGGACAAAAACACCTGCGCGAGCTGAGTCAGGCTGCGGCAGAAGGTCATCGGGCCGTTTTGTTGTTTGCCGTTCTGCACTCGGGGATTGAGGACGTTTCCCCGGCGCGTCACATCGATGCGGCTTACGCAGAACAACTGGTACAGGCGCGGCTGAGTGGCGTGGAAATTTTGGCGTACCGGGCAGAACTGTCATCAGAAGGCATGTTTATTACAACGGCTGTTGACGTAACGTTGTAATATCAGTGGCATCCTTCTGTGATAGGACTATCTTCTGTCAGGGGCCAACTACGCTGTTCCTCACAGGCTTGTCAAGATGGGCGCAGGAATAATTGCCAACCTTGACGGCTTCTGTTATTTATAGCGGCCTGTTTTTCCCCGTTGGGGGATCGATGTACCCAAGAGTGCGTCATCAATGAAGGTTAGTGTGAATATACTGGCCGATGGCAATCGAAGGGTATAGTGCGTGTTATCCAGGAGAAACAACATGCAAGAAGGGCAAAACCGTAAAACATCGTCCCTGAGTATTCTCGCCATCGCTGGGGTGGAGCCTTATCAGGAGAAGCCGGGCGAAGAGTATATGAATGACGCGCAACTGGACCATTTTCGCAAGATTCTGGAAGCCTGGCGTAATCAATTGCGGGACGAAGTTGATCGCACCGTTACACACATGCAGGATGAAGCCGCTAACTTTCCGGACCCGGTTGACCGTGCCGCTCAGGAAGAGGAATTCAGCCTGGAACTGCGTAACCGCGATCGCGAGCGCAAGCTCATTAAAAAGATCGAAAAAACGCTGAAGAAAGTTGAAGATGACGACTTTGGCTATTGCGATTCCTGTGGCGTTGAGATCGGTATCCGCCGTCTTGAAGCGCGTCCGACGGCCGATCTGTGCATCGACTGTAAGACACTGGCAGAAATTCGTGAGAAGCAAATGGCGGGCTAATGTTGCCGTCTGACTGCAGCCATGCGGCGGGAAAAGGCCCTCTTTTTCCGCCGTCTGGTTCATGAAACCTATGGCATTCTCATCCTGTATCGGGCGCTTTGCGCCGTCTCCCTCTGGTGAACTCCACTTTGGATCGCTGATCGCTGCCTTAGGCAGTTACCTTAGCGCACGCGCGCAGCATGGCCGCTGGCTGGTACGCATTGAGGATATTGATCCTCCCCGTGAAGTCGCAGGAGCCGCCACGCGTATTCTGCGTCAGCTAGAACAGTACGGTTTGCACTGGGACGGTGAAGTCATGTGGCAGTCACAGCGCCATCACGCTTATCGGGACGCCCTGCAGTGGTTAAGAGCGCACCGGCAGAGTTATTACTGCACCTGCAGCCGAAGCCGCATTCAGCAGCTGGGTGGTTTTTACGACGGGCACTGCCGGGATGCAGGTTCAGGTCCGGAGAATGCGGCACTGCGGTTGCGTCAGCATGCGCCGGTTTTCCAGTTTGAAGACCGGTTACGGGGCACGCTTGTGGCCGATCGGCGGCTGGCTGAAGAGGATTTTATTATCCATCGTCGCGACGGCCTGTTTGCCTACAATCTGGCCGTGGTGGTTGATGACCATCATCAGGGCGTCACCGAGATCGTGCGTGGCGCAGACTTAATCGAGCCGACGGTGCGGCAGATTGCCCTTTATCGACAGTTTGGCTGGGCCGTTCCGGATTATCTGCATTTGCCGTTGGCCATCACTGCTGACGGACACAAACTTTCTAAGCAAAATCATGCGCCCGCGCTGCCGGATGGCGATCCGCGCCCGTGCCTGGTGCAGGCCTTACGGTTTCTGGGACAGCCGGTCAGCGAAGGCTGGCAGGACGATTCTCAGGAGAAACTGCTGTCTGATGCTGTGAAGCAGTGGAATATCGCTTTGATACCGCATGATAACGCCCTGAGAGCGGATGCATGGACAACAGCATTCTCAAATGATTCACAACAGGCTATGATTAGCCGCTGATTTTACCTACACCCTAATTGTCACTGTCGAGGTGTCCCATTTTTACCCGAGTCGCTAATTTTTGCCGGAAAGTCCTGAAGCGTGATGACGAGGAAGCACCAGCAGAGGTTGAACCTGAGAGTCATATGACCATCATTCCTCGTGAAAGCCACACCATCTCACGTAAAGACATCAGCGAAAATGCCCTCAAGGTGCTGTATCGTCTGAATAAAGCCGGTTATGAGGCCTACCTGGTGGGCGGTGGCGTTCGCGATTTACTGCTGGGGCAGAAGCCTAAAGACTTCGACGTGACCACAAACGCCACGCCGGAGCAGATGCGTAAACTGTTCCGCAACTGCCGTCTGGTTGGCCGCCGTTTTCGTCTGGCACATGTGATGTTTGGTCCGGAAGTGATCGAAGTGGCTACGTTCCGCGGTCATCATCAGATTGAAGAGAACAGCGAAGATCACAACAATTCCCAGCGTGCCCAGAGCGGTATGCTGCTACGGGACAATATTTTCGGCAGTATTGAAGATGATGCCCAACGGCGTGATTTAACCATTAACAGCCTGTATTACAGCGTGGCCGATTTTTCGGTGCGGGATTATGTTGGTGGCCTGAACGATCTGCAACAAGGCATCATTCGGTTGATCGGCGATCCGGAAACACGCTATCGCGAAGATCCGGTGCGCATGCTGCGCGTCGCGCGTTTCGCGGCCAAACTGAATATGCGCATTGCTCCTGAAACGGCAGAGCCCATTCCCCGCCTGGCATCGCTGTTACGCGATGTACCTGCTGCGCGCCTGTTTGAAGAGTCGCTAAAGCTGCTTCAGGCCGGTTATGGCTACAGCACCTGGCTAAAACTGTGTGAATATCAGTTATTCCAGCCGCTGTTCCCTACGCTGGCACGCAACTTTACCGAACAGGGCGACAGCCATATGGAGCGCATGCTCGCCCAGGTGCTGAAGAATACGGATAACCGCATTCAAAATGATATGCGCGTCAATCCGGCGTTTCTGTTCGCGGCCATGTTCTGGTATCCGCAGCTTGAAGCCGCCGAGCGCATTGCGCAGGAAAGCGGCCTGACTTATTACGATGCGTTTGCCCTGGCGATGAATGATACGCTGGATGAAGCCTGCCGCGCGCTGGCCATTCCTAAGCGCATTACGTCGCTGATTCGTGATATCTGGCAGTTGCAGTTACGCATGTCCCGTCGTCACGGTAAACGCGCCTGGAAGCTGATGGAGCATCCGAAGTTCCGTGCGGCTTATGATCTGCTGGCGCTGCGGGCTGAAGTGGAAAATAACCCGGAGCTGCTGCGCCTGAGTAAGTGGTGGGGAGAGTTCCAGGTCGCTGCGCCGCCGCAGCAGAAAACCATGCTCAACACGCTGGGAGACGATCCGGCACCGCGCAGCCGTACGCGCCGCCCGCGTCGTCGTTCTTCCGCGCCCCGTCGTGATAACTCTAACGCGTCATGACGCGCGTTTATCTGGCATTAGGCAGTAACCTTGCCGATCCGCTGCATCAGATTGATGCAGCGTTGTCAGCGCTGGATGCGCTCACCGATGTTCAGCGCATCGCCACCTCGTCCTTTTACCGCACGCCACCTTATGGCCCACCCGATCAGCCCGATTATCTCAATGCGGCGGTAGCCCTTGAGACCACCTTGTCGGCTGAGGCCTTACTGGATGAGACGCAGCGCATCGAGCGGGAACATGGCCGGGTGCGCAAAGCCGAGCGCTGGGGGCCACGCACGCTGGATATTGATATTATGCTGTTTGGTTCAGAGCAGATTCACAGCGAACGCCTGATCGTCCCCCATTACGATATGCTGAACCGTGCGTTTATGCTGGTGCCGCTGCTGGAAATTGCGCCCGATGTGCGCCTGCCTGATGGCCGTCCGCTCCAGCCGATTATGGCAACGCTTGACTGCGCCAGCATCCGTCCCTGGCACAGCTGACCATCTATTCGCGCGTCACAGATTCCGCTCAGCAACGCGATACAGTAAAATGCGTTCATCTGAATTTCTGAGCTGAGATCGTCATGAAACCCACCACCCTTTCTCATCTGCGTCAGTGCAAAGCGAGCGGTAAAAAATTCGCGACGCTGACCGCTTACGATTTTAGTTTTGCCCGCCTGTTTGCTGACGAAGGCATTCAGGTTCTGCTGGTTGGTGACTCGCTTGGCATGACGGTGCAGGGTCATGATTCCACGCTGCCCGTCACGGTAAATGATATTGCTTACCATACCGCCGCCGTCCGTCGTGGTGCGCCTCACGCGCTCCTGTTAGCCGATTTGCCTTTCATGAGTTATGCCACACCACAGCAAACTTTTGATAACGCGGCGCAGCTCATGCGCGCCGGGGCCAATATGGTGAAGCTGGAAGGCGGCGCATGGCTGGCCGACAGCGTGCGCATGCTGACCGAACGCGCCGTGCCCGTGTGTGGTCATCTGGGCTTAACGCCACAGTCCGTAAATATTTTTGGCGGCTATAAAGTGCAGGGACGTGATGAAGCCGGTGCAGAGCAGCTTATGGCTGACGCGCTGGCGCTTGAGGCCGCAGGCGCACAGTTGATGGTGCTGGAATGCGTACCGGTGGCCCTGGCCCAGCGCGTAACGCAGGCACTGGCGATTCCGGTAATTGGTATTGGCGCAGGCAACGTGACTGATGGGCAAATTCTGGTGATGCACGATGCGTTTGGCATTACCGGTGGACATATCCCTAAATTTGCAAAAAATTTTCTGGCGGAGACAGGCGACATCCGTGCCGCCATTCGCCGCTATATTGCTGAGGTTGAAGCAGGAAGCTACCCCGCAGCGGAACACAGTTTCCAGTAATTCAGGAGAATGGCAGTGCTGATCATCGACACTCTGCCCATGCTGCGCCGTGAAGTGCGCCGCTGGCGTCAGCAAGGTAAACGTATTGCGTTAGTGCCCACGATGGGCAATCTGCACGAAGGGCATTTAACGCTGGTAGATGAAGCGCGTGAGCGGGCCGATATTGTGATCGTGTCGGTTTTCGTTAACCCGATGCAGTTTGATCGGCCTGACGATCTGGCGCGCTACCCGCGCACGCTGCAGGAAGACTGTGAGAAACTGAACCGCCATGCGGTGGATGTCGTCTTTGCGCCCTCGCCTGCTGAGGTGTATCCACACGGGCTGGCTAATCAGACCTTTGTCGAAGTGCCGGTGCTTTCATCTTTACTGGAAGGCGCCAGTCGTCCCGGCCATTTTCGCGGCGTGGCGACCATCGTCAGCAAGTTGTTTAATCTGGTTCAGCCCGATATCGCCTGCTTCGGCGAGAAAGATTTCCAGCAGTTAGCCATCATTCGTAAAATGGTGGCAGACATGGGGTTCGATATCAAGATTGTCGGCGTGCCTACGGTGCGAGCCAGGGACGGTCTGGCCCTGAGTTCACGTAACGGCTACCTCACTGAAGATGAGCGTAAGCTGGCACCTGGCCTGAGCCAGGTGATGAATGCGATGGCCGCCCGACTGGCTAATGGTGAACGGCAGATTGACGATATTATTGAAGACGCAACGCGGTCGCTGCAGGAAAAAGGATTGCGTCCGGATGGCCTGGCCATCTGTGATGCGGAAACGCTGCAGCCTCTGACGGTGGACAGTCAGCGGGCCGTCGTGTTAATGGCCGCCTGGCTGGGGAACGCACGGCTGATCGATAATCAACAGGTAGACCTCACGCAGTAGTCTTGCAGGCTGAGGGTCACTCTTTTTGGCTGTATAACAAGGTTTCTGACTATGATTCGCACGGTTTTACAAGGCAAACTGCATCGCGTTAAAGTCACGCAGGCGGACCTCAACTATGAAGGCTCCTGCGCCATCGATCAGGATTTCCTTGATGCTTCTGGCATCCTGCAATATGAAGCTATCGATATTTATAACGTGACCAACGGTCAGCGTTTCTCTACTTATGCCATTGCCGCTGAACGCGGATCGAAAATCATTTCGGTCAACGGTGCGGCCGCGCGCTGTGCCTGTGAAGGCGACATCCTGATTATCTGCTCGTATGTCCAGGTCGATGATGCAGAAGCGCGCCAGTGGCAGCCTAAAGTGGCCTACTTTGAAGGTGATAACCAGATGAAGCGTCTGGCGAAAGCGCTGCCGGTGCAGCTGGCCTGAGTCTGGTCGCATAAAAAAAGCAGCGCTAACGCTGCTTTTTTTTCGCCGGTATCAGGTCCGCAATCCGCGGCCCCGCTGAATCAGAAAATACACGGCGATATAAAACACCACGATAAAGGCAATCAGTACCGACATGGTCAAGGTAAGAGGAACATCGTGAATGCCCAGAAAGCCAAAGCGGAAACCGCTGATCATATAAACCACCGGATTAAGTTTTGATACTGCCTGCCAGAAGGGCGGTAACAGCGTCAGCGAATAAAACACGCCGCCCAGATACGTTAGCGGTGTCAGCACAAACGTGGGGATCAGGCTGATATCGTCAAACGTGCGGGCAAACACCGCATTAATCAGTCCCGCCAGCGAGAACAGTACCGCGGTTAGCAGCAGCGTAATGGCCACCATCAGCCATGAATGCACATGAAACGGCACAAAGAACAGCGAAACGGCGGTCACCAGCACACCGACACAGATCCCGCGCGCAACGCCGCCGCCGACATAGCCAGCGATAATAATGTGCGTCGGTACCGGTGCCACCAGCAACTCTTCAATATTGCGCTGAAACTTGGCGCTAAAGAACGACGATGCCACGTTGGCATACGCATTGGTGATCACCGACATCATAATGAGCCCTGGCACAATGAACTGCATATAGCTGAAGCCGTTCATATCGCCGATGCGCGCACCGATAAGGTTACCGAAGATGATAAAATACAGCGTCATGGTGATCACGGGCGGCACCAGCGTCTGGATCCAGATGCGGGCGAACCGGTTCACCTCTTTGGCCCAGATGCTTTTTAACGCCACCCAGTACAAATGTGTCATGCTTTTGCTCCTGTTTTTCCTTGCGTCAGGCCGACGAACAGCTCTTCCAGACGATTCGCTTTATTACGCATACTGAGAACCTGAACGCCCTGTGCGCTGAGCTGGCTAAACACGCTGTTCAGCCCCTGCTCCCGCAGGACTTCAACTTCGAGCGTCGAGGTATCCACTAACCGGTACTGGAACCCTTCCAGCGACGGTAACGGGCTGCGCGGGGCCAGATCCAGAATGAAGGTTTCGGATTTGAGCTTCGACAGCAGGGATTTCATTGAGGTGTTTTCAACCAGTTCACCATTTTGAATAATGCCGATATTGCGGCACAGCATTTCCGCTTCTTCAAGATAGTGAGTCGTCAAAATGATGGTCGTCCCCTGCGCATTCAAATCTTTCAGGAAAACCCACATCGACCGACGCAGTTCAATATCCACCCCGGCGGTAGGTTCATCCAGAATCAACAGTTTAGGCGCGTGCATCAGAGCACGGGCGATCATCAGACGGCGCTTCATCCCGCCAGACAACATGCGCGCCCTTTCGTGACGCTTCTCCCACAGGTCGAGCTGTTTAAGGTACTTTTCGGCCCGCTGAAGGGCCTCACGGCGCTCGACACCATAGTAACCGGCCTGGTTCACCACGATCTGCATGACCGTCTCGAACGGGTTGAAATTGAACTCCTGCGGCACCAGGCCCAGCTGGCGTTTGGCATTGACGACATCTTTTTCCAGATCGTAACCAAAGACGCGGACGCTGCCTTCAGACTTATTCACCAGCGAACTGATAATCCCGATGGTGGTCGATTTGCCCGCGCCGTTGGGTCCCAGTAGCGCATAAAAATCACCGGCTTCGACGTTAAGATCGATGCCCTTGAGCGCCTTTACGCCGCCGGGATAGGTCTTGGTCAGCCGGGAAAGTTCCAGTGCATAGGTCATTCTGAATACATACCCTGTTTTATGGCATTGTAATGCCGTTTGAATTTAGGAAGCCTTCGCCTATAGTACGCGCACGCAAATGCGCAGTAACAGGTTGCTTAACGCCATGACAGACATTGATACCCTGATCAGTAATAACCGCGAGTGGTCCAGATTACTGGTCAAAGAAGATCCTGGTTTTTTTGAGCGACTGGCTCAGGCGCAAAAACCACGTTTCCTTTGGATTGGCTGTTCAGACAGTCGCGTCCCCGCAGAACGTCTGACCGGTCTTGAGCCAGGTGAACTGTTTGTCCACCGTAACGTTGCCAACCTGGTTATCCATACCGATCTTAACTGCCTTTCTGTGGTGCAGTACGCGGTTGAAGTGCTGGAAGTTGAACACATCATCGTGTGCGGCCACTATGGCTGCGGTGGCGTGCAGGCTGCCATGGATAACCCGGAGTTAGGGCTCATTGATAACTGGCTGCTGCACATTCGCGATCTCTGGTACAAGCATAGCGTGTTGCTGGGTGAACTGCCGCCCGATAAACGTCTGGATAAACTCTGCGAAATCAACGTTGTTGAGCAGGTCTACAATCTGGGGCATTCCACCATCTTGCAATCGGCCTGGAAGCGTGGACGTAAAGTCTCGCTACATGGCTGGGTCTACGGTATTCAGGATGGCTGCCTGCGTAACCTGAATGTTACCGCGAACAGCCGCGAAAACCTGGAGCAACGCTATCGTCACGGCATGGCTAACCTGTTAGTCAGTGGCGATTTTCACCGCCCCTGACGCTCGCGCGCGACAAGCCTACACGAATCCAGAGGTCAGAGCCTTGGAAGAATGTGCGGTCACTCGCCTGAGGATTCGAGGGGAACCACTTTGCCAATGTAAGGCAGATGGCGATAACGCTGCGCATAATCGATGCCAAAGCCCACCACGAATTCATCAGGGATAGCAAAGCCTACGAATTCAACCTGAACGTCGACTTCACGGCGTTCAGGCTTATCCAGCAGCGTACAGATGGCCAGAGATTTTGGCTCCCGCAGACGCAGGATTTCCCGCACTTTGCTGAGCGTATTGCCTGAGTCAATGATGTCTTCAACGATTAACACGTCTTTACCGCGGATATCCTCATCCAAATCTTTGAGGATTTTGACATCGCGACTGCTGGACATCCCGCTGCCGTAACTGGAGGCGGTCATAAAATCCACTTCGTGCGGCACGTCAATCACGCGGCATAAATCCGCCATAAACATAAATGAGCCACGAAGTAGCCCTACCAGCACCATATCGCTGCCGCTGTCGCGGTAGTGGTCGGTAATTTCTTTGCCCAGTTCCGCGATGCGCGCGGCGATTGCCTGCTCAGGGATCATTACGTCAACAGTGTGTTTCATTGCCTTCAGCCCGGTCTCTCACAAAGCCACGCAGTCTACCATAACAGAAGTCCCTACTGACGCCGCGCAGAGAACGCAAACGTTTACGTGCACTAAAAATCTTCACCTGCGCGCAGGCAGTTGCACAAACAGCATTACCTTAGAACAACCCGGCATTTAGCCGCATTAATAGCTGCATGATACGATTTTATCGACATATCGTTATGCAGTTAGCGACCTTATTGGGAGATCTCAATGACTTCACCCTCAAGTAAAAAAACGCACGTCGGCGACCGCCCACTGCATCCCGAAACACAAATGCTGAACTACGGTTATGATCCGCGCCTGTCTGAAGGGGCCGTGAAACCGCCCGTCTTTTTGACCTCCACCTTTGTGTTTAACAGTGCAGAAGAAGGCCGCGATTTTTTTGATTATGTTTCCGGCCGCCGTCAGCCTCCCGAAGGTAAAAGTGGCGGACTGGTGTATTCCCGCTTTAATCATCCCAACAGTGAGATTGTTGAGGACCGCCTCGCTCTCTACGAACAGGCAGAAAGTTGCGCGCTGTTTGCCTCCGGCATGGCGGCCATTTCGACGGCGTTGCTGACCTTTACGCGACCAGGGGAAGTGATTTTGCATTCCCAGCCCCTGTACGGCGGTACGGAAACGCTGCTCAGTAAAACCCTGCACAACCTTGATATTCGTGCGGTGGGTTTCACTGACGGGCATGATGAAGCCAAAGTGCGCGAGGCCGCCCAGCGTGCGATGGCGCAGGGACGCGTCGCCATGATCCTGGTGGAAACGCCGGCAAACCCGACGAACAGCCTTGTGAATATCGCGCTGATGGCCCGTATTGCGGACGACATCGACCGTCAGCAGGGTTCACGCCCGGTCGTCGCCTGTGATAACACCTTACTGGGGCCGATTTTTCAGCAACCGCTCACGCTGGGCGCGGATTTATCGCTGTATTCCCTGACAAAATACGTGGGCGGTCACTCTGACCTGATTGCGGGTGCGGTGATGGGAAACAAAACACTTATGTCGCCGATCCGCGCTCTGCGTAGCGCTATTGGCACTCAGCTTGATCCGCATTCAAGCTGGATGATTGGCCGTTCGCTGGAAACGCTGTCGCTGCGCATGGAAAAAGCCTGTCATAACGCTGAAACCGTCGCCGCCTTTTTACGTACACACCCTGATGTCGCCGCCCTGCACTGGTTACCGTATCTGGATGCAGACAGCCCGGCAGGCAAAACCTATCGGGAACAATGCACCGGGGCCGGTTCAACCTTCTCTTTTGACATTGTCGGCGGACAACCTGCAGCGTTTCGTTTCCTGAATGCCCTGACGCTGTTTAAACAGGCCGTCAGTCTGGGCGGGACAGAATCGCTTGCCAGCCATCCTGCCACCACCACCCATTCTGGCGTGCCGGATACAGTGCGTCAGCGCATCGGGATCACCGACGCGACGATACGCTTATCCATCGGTATCGAGAACGCCGGGGATCTGGTGGAGGATATCCGTCTGGCGCTGGCGCAGGCCTGATATCAGGTCACGGTGAAGCCCAGCATCATGCCGGTGTCTTCATGCTCCAGTAAATGGCAATGCGCCATATACGCATGATCGGCGGCGGCAAGGTGGTTGAAGCGCACCAGCACTTCGCTACGCCAGCCGTCGACATTGACCATGTCTTTCCAGCCCTGACGGTGTGGCGCAGGTGGCTTGCCATTTTCAGAAAGAATACGGAACTGGGTGCCGTGAATATGGAAAGGATGCAGCATGCTGTCGCCTTCACCGGAAATGGTCCATTTTTCAACGGTGCCCTGCTTCACATCAAAGGCTGGCCGCGTCATATCAAATGGCTGGCCATTGATTTTATTGCCATTGTGAAAATCGTAGGCAGTCTCGGCCATCCCGTCATGGTCCATCTTCTGATGATCCATTCCCTGGGACGCGCTGTCGTGCTGCATCGCATGATCATTACCGCCCATAGCCATATCATGGTGCGCACCCTTCCCCATCGCTTTCGCGCCATAGCGTGCCATCAGCGCCTGCATACCTTGCTGATCCAGTTGGGGATCCATACTGAGTTGTAACCAGCGCGATGACAGACCGTCCGTTTTCGGTATGGCCGGTAATGTGGCTAGCTGATCCGGTAAAGTCGCGCTGGCCATGATCCGCAGCGGAATGATATTGACCAGCGGCAGGGGCCGATCGAAGGGAGCCAGCGTCATGCCCATTTGCGAAACAGGTAGCGTCACGATATCAAAAGCCTTGCCATCGGACGTATCGACCATGACTTCAAAGCGCTCGCCCGGCAGGAGCGGAAGGGAATCGACCTTTACCGGCTCAGGCAGCAGACCGCCGTCACTGGCAATCACATACAGTGGGCGTTTATCGCTGGCAGCCAGATGCAGCGAACGGGCATTGCAGCCATTAAGCAAACGCAGACGTAACCATCCACGCGGTACGGCATGCTGAGGATACTGTGCACCGTTGGTCAGCATCATGTCGCCGAACCAGCCCACTGCGGCCCGCATAATATCAAGCTCATAATCGATGCGGTCACCGGATGAGGTGAGCTGTTTGTCCTGAAAAATCAGTGGAACATCGTCGGTGCCCCATTGATTAGGCAGACGAAGCGTCCCTGACGGCTGATCCTCTAACACAATCATGCCGGCCAGCCCCTGGGCAACCTGATGACCCGTTTTGCCATGCAGATGAGGATGATACCAGCAGGTGGCGGCAGGCTGGTCCGGCGTAAACGTCACCTGACGCGTGGCGCCCGGCGCAATGATTCCCTGCGGTCCACCGTCCACCTCGCCGGGGATTTCCAGACCGTGCCAGTGCAGGGTCGTCGCTTCACGAAGCCGGTTATGAATATTGATGGTGGCCGCCTTGCCACGCTGGAGCCGAATTGCGGGCCCCAACAGGCTGCCATTGTAGCCCCAGGTGGGTACGTCTTTGCCCTGCCACTGGCTGATGCCCGGCATCGCCGTCAGGCTGTACTCTCCTTTCGCATCCGCGTCCAGCAGGGAAGGAACCGGCAGCAGTGGCCGACTGGCCGCCATCAGGGATCGGCTCCAGAGCGGCAGCGCCCCTGCAGCACCCAGTGCCGCGCTCAGTTTCAGAAAGTGACGACGTTGCATAATCCGCATCCTTGTAACGAAATGACCTCAAGCCTAAACCCTGCCCTTATGGCAAGGTCAAGCATCAGCAGGCAGAATGCCCCAAAAATCGTAAATTGATCGAAAATCTTTACACAACTGTGCTAACGTCTTTCAGACGACTATTACATGAGAATATCTATGAAGAAGAGCATCAGGATCCTGCTACTGGCAGGACTCTTCGGCTTCTCCTCCACCAGCTTTGCCCTGAGCGAATCCGAAGCAGAAGATCTTGCCGATCTGACTGCGGTATTCGTTTATCTCAAGAACGACTGTGGCTATCAGGATTTGCCCGATGCGCAGATCCGCAAGGCGTTGGTGTTTTTTGCCCAGCAAAACCGCTGGGATTTAAGCAATTACAACAACTACAACATGAAAGCCCTGGGTGAAGACAGTTACCGTGATTTAAGCGGTATCGCGATTGCCAACGACAAAAAATGTAAGTCGCTGGCCAGAGATTCTCTCAGCCTGCTTGCCTATGTAAAGTAGCTCCCCAGCCCGCTCTCCCGTCAGACATTTGACCGTGCAACGACTATCATAGTTAGCTATGATGTTTCGCCGATTTTTATGGCAATGTCACGAAGGAGAGCCCCATCATGGCCCAAAACGAGATGTGGTATGAAACACTTCATACCGGCTTTGGCCAGTATTTTACCGTCGATAAAGAGCTTTATCGTGATAAAACGGCCCACCAGGATTTAATCATCTTTGAAAATGCGGCGATGGGCCGCGTTATGGCGCTGGATGGCGTGGTGCAAACGACCGAACGTGATGAATTTATCTATCACGAAATGATGACGCATGTGCCGTTGCTGGCGCATGGTGCCGCCAAAAGCGTACTGATTATTGGAGGGGGCGATGGCGCGATGTTGCGCGAAGTGTCCCGCCATACCGGCATTGAGAAAATCACCATGGTCGAGATCGACGCCGGCGTGGTGACCTTCTGTCGTCAGTATCTGCCGAACCACAGCGCCGGTGCGTACGACGATCCGCGTTTTAATCTGGTCATCGATGATGGTGTGAATTTCGTCAACCGCACCACCGAAAAGTTTGACGTTATCATCTCTGACTGTACCGATCCCATTGGGCCTGGCGAAAGCCTGTTTACGTCCGACTTTTATGCGGGCTGTAAAAATGCGCTGAATGAAAATGGGATCTTTGTTGCCCAGAACGGCGTTTGCTTCCTGCAGCAGGATGAAGCGGTTAACAGCCATCGTAAACTCAGCCATTACTTTGCCGATGTCAGTTTTTACCAGGCGGCCATCCCAACCTACTACGGCGGCATCATGACCTTTGCCTGGGCAAGCGATAATCCGGCCCTGCGCCAGCTTGATCCCGCCCTTCTGCAGGCGCGCTTTGCGGCCTCGGGCCTGAACTGCCGTTACTACACACCGGCGATCCACACGGGCAGCTTTGCTCTGCCACAATATCTGTTGAATGCTCTGTCAGAGACGCGCTGATCGATCATTTATAAGGGGGTGAATAAAATTGCAAAAGCTAAAACTGCATGGCTTCAATAATCTGACCAAAAGCCTGAGTTTTTGTATCTACGATATTTGCTATGCGAATACCGAAGCCGAGCGCGATGGTTATATTGCTTATATCGATGAGCAATACAATGCCAATCGCCTGACGGAAATTTTGACCGAAACCTGTTCGATTATTGGTGCGAATGTGCTGAACATTGCGCGCCAGGATTATGAGCCACAGGGTGCCAGCGTCACGATTTTGGTCAGTGAAGAACCTGTTGATCCTAAAGATATTGATACGTCTGAGCATCCCGGCCCATTGCCTAATTCCGTGGTCGCGCATCTTGATAAAAGCCATATTTGTGTGCACACGTATCCGGAAAGCCATCCTGAAGGCGGCCTCTGTACCTTCCGTGCAGACATTGAGGTCTCAACCTGCGGCGTGATCTCACCGCTTAAGGCGCTCAATTACCTGATTCACCAGCTGGAATCTGACATTGTCACTGTGGATTACCGCGTAAGGGGTTTTACACGTGATGTGAACGGCGTTAAACACTTTATCGACCATGAAATTAACTCCATCCAAAACTTCATGTCCGACGATATGAAGCGGATGTACGATATGGTTGATGTGAATGTTTACCAGGAAAACATCTTCCATACCAAGATGTTGCTGAAAGAATTCGATTTAAAACATTATCTCTTTAATACCCGCCCGGAAGATCTGACACCGCAGGAGCACAAACGCATTACTGACCTGCTGTGGAAAGAGATGCGTGAGATTTATTACGGTCGCAATATTCCGTCTGTGGGATTAAAAACCTACTAAGTTATGCCCCCTTTGCGGGGCATTCTCTCTTTCGTCTGCCTGTTATCTGTCACAGCCCGTTTAGGGCCACTTATTGCGCCCTGCGAACCAGGGTAGCCCCGGCTGCCTTTCTTTCGCGGCATGTCATCTTGCGATGGTGAGACTGGCAGACCCGTTACGACGTTCTTCCGTGAAATAAATCAGCCGCCCCCTGCGTTCTGTTGTGCAGACGCTATTTCTGAGATCGTCCCGCAACGCCTGCCAGTAACAGGCCACAGTGTGGCACTAACACAAACTCACCACAGTAATCCCTGCCATGCCGTTCTCCCCCACGAGAAAACATTAATTAAATTTACCATGAATACAGTAAGGATAATAAAGTTTTATGACACTATAAAAAAGACCAGCCTCCCTTTCCTCGCCTGGATTTTATGAGGAAAATCACACTTTAATGGCCTGCCAAGTTACTTAATTTTCCATGAAAACTAAGGTGATGGAGAAAAACCAGGAGCATTTGATTTATAAATACCTTTAAATCAATAAGATGAAAGATTGCGGATTAAAAACAGCGATAAAACATAAAAATAACTTAATGATTACCATTTGCTGTGATATACATTAGGAAAATTTAATATTTGATGATGTTTTCTGGTGGGGAGAGTGATATGAGTCACGGTTATTCTGTAGTAAACATAAATGAACTTAACATTTATGTGGAGTTAACAAAATGCAGTGTCCCGACCCGTAATAGGACCATCCTGATTAACGGTGCACTGGCAACCTCGTCTTCTTTCCGCAACTGGAAACGCTTCCTGGCGGATAAATCAGATGTCATTACGTTTGATCTTCCGTTCTCAGGCAAATCAAAACCCTTCAACGAACAGGGCTGCCATATCGTCACGCTTGATGATGAAGTCACGATTATTCGCGAGCTGATTTCAATTTATAAGCCCAATATTATTGCCTCAGCCTCCTGGGGCGGCGCATCGACTCTCAAGCTCTTGAATCACGGTGAAGAGGGCCTGGAACATGCCATCATCGCGTCCTATTCCTTTGAATTTAATGACCGTATGCGGACTTACGTGAAGCAAGCCAATCTGTTTTCAAAAGAGAAGAACTTTGTCGAGCTTGCGCATTTGATGAATGACGAAGTGGGTGCATATCTGCCGAATAAAATGAAGTTCTGCAACTTCAGGCATCTGACGTCGCTGGATGAGATTGAATACCGTCAGGGGCGTTTCCATCTTGAGCAGATTGCCACGCTGCGCAACCACGACTACAAAAACATTATTGATAACTCGGCCTGCCAGTTTCACTTTATCAACGGCGACCTGGATATTCATACGCCGCAAAAAAACATCGAAGAGATATGCGGCGAGTCGGATAAAACGCGCTTTTATCAAATCAGGGATGCGGGACATTTTCTGGATCTGGAAGGCAAGCGCAGCCGGGAAAGGACCGCAGCCGCCTTCAATACTATTTTTAGTCAGATTGGTGTCTGAGATGAAAGTGATTATTGGCGCACTGGGCTCAGCAGGCGATGTCTTTCCCTGTATTGAGATTGGCTCGCTGTTAAAAGAAAAGAATCATGATGTTTACCTGCTCGCTAACGACTATTTCAGATCTGAGGCAGTAGATCGCGGCCTGTCCTTTGTGGCGGTCGGCGACAAAGAGACTTATGTGAAAGCCGTCCAGGATCGGTCGTTATGGGACAAAAAGCACGCCCTGAAACGGATTTCACATTATATGGCGGAACAGCAGGAGGCGATGTTCGATGCCATGAGCGCTCTTGCCGAAGATAACGCCATCATCATTCACTCTTTATGGTGTTTTGCGGCGAAAGCCGTCAGCGAGAAATACCGGTTAAAGAAATATGCTATCAGCCTGACCAATTCAAATTTAAAATTGCAGCCCGGACGTGTTATCCATGCGCTGGAAAAAAGCCTGCGTGTCAGTCTGAACTGGAAACTGGCTTTATTTCAACGGGCCCTGGTTTCGCCTGCACTCCAGCGTACCATCGACACGCTGCGACGCGACCATAATCTGCCCGCCTCTCGCAATATTTACGCTGACTGGGTCAATAACGAACCGCAGTCGATTGTGTTATACGAACCCTGGTTTTATCAAAAGAAAGCGCGCGAGGGATTTTATGCCGGTTTTTTACTGAACAAGAGCCGGGCCTCGCTGGATGACGATCGTATTACCGATTTTATTGACTCCCGTACGGTGGTCTTTTTTACCAGTTGGGCCCTGGCTGAACAATCATCCGTGACACGCGTTTTACAGGACTTAAAAACAGAAGGACTGAAGTGCGTGCTTGTTACGCCAACCGCAGCCGCGTTAGCGGTAAACGATGATGTGATGACGCTGCCGCATCTCAATATTGCCCTGACTGAAACCTGCTTATTTGCCATTCATCATGGCGGTATTGGCACCACCGCGCAGTTGCTCAAGAACGGGGTGCCTCAGCTGATTTATCCTCGCGCATTTGATCAGTTTGAAAATGCCCGCGCCCTTGAACGACTGGCCTGCGGCCTCAAGGGAAAAGGGATCAGGGAAATCAGAAAAATGGCGGCTCTTGCACGTCAGAAGAAACATAACTGCGACTTTTATGCTGTGCAACTGGCTAATCAAACCCACAGAGGTCTTGAGCTGGAACGCTTTCTGACCCGTTAAACGCGTCTTCAGGCCAGGCATCGGGGTGCATGCCTGGCCTGAAGGCATCAGACCTGGAACGCTGCGGTTAACATGCGCAGACTGCGCGCCTGTTCAGTTAAGGATTGCGATGCCGAAGCCGACTGCTCCACCAGCGCGGCATTGCTTTGTGTGACGCTGTCCATCTGCGTGACGGCAATGCTGACCTGCGAAACGCCCTGCATTTGTTCCACTGATGCCAGCGCCAGACCATCCATATACTGTGCCAGTGACGCGACTTCACTTGCCGCTTTAAGAATACTCTGGGCGGTATGATCGGCCGCCTGTACACCTTTCGCCACGCCCGCGACCGCTTCTTCAATCAGGTTACCGATTTCACGCGACGATGATGCGCTGCGCTGTGCCAGCGTACGGACTTCCGTTGCGACAACGGCAAAGCCACGACCGTGCTCACCCGCTCTTGCCGCTTCTACCGCCGCATTCAGCGCCAGAATGTTGGTCTGAAAAGCGATACTTTGAATAACCGCGGTAATCTCTTTCACTTTCGCCGCGCTCACCGAAATGCTGTGCATCGTGTGGCTCATGTCATTGACGGCTTTTTCGCTGGCGCGCGTCAGTGATTCCGTCTCCCGGGCCGAAGACGCTGTAGATTCAGCGACAGAGGTGTTATTGCGAACCGTCGCAGTAATTTGTTCCATGCTTGCCGCCGTCTGTTGCAATGCCGCAGCCTGCTCTTCCGTACGGGAGGACAGCTCGGTATTGCCCTGCGCAATTTCACTGGCCGCCAGTTCAACCGATGCCGCAGAATCTTTGATCTGGGTCACCAGGTTCCGCAAATGATTTTGCATGTTCGCCAGGGCCGTCAGCAGCTTTCCGGTTTCATCCTGACGGTTTACGGTAATCACAGAGGTCAGATCGCCCCGGGCAATGGTATCGGCCGTGTGCACCGCGACAGCCAGAGGACGAGAAATACTGCGGGAAATCAGCAGGCCCAGAATCAGGGAAATTCCCGCTGACAGTAGCAGTCCGGCCACCAGGATCACGCGCGTTTTGGTCCGCTCGCTTGTCAGTTCATCTTCACGCGATTTGAGTAACGATTTCTCCGTGACAATCATGGATTCAATCACGTTACGCATCGCATCCATTTGCACTTTACCTTCATCAGTCGCAAAGATGCCTAAAAAGTGTTGCTGGTCGAGGTTCCCCTGATTCAGACGCTCACGCGCCGCCATTACGTTACGGGCATAGCTTTCCAGCCAGTTCTTCTGTCTGCTTTCCAGATCGACTAAGCGTTGCTGCTGTACCGGATTGTCCTGCGTCAGCTGATGTGTACTCGCGGTGTAGTCGCTAAAGGCCTGTTTACCCTGATTAAAGGGTGCCAGCATTTGTGTCTGACCGCTAAGAGCATAACCCCGAAGGCCGGTTTCCATATTCAGCAGACTCTCGGTCACCTTATTCAGGCCTTCAACCACCTGATAGGTATGAACGTTAAGTTTGCTGGCCTGCGTGACGCGATTAAACCCCATATAAAACAGACTGCATACCACAATCATGACAAGCGTCATGGCACCAAACGCCATATAAAGGCGGGTTCTGATAGATGTATTGCTGAGCATAATATCTCCGCGAGTGGAAAGAGAATAATTAAATTCCATTAATTCACGAGAATAATGGCAAGGCACATTAATAAATCAGGCATATAAATTTAATGAAAAGCCTGACCACTCAACCGCTCGGTGAGTGACGTAGAAGTGAACGCATCAATGTTAAGTTGATTATTAGCGCTCTCGCGGAAATTTCCACTGCGTTACAATTTAAATTAGCGTTAGCGGAAATAACGAGAAAACAGGGAGGAGGATAATCCCTGTTATCGCCCTGTTCTCACGGTGCGCGTGGCCATAAAAAACTGAAAAATCAGACAGATTAAGCATTCAAAAAGGACAGTGAAGCCTGTTTCGTTTTACCGAACAATAAATTTGACTTAAGCGAGTAGTTGCATTCAGGTAACGAAATGTAACAGCACCTTTGGGGAGTACAGCATTACACATCGAACAGGGAACGTAAGGATTTATTATATTTTAATAATGGAGAATATCGCGCCCTTTATTAAACAGGGCACAGCTATTCTCATCATTCCTCCAAATTTCCCCTGACTTATCCTGTCGAAACGCAATTCTGACCTGCACATCTGCAGGCTCAGGTTTACGCATTCAGATACAGCTCCTCAATATAATGCAGCGCATCACAGAGCGTATCATCCGTCCCGAATCCCCCTGCTTTAGTGATAACGGGCAAATCATCGATGTCACTGTTTACGAAGGTGCCACACGGGATACAGGGCGCCACTTCGCCGTGGATACGGTAACCTTCTGCGCCGAGAGCATTCGCCACCGCGATCGCGATGTCGCCGCCCGTCAGGAACAGCCCACCCGTACGGGCACGATCCAGGATCGCTAAGGTGATATCCCCCATTCGCCGACTCAGCGTTTCGCCCAACGCCTCGCGACTCAATGCATATTTTCCGGTCAGCGCTGCAATCTGGTTACGGTCGTCCCCGTGGCTGCTGGTCTGCAGAACACAGTGCCTGTTCTGTGCAAGGATCTGGCACGCCTGCTCTACGATCTCTTTTTGCTCTTTCTCAGGAGCAAGCAGGGTTTCAACCGCGATTCTGACCACGTCAACCCGCCCCAGACGTTGCGCCTGGGCTACCTGACGCCGGGTCATTTCACTCATCGAGCCCGCCACCACCAGAACCGGAAGCGTTTGATCGCTGTCCATATAGCTGTCGGTCGGAAGCGCGTTGGCCAGTCCCGCCGCCCCAACCAGCAAAGGGCGCGTAGCCATGGAGAGAGCAGCCCGGGCAATGAGGGCCAGATCGTTATCGCTTTCTGCATCAATAATGACGATGCTGGCGAGCTGTTGGCGCAGGTTTTCAAGCCGATCTGCGAGGTCGCCACGCCTGACGTCGTCCAGCGTCATCTCCCTGACAGGCAGATCGGTCTGTAAGCCGATCAGCGTGCGGATACGCGAGGAGATAATCGGTGTGCGCGGATCGCTGGCAAACTCGGTTTCCAGCAGCGGGCGCTGGTGAACCCAGCATTCACCATTGCGCGTCATGCGCCCCGCAGACGGAATGGCTGCGGCGACAATCGCCAGCGTGGTTCCGCTGGCGGCCATAGCGGCAGCAATCTCTGCGCCGGGATTGCCACGAAAGGTAGAGTCGATTTTTTTATAGATCAGCACGCTGTTTTGCCCAGGGCGCAGCCAGGGAGACAGCGCCTGTTTCACCGCAACCGCCGCCTGTTCAGCGCTGAGTGCCCGGCTGTCTGTGTTAATTACCAGCACATCAGCGCGACGTGAGGGCTTTTGCTGTGACGTCAGCATCACTTCCGTGCGTGCCCCTTTTTTAGCCAGTTGCACGCCCGTATCATTCGCACCGGTAAAGTCGTCGGCAATAACGATCATTTTCATCGTGATTTTTCCGTAGATGAAGCGACAGCCCGTCGCTGATTACCTTTTGCCACCCAGGAAGGTCAGCATCGGCGTTAAAAGGGCGGTGACAATCACCGATGTCGCAATCAGCGGCGTTGCCGCGGCGACCACACAAGACAGAGCCGGATCGGCCTGCGCCAGCGCAGCCGGCGTGACGGCAGCAGTCCTGGCGGCGGCCCCCAGCACCAACGGGATAATCATCATTCCGCCAGGCACTTTTTCGATTGTTTCCTTAATCTTCATACCACCACCTTAGTGATTAATTATAATCACTATGATGATATTAAATCACAAGGATAAAATATGCGGCGGGAATCTCAGATTAAAACGCTGATAATTGAGCATTATCAATCAATAAAGGAGGTAAATGGCGATCGGTGTGCAAGCTTTCAATCATTTGCCCGACATAAATCGCCGCCAGGCGGCAATCACGGCCAGGAAATCTTCCTTACCGCAGAAGCACAGGCTTTCTTCATCGTAGTAATTCATGCCCTCTTCCATCTCATCGCCTTCGAAATTCAATGTATTCGCGCGGACAATGACCTCTTCATCATCCATCCAGAGCGTATATTCGCGCCCGATGCGCTGCCACTGGCGCTCACTGCCTGTAAGTTTTTGGGCTTCGGCTTCAACCTCATCCAGCACGCTGGCGTCATGCCCGACTTCTTCATTAAACCAGTGGCCTAATGCTTCATGGCCCATCGACATGCGCACTTTTACCTTGCCCGTGATGTCGCGTAAAAATTCATACTCCATGATCTTATCTCTTTGTCAGTTACTCGCGCTGTTATACCGCTATTTTTATTGCCGTGCACCTGCTTAGCGCGCCTATCCAGATTCCCTGGACGCCCCTTTTCAGGCATAAAAAAAGAGGAGCGCCGGGGCGCTCCTCTCAAACAGAACGATCGTCACCTGTCAGACGGCAGTCTGGAAAATCACGCCGTCTGCTTTTTCCGTGTACTGACTCAACTGGTCAAAGTTGAGATAGCGATAGGTGTCAGTGGCTGTTTTATCAACCTGTGCCATGAACTGCTGATACTCATCTGGCGTAGGCAGTTTACCTAACAGCGATGAGACGGCAGCCAGCTCCGCAGAGGCCAGATAGACATTAGCCCCTGTACCCAGACGGTTCGGGAAGTTACGGGTTGACGTCGAGACCACCGTTGCGCCGTCAGCCACACGTGCCTGGTTACCCATGCACAGTGAACAGCCCGGGATTTCAATACGCGCACCGCTCTTACCAAATACGCTGTAGTAACCTTCTTCTGTCAGCTGAGCCGCGTCCATTTTGGTCGGTGGCGCGACCCACAGACGGGTTGGTAACTGGCCTTTATGGCTGTCCAGCAACTTACCTGCCGCACGGAAGTGACCGATATTGGTCATGCACGAGCCGATAAAGACTTCATCAATCTTCTCACCCTGCACATCAGACAGCAGACGCGCATCGTCCGGATCGTTTGGCGCACACAGAATCGGCTCTTTGATCTCAGCCAGATCGATGTCAATCACCGCGGCATATTCCGCATCGGCGTCGGCTTCAAGCAACTGTGGATCCGCCAGCCATTTCTCCATGCCTTCGATACGGCGCTCCAGCGTACGACGATCGCCGTAGCCTTCCGAGATCATCCATTTCAAGAGGACAATGTTAGAGGTCAGGTACTCTTTGATCGGCGCCTGATCCAGCTTAATGGTACAGCCTGCAGCAGAACGTTCTGCAGACGCATCGGTCAGTTCGAACGCCTGCTCAACTTTCAGATCGGGCAGACCTTCAATTTCAAGGATGCGGCCAGAGAAGATGTTCTTCTTGCCTTTCTTCTCGACGGTCAGCAGGCCCTGCTTAATGGCATACAGCGGAATGGCGTGAACCAGATCGCGCAGCGTAATGCCAGGCTGCATTTTACCTTTGAAACGTACCAGCACCGATTCCGGCATATCGAGCGGCATAACGCCCGTTGCCGCAGCAAAGGCGACCAGGCCCGAGCCTGCAGGGAACGAAATCCCGATAGGGAAACGCGTATGAGAATCGCCACCTGTTCCGACGGTATCCGGCAGCAGCATACGGTTCAGCCAGGAGTGAATAACCCCGTCACCCGGACGCAGAGAAACCCCGCCGCGGTTCATGATGAAGTCAGGTAACGTGTGGTGCGTGTTCACATCCACCGGCTTAGGATAAGCCGCCGTGTGACAGAACGACTGCATGACCAGGTCAGCCGAAAAGCCCAGGCAGGCCAGGTCTTTCAGTTCGTCTCGGGTCATTGGACCGGTAGTATCCTGTGAGCCCACAGAGGTCATCTTAGGTTCGCAGTACGCACCAGGACGGATGCCGTCAACACCACAGGCACGGCCCACCATTTTCTGTGCCAGCGAGTAGCCACGTGTGCTTTCAGCCACGTCTTTCGCGATACGGAACACAGTGCTGGCAGGCAGCCCCAGCGATTCGCGCGCTTTGGTCGTCAGGCCACGGCCAATGATCAGGGGAATACGACCACCAGCACGGACTTCATCGATCAGAACGTCGGTTTTCAGTTCAAAACTGGCCAGCAGGTCGCCGGTTTCGTGGTTGCGGACTTCACCTTTGAAGGGATAGATATCAATGACATCGCCCATATTCAGGTTATTCACATCCACTTCAATCGGCAGCGCGCCTGCATCTTCCATGGTGTTGAAGAAGATAGGGGCAATTTTGCCACCCAGCACAACGCCACCGCCTTTTTTGTTTGGCACGTTCGGAATGTCATCGCCCATAAACCACAGCACCGAGTTGGTCGCCGATTTACGTGATGAACCGGTGCCTACAACGTCACCGACGTAGGCCAGCGGAAAACCTTTGGCCTGCAGCGCTTCAATTTGTTTGATCGGTCCGATGTTGCCTGGCTCATCTGGCTCAATGCCTTCGCGGGCATTTTTCAGCATTGCCAGCGCATGCAGAGGGATATCAGGACGTGACCAGGCATCCGGTGCCGGAGACAGATCGTCTGTATTGGTTTCGCCAGTGACTTTGAAAACCGTTACGGTAATTTTTTCAGCCAGCTCTGGACGTGACAGATACCATTCGGCATCCGCCCATGACTGCATCACCTGTTTCGCATGCGCGTTGCCTGCTTTGGCTTTTTCTTCAACGTCGTAAAAGCTGTCAAACATCAGCAACGTGTGGGAAAGCGCTTTTGCCGCAATCGGCGCGAGTTTCGCATCATCTAATGCTTCAATCAGAGGATGGATGTTGTAACCGCCCTGCATGGTACCGAGCAGTTCAACGGCTTTTTCAGGAGATACCAGAGGAGAGGTTGTTTCGCCTTTGGCGACAGCAGCCAGGAAACCTGCTTTAACATACGCCGCTTCATCGACGCCGGGTGGTACGCGGTTGACCAACAAATCGGTCAAAAATTCTTCTTCACCCGCAGGTGGATTTTTTAGCAGTTCAACCAGCGCGGCCATCTGGGAAGCATCTAATGGCTTAGGTACGATCCCTTGGGCAGCACGCTCGGCAACGTGCTTACGGTATTCTTCTAGCACGACGTTCTCCTCGCTCTCATTGTATGGGTTTCCGGTGCACCCTGATGACAACGCATTCCATGAGTAGGGTAAGGTGCCCGGTTCCGCGTGGGGCAGCATAGCAGGATTTCAACAGCTTGTTAATCTGTTTACAAAAAAGCAACATTGCGGTTTTCTGCAGCAGAATGCGCTACCTGAACAGAGATAAACGAAAAAAACGCAGGGCTTAATGCCCTGCCGGTTAACCCAGTCATTTCGCTGTAAGCTTAACGATCGATCATGCCATATTCTGCATCCGCATAGCGTTCACCCCGCACGTTTTGCGGCGCAAAGAGCCTGTCCAGCGTGTCACTGTCCGCCCCTGTCAGGACGACATTCGCTGCGGCACAGTTTTCTTCCAGATGATGGACCTTGCTCGCTCCCGGAATCGGCACAATATCTTCCCCCTTCGCCATGACCCATGCCAGCGCCAGTTGTGCCGCAGTAATACCATAACTGTGTGCCATCTCAGTGAGCTGCGCGACTAACTTTTGGTTATGTTCCTGTGCCTGCTCCTGAAAACGGGGCAAACTGCGGCGGAAGTCATGCGGATCCAGCGCGTCCACGGACGTCAGTTTGCCCGTCAGGAAGCCCCGGCCCAACGGACTGTAAGGCACAAAACCGACATTCAGTTCACGACAGGTCGCCAGAATGTCCTACTCGGGATCGCGGGTCCAGAGTGAGTATTCGCTTTGTAAGGCAGAAACGGGATGGACGGCACAGGCGCGCCGCAGCGTAGCAGATGAGACTTCAGACAACCCAATATAGCGGGCTTTTCCCTCTTTAATCAGATCCGCCATCGTGCCAATCACGTCTTCAATCGGTACGCTCGGATCAAAACGGTGCTGGTAAAGCAGATCGATATGATCGGTCCCCAAACGGGTTAACGATCCTTCGACTGCACGGCGAATATGCTGAGGCTGGCTGTTAACGCCCGTCATCTTTTCCCAGCCCTGACCTTCGCCAGTAATCGCAAAACCAAATTTTGTGGCAACCGTGATATTGTCGCGGCGGCCTTTAAGGGCTTTAGCGATGAGCACCTCGTTGGTAAAGGGACCGTAGATTTCGGCGGTATCCAGAAAGTTGATGCCCAGTTCAAACGCGCGCGACAGCGTATTTAATGCCTGCTGCTCATCATGATTGCCATAGGCGAAGGTCATGCCCATACAGCCGAGTCCCAGTGCTGAAACGCGTAATCCCTGATTACCCAATTGACGTTGTTGCATGATGTTTTCCTCTTTGTTGCGGTGTTATTGTTATAATCCTCATCAATACCAACAACAATTGCGCTATTCTTGCCCATTCAGTGAGGAAAATTCATCAATGACACTTTCGCGGGCCACCCTGCAGGAACTGGAAATGTTCAGCGCCATTGCGCACCACCGGAGCTTCCGCAAAGCCGCACAGGCACGCAACGTGACGCCGTCTGCGCTGAGCCACGCCATGCGTCATTTCGAACAACGGCTAGGAGTGAGATTACTCAACCGCACGACGCGCAGTGTCTCACTGACCCAGGCTGGACAACATTTCCTGCAGCGCATTCAGCCTGCCTTACTTGATTTATCGCAGGCCGTGGATGAACTTAACGACTGGCGAGCCCGGCCTCACGGTACGCTGAAACTCAATATGCCCCGCTCTGCAGAAGCGCTGTTTTTTGACAGCCTGATCCTGCCATTCCTCCAGCGCTATCCGGACATTACGCTGGAAATTGACAGTAACGATGCGCTGGTGGATATCCTTGAAGCCGGTTTTGATGCAGGCATTCGCTACGGTGATGTGCTGGCGCAGGATATGATCGCCCTGCCCTTTGGCCCGGCAATGCGTACACTGGTTGTCGCAAGCCCGGCGTTTATCGAACGTCATGGTGCCCCGCAAACACCGGACGATCTGCTGCAGTTTCCCTGCATTGAGCGGCGTTTCCCGAGCGGGCAACGCTATCGCTGGGAATTCATGCACGCAGGGAAAAAGCGGGAAGTCGCCGTCAGTGGCTCTCTGGTGCTGGACAACAACGAACGAATATTGCAGGCCGCCCTTGCGGGAGCAGGGATTGCTTTTCTGCAGGAGGCCGTGGTCAGTGCCAGTCTGCGAAGTGGCTCACTCGTTGAGCTGTTAAGTCACTATACGGAGAATGCCGATGGCTTCTGGCTCTACTATCCTGGCAGGCGTTATGTCTCTGCACCATTACGTCATTTTATTGACTGGTTACGTGTCAATAATAACGAAGTGATCAACCATCAAAATTAACAGCAACATAAGAACCGAGAAATAATTATTTTAAAATAGTCATGAAAGAATCAGCATAAATAACATTTAAAATATAAAAGACAGAAATTTTTATTAATTAGCATTATGAAAAAATAAAAAACCAGGGGACAGTAAAATAATAAATGCGTAGACTGCGGTTGGGCGCCTGAAGCTTTCTGCTTTGGATAAGAACCTGAGGTGGAAAGAGGAAGGAACCGCTCACATTAATCAGTCAACTAATGCGAGCGGAGGTCACTACCCTAACACCTCAACACTGTCAGGGTAGCCCCTCGCTCGATGAAAATCAAGAGAGGTGCCACCATGAAGTCGAAATACGGTTTACTTGTTATTAGCGGGTTAATTCTCTTAGGATTGAGTTTATCAAACCGAGGTTCATTATGTGAGCTTCGCCTCAGAATAATGAGTGCTGAACTTTCGGCTGTCTTGAATTACGAAACCAGGCAGTAAAACTTCGTTAGTGGCGGAGTTTACTCCGCCCTACATGCCAGTGTAAATGTGTTAGCGCAGGCGCCCTTTCCTTTATTGATTTTCTTATTCGATAATAATCAGCATAAAAAAACGGCCCCATAAGGGGCCGCTATGACTGTCCTGAGACTTATTTCTTCTTCGCTTTCGCGTTAGGCAGATCGGTGATGCTGCCTTCAAAGATTTCGGCCGCCAGTCCTACGGATTCATGCAGGGTTGGGTGCGCATGAATGGTCAGCGCAATATCTTCTGCGTCACAGCCCATTTCAATGGCCAGACCGATTTCACCCAGCAGTTCACCGCCGTTCGTTCCGACAATGGCACCACCGATAACACGATGGGTCTCTTTGTCGAAAATCAGTTTGGTGATGCCATCTGCACAGTCAGAAGCAATCGCACGGCCTGATGCCGCCCACGGGAACGTGGCGGTTTCATAGCTGATGCCTTTCTCTTTCGCTTCTTTCTCAGTCAGACCGACCCAGGCAACTTCTGGCTCAGTATAGGCAATGGAAGGAATCACTTTCGGATCGAAGTAGTGTTTCAGACCTGAAATGACTTCTGCCGCAACATGGCCTTCATGCACGCCTTTGTGTGCCAGCATTGGCTGACCTACAATGTCGCCGATCGCATAAATGTGTGGCACATTGGTGCGCATCTGCTTGTCAACGCGGATGAAGCCGCGATCGTCAACTTCGACACCGGCTTTGTCAGCATCCAGGCCTTTACCGTTCGGTACACGACCAATCGCAACCAGAACCGCATCATAACGCTGAGCCTCACCCGGCGCTTTTTTGCCTTCCATCGAAACATAGATACCGTCGTCTTTGGCTTCTACGGCGGTCACCTTGGTTTCCAGCATCAGGTTAAATTTCTTGCTGATACGTTTGGTAAAGACTTTAACCACGTCTTTATCGGCCGCCGGGATAACCTGGTCAAACATCTCGACCACGTCGATCTCTGAACCCAGCGCATGGTAAACGGTAGCCATTTCCAGACCGATGATTCCGCCACCCATAACCAGCAGACGCTTAGGCACTTCTTTCAGTTCCAGCGCGTCAGTGGAATCCCATACACGAGGATCTTCATGAGGAATGAACGGCAGTTCGATAGGACGTGAACCTGCAGCGATAATGGCGTTATCGAAGTTAATAGTGGTTGCGCCACCTTCACCTTCGACCACCAGCGTATTGGCACCGGTAAATTTGCCCAGGCCATTAACCACTTTCACTTTACGCCCTTTCGCCATGCCAGACAGGCCGCCGGTCAGTTGGTTAATCACCTTCTCTTTCCAGCTACGGATTTTGTTGATATCCGTTTGCGGCTGACCAAACACAATGCCGTGTTCTTCGAGCGCTTTCGCTTCTTCAATCACTTTAGCAACGTGCAGCAGCGCTTTAGACGGGATACAGCCTACGTTAAGACAGACACCACCGAGGGTGCTGTAGCGCTCAACCAGTACGGTTTCCAGACCTAAGTCAGCGCAACGAAAAGCTGCAGAGTAACCTGCAGGACCTGCCCCAAGTACCACGACCTGAGTTTTAATCTCTGTACTCATCATGACCTCTTATTGGATTTCCGGCGGGTCAGACGCTGAGCCTATCCCATTAGGCTAGTTAACTGGCCATATTGCGTCTGCTGCTGCAAACATTCCCCTATCGGATTTGCCTGCCGTGACTCAATCTGACTGCGCCAATTATGCCTAATGGAATAGGCTCATAATGTCCTTATTCCACCGGGACATGTTCACCGCAAGAGTTTACAGAATTGTTAATAAACTGCCAACAGCGGTGCCCTGAATGTTACAAAAAGGCCGGCATTTGCCGGCCTTTTGCGCTTTTTACATAACCAGACGACGAATGTCTGACAGCATATTGCCAATAATAGTAATGAAACGTGCACCATCCGCACCGTCGATAACACGGTGATCGAAGGACAGAGAGATCGGCATCATCAGACGTGGTGCAAACTCTTTACCGTTCCATACAGGCTCCATTGCGGATTTGGACACGCCAAGGATGGCCACTTCCGGCGCGTTAACAATCGGCGCAAAGTGCGTGGTGCCCAGGCCGCCCAGGCTGGAGATGGTGAAACAACCGCCCTGCATATCGCCTGCGGTCAGTTTGCCATCGCGCGCCTTTTTAGAGACCGCCATCAGCTCACGAGACAGCTCGGTGATGCCCTTCTTGTTCACGTCTTTAAAGACCGGAACGACCAGACCATTTGGCGTATCGACCGCCACGCCGATGTTGATGTATTTTTTCAACGTCAGCTTCTGCGCGTCTTCAGACAGGGAGCTGTTGAAACGTGGCATCTGCTCAAGCGCTGCAGCGACAGCTTTCATGATGAAAACCACTGGCGTGTATTTCACGTCCAGTTTGCGCTTCTCGGCTTCGGCGTTCTGCTGCTTTCGGAAAGCTTCCAGATCGGTAATATCGGTTTTATCAAAGTGGGTTACGTGTGGGATCATCACCCAGTTACGGCTCAGGTTGGCACCCGAGATTTTCTGGATACGGCCCAGTTCCACTTCTTCAACTTCACCGAACTTACTGAAGTCAACTTTCGGCCATGGCAGCATGCCCGGCAATCCGCCACCGCTGGCTGCGGCTGGCGCAGCCTCTGCGCGTTTCACTGCATCTTTCACGTAAGCCTGAACGTCTTCTTTCAGGATACGGCCTTTGCGTCCTGTGCCTTTCACCTTCGCCAGGTTAACGCCAAATTCACGCGCCAGGCGACGAATCACCGGCGTGGCGTGCACATAGGCTTCATTCTCAGCAAACTCGCCTTTGCTGTCTGCTTTTGGTGCAGGGGCAGCGGCAGGCTTAGATTCCGCCGCCGCAGGTGCAGGGGCCGACTCTTTCTTAGCCGCCGGTGCCGCGGCAGGGGCAGCGCCTTCCACTTCAAACACCATGATCAGCGAACCGGTGCTGACTTTATCGCCCGTCGCGACTTTCAGTTCTTTGACGGTGCCCGCGAACGGTGCCGGAACTTCCATCGACGCCTTATCGCCTTCCACTACAATCAGTGACTGCTCAGCCTCGACTTTATCGCCGACCTTCACCAGCACTTCGGTGACTTCAACTTCGTCGCCGCCGATGTCAGGTACGTTAACGTCTTTTGCCCCTGCGGCCGCAGCGGGTGCCGTCGCAGCCTCTTCTTTCACTTCTGGCTTCGCATCAGCAGCCGGTGCAGCACCCTCTGTTTCAAAGACCATGATGTGAGAGCCGGTATTCACTTTATCGCCGGTGGCGATTTTAATCGCTTTCACCACGCCCGCGAACGGTGCCGGGACTTCCATTGAGGCTTTGTCGCCTTCAACGACGATCAGCGATTGTTCAGCTTCAACTTTGTCGCCCACTTTCACCAGAATTTCGGTGACTTCGACTTCGTCACCACCGATATCCGGTACGTTAACGTCTTTGCTGGCGCTGGCAGACGCAGCGGCGGCAGGGGCGGCCTCAGCTTTTTTCTCTTGAGCTGGCGCCGGTGCCGCTTCAGCAGCACCTTCTGCGTCAAACATCATGATCAGCGAGCCGGTTTCCACTTTGTCACCGGTTGCGATTTTGATCTCTTTTACTACGCCGGCCTGCGGCGAAGGCACTTCCATAGAAGCTTTATCGCCTTCTACAGTGATCAGCGACTGCTCGGCTTCCACCTTATCGCCAACCTTGACCAGAATTTCGGTGACTTCAACTTCGTCTGACCCGATATCCGGTACCTTGATTTCAATAGCCATTACTCTGTTACCTCTTAAGCCAGACGCGGGTTAACTTTATCGGCATCGATCTTGAACTTCACGATCGCATCCGCCACGACTTTCTTATCGATTTCGCCACGTTTAGCCAGTTCACCCAGCGCGGCTACCACAACGTATGCTGCATCCACTTCAAAGTGGTGACGCAGATTTTCACGGCTGTCAGAGCGGCCAAAGCCGTCGGTGCCCAGCACACGGTAATCGCTTGAAGGCACGTAGCTGCGAACCTGCTCAGCAAACAGCTTCATGTAGTCAGTTGATGCGACAGCGGGTGCTTCGTTCATCACCTGAGCGATGTAAGGCACACGCGGCGCTTCTGTCGGATGCAGCATGTTCCAGCGCTCACAATCCTGACCATCGCGGGCCAGTTCGGTGAACGAGGTGACGCTGTAAACGTCCGAACCGATGCCGTAATCAGCCGACAGGATCTGCGCGGCTTCACGCACATGGCGCAGGATAGAACCTGAACCCAACAGCTGAACTTTACCTTTGCTACCGTCTACGGTTTCCAGCTTGTAGATACCTTTACGGATACCTTCTTCGGCACCTTTCGGCATCGCTGGCATGTGGTAGTTTTCGTTCAGCGTAGTGATGTAGTAATAAATGTTTTCCTGCGCTTCACCGTACATGCGTACCAGACCGTCGTGCATGATGACAGCCACTTCGTAGGCATACGCTGGATCGTAGGAGATACAGTTTGGAATGGTCAGTGACTGAATATGGCTGTGACCATCTTCATGCTGCAGACCTTCACCATTTAGCGTAGTACGGCCTGAGGTACCGCCGACCAGGAAGCCGCGCGCCTGCTGGTCACCCGCCAGCCACATCAAATCACCAATGCGCTGGAAGCCAAACATCGAATAATAGATGTAGAACGGAATCATCGGCAGGTTGTTAGTGCTGTAAGAGGTCGCCGCCGCCAGCCAGGACGATCCTGCGCCCAGCTCGTTGATCCCTTCCTGCAGAATCTGACCTTTCTCGTCTTCTTTATAGTAAGCCACCTGCTCGCGGTCCTGCGGCGTGTACTGCTGACCGTTCGGGCTGTAGATACCAATCTGACGGAACAGGCCCTCCATACCAAAGGTACGGGCTTCATCGGCAAGAATCGGCACCAGACGATCTTTAATCGACTTGTTCTTCAGCATCACATTCAGCGCACGCACAAACGCGATGGTGGTAGAGATCTCTTTGTTCTGCTCTTCCAGCAGCGCACTGAACTCTTCCAGCGCCGGCATTTCCAGCTTTTCCGTGAAGTTAGGCTGACGTGAAGGCAGGTAACCGCCTAACTTCTCGCGCTGACCATGCAGGTAGTTGTACTCTTCGGAGCCTTTCTCAAAGGTGATGTAAGGCAGCGACTCAATTTTGTCGTCTTCGACCGGCACGTTGAAACGATCACGGATATAGCGTACGCCATCCATGTTCATCTTCTTCACCTGGTGCGCGATGTTCTTGCCTTCTGCGGTGTCACCCATACCGTAACCTTTGATGGTATGAGCCAGAATCAGAACCGGCTTGCCTTTGGTGTCCTGCGCTTTTTTCAGTGCCGCGTAAATTTTCTTCGGATCGTGACCACCACGGTTCAGTGACCAAATCTCATCGTCTGACCAGTCTTTCACCAGCGCAGCGGTTTCCGGATATTTACCGAAGAAGTGCTCACGCACGTAGGCACCATCACGCGATTTAAACGTCTGGTAGTCGCCGTCGACGGTTTCGTTCATCAGCTGGATCAGTTTACCGCTGGTGTCATTGCGCAGCAGTTCATCCCAACGACCGCCCCAGATAACCTTGATCACTTCCCAGCCAGCACCGGCAAAAATGCCTTCCAGCTCGTTGATGATCTTACCGTTACCGGTGACCGGTCCATCCAGACGCTGCAGGTTACAGTTGATGATAAAGACCAGGTTATCCAGTTTTTCACGGGTCGCGATAGTGATCGCACCTTTGGATTCTGGTTCATCCATCTCGCCGTCGCCCAGGAACGCGTAAACGGTCTGGCCAGAGGTGTCTTTCAGACCACGGTGTTCCAGGTACTTCAGGAACTTAGCCTGATAGATAGCGTTGAGTGGGCCCAGGCCCATTGAAACGGTCGGGAACTGCCAGAACTCCGGCATCAGTTTTGGATGCGGATAAGAAGACAGGCCTTTGCCATCGACTTCCTGACGGAAGTTATTCATCTGCTCTTCGGTCAGACGGCCTTCCAGGAAAGCACGGGCATAGATACCCGGAGAAATGTGGCCCTGGAAGTACACCAGATCGCCGCCATCTTTCTCACTGCGCGCGCGGAAGAAGTGGTTAAAACACACTTCATAGATAGTGGCAGAAGACTGGAAGGAGGACATGTGGCCGCCAAGCTCCAGATCTTTCTTCGATGCGCGCAACACCGACATGATGGCATTCCAGCGGATAGCGGATCGGATACGACGTTCAAGTGAGGTGTTGCCCGGATATTCCGGTTCATCTTCAACGGCAATAGAGTTGATATAGTTACTGATAGCGGCAGCACCGCCAGCAACTTTCACACCGCCTTTACGGGCTGCACTCAGCACCTGATCAATCAGATACTGTGCACGTTCAACACCTTCTTCACGGATGACCGATTCGATCGCCTGTAGCCAGTCACGAGTTTCAATCGGATCCACGTCATTGTGTAAACGTTCTGACATGGGGGTATTCCTTATCTGTGTCTAATACGTTGAAAAATCGGGAGCCTGTTAACGTCAGGGAGACAGGCTCGTCGCACATGTCCGCACGATCTTTGCCGCGCGTTATTCCTTACGTTGCTGTAAACGACGTAGGGAGCGTTCTCGACGGCTCTGCTCCCGACTTCTGTCCAGCAAGATTTCCTCAATGAACGCCAGGTGACGGTGTGATGCCTCGCGTGCTTGTTCTGGCTCACGAGCCACAATCGCCTCAAAAATTCTGGCGCGGTGACCGCTCACTTTCGCCAGCATTTCCCGGCGAGAGTAGAGCAATTCAAAATTCTGTCGGACATTCTGTTCCAGCATAGGGCCCATTGATCGTAGCAAATGCAAAAGCACGACATTATGGGCCGCTTCTGTGACAGCGATCTGATACTTCATCACTGCGTCTGCTTCAGCGTCGAGATCGCCGCTGTCCTGCGCCTGTTGGATATGAAGATGACAGTCGCGAATACGCTGCAAATCTTCTTCTGTGCCACGCAATGCCGCATAGTAAGCCGCAATGCCTTCTAAAGCGTGGCGCGTTTCCAGCAGATCAAACTGAGATTCCGGATGTTCGGCGAGTAGCTCTACGAGTGGATCGCTCATGCTCTGCCAGAGATGTTTTTGTACGAATGTTCCGCCGCCCTGACGGCGTAGTAACAATCCTTTCGCTTCTAATCGCTGGATTGCCTCACGGAGAGACGGACGTGAAACATCGAATTGTTTGGCGAGTTCGCGCTCGGGGAGCAACTTCTCTCCCGGCTGCAGCGTCCCTTCCATAATGAGGGATTCCAGTTGCTGCTCAATCGCATCGGAGAGTTTGGGTTGACGAATCTTGCTATAAGCCATCTTCCCTTCTTAAAGTATGCCGGTCAAACAAAGTAAATTGGTAATACCAATTCAAAAAAGGTGCCCGTAAAGTAACAAAGTATTCACCTTGTGTCTATACGGCATCTGTGACACTTCAGTGAAGGAATGCGGGATGCGCGCGTTAAATCCAGAGATAAAAGTGGAGAATCAGGCCATACCTGGACGTTAATTTTTTTAACCTTTACCAAAAATTACACAGCATGTATGACTAAACCGATTTAGCCATCAGCGCCTGGTCAGCGCGGTTTGCTGCCGTTTTTCTCATCGGGGGTTGATAAGACGGCAGACCGTTTGATTCTTTTTAAGCCAACTCGTACCGGGGCTGGCGAAAGCAGGTGCAAAGCCCTGCGCTTATCACTATTCTGTTGGTCAGGTTACAGCTGGCGGCATTACGCAAGTCTGACACCTTAAAAACATCAGTCTTAAGTGTATTTAATTCTTTACAGTCAGCACATTCTGAAGCGAAGAATAACAACATCATGAGGTGTGTATGGAACAACAGCACGGTGAGTCGCTGAAGCGCGGTTTAAAAAATCGCCATATACAGTTGATCGCCTTGGGCGGTGCAGTGGGAACCGGCCTGTTTCTGGGCAGCGCGTCGGTCATCAAATCCGCAGGTCCCGCCGTTATTTTAGGCTATGCGATTGCCGGGTTTATCGCCTTTCTTATCATGCGTCAGCTGGGTGAAATGGTGGTCGAGGAGCCCGTTGCCGGGAGCTTCAGCCACTTTGCCTATAAATACTGGGGAAATTTTGCCGGTTTCGCCTCTGGCTGGAACTACTGGGTGCTGTATGTGCTGGTCGCCATGGCGGAGCTGAGTGCCGTCGGTAAATACATTCAGTTCTGGGCGCCCGATTTTCCCACCTGGGCATCAGCCGCTATCTTCTTCGTGCTGATTAATGCCATTAACCTGACGAACGTTAAGGTGTTTGGTGAAATGGAGTTCTGGTTTGCCATTATTAAAGTTATCGCGGTGATTGCGATGATCCTGTTTGGCGGCTGGTTACTGTTCAGTGGTACCGGTGGGCCGCAGGCAACCGTGCGTAACCTGTGGGAACACGGCGGCTTTATGCCGAATGGCCTCGGTGGGCTGGTGATGGTTATGGCGATTATCATGTTCTCCTTTGGCGGTCTGGAGCTGGTCGGGATTACGGCGGCAGAAGCGGACAATCCTGAAACCACGATTCCAAAAGCCACCAACCAGGTGCTGTGGCGTATCCTGATTTTCTATATCGGCTCGCTGGCAGTGCTGCTGTCATTAATGCCGTGGACGCGCGTGACTGAAGATACCAGCCCCTTTGTGTTTATCTTCCACGAACTGGGCGATGCCATGGTTGCCAATGCGCTGAACGTGGTGATCCTCACCGCCGCACTGTCGGTCTATAACAGCTGCGTTTACTGTAACAGCCGCATGTTGTTTGGTCTGGCACAGCAGGGCAATGCGCCAAAAGCGCTGCTGAGCGTGGACCGCCGCGGTGTGCCCGTGATGAGTATTCTGGTGTCAGCCGTCGCCACTGCGCTGTGCGTGCTGCTGAACTTCCTGATGCCGGGTGAGGCGTTTGGTCTGCTGATGTCGCTGGTCGTGTCTGCGCTGGTCATCAACTGGGCGATGATTAGCCTGGCGCACCTGAAATTCCGTAAAAAGAAAAACCAGCAGGGCGTTACCACCCGTTTCAAAGCGGTACTGTACCCTGTGGGTAACTGGGTTTGCCTGATCTTCCTGGCTGGCATCCTGGTCCTGATGGCGATGACGCCAGGCATGGCCATTTCCGTATGGCTCATTCCTGTCTGGCTGATCATCCTGGCTATTGGCTATTTCATCAAGAATAAGACGCAAAAAGCCTGACGGCATTGCCAGCCCGCCGACAGAAAGCGGCGGGCTGGCAGTCGGTAAACCCGACCCTGCTCACACTTCTTCTTGCACGGCTGTTTTGTCCATCATCCCAACAATTTCGTGCCGCGTCGCCTGTGGATTAAACATTAATAATCCTTTTATGTTTAATTCCTCTGCAGGTTACAACAATGACAGATAACCCCCTCTCATTCAGAGAAAAGCTGGGCTATGGCATGGGTGATGCGGGGTGCAACATGATCGGTGGCGCTGTCATGCTGTTCCTCAGCTATTTCTATACCGACGTTTTTGGCTTAGCACCGGCCTTAGTGGGCGTGCTGTTACTCTCGGTGCGCATTCTGGATGCCATCACCGACCCGATAATGGGCGCGATAGCTGACCGTACCAAAAGCCGCTGGGGACGTTTCCGTCCCTGGTTACTGTGGGTGTCAGTGCCCTACGTTATATTCAGTGTACTGATGTTTACCACGCCAGACTGGAGCTATCCCAGCAAGGTCATCTGGGCCTTTACCACCTACTTTTTCATGTCCCTGGCCTATACCGCCATTAATATCCCCTACTGCTCGCTGGGTGGCGTCATGACTAACGATCCCGGTGAGCGTGTCTCCTGCCAGTCGTACCGGTTTGTCATGGTCGGCATTGCCACCCTGATTCTGTCACTGTCGTTGCTGCCGATGGCGGAATGGTTTGGCGGTGCGAACAAGGCGCGGGGTTATCAGATGGCGATGGCTGTGCTGGCCCTGGTGGGACTGGCAATGTTTCTGTTCTGCTTCGCCACCGTGCGGGAACGTATTCAGCCTGCCGTCCCTACTCATGATGATCTGAAAAACGATTTGCGTGATGTGTGGAAGAACGATCAGTGGGTGCGCATCTTGCTGTTGACACTTTGCAATGTCTGCCCGGGTTTTATTCGTATGGCAGCAACCCTGTATTACGTGACCTGGGTCATGGGGCAAACGGCGCACTTTGCCACGCTGTTTATCAGCCTGGGCGGGGTTGGCATGATGCTGGGTAGCACGCTGGCAAAAGTCCTCACCGACCGCTGGTGTAAGTTGAAAGTCTTTTTCTGGACCAATATCGCCCTTGCCCTGTTCTCCTGCGGTTTCTACTGGCTTGATCCCCACGCCACCGTGACAGTCGTTATCGCTTACTTTCTGCTTAATGTCCTTCATCAAATTCCCTCCCCTTTACACTGGTCTTTGATGGCGGATGTGGACGATTACGGTGAATGGAAAACCGGTAAGCGTATTACCGGCATCAGCTTTTCAGGCAATCTGTTCTTTCTCAAGGTCGGACTGGCCGTCGCGGGGGCGATGGTCGGTTTTCTGCTCTCGGCTTACGGTTATGATGCAGGTGCGAAACAGCAATCGGCTCACGCGCTTAACGGCATTGTCCTGCTGTTTACCGTTATCCCCGGGGCTGGCTATTTGATTACCGCGGGCGTGGTGCGACTGATGAAAGTGGATCGCACATTAATGCAAACCATTCAACGCGATCTTGCCCTCCGCCAGATTCAGGCGCACGAAAAACACCCTACCGAGCTTCCGACTGGAGAGTTGAAATGAGCGAAAACTGGCCCAACCCCTTTATTGAACGGCGCGCCGATCCGTTTATCCTGCGCCACGGAGAACACTATTACTTTATTGCTTCCGTACCGGAATATGATCGTCTTGAGCTACGTCGTGCCAGCACGCTAACGGCCTTACGCACCGCGACACCGGTCGTGGTCTGGCGTAAACCCGATATTGGGCCGTTCAGTGAGCTGATCTGGGCACCGGAGTTGCATCGTATTGCAGAACACTGGGTTATCTATTTTGCCGCAGCGCCTTCGCGCGATATCAAAGATGGCTTGTTTCAGCACCGGATGTACGCGCTGGTGTGCAACGATGACGACCCGCTCAGTGGCCACTGGCAGCCCCCGCGCCAGGTGTTAAGTCATCTCGACAGTTTTGCGCTGGATGCCACCCACTTTGTTCACCAGGGGAAAAACTGGTACTTATGGGCGCAGAAAGATCCTGCAATTCCAGGGAATTCCAACCTCTATCTGGCTGAATTGCGTAATCCATGGACGCTCAAAGGCAAACCGGTGATGCTGAGCCGTCCGGAATATGAATGGGAGTGCGCGGGGTTTAGCGTCAACGAAGGCGCGGCAGCGATAGTGCATGGTGACTGGCTGTTTATTACCTATTCTGCCAGCGCAACGGATGAAAACTACTGCATGGGCCTGCTTTCCATTCCGCGTGATGCCGATCCGCTGAACGCGATGGCCTGGCAGAAATCAGCGCGTCCGGTCTTTGCAACCAGTTGGGAAAACCGCCAGTATGGACCGGGACACAGTTGTTTTACTCAGGATGAGGACGGGCGCGATCTGCTGGTCTATCACGCACGCAATTATACAGAAATTGAGGGCGATCCCCTTTGGGACGGTAATCGCCATACGCGTCTGAAATATTTTCACTGGCGTGAGGATGGCACACCCGACTTCGGGGTTCCCCCTGCCGACTACACCAACGTGCCGTAAATGGTCAGCAACGCCACAACCACCACCAGCACCAGCGAAATGCGCTTCGCCAGCGCCACGGCGACACGTGGCGTTGCGACCTTATCGCTGTGCGGATCGCGAGCCAGCGAAAACTGCGCCAGCGTGGTTAAAACCTGGTACTGCGAGTGATGCCTGTCCGTCAGCGAGGCAAACCAGGCAGGCAAGGCTTTCTCACCGTGCCCCAGCAGCGCATAGGCAACGCCCGCAAGCCGCACCGGGAGCCAGTCAACCACATGCAGAATGCTGTCCACGCCAGACTGAGAGCGGTCCATGGGCGTGCAGTGTTTTGCCAGCCAGCTTTGCCAGGCGCGTAAAAACGCATACCCCACGAGTAACACCGGTCCCCAGGCACCGCCCACCACGAACCAAAACATCGGTGCCAGATAGAAACGGAAGTTAATCCAGATGAGCGCATTCTGAAGCTCACGAAGGAATTCGCGTTCGCTGCACTCAACAGGCACACCGTGGATCAGGGTTAACTCTGCCGCCATGGCCTGATGTGCCGCGGCGTCATCACGACTCGCCGCCTGCAAATACGTATGATAGTGCTGACGCACCACACCCGCTCCGATGCACAGTAACCCCACCACGATCCAGAACAGAAGCTGAGGAACACCGAACAAAATGCCTTTCAGGCTCCCGACCACCAGCGCGGTCAGGCCCATCGCGATAATCAGCATCAGCAGTGTGCGCATCACCGAAAAGTGCTGACGGCGACGAAACACAGGCTCCAGCCGGTGATCCAGTTGCCAGTGCTCCCCCAGCTTAAACAGCCGTTCCCAACCTAAAACCAGTAACAAGGTAAATAACGTCATAGTTACTCCAATTTTTGTTGCTGTAACCGCTGTTTAAAATCGTCCCAGTCAAACGCCGGGCCGGGATCGGTTTTCCGTCCCGGTGCAATATCACTGTGGCCGGTAATGCGCGCAGGCGTTAACGGATAATGGGCTAACAACGTCTGCGTGACCTGATGCAGAGCGGCGTATTGTGCCTCGGTATAAGGTTCAATATCCGTGCCCTCCAGTTCAATGCCAATTGAAAAGTCGTTGCAGTTTTCCCGCCCCTCAAACTGCGAGATGCCAGCGTGCCAGGCACGTTTATCAAAGGGAACATATTGCACGATTTCGCCATCACGTCGGATAAGGCAGTGCGCCGCAACGCGCAGATGAGCAATCTCAGCAAAGTAGGGATGCGCGTCGGCAGGCAGCGTGCCGGTGAACAGTTTATCAATCCACGGGCCGCCGAATTCGCCGGGCGGCAGGCTGATATTGTGAATGACCAGAAGGGATGGCGCTTCATTATGCGGCCGATCATTACAATGGGGGGACGGCACCTGTCGCACACCGGACAGCCAACCTTTTTCTACTTTCATGCTGGATTCTCTTCGCAGGACCGGTTTGAGAATAGCATGAATTTTAAGGGATTATTGCGTCAAAATGCGTTGCACTATCGGGCTGATAAACGCACATGTTAAGTATACTAAACAAAAAGTGACTAAGGACTGGTGCCTTCGCGCTATTCAGGCTATGGTAATCGCCTCTGTTACCTGACATTTACTGGAGCGGAACGCGTATGTCTGTGCGTCGCTATGATCCTGACAGTCGCCATCAGGCGCTGCTTGAACGTATTGAAAATGATATCCCCGAGGCCGTTGAACGCGCATTAAAGGAAGATCTCGGCGGTGAGACAGAGAGCGACCGCGACATTACCGCGCAGCTCCTGCCAGCCGACAGTCGGGCACATGCTCAGGTTATTACCCGTGAAGCCGGTGTTTTTTGTGGTAAACGCTGGGTCGAAGAGGTGTTTAACCAGCTAGGCGCGCACACCGCCCTGACATGGCATGTGGAAGATGGACAACATGTTATCCCGGATCAACCCCTGTTTGAGGTTGACGGGCCAGCCCGCCTGTTGCTGACGGCCGAACGCACCGCATTGAATTTTGTGCAAACCTTGTCCGGCGTCGCCACGGAAGTCAGCCGCTATGTCGCGCTGCTGGAAGGCACACAGACACAGCTTCTGGATACACGCAAAACATTGCCAGGCCTGCGAACAGCGCTGAAATACGCCGTGCTGTGCGGTGGCGGCAGTAATCATCGCCTCGGCCTGTCCGATGCGTTTCTGATTAAAGAAAACCATATTATTGCCAGCGGCTCAATTCGTCAGGCCGTCGAAAAAGCCTTTTGGCTTTATCCGGATGTCCCTGTGGAAGTCGAAGTTGAATCGCTGAAAGAGTTGGAAGAGGCACTGGCTGCGGCGGCCGACATCATCATGCTGGATAATTTTTCCCTTCAGGCGATGCGCGAGGCGGTGAAGATCACGGCTGGTCGTGCGCTACTGGAGGTGTCAGGCAACGTCACCGAAACGACGATTCGGGACATCGCCGAGACCGGTGTGGATTATGTCTCTGTCGGCGCGCTGACTAAGCATGTGCGTGCTCTGGATCTGTCGATGCGCTTTCAGGCGCAATAATCTCTGTTGCCGTGCCGCCGGCACGGCCTGTTTTGTGCACCAGCATCCAGTGACGTAGTCCTGTTCCTGTAACCCTCCAGATTTATTGCCTGCCCTTTTCCACTCTCCGGGTTTCCTGCTGTTATTACCCACAGCGTCTTCCTAGACTGCGGCCTTCTTACTCAGGAGGCAAATATGCACTATCAACAAGGATTCACGTTAGTTGAATTAATGATTGTGGTCGGCATCGTGGCGATCCTCAGCGCTATCGGGCTGCCTGCCTATCAAAATTATCTGCAGCGCGCCGCGTTGACCGACATGCTGCAAACCATGGTGCCCTTTAAGACGGCCGTTGAGCTTTGCGCGATTGAACGCGGCGGGCCTGAACAGTGTCAGGCCGGGCAACGCGGTATTCCGCAGGGCACAACATCACGTTACGTGTCGGCGATCACCGTGGTCAACGGCATGATTACCCTGACCGGGCAGGAGAGCCTGAATGGATTAAGCGTAGAAATGCTGCCCGTCTGGGACAGTAACGAAGGCACGCTCGTCTGGCAGCGTACCTGTACCAGCACTAACACCACGTTACGTGACAACTGTCAGGAACAATTCCGCTTTGACAGTCGTGGGGGCACAAATGAGTAAACCCGACGATGCGATAGCGCTGATCTGTCAGCGCTATCGCGCCATCATCCTCGACCACAACGCGACGCATTTACGTCTTGCTGTCGCTGAGCAGGTTCCGCCAGGACTGGCCGAAGCCCTGCAATTTGCCAGCCCGTGTCAGATCGCTATTGAGTGCTGGCCGCAGGCCCGGCTCGAACAGGCTGAAGCGATGCATAGCCCCTTGTGTGCTAAAGAGGGTGCCGCCACAGAATCGGCAATCGATACCGCCAGCCAGCTTCTGCATCAGGCCGCACAGCGGCGGGCCTCAGACATCCATATTGAGCCTTATCAGCACAGCCTGCGTATTCGTCTGCGCATTGACGGCGTGTTGCATCCCCTGCCCCTGCAACGGGACATACAGCCAGCGGCTCTGCTGGCGCGGCTTAAAATTTTGGCCGGACTGGATATTGCCGAACGTCGTCTGCCACAGGACGGTCAGTTCAGCCATGAGATTGACGGTCAGGTCGCTTCCTTTCGGCTCTCAACGTTGCTGACGCAGGGCGGAGAGAAAGCCGTTGTACGTTTGCTGCAGCGGGAAGACGCTACACTGTCCATGGACTCGCTGGGCTTACCCGCGGCACCGCTGCGCCTGCTCAAGGCTGCGCTGGCACAGCCCCAGGGCCTGATTCTGGTCACGGGCCCAACTGGCAGTGGAAAAACGTTTACCCTTTACAGCGGACTGAGCGCGATTAATCAGCCCGGAAAGAACATTTGCAGTGTGGAAGATCCCATTGAGATCCCTTTGCCGGGCATCAATCAGACGCAAATTAATCCAAAGTATGGGCTCGATTTTAATCGCGTGTTACGCGCGCTGCTTCGCCAGGATCCGGATGTCATCATGATAGGCGAAATACGTGACGGCGAGACCGCTGAAATTGCCGTAAAAGCCGCGCAAACCGGTCATCTTGTCCTCTCGACTTTGCACACTAACTCAACGGCTGAAACGCTAACGCGCTTACGCCAGATGGGCATTCCTGGTTATTTACTGGGCTCAGCGTTGCGCCTGATTATTGCTCAGCGCCTGGTCAGACGCCTGTGTCCGCACTGTCGTGAACCTGCACAGGCCGTGGCACATCTCCCGGCGTCAGTCTGGCCTGGCACGTTACAAACCTGGCGGGCACCGGGTTGCGATCACTGCTTTTCGGGTTATTTTGGCCGTCTGGCTTTATTCGAACTCCTGCCCGTTACAGCCAAACTGCAAAATGCTATCGCCGCCGAAATGCCTCTGGAGGAGGTATTGGCGCTGGCAAAACAGCAAGGGATGCGCACGCTACAGGCTTCGGGGCTGGACGCTGTCAGCCGCGGCGAAACCTCTCTGGAGGAGATGCAGCGCGTTATTGGGCTCGAATCATGACGCACCTTTTTCTTTATCGCTGGTATGCCGTAGATACACAGGGCAGACTGCAAACGGGTTATCATCTGGCCCCCGACAGTGAGACGCTGTCTGACGATCTTTCGCGCCGGCACTTAGTGCCGGTGAGCGAGAAGCGGGAAAAAGTGATGCGACGACGTGACTGGCGGTCACAGCATAAAATTGATTTCATTCGCCAGCTCGCCACCCTGCTAAAGGCGGGCCTTCCTTTATCGCAAAGCCTTGATCTGCTGGCATCAGGTCACCCGCATGCCGCCTGGCGGGCGTTGATGCAGGCCTTACAGCATCACGTCTTGCGTGGCGAGCCATTTTCGCAGGCATTACGCCAGTGGCCAGAGGTTTTTCCGCCACTTTTCGCTGCGCTAATGGCGGTCGGCGAGCTGACCGGTCAGCTGGATATCTGCTGCGAACAACTGGCGCAGCAACAAACACGTCAGCAGCATTTGCGAGCTAAGGTTCTGAAAGCCCTGCGTTATCCCCTGTTTATTCTGTTCGTGGCGTTGGCCGTCACCTGCGGTATGTTACTGTTTGTCTTGCCGGAGTTTGTTTCCGTCTATGCCTCGTTTGACGCGCCTTTACCCGCTTTCACCGCCGCCGTTATCACCCTGTCCGACGCATTACAGGCGGGCGGATTGCCGCTAATCGGGAGCATTGCCCTGCTGGCGACGGGCTGGTACCACGCGCGGCGGCGCTCTGAAAACTGGCAGCGCTGTGAGCAACGCGCCCTGCTGCGTGTGCCGGTTATCGCCGGGCTATGGCAGGGTAGTCAACTGACGCAAATCTACAGTGTGTTGCAACTGACCCAGCAGGCAGGATTAACCCTGCTCCAGGGACTTGATGCGGCCTGTGTCACGTTGTCATCGCGGCTGTGGCAGGATGCCATCAGGGCTATTCAGCAGCACATTGCGCAAGGCAATCCTCTGCACCAGGCGTTGCACTCGCATCCCCTGTTTACGCCACTTTGTCGTCAGTTGATTCGTGTGGGCGAAGAGTCAGGCGCACTGGATGTGATGCTGGCGCGTCTGGCTGAATGGCATGAAAGAGAAACGCTGACGCGGGCCGATAATCTGGCCGCCTCGCTGGAACCCGTGATGATGGTGGTGATTGGCGGCATTGTCGGCACACTGGTGATCGCCATGTATCTGCCTGTGTTTGGGCTAGGTGAGGCCATGCAGTAAAGGTACTCCGTTCCTTTACTGCATGCTGAGCAGGCAGGGTTAACGGGAAAAGATGCGGTTTTCCTGCTCGGCCACCCGAATAAACGTGGTGCGCTTGGTTAACTCTTTTAGCCGCTCAGCTCCCACATAGGTGCAGGCAGAACGAAGCCCGCCGAGAATATCGCGAAGGGTTTCTTCTACCGGCCCGCGCAAGGGGAGTTTCACTGTCTTCCCTTCTGCCGCACGATATTCCGCCACGCTTCCCGCATGACGTTTCATTGCGGATTCTGAGCTCATGCCGTAAAACAGCATAAACCGCTCGCCGTTTTCTTCTGTAATTCGGCCTTCGCACTCATCATGTGCCGCCAGCATACCGCCCAGCATGACAAAATCCGCGCCGCCACCAAACGCTTTGGCGATATCACCCGGCACAGCGCATCCGCCATCGCTGATGATTTGCCCACTCAGGCCGTGCGCCGCATCGGCGCACTCAATCACGGCAGAGAGCTGCGGATATCCCACGCCGGTTTTGACGCGCGTGGTGCAGACTGAGCCCGGTCCAATCCCCACCTTCACGATATCGGCTCCGGACAGGATTAGCTCTTCGACCATTTCCCCCGTGACGACGTTACCCGCACAAATCGTTTTGCCCGGGAAGATCTCACGCGCGCGCTTCAGGAAATCGACAAAGTGCTCAGAATAACCATTGGCAACGTCAATACAGATGAACTGCAGGTCATCGCAAATGGCCATGACCGCGTTAAGTTTGGTGAGATCGGCGTCTGAGGTGCCGGTAGATACCATCACATATTTCAGTACTGATGCCGGTACGCGTTGAACAAACGTCCGCCAGTCTTCCACACTGTAGTGTTTGTGTACGGCTGTTAAGACATTGAAACTGGCCAGCGCCTCGGCCATTGAAAAAGTCCCCACCGTATCCATGTTGGCCGCGATAACAGGTACGCCGCGCCAGTCCAGGCCGGAGTGTTTGAACGTAAAGCTGCGATCCAGTTCGACCTGAGATCGGCTTTTCAGCGTGGAGCGCTTTGGACGAATCAGTACGTCTTTAAAGCCCAGTTTCAAATCTTCTTCAATGCGCATACATAGTGTCCTGGTAAGAGGTTATTCATCGCCATGAAGGGCGTTATCACAAAGCCAGTCACCTCATGATACGCGCCATTTGCACCGCAACAAGAGTGCGAATTTCACTTTATTTACGCTACAATCCATCAGATTCGACGGCGTCTTTCTAACGAAATCGGACGCGCAACATGATCGTGTCGTAACGCTTTGGCTTACCTGTGACTGAACGACTAAGAGAGTGAGAGTGAGAGATACGCCCTACACGGTGGCGCTGACCGGTGGCATTGGCAGCGGCAAGAGCACTATTGCCGCGTACTTTGCTGCAGAAGGCGTCACGATCATTGACGCTGATGTCATTGCCCGCGAGGTCGTCGAGCCGGGCACGCCTGCTCTGCAGGCGATTGTTGCACGCTATGGTGACAGTATTCTGACCGATCAGGGAACACTACAACGTGCGCGCTTAAGAGAGATTATTTTTGCGGCACCTGATGAAAAAAACTGGCTAAACGCGCTGCTTCATCCCCTGATTAACGCCCGCACACAGCAGCTTAAAGCGCAGGCGACCTCACCTTATGTCCTGTGGGTCGTGCCGTTGCTGGTTGAAAACCAGCTCCAGCATCAGGCCGATCGGGTTTTGGTTATCGACACCGATGAAGAAACACAGCTGAAACGTACGCTCGCACGCGACAACGTTTCTCCTGAGCAGGCTAAACGCATTCTTGCGGCACAGGCGACGCGCCAACAGCGCCTCGCCTGTGCCGATGATATTATTGATAACAGTGGCGCGCCTGAAAATGCGCTACCCCAGGTTGCCAGACTTCATCAGCGTTATCTGAAGCTTGCGGCAGCGAAACAGGATTAATCCATGAGTACAGTCGTTCTGTTTGAACATCCACTGAATGAAAAAATGCGCACCTGGCTGCGTGTCGAATTCCTGATCGATCAGTTGCATCAGGTTACGCCATTGGAAAATACCGCCACGGCACTGACTTTTTTTCGTCTGATCGGCGAACTGCTGGATATCTTTGAACGCGGCGACATGCGCACCGAATTGCTGAAAGAGCTTGAGCGTCAGCAAACCAAACTGCGCGCGTGGGCGGATGTGCCCGGCGTGGATATGTCCGTGGTGGATGCATTGCGCGACAAACTAAAAGCACAATCTGTTCTGCTTAACAGTGCGCCGCGTATGGGGCAGCAACTGAGGGAAGATCGTCTGATTGCTCTGGTTCGTCAGCGGCTCAGTATTCCGGGCGGGTGCTGCAGTTTCGATCTGCCTGGTCTGCACATCTGGCTGCATTTGCCGCAGACAACACGTGATGCGCAGGTGACAAGCTGGATGGAAACTCTGATACCGCTGCACAGCACACTGGCCATGTTGCTCGATTTAATCCGTCAGTCGGGTACCTACCGTTTACAAACCAGTCTGAACGGTTTTTATCAGGATAATGCCGAAGGCGCCGATCTTCTGCGTCTGCAACTGGACATAGAGGACGCACTTTATCCTCAGGTATCCGGTCATAAGAGCCGTTTTGCGATACGTTTTATGCCACTGGACAGTGAGCGCGGTGAAGTCCCTGCGCGCCTCAACTTCCAACTGGCCTGTTGTTAGAGGTGAACATGCAGGAAGAAATTATGACCGTTAACTGTCCGCAGTGCGGTAAAACGGTTATCTGGGATGAACTGAGCCCGTGGCGGCCGTTTTGCAGCAAACGTTGTCAGTTAATTGACCTTGGCGAATGGGCTGCGGAGGAAAAGCGCATACCCAGCAGCGATGAGTTGAACGACAGTGACAACTGGAGTGAAGAAGAACGCTAAGTCACGCGGTGGGGCATAATGCCCCACCCTGTTACAGTTCGCCTGCCACCAGACGCGCTATCAGTTCATGATTTGCCGCCGGAAATTCTTCAGCGATCAGCGCCCGCTGTTCGACCCAACGCTGTGGCTGACCTTCTTTGCCCCAGGGTTCACCTTTCCAGCCTTCGACCAGGAAAAAATGCAGCGTCACACGCAGATCGTCATAGGTATGATCTTTGATGCCAATGGCGCGGGCATCAGTCACCTCAATGCCGGTCTCTTCGAGCAGCTCGCGCACTAAACCCTGCTCAGGGCTTTCACCCGCTTCAATTTTACCGCCGGGAAATTCCCACTTATTGGCCATGTAGGAGGAAGCCGCACGCTGGGCAAGAAAAATGTGTTTATCGGCATTGCGGATAATGCCGACGGCAACCTGCAGGTGCTTCATGAAGGTATCCTGAAGAGTGGGTGAATGAGCGCTGATTCTAAAACATGTTAAGCGGGTTGTTAACCGCGCCATCGTTCAGCGGACAAAAAGCCAAAAAAAAGGAGCCAGAGGCTCCTTTTCAGTCAACACGTTATCAGGCCAGGCGACCATGACACTGTTTGTATTTCTTACCTGAACCGCATGGGCAAGGATCGTTACGTCCGACTTTACGCTCGCCGACCTGCTGGGCAAGCGACTCGGCCGCCAGCACATCTTCGCTGACATGGCTGAGATGCTGCTGCTGCGCCAGACGCTCTGCCTCTTCGCGACGTTGCTGCTCCATCGCTTCCACTTCTTCTGGCATTCGCACCTGCACCTTGCTCAGTGTGCTGATTACTTCATACTTCAGCGTTTCAAGCATGGCGGCAAACATGGCAAACGATTCACGTTTATATTCCTGCTTCGGATCTTTCTGCGCGTAGCCACGTAAGTGGATGCCCTGACGCAGATAATCCATTGCCGCCAGGTGCTCTTTCCACAGGGAGTCCAGCGTTTGCAGCATCACGCCTTTCTCAAAGTTACGCATCATCTCCGCGCCCACGATCTCTTCTTTCGCCGCATAGCTATCGGCAGCGTGTTTCATAATGCGCTCACGCAGCGTCTCTTCATGCAGGTCCGGTTCTTTATCCAGCCATTCACTGATTGGCAGATCCAGATCGAAATCGTTACGCAGGCGCTCTTCCAGTCCCGGTACGTCCCACATTTCTTCCAGTGACTGCGGTGGAATGTAGCTGTCGATAATCGATTTATAGACGTCTTCGCGAATACTGTTGATGGTATCGGAGACATCAGAAACATCCAGCAGCTCATTACGCTGGCTATAGATCGCGCGGCGTTGGTCATTCGCCACATCATCGTATTCCAGCAGTTGCTTACGAATATCGAAGTTACGGCTTTCCACTTTACGCTGTGCGTTGGCAATCGCTTTGGTTACCCACGGGTGCTCAATGGCCTCGCCCGGTTTCATTCCCAGCTTGCGCATCATGTTAGAAACACGATCAGAGGCAAAAATACGCATCAGCGCATCTTCCATTGACAGGTAGAAACGTGAAGAACCCGCGTCCCCCTGACGACCCGCACGGCCGCGCAGCTGGTTGTCAATACGACGCGATTCATGGCGTTCCGTACCGACGATATGTAAGCCACCTGACGCCAGCACGGCATCGTGACGAACCTGCCAGGCCGCTTTAATCGCCTCGATCTGCTCTTCAGTCGGATCCTGCAGCTCAGCGACTTCGGCATGCCAGCTACCGCCCAGCATAATATCGGTACCACGGCCCGCCATGTTGGTGGCGATGGTCACGGCACCCGGCTGACCAGCCTGAGCAACAATATCCGCTTCGCGGGCGTGGAATTTGGCGTTCAGAACATTGTGCTTAATGCCTGCGCGTGTCAGCTCGTTTGATACAACTTCTGACTTCTCGATCGAAATCGTACCTACCAGTACCGGTTGCCCTTTCGCGGTACGTTCGCGAATATCCTCAATAATGGCATCGATCTTCTCTTTCTCTGTCATGTAGACCAGATCGGCCAGATCTTTACGCACCATCGGACGGTTGGTTGGCACAACGATGGTATCGAGCTTGTAGATGGAGCTGAACTCAAACGCTTCTGTATCAGCCGTACCCGTCATACCGGCCAGCTTTTCATAGAGGCGGAAGTAGTTCTGGAAGGTGATCGATGCCAGCGTCTGGTTTTCGTTCTGGATTTCAACGCCTTCTTTGGCTTCAACGGCCTGATGCAGACCATCAGACCAGCGACGTCCTTGCATGGTACGACCGGTATGCTCATCGACAATGATGACTTCGCCATCTTTAACGATGTAATCAACATCGCGCGTGAACAGCGCATGTGCACGCAGTGCAGCCGTCACGTGATGCATCAGCATGATATTCGTCGGTGAATAGAGGGATTCACCTTCCACCATAATGCCCTGGCTCACCAGCAGCTCTTCGACTTTCACCAGGCCGCGCTCGGTCATGTGCGCCTGACGCGCTTTCTCGTCAACCCAGAAATCGCCTTCACCCTGGAAGTGGTCAGAATCTTCTTTTTCCTGACGGATCAGGTGAGGAATGATTTTGTTCACTTTGGTATAGAGTTCAGAGCTGTCTTCTGCCGGACCTGAGATGATCAGTGGCGTTCGCGCTTCGTCAATGAGGATGGAGTCGACCTCATCCACCAGCGCATAGTGCAGTTTACGCTGTACGCGCTCTTCAGGACTGAACGCCATGTTGTCGCGCAGATAGTCGAAGCCATATTCGTTGTTCGTACCGTAAGTGATGTCCGCTGCATAGGCTTCACGTTTGGCGACGGAAGGCAGACCTGACATGTTGATACCGACACTCAGGCCAAGAAATTCAAACAACGGGCGGTTATTTTCCGCATCACGCTGGGCCAGGTAATCGTTGACGGTAACAACATGAACACCTTTACCGGTCAGGGCATTCAGGTAGGCTGGCAGCGTTGCCGTAAGCGTTTTACCTTCACCGGTACGCATCTCAGCAATACAGCGGTTGTTGAGTACCATACCGCCAATCAGCTGGACATCAAAGTGACGCATGCCAAAGACGCGTTTACTGGCTTCACGCACGGTTGCAAAGGCTTCCGGAAGTAAACTCTCCAGCGACTCGCCTTTTTTCAGGCGCTCACGGAACAGTTCCGTTTTCGCTTTCAGTTCTTCATCAGAGAGCTTTTCAAAATCCGGTTCCATCTTATTGATGATATCAACGGTTTTACGCATGCGGCGCAAAGTACGATCATTGCTGCTACCAAAAACCTTGGTTAACATTTTGATTAACATAATAAATATATTCTCAATTCAGCCGAATCGTCGGACTGCGAAATCTAAAAGGGTGTAATGAAAGTGATTAGCAGAACAATGAAGCGGGGCCGGCACGGATACCGTGCACTTTGCCATGCCAGGCTGCTCGCGTCAGGGCAGGCGCGTCAGACACAGGCAGCAGAGACAAACCAAAGGCGTCGTATGTCTGTGCTGTCTGGGAGGTCAATAAGGCATGAAGTGAATCGATTAACGCCAGCTTTTGCGCGGCCAGCGGATGTACCTGCTCTTCCGCCTGAGACTGCGGCGTCAGCGTGAAAGAGAGGTGGCGGATAACCGTGCGAATGGCATGCTGGTGCCAGTAGTCAACAGTAAAACTGGGACGTCGCGAGGCTTCCTGAAGACGAATAAGATGATCGAAACGAACGGCATTGCCGATGAACAGGCTGCTGGCTGAGGATTCGGATCCGGTGTTAAGTTCCGCTGTTTGCGCACACGCCGGCAAGCCGAGACTGGCCGCCACCATTCCCAGCAGGAAATGAGGCCAGAAATAGCGTCTACCTATTTGTCGCCAGCGTAGAAGGATTCCGATCACAATTGTTCCATTGCGCATAACAATTTCATTATTCACTGCTGTTTTCAGCAGCATGCAGCCTGTAAAAGCGCCAGAGATAGTAACACTAATGTGGCGTGCCGACACCTGCGTTTAAAGCGACAACGGAAGAAATCGCACCTGATTGTGCAGCAATTCAGCAATTGTTTGCTTTAGCATGTGAAGAGTGTCGCAACACACAGAGAGCGAAGGCGGGGCAATAAAAAACGGCCGGCGCGACTGACCGGAGAGAGTGTCAGCGCAACCAGCCGTTTTTACGTTCTGATCAGGAATTAAGCCAGAACCAGATTTGGTGCTTTAAACGCCAGCGGCAATTCAGCTTCGTCTTCGAAGGTCGCCCATTCCCAGGCTTCCTGCTTAGCCAAAACGGCCTGCAGCAGTTTGTTGTTCAATGCATGGCCCGATTTGTACGCGGTAAACGCGCCGATAATGTTATGGCCACACATAAACAGATCGCCGATAGCGTCCAGCATTTTGTGACGGACAAACTCGTCTTCAAAACGCAGACCTTCTTCATTAAGCACGCGGAAATCATCAAGGCCTATCGCACAATCTAAACTACCGCCCAGGCACAGGCCTTTAGACTGCAGATATTCGATTTCATGCATGAAGCCAAAGGTGCGTGCACGGCTAATCTGACGAACAAACGCTTCGGCAGAGAATTTCATCTGGTAACGCTGAGAGCTGGCATCGATAGCCGGGTGTTTGAAATCAATAGTGAAATCAAGCGAAAAACCGTTATACGGTTTAATTTCCGCCCATTTATCACCATCTTCAACACGCACGGTTTGCTTAACGCGCACAAACTTCTTGGCGCTGCTGAGCTGCTCGATACCTGCATCCATCAGCAGATAGATAAAAGGCGCTGCGCTGCCATCCATAATCGGGATTTCAGGTGCATCGACTTCCACAATAATGTTGTCGATGCCCAGGCCCGCCAGTGCGGCATTCAAGTGTTCAACTGTCGAAATACGCACGCCTTCATCATTCACCAGGCAGGTACTCAGCATGGTGTCGCGCACGTATTTTGCATCAGCCGGAAAATCAACCGGGGGATTCAAGTCGGTGCGACGATAGATGACCCCGGTATTAGCCGGTGCAGGGCGCAACGTCAGGCTGACTTTCTTGCCGGTATGTAAACCGACACCTGTCGCCTGAACAATACGTTTTAATGTCCTTTGTTTGATCATCGTAATTATCTCGCAATATTACTTTCCGACCGCCAGTATACGTTACCAGCGGGCGAACACTTTAGCACAAAGAGCGGGAAAACCCAATTATAAGGTTATTCCTAGTCGGCCTGCTTACGCAAAAACGCCGGGATATCAAGGTAATCTGGCTCTTTGTTCGATTGTGCATTCTGATCGTTCACCACTTTCGCTGCAGGTTTCTGCTCCTGCGGCAGCGGCGACATACCGTGCTGCTGGTAACGATGATCCATCACTGGCTGGCTGGCCGGTTTGTTGGTGACCAGCGTGATTTCAGGACGCTTGTCCATACCAATACCGGTTGCCACCACGGTGACGCGCAGTTCATCGTTCATTTCTGGATCCAGAGAGGTACCGATAACCACGGTGGCGTTGTCTGAGGCGAAGGCGCGGATGGTATTACCCACGGTTTCGAACTCATCCAGACGCAGGTCAAAGCCCGCCGTGATGTTGACCAGCACGCCACGCGCACCAGACAGGTCGATATCTTCCAGCAGTGGGCTGGAAATCGCCATTTCAGCAGCTTCTTCCGCACGATCTTCACCGCATGCCACGCCAGAGCCCATCATGGCATAACCCATTTCTGACATGACGGTACGCACGTCAGCAAAGTCGACGTTCATCAGGCCAGGGCGGGTAATCAGTTCAGCGATACCCTGCACTGCGCCTTTCAGCACGTCGTTGGCTGCGCCAAAAGCGTCGAGCAGCGAAATGCCGCGCCCAAGCACTTTTAACAGCTTGTCGTTAGGAATGGTGATCAGTGAATCGACATGCTTAGACAGCTCTGCGATCCCCTGCTCGGCAAACGCCATGCGCTTCTTGCCTTCGAAGTTGAAAGGCTTGGTCACGACCGCAACGGTCAGAATACCTAAATCTTTCGCCACTTCAGCTACAACAGGCGCTGCACCGGTACCGGTACCGCCACCCATTCCCGCTGCGATGAACACCATGTCTGCCCCTTCCAGCGCAGAACGCAGTGCTTCGCGATCTTCCTCTGCAGAGTTACGGCCCACTTCCGGGTTCGCACCCGCACCCAGCCCTTTGGTAATGTTATTACCAATCTGGATGGTCTGGCCGACCGCTGTTTTACGCAACGCCTGGGCGTCGGTGTTAACAGCGAAGAATTCCACACCTTCGATACGCTCGCGTACCATGTGCTCTACGGCGTTGCCGCCGCCACCGCCGACGCCGATGACTTTAATCACCGCGTCATTGGTTAATTCCATAGGTTCAAACATGATTTCTCTCCGTTATGTGCCTGTCGCCTGGAGATCACAAAAGAAAACAGCATGATCCCCTTTTACAAAAATTAAAACTCTTTTTTTAACCAACTATTGATACGTTTAAACCAGTTGCCGACTGAAACCCGCTTTTCCGCCTCTGCGTCACCGTTCATGTGTGACTCTTTGCCGTAATGCAACAGCCCTACCGCCGTGGAATAGTAAGACTCCTGCGCGTAGTCCGTCAGGCCAGTAATGTTCAGCGGCTGTCCAATGCGCACCTGCGTATGGAATACGCGCTGCGCGCAGGCGGCCAGACCTTCAATCTGCGCCGCGCCGCCGGTTAATACAATCCCCGCAGCAAGATGGTGTTTCACTCCCTGCTGGCGAAGCTGCTCTTGCAACTGCAAAATCTCGTCATTGACCAGATTTAAAAGTTCGGTGTAACGCGGCTCAATTACCTCAGCCAGCGTCTGACGCTGTAAGCTCCGTGGCGGACGTCCGCCAACGCTCGGCACTTCAACGTTCTCATCTTTTCCAACAATCGATCCCAGCGCGCAACCATGCCGGACTTTAATCGCTTCCGCATCGGTAGGCGGCGTGCCAAAGGCGTACGCAATATCGCTGGTAACTACATTGCCCGCATAGGGAATGACCTTCGTGTGGCGCAGTGCACCGCCAGTATAGACGGCGATATCCATTGTGCCGCCCCCGATATCCACCACGCAAACGCCCAGTTCGCGTTCGTCTTCGGTCAGTACAGCAAAGCTGGACGCCAGACCAGCAAAAATCAGTTGGTCAACTTTGAGGCCACAACGTTCAACGGCTTTAACAATATTTTTCGCCATATCATTGTGACAGGTGATCAAATGGACTTTCGCCTGCATACGTACACCGGAAAGGCCGACCGGGTTCTTAATGCCTTCCTGGTAATCGATGGCATATTCCTGAGGAATAACGTGCAGAATGCGATGCTCGTCACGAACGCGCACAGACTTTGCCGTGTGCACCACATTCTCTACATCATCCTGAGTCACTTCCTCTTCTGAAATCGGAACCATCCCGATTTCGTTCTGGCAGCTGATATGTTTGCCCGATAATGCAAGGTAGACGGAGGAAATCTGGCAATCCGCCATTAACTCAGCCTGATCAATGGCGCGCTGTACGCATTTCACCACCGACTCAAGATCGTTAACGCCACCTTTATCCATACCGCGGGACGGACAACTGCCGACCCCAATAATATTGACCATACCATCGGGCAGAATTTCCCCAACCAGGGCGGCGACTTTCGCAGTGCCGATTTCGAGTCCAACTACCAGTTTTCTGTCCGTTGCCTTGATCATTGTTGTTTAGCCTGTGCCTGGTTTTGTTGCTGATTACTGTCCTGTGGCTCCATCACTATCGGTGTCCAGCCAACGGAGGCGCCAGAGTCATAGCGTAAATCAACGGAGTTGATGCGCTTGTGTTCATTCTCGCCTTGTTGCTGCAACACCGGATAAAGCTCAATAAAACGATTCAGACGCTTCATGGTATCGGTACGGCCCAGTTCGATACGTACATCGTCACTGGTCACCAGCTGCCATGAACGTCGTGCCGTCATCGACGCCACCTTCAGGGTAAACTTCCTGGCTTTCAGCACATCATCCATACTGTGATAGCCCGCCAGGACCTCTTTTTCACTGCCTTCTGGCCCATACAACATGGGCAACGCTTCTTTGCCCATATGATTGGCCGGTACGCTAAATGACACGCCGTCGCTGTCCACCATATGCGCGTCGTTCCAGCGTGCCACCGGCGTGTACTCAACCAGATGAATCTTCAGTTCATCAGGCCACTGTTTGCGCACACTGACCTGTTTAATCCACGGCAACCGTTCAATCTGCTGCTGGATAATGTTCACATCCTGCGACATAAAGGTGCCGGGTGGCCCCAGGGATAAAATCGCCTGGCGGATGTCGTCGTGGGTGGTGTAATGCAACTCACCGGTGACCACCAGTTTCGACAGGGGTAAGCGGGATGCATCGTTCATCCACTTCAGCACCACTAATCCACCCGCAATCATTATGCCCATCACCATCAGCAGAAAGACGATGCCAAACAGCCGGGCACCGTTACTGCGGCCGGTGCGTGCCCGCTCCTGCGCCTCACGATTGCGTACATTCATCGCCGCCTGTGACATATCAGTCGGCCAGTTCCAGAATGCGTACGACCAGTTGAGAAAAGGTCAGTCCCGCCTGCTTTGCTGCCATCGGCACTAAGCTGTGGCTGGTCATGCCCGGGGAAGTATTGGCTTCCAGCAACTGAAAGCGGCCTTCACCATCGGTCATCACATCGACACGACCCCAACCCTGACATCCCAGCGCCTGCCAGGCAGACCACACCAGCTGTTGTAATTCTGCTTCACGCTCTGCACTCAGCCCTGCGGGACAGAAGTACTGAGTATCGTCAGAAATGTATTTAGCTTCATAGTCATAAAACTCGCTGGCAGTCTTTATTTTTATCGCTGGCAGAATCTGATCGCCCAGAATGCCCACGGTATATTCTTCACCACTCAGAAACGCCTCGATAAGTACGTTATCGTCGTGACGAAATGCCTCTTCCAGCGCGGCCAGCAGATCACCCTGCTGATTAACCCGGCTGATGCCAACGCTGGATCCTTCACTGCTCGGTTTAACAAACAGAGGGAAGCCCAGTGCGGCAATCGCCGCCTCTGTCGCGGCGTCCAGACCCGACTGCATCTGTGCACGGGTCATCCAGACAAACTTACCTGCCGGCAGTCCCCTGCCCTGCCACAGTAATTTGGTACGCAGCTTATCCATGGTCACCGCCGACGCCATGACCCCGCTGCCGGTATAAGGCAGTTGCAGGAATTCAAGCACGGCCTGAAGCGTGCCGTCTTCGCCACCGCGACCATGCAGCGCGATAAAGACTTTGTCGAAGCCCTGCGCTTTCAGATCCAGTACAGACTGCTCGCGTGTATCAATACCGTGCGCATCAATGCCCGCTTCACGTAAACCGGCCAGTACGGCAGCCCCGGACATCAGGGAGACCTCGCGTTCGGCTGAGGTGCCACCCATCAAAACAGCCACTTTAGACATGACGGCCCTCCACTTTGCGCTCTGGCTGCAGTTTGCATTCCGCCAGTTTACGCGCCACTTTCCCGACGTTGCCTGCGCCCTGAACCAGAATCAGATCGTTACCTGATAATAACGGCGCCAGCATCTCGACTAACGCATCATGCTCCGGCACCAGAATGGGGTCGACTTTACCGCGGTTGCGGATTGCACGACACAGCGCACGGCTGTCAGCACCCGGAATCGGCGTTTCGCCGGCGGCATACACATCCAGCATCAGTAAAACGTCGACCTGTGACAGCACGTTGGCAAAATCGTCAAACAGGTCGCGCGTGCGGGTATACCGGTGCGGCTGAAAGACCATCGCCAGTTTTTTATCCGGCCAGCCTGCGCGCGCCGCTTTAATGGTGGCATCCACTTCCGTTGGGTGATGGCCATAATCATCAACCAGCATAGCCGTGCCAGGCGTGCCGTTGACCGGTTCGGTAGCAAACTCGCCCAACTGATCGAAACGACGGCCGGTTCCCTGGAAGCTCTCCAGCGCCGCCAGAATCGCGCTGTCTTCAATGCCTTCTTCGCTGGCAACCGCAACCGCTGCCGCCGCATTCAACGCGTTATGCCGTCCCGGCGCATTCAGCGTGATCGCGAGTGGTGCCTTGTCCTGACGAATCAGGTTGAAATGCACCTGAGCGCCACGCTGTTCAAAATCTTCAATGCGGAAGTCCGCATCCTCGCTGAAACCATAGGTCGTAATCTGACGTCCTACACGCGGTAACAAGTCGCGAATCACCGCATCATCAACGCACATCACCGCACGGCCATAGAAGGGCAGGTTGTGCAGAAAATTGATAAACGTCTGCTTCAGGTTTTCGAAATCACCCTGATACGTGTCCATATGATCGGCTTCGATATTGGTCACGACGGCAACCATCGGCTGCAGATGCAGGAAGGACGCATCGCTCTCATCCGCCTCGGCGATCAGATAACGGCTGCTGCCCAGACGCGCATGCGTGCCCGCCGCTTTCACCAATCCACCGTTAACGAAGGTCGGATCCAGGCCACCTTCGGCATAAATGCTGGAGACCATCGCCGTTGTCGTAGTTTTGCCGTGCGTTCCGGCGATCGCAATGCCATGACGAAAGCGCATCAGTTCTGCCAGCATCTCAGCGCGACGAATCACCGGGATACGTTGCTCGCGTGCCGCAACCAGCTCAGGGTTATCCTGAGAAACCGCACTGGAGACCACGACGACACTGGCATCCGTCACGTTTTCCGGGCGGTGGTTGAAGTAAATCGTTGCGCCCAGATTGATCAGATTGTGGGTTACCGGGTTAGGCGCCAGATCAGAACCGCTAATATGGTAGCCTTCATTCGCTAACACTTCGGCAATACCGCCCATGCCAGCACCGCCGATGCCGACAAAGTGAATGTGCCGGACGCGACGCATCTCGGGCACGATTGAACGCAGTTTTGCCAGTTGTTGTGTATTCATTACGCTTTCTTATACCTACTCATTCAGTTTGTGCTCAGGTTGTTGAGCACGGGCCAGCCAGGCTGACCTGATTCTTTAACGTGCGGCGCGAGCCACTTCCTGTGCAACCCGTTCGGTGGCATCAGGTACCGCTACCGCGTGGGCCTTTTCTGCCATCGCGAGTAATGTTGGACGGTCCCAGTGACGCAACGTTTCCGCTACCGCCTCCGCAGTAAACTGCGGCTGCTCAAAAATTTTGGCTGCCCCTGCGCCTTCAAGCGGCAGGGCATTCCAGTACTGCTGGCGATCTTTGTGCTGAAACGGCACGAAAATCGCCGGTAAGCCTGCGGCAGCGATTTCGCTTACCGTTAATGCGCCAGAGCGGCAAATCACCACGTCGGCCCAGGCATACGCAGCGGCCATGTCATCAATAAACTCGGTCACTTTATGCTGCGGCTGACCGGCTTGCTGATAGGCCTGTTGGACTTCCTGCAAGGCGCCCTTACCCGTCTGATGCCAGAGGGTAATGGTCTCGCCCAGCCTGGCGGCAATCTGAGGCAACGTCTGGTTCAGAATGCGCGCGCCCTGACTGCCCCCGATAACCAGAATACGAATCGGTCCACTGCGGCCAGCCAGCCGTTGCGCCGGTGACGGCAGCGCCAGCACATCGGTACGCACCGGATTACCCACAACGTCCGCGTGCGGAAAGGCACCCGGGAAGGCCTGCATGACCTTGGTGGCAATTTTAGCCAGCCATTTATTGGTGAGCCCGGCAATACCGTTCTGCTCATGGAGTACCACTGGCACCCCGCAACTCCAGGCGGCCAGACCACCGGGCCCCGATACATAACCGCCCATGCCCAGCACCACATCGGGCTTCCAGGCTTTGATAATCTTGCGCGCCTGACGCCAGGCGTTGAAGATGCGTACCGGCGCTAACAACAGCGCTTTACTGCCTTTACCGCGTAATCCACTGATGCGGATAAAATCAATGTCGATACCGTGCTTCGGTACCAGGTCGGCTTCCATACGATCGGCCGTGCCTAACCAGCGCACCTGCCAGCCCTGCGCCTCGAGATGATGGGCCACAGCCAGCCCCGGGAAAACATGCCCACCGGTTCCTCCTGCCATGACCATCAATCGTTTACCGCTCATCGACCACCCCGGGTAAACGCCTGCGCTTTAGCCAGACGCGTTTCATAATCAATACGTAACAAAAATACGATGGCCGTCGACATAATGAGCAGGCTCGAGCCACCGTAACTAATCAGCGGTAATGTCAGACCTTTTGTCGGCAACATCCCCGCCGCCGCACCCACGTTGACCAGCGCCTGAAAGCTGAACCAGACGCCGATTGAGCAGGCCAGAAAGCCGGAGAAACGTTGGTCAAGTTCAAGTGCGCGGCGGCCAATCGACATGGCGCGAAAAGCCACGAAGAATACCATTAACAGGGCTAAAACCACACCGATGTAACCCAGTTCTTCTCCGATAATCGAGAAAATAAAGTCGGTATGTGCTTCCGGCAGGTATTCCAGTTTCTGTACCGAATTGCCCAGTCCCTGGCCCCAGAATTCGCCGCGGCCAAACGCCATCAGTGACTGAGTAAGCTGGTAGCCGCTGCCGAACGGATCTTCCCACGGATTCCAGAAAGAGGTCACACGGCGCATACGATAAGGCTCGGCGATGATTAACAACACCACCGCGAAGATGCCGGAACCGATAATCGCCAGGAACTGCCACAGCTTTGCCCCCGCAAGGAAGAGCATCGCGAGCGTCGTGACAAACAGCACCACCACTGTACCCAGATCGGGCTGAGCGAGCAGCAGCACCGCCAGCACGACCATCACCCCCATCGGCTTACAGAAGCCCCAGAAGTTATTGCGGACTTCCTCAACCTTACGCACCAGATAACTGGCGAGATAACAGAAGAGCGTGAGCTTAGACAGTTCCGCTGGCTGAATACGCAGTGGACCCAGTGCAATCCAGCGTGATGCCCCGTTTACGGAGCTTCCTACGACCAGCACAATCAACAGCATGACGACCGACGCCATCAACATCACGTTGCTGTAGCGTTGCCAGAAATCCATGGGTACGCGCAGCGTGACCAGCGCGATACCAAACGCCAGCGCAATATAGAACGCATCACGCTTGGCAAAGTAGAACGGATCGTCATTCAGACGCTGTCCCACCGGCATTGAAGCCGATGTGACCATCACAAACCCGATTGCAGCCAGCCCCAGGGTCAGCCAGAGCAAAGTCCGATCATAGAGCACCTGCGAGGTATCGTCGCTCTCACGCGCCCCCATCACCCAGTTACTCAGGCGACCTGACAGATAATTCACAATACCCGCTCCAGGAATACGCATCAGCTTAACTCCCTGGCCAGTTGCGCGAAGACATCGCCGCGCTGTTCAAAATTGCGGAACTGGTCAAGGCTGGCGCAGGCCGGGGAAAGCAGGACCATGTCGCCTGGCTGTACCTGTTTTGCAATCTGCGCCATTGCCTCCTGCAGCGTTTCGGTCCTGACCGCCACGTCAGGGCGGAGCGCAGCCAGTGCATCACCATCGCGCCCAAAGCAAAACAGCCGGATACGATCGCCCTGCAGATACGGTTGCAGTGGAGAGAAATCCGCAGATTTGCCATCGCCTCCCAGCAGTAACCAGAGCGTACCGTCAACCTGTAATCCCTTCAGAGCCGCTTCCGTACTGCCCACATTGGTTGCTTTTGAATCATTGATCCAGCGCACACCGCGGCTTTCATGAACCAGCTGGAAACGGTGCGCCAGACCTGAATAAGCCGCCAGTGCGGACAGACTGGTCGAGCGTGGCAGACCAACCGCATCGGCCAGCGCCAGCGCGGCGAGCGCATTGGTGTAGTTATGCTGTCCGACCAGCGTCATCTCGTCTGTGTTCAGGACTTTTTCGCCTTTCGCCCGCAGCCAGACACTGCCCTGCTGCTTGTTCAGGTGATAATCGCCGATATCAATACCGAAACTGACACAGCGTGCGTCGGCGCCGCGTACCGGCATGGTCATGCCATCGTCGGCATTCACCACGCAAACCTGAGCGTTCTCGTAAATCCGCAGTTTTGCCGCGCGATACTGCTGCATACCTAACGGATAGCGATCCATATGATCTTCGGTCACGTTCAGGATCGTGGCCGCTGCGGCCTTCAGGCTGTAGGTGGTTTCTAACTGGAAGCTGGAAAGCTCCAGAACATAGAGCTGAGCGGGGACTTTCAGCAGGCTCAGCGCGGGCAACCCAATATTACCGCCGACGCCTACCTGCCAACCGGCGGCTTTCGCCATTTCGCCAACTAACGTAGTGACCGTACTCTTTCCGTTTGAACCGGTGATCGCCACGATCGGTGCCTGTGCTTCCCGGCAAAACAGCTCAATGTCGCCGACGATTTCAATGCCCGCGTCTGCCGCTTCACACAATGCGGGATGGGCCAGGGCAATGCCGGGGCTGGCCACGATGAGATCCGCAGCCAGCAGCCAGTCGCGATTGAGACCGCCCACATAACGTTCCACCTGCTCAGGCAGTTTATCCAGCCCGGGCGGTGATACACGGGTATCCATCACGCGGGGCGTTACGCCCTGCGCTATAAAGAAATCAACACAGGACAGGCCGGTCAGGCCTAATCCAATGATGACGACTTTTCTCCCGCGGTAATCAGCCATGATTAACGTACCTTCAGCGTCGCCAGGCCAATCAGCACCAGCATGAGCGAAATAATCCAGAAGCGCACAATCACGCGCGGCTCTGGCCAGCCTTTCAGTTCGTAATGGTGATGGATCGGTGCCATGCGGAAAATACGCTGGCCACGCAGCTTGAACGATCCCACCTGCAGGATCACCGACAGCGTTTCAACCACAAACACGCCGCCCATAATCACTAATAAAAATTCCTGGCGCAGCAGGACAGCGATGGTACCGAGCGCGCCGCCCAGTGCCAGCGAGCCGACATCGCCCATAAAGACCTGAGCCGGATAAGTGTTAAACCAGAGGAAACCTAATCCAGCCCCAACAATCGCCGTACAGACGATAACCAGCTCACCTGCGTGACGCAGATAAGGAATGTGCAGGTAATCGGCGAACTTCACGTTACCGGTCGCCCAGGCGACCAGGGCGAAACCGGCCGCAACAAACACTGTCGGCATAATGGCCAGACCATCCAGCCCATCAGTCAGGTTGACGGCATTGCCGGTACCGACGATGACGAAATAGGCCAGCACAATGTAAAACAGGCCAAGCTGTGGCATCACATCTTTGAAAAACGGCACCACGAGTTCCGTCGCAGGCGTATCTTTACCGGCCAGATAGAGCGCAAAGGCGACACCGAGCGAAATCACCGACATCCAGAAGTATTTCCAGCGGGCAATCAGCCCCCTGGTATCCTTGCGAACCACTTTACGGTAATCATCAACAAAGCCAATGACGCCAAAGCCCACCAGCACCACCAGCACGCACCAGACGTAGGGATTAGAAGGATAAGCCCACATCAGCACCGACAACGTAATCGACGTCAGAATCATGATGCCGCCCATCGTCGGCGTTCCCCGCTTGCTGAAGTGCGATTCGGGACCATCATTACGGACAACCTGCCCGATCTGCAGCTTTTGCAGCCAGGCAATCAGACGCGGCCCCATCCACAGCGAAATAAACAGTGCGGTCAGCAGGCTGACAATGGCGCGAAACGTCAAATACGAAAAGACGTTAAAACCGGAATAAAATGCGACCAGATGCTCGGCCAGCCAAACTAACATGTTCCTTTCTCCTGTAAGCTCTGTACTACCTGCTCCATGGCGGCACTACGCGAACCTTTAATCAATACGGTCATTTCTTTGTGTTCGGACAGCAACTGGCGTAATCGTTCAGTCAGCGCCGTTTTATCGCTGAAATGTTCGCCAACTTCGCTACTTTCACTCATAAAGTGGCTGAACTTCCCGGTGCTTAATACCCGGTCAACGCCCGCAGCTTTGGCCGCCAGACCGACTTCGCGATGAAGTTGTTCACTTTCATCCCCTAATTCAGCCATATCGCCCACCACCATCACACGGTAGCCAGGCATTTCAGACAGCACCTGTGCCGCCGCAACCATCGATCCTACATTGGCGTTATAGCTGTCATCCAGGAGCAGTTGATGATCTGAGAGCCGGACAGGAAATAAGCGACCAGGAACGGACTGCAGGCTTTTCAGCCCGGTCTGCACCGCGCTAAGCGGTGCATCGACCGACAACGCAAGCGCCGCCGCCGCCAGAGCATTGGCGATATTGTGCCGACCGGGCAGAGGCAGAATAATGTCGATGTCACCACGGGGCGTATGCATGACAAAATGGGTGCCATCCTGGCGAATACGGATATCGCGCGCACCAAAGTCGCAGTCTGCGGCCTGCGGCGAGAAGCGCCATACCGTTTTACCGTGCAGGTTCTCCTGCCAGCGTGGCCAGTCATTGCTGTCAGCATTTAAAATCGCCGTTCCCTTTGCGGGCAGGCCGTAAAAAATTTCACCCTTCGCTTTTGCGACACCTTCAAGCGACCCGAAACCCTCAAGGTGCGCGGCAGCCAGATTATTGACCAGCGCCGCTTCCGGACGAACCAGGTCGGTGGTATAGGCGATTTCACCCTGATGATTAGCGCCAAGCTCAATCACGGCATACTGATGTTCTGGCGTGAGACGCAGCAGGGTCATGGGCACGCCAAAATCGTTATTCAGGTTACCGGCGGTATGCAGCGTTTCGCCGCACTGGCGTAAAATCGCTGCGGTCATTTCTTTCACTGACGTTTTACCGGATGAGCCGGTCAGCGCAACGACGCGGGCACTGACCTGCTGACGCACCCAGGACGCCAGCTTACCAAAGGCGATGCGCGTGTCTTTGACAACGACCTGCGGCACCGACACAGGTAAATGCTTACTTACCAGCAAGGCTTTCGCGCCCTTGGCAATCGCATCTTCGGCAAAGTCATGTGCATCGAAGCGCTCACCCACAATGGCAACAAACAGACTGTCTGCGGTGACCTTACGGGTGTCTGTCGTGACGGTGTTGAACGTCAAATCGTCGCCGTGCAGCGTACCGCTGGTGACCTGCGCTAAGGTGCGTAATGAAACCGGAATCATGCAATGCCTCCTAACAGCGTGGCGACCGTAGCACGATCGGAGTAGTCCAGCCGCTGATGACCAATAATTTGATAATCTTCGTGGCCTTTACCGGCGACTAACACAATGTCGTCGGGCTGAGCCTGCATAATAGTGCTGGTGACTGCCTGTGCACGGCCCGCGACAACGCGAGCGCGGCCCGGATCAAGGAGGCCGCTCAGAATGTCCTGCACAATCGCCGCAGGATCTTCGCTGCGCGGATTATCGTCAGTAATCACGACCACATCGGCAAACTGTTCCGCAATGGCACCCATAAGTGGGCGCTTACCTTTATCGCGATCGCCGCCACAGCCGAACAGGCACCATAGTTTACCTTTACAATGCAGGCGGGCGGCGGCCAGTGCTTTCTCTAATGCGTCGGGCGTGTGGGCATAATCCACCACGACAGTGGGTTTGCCCGGTGCGGTGAAGACTTCCATCCGTCCGGTAACCGGCTGCAGTTTTGCGGCAACGCGCAGTAAATCATCCAGTGCATAACCCAGCGCCAGCAGTGTGGCCAGCGCCAGCAACACGTTACTGACGTTAAAAGCCCCCATCAGACGACTGTCCAGTTCGCCATCGCCCCAACTGGAGCGGAAACGAATGTGGGCACCATTGTCGTGATAGTTCACCTCGGTTGCGCGAAGCCAGCGACCGTGGCAGCCAGGCTGCAGGTTATTTTCCATCGAGACAGCAACCGCATCAGGCAGGTTTGCCAGCCAGCGGCGTCCGACTTCATCGTCGGCATTCAGGATGGCCACGCCCACCTGATGTTCAGAGAAGAGCAGCCATTTAGCTGATTCGTACTGTTGCATATCGCCGTGATAATCCAGGTGATCGCGACTGAGGTTGGTAAAGACAGCGGCAGCGAACGGCAAGGCTGCGACACGATGCTGCACCAGACCGTGGGAGGAGATTTCCATGGCGGTCAGCGACGCGCCCTTGCTGGCCAGTTCATCCAGAGTATGCTGGACGTCCACAGCGGAGCCGGTGGTGTTTTCGGCAGGCACGAGCTGGCCGACCAGTCCATTTCCCACCGTCCCCATCACCGCGCTGGTTTCACCCAGCAGCTCAGCCCACTGGGCAAGCAACTGACTCGTGGTCGTTTTGCCATTAGTGCCGGTGATGCCAATCAGTTTTTGTCTTTCGCCCGGCTGTTGGTAAAAACGCCCCGCCAGAGCGGAAAGACGCTGGGGCAACTGTGCAAGATAGATAACCGGCACGCCGTGCATTTCGCGTATTTCACCATCGCTCGCTTCCCCTTCGGCTTCCGCAATCACGGCGGCCACACCCTGGGCAATGGCCTGAGGAATGAAGCGGCGTCCATCAACCTGATGGCCGGCGATAGCGACAAACAGATCACCCGCAGCCGCCACCCGACTGTTCAGCGTCATGTCACGCAACGGGCGCGCAGGTGCACCGGGCACCCACGGTCCGAGTAAGTCGCGCAGGTTACGATCTGTCACTTGTTTCCTCACTTCTGTTTGTCACCAACTCGTTCTTGTCATTGGTCGGCAGCGCATCCGGCTCGATGTTCATGGTGCGCAGTACGCCGCCCATGATGGCACCAAACACCGGTGCAGAAACCGCACCACCATAATATTTACCGGCCTGAGGATCGTTGATGACCACAACAAGCGCAAAACGAGGACGGCTGGCAGGTGCCACGCCTGCGGTATAGGCGATGTATTTGTTCACATAACGCCCGTCCGGTCCGACTTTTTTCGCCGTACCGGTTTTAATGGCGACGCGATAACCTTTAATGGCGGCTTTCACGCCGCCCCCGCCCGGCAATGCAACGCTTTCCATCATATGCACCACGGTTTTCACCAGAGCTTCAGGAAATACACGCTCACCGCCCACCGGCGGATCCACTTTGGTAATTGAGAGCGGGCGGGCGATACCAAAGCTGCCAATCGTTGCGTAGACTCGCGCTAACTGTAACGGCGTTACCATTAGCCCGTAGCCGAAAGAGAAGGTGGCCCTCTCTATGTCAGACCACCGTTGTTTTTTAGGGTATAAGCCACTGCTTTCCCCGACCAGCCCCAAATTGGTCGGTTTACCCAGACCAAAGCGCGAGTAAGTTTCTACCAGCGCTGAGGAGGGCATCGCTAACGCCAGTCGGGAAACACCGACGTTACTCGATTTCTGTAGTACGCCAGTCAGCGTGAGTTCGTTATAGCGCGCTACGTCTTTAATCTCATGACCATTTACGCGATACGGCACGGTGTTCAAAACGCTGTTCTCTTTCACCACGCCGCGTTGCAGCGCGGTCATCACCACCATCGGTTTTACCGTCGAGCCGGGTTCGAAAATGTCGGTGATGGCCCGGTTGCGCATCAGATCTTTTGGCGTGTCGCTGAGGTTATTGGGGTTATAGGCAGGGCTGTTCGCCATCGCCAGGACCTCACCGGTATTCACATCCACCAGAACCGCCGTTCCCGATTCGGCTTTGTTAAAGGCGACCGCATTATTCAGCTCACGGTACACCAGCGCCTGTAAACGCTCGTCAATACTCAGCGTGAGGTTATGTGCCGCACGACTGTCCACCGATGAAATGTCTTCGATAACGCGCCCATAGCGATCTTTACGCACGGTACGCTCGCCGGGCTCACCCGTCAGCCATTTGTCAAAGCTCTTTTCGATGCCTTCGATTCCCTGACCATCGATATTGGTGAAGCCAATCAGATGTGAGGTGACCTGTCCGGCAGGGTAATAACGGCGTGATTCTTCGCGCAGATGGATACCGGGCAGCTTGAGTTTTTTGACGTATTCACCAATGGCGGGATTGACCTGGCGGGCCAGATAGATGAACCGGCCTTTAGGATTGGCATTCACGCGGGCGGCCAGTTGATCAATGGGAACAGAAAGCGCATCTGAGAGCGCACGCCAGCGACTGTCGAGCGTGACACCGCCCGCATCATGCAGCTCTTTGGGATCGGCCCAGATGGCGTTAACCGGCACGCTGACCGCCAGCGGACGCCCGCCGCGGTCGCTGATCATCCCCCGCGAGGTGGGCACGGCCTGAACGCGCAGTGAACGTAAATCGCCCTCTTTAACCAGTTTGTCCGGATTAATCACCTGCAGCCAGGCCACGCGTGATAACAGCCCACCTAAGGCCAGTAAAATGCAACCGCATAACAACGCAAAACGCCAGCTTACAAAGCTGGCTTTATCTTCTGGTTTTTTTAACTTCAGCGTTCTTTTTACGCCGCTCATTAGCAGTAACAGGTCCTTATTTTTGCACCACGATGTTTTCCTGCGAAGGATCAACGTGCTGCATCTGCAGCTTCTCGGTGGCGATCCGCTCAACGCGGCTGTGATCGCCAAGGGCATTCTCTTCGAGAATTAAGTTGCGCCACTCAATGTCCAGCGCATCACGCTCAAGCACCAGTTGCTCTCGCTGGGCAGTCAGCAAGCGTGTTTTGTGCGTCGTTGTCACGACCAGCACGGCAGAAACCAGCACAGCAATCAGCAACAGAAAAGGGAGTTTCCCTTTACGCATAATGTCGCCCGCGATGACAGCGGGTAAGCTGTGCCGTTCGTTGCCAATCATGCGTCAGTTCGCTCCGCAATTCGTAAAACGGAACTGCGCGCACGGGGATTCTCTTTCACCTCCGTGTCGCCAGGTACCATTTTGCCCAGCAGCTTCAACTGACGCCCACCCAGTGCATTCAGTTGCTGCTCGGTCATGGGTAAGCCATGAGGCACCTGCGGCCCGCGGCTCTGATCGCGCATAAACCGCTTCACCAACCGGTCTTCCAGCGAATGGAAGCTGATGACAGACAAACGCCCTTGCGGAGCCAGCACATCGACTGCACCTTTTAATGCGGTGTCGATCTCTTCCAGTTCGCTGTTGATCCAGATGCGAATGGCCTGGAAACTACGGGTCGCCGGGTGTTTGAACTTGTCTTTAACCGGTGTTGCTGCGGCAATCACCTCTGCCAGCTCTTTCGTGCGCGTCATCGGTTGATCCCGGTTGCGTTCCACAATCGCCCGCGCAATCCGCTTCGCAAATCGTTCTTCACCATAGGTTTTCAGCACAAAGGCGATATCGGCCTCTTCTGCCTGCATCAACCATTCGGCGGCAGAGTGGCCGCGCGTGGGATCCATGCGCATATCCAGCGGCCCGTCGCGCATAAATGAAAACCCGCGTTCGGCATCATCCAACTGCGGGGATGACACGCCCAGATCCAGTAATATGCCGTCAATCTGACCTGCCAGTTCACGCTCTGCCACATACTCCGCCAGCGCGGAAAAGGGGCCATGAACAATGGAAAAACGCGGATCCTTTATTTCAGCGGCCGCGGCGATAGCTTGCGGATCACGGTCAATGGCGATGAGCTTTCCGTTGGCGCCAAGCTGCGCCAGAATCAAGCGTGAGTGACCGCCACGACCAAAGGTGCCGTCAATATAGATTCCGTCTTCCTTGATGTTGAGGCCATTCACTGCCTCATCCAACAGCACGGTGGTGTGTTTATAATTTTCCTGCATAGCTATAGCGATAAATCCTGCAACCGCTCAGATAAAGGCGACTGAGCTGACTGTTCTGCGTCAATATCATCCCTGACTTGTTGATACCAGGTCTGTTCATCCCACAGTTCAAACTTGTTGAACTGCCCAACCAGCATCACTTCTTTGCTTAAATTTGCATGCTGGCGAAGGGTATTCGCCAGCAATAAGCGGCCCGCATTATCCATCTGACACTCACTGGCATGTCCCAACAGTAAACGCTGCACGCGGCGCTCCATCGGATTCATGCTGGACAGACTCGCCAGTTTTTTCTCAATGATTTCCCATGCGGGTAAGGTGTAAAGCAACAGGCATGGCTGATGGAGGTCGATGGTACAAACCATCTGCCCCTGCGATTCCTCGTTCAGCAAATTACGGTAACGGGTTGGTACCGCCAGTCGTCCTTTGCTGTCGAGATTGACTAACGTTGCTCCACGGAACATGTCAGTCTCACCCCTCAGTTACCCATTTGCACCACTTTATCCCACTTTTTACCACAAAACGAGTTTAAGGATCGTAGGAAATCATTGTCAAGCCGGAGCGGCAGTAGAATATGATTATTTACCGAGGCGGGAATTAACACTGAAAAGGTTTCAAAACGCCGGAAGATGATTAATCAAAATTAAACTAATGAATAATTGAATAAAAAATTCAGCTCTGAAAAAAAACGGCGAAAATTAACACGTTTATTACGGTTGAATAATCCGATGCCGTTTTGAGACAGGGGACGCATTTTAGGGGATTTCTTAACGGAAGCCTAGCCACTCGCCTGATGTTAAGGGGCTAAACCAGCGTTAAGTTGTAAGTAAACAAGAATGGTCTGTTAACTTAATTTGTTAGAATGAATGTTAAACGCTTACGCTTTTTTACTTTGGATAAGAAAGAGTTTAAAAACAGCATTTAAACATCGGGGCAGACAAATCGCTGCCCGTATTATTAATTAGAAATTCTGCTTAATTGTCCGCGACGTAATAAATTGCGGCGAATACGCGTTAATCCAGGCTTGGGTTTACGCGGTTCATCGAGAGACGCTAATACTAATTCCAGTACCCGTTCGGCTACATCACGATGACGCTGGCCTACCGATAACACCGGGCACTCCAGGAAGTCCAGCAGTTCATGATCGCCAAAGGTGGCGATCGCCAGATTGGACGGCAGGCGGCCGTTACGCTTCAGGGTCACATCCATCACGCCCTGTAACAGGCCGAATGACGTGGTGAACAGCGCGTCTGGCATTGAGTGATCCTGCAAATACTTTTCGAACACGGCGGCCGACGCCGTGCGCTCAAAACTATTGCAATAGAGGAAGTCGATGGGACGCTCATCCCCTTTCCAGGCTTCTCTGAATCCCAGTTCACGCAGAAAGCTGACCGATAATTCTGGTAACGCGCCCATGAACAGAACGTTGCTGACCTTAAGCTGACGCAGTTCAGCCGCCAGGGCATAAGCATCGTCCTGGTCAGCACCGACCACGCTGGTAAAGTGTTCACGATCCAGCGCGCGGTCCAGTGCGATGATGGGCAGGGGATTGTTAATCCAGCGCTGATAAAAAGGATGCTCAGGAGGAAGTGAAGTGGATACGATAATGGCATCCACCTGGCGTTGCAGCAGATGCTCAATACAGCGCATTTCATTGTCAGGCTGATCTTCAGAACAGGCGATCAATAACTGGTAGCCACGCTGGCGGGCCTGACGCTCAAGATAGTTAGCAATACGTGTATAACTGGTGTTTTCCAGATCGGGAATCACCAGACCGATCGAGCGCGTGCGCCCGGCGCGCAGCCCTGCAGCCACAGCATTAGGATGATAGTTATGCTCGCGGACCACCGCCATGACTTTCTCGACGGTTTTATCGCTGACACGATACTGCCGTGCCTTTCCATTAATGACGTAACTGGCCGTGGTGCGCGATACACCCGCCAGGCGCGCAATTTCATCCAGTTTCACTGTAACCCCACCGTTAAGCGGGTCTGATAACCCGCAGATAAGCTATGGACATTCTTTTATCACATCTAACAGCAGAAAAGTGCGCGGAGCAACCGCTTTTCTGATGGTGAACCTTGTTCTGCACAAAAAAGAAAAAACCCGGCATTTCGCCGGGTTACATTCGTTTTAGATCGTTACGGCGCGTGATTAACGCATTATCCGTTCGCCACGTGAAACACCGACGATGCCGGAGCGCGCGACTTCTACAATTTCAGCCACTTCGCGTACCGTGCTTAAGAATGCATCCAGCTTATCGCTGGTGCCTGCCAGCTGAACCGTGTAAAGCGAAGGCGTCACATCAATAATCTGGCCCCGGAAAATTTCTGCGCTGCGCTTTACCTCTTCGCGGCCATAACCTGTCGCCTGAATTTTCACCAGCATAATTTCACGTTCGACGTAAGCGCCCTGCCCTAACTCGGTCACACGCAAAACATCGACCAGTTTGTGCAGCTGTTTCTCAATCTGCTCCAGGACTTTCTGGTCGCCAACAGTCTGAATCGTCATGCGTGACAGCGTAGGATCGTCCGTGGGCGCAACCGTCAGGCTCTCAATGTTGTAGCCACGCTGTGAAAACAGGCCAACAACACGAGACAATGCGCCGGATTCGTTTTCCAGCAAAACCGATAAAATGCGACGCATAATTAAGTCCTCTCCGTTTTGCTCAACCACATCTCATCCATACTGCCACCGCGAATCTGCATCGGGTAAACATGCTCACTGCCGTCAACGTTAACATCAACAAACACCAGTCGTCCTTTTGCCAGAGTTTCCAGTGCCAGCGTCAGCTTCTCTTCCAGCTCCGCAGGATGACTGATGGCAATGCCTACGTGACCATAGGCCTCCGCCAGGCGAACGAAATCAGGCAATGATTCCATATAAGACTGAGAATGGCGGCCAGAGTAAATCATGTCCTGCCACTGTTTCACCATGCCCAGGAAACGGTTGTTCAGGTTCAGCACTAATACCGGCAGATCATACTGGAGCGCGGTCGAAAGCTCCTGAATGTTCATCTGAATACTGCCATCGCCCGTCACGCAAATCACGGTTTCGTCAGGCAGCGCCATTTTGACACCCAGCGCGGCAGGCAGGCCGAAGCCCATGGTGCCGAGGCCACCAGAGTTAATCCAGCGACGGGGTTTATCAAAGGTGTAGTAGAGCGCGGCAAACATCTGATGCTGCCCTACGTCCGATGTCACGTAAGCATCACCATTAGTAAGACGGCAGATGGTTTCGATCACGGCCTGGGGTTTGATTTTGTCACTGGTACGATCGTAGGCAAGGCACTGACGTCCGCGCCAGGTCTCAATCGACTGCCACCAGTCACGCAGACTGTCTAACTGCTGCTTCGCCTCCGTGTGATCAAGCAGTTCCAGCATCTGCTGTAACGTCTGTTTTGCATCGCCCACAATCGGAATATCCGCGGAGACCGTTTTGGAAATCGACGTCGGATCGATATCAATATGCATCACGGTGGCGTTCGGGCAGTATTTTGCCAGATTGTTGGTGGTGCGATCGTCAAAACGTACACCAACGCCGAAGATCAAATCGGCATTATGCATCGTCATATTCGCTTCGTAAGTGCCGTGCATACCGAGCATACCTACGCACTGGCGATGGCTGCCAGGGAACGCACCCAGCCCCATCAGTGAAGTCGTGACCGGAATATTCAGGCGCTCAGCCAGCTGCAACAGCTCGGCTTCACACGACGACGTAATGGCACCGCCGCCGGCATAGATAACCGGCTTATGCGCCGCCAGTAAGGTTTGTAACGCACGCTTAATCTGGCCTTTATGGCCCTGAATTGTCGGATTATACGAGCGCATGCTCACTTCCTGCGGATAGTGATAAGGCAGCTTATTCGCAAGATTAAGGATATCTTTTGGCAGATCGATAACCACCGGTCCCGGGCGACCGCTGGATGCCAGCCAGAAAGCTTTTTTCAGTACCGTCGGGATCTCTTCGGTGTTTTTCACCAGAAAACTGTGTTTCACCACCGGGCGGGAAATCCCCACCATGTCACATTCCTGGAAGGCATCATAACCAATCAGCGAAGACGGCACCTGACCCGACAGAATGACTAACGGAATAGAATCCATATAGGCGGTCGCGATACCGGTGATCGCATTGGTTGCACCCGGCCCGGACGTCACCAGCACCACACCGACTTCACCGGTTGCGCGTGCCAGACCATCGGCCATGTGGACCGCACCCTGCTCGTGGCGGACCAGAACATGGTCGATGCCCCCCACAGTTTGCAGTGCATCATAGATATCGAGTACTGCGCCACCCGGATAACCGAACACTTGCTTCACGCCCTGGTCGATCAACGACCGGACGACCATTTCGGCTCCTGACAACATCTCCATTTTCTGCCTCCCGGCTTGAGGAACTGAATCCACTGGCGACGGCTTTTCCGCTAGCCATATGCATCCTGCCCTGTTTCGCCAATTAAAATCAAAACCTTATGTTTTTGCTAAGACCGCAGAACTCATTTCTGCGATCCAGATACAGAGAATTCTGCTGGGTTAATTTTTCTAAGAGTAGGTCGATTACCATAACCGTAGAAAAACGGGCTGGCAAACGCCAAACGCATTTGATGAAAGGCGGCGGGATTCAAAGCCTCTGCCCGCCAACTTTTGCCTGCGATTATTAAACTAAATACGTTCAATAATGGCAGAGGAAAATGCTGTGAATGATATTTTTTGTAGCCATATCTAAGAAATAAAAAAAACCTATGACGGACGGACTCAGCCAGCCATCTTTTCCTCATGCGTTTTTATGGCGTAATTATCTTATAAAAATTTAAAGCGCATGAGATTATGCTGCCTGAGATGGCCTGATTATGGATAAAGCGATACTGGAATATTAATTTATCATTATATTTCATCACCTTAAAAAGCAGCCTTTCTTCTGCAACCCCGTATCAGCAGTAATGAACGTCATGGGTTCTGTCCGCCTCGTTTAATACTCTGTGAGCGTCAAAAATGTCAGAACATTTTTCTTTGTGGCGGCTGAAAATAACCCTTCGCTTATGGTTGACATCGATTGTTGATTCCAGTACCAATAGATGCAGCAAAAAATTCACGGGGTTTGAAACATGTCACGTTCTTTTCGTCTATCAGGTCTACTACTTATCGCAAATTCTCTGCGCGGTAGACTTGTGGGCGAAATCAAACACTGATTCGAACCTGCTAAAAGTTAAAAACCCGCGCCTGTCGCGGGTTTTTTTATGCTCGTTGCAAGGCAAGAAACGCAAAAGGATGAACACGATGAGCCAGCAAGTTATTATTTTCGATACCACTCTGCGTGATGGTGAACAGGCCTTACAGGCCAGCCTGAGTGTGAAAGAAAAACTGCAGATTGCGTTAGCGCTGGAACGTATGGGCGTTGATGTGATGGAAGTCGGCTTCCCCGTCTCGTCACCAGGTGATTTTGAATCCGTACAAACCATTGCGCGTACTATTAAAAACAGTCGGGTTTGCGGCCTGGCGCGCTGCGTTGAGCAGGACATTGATGCCGCCTACGAATCATTGCGGGTTGCCGAGGCCTTCCGCATCCATACCTTTATTGCCACCTCGCCGATGCATATCGCCACGAAACTGCGCAGCACCTTACCCGAGGTAATTGAGCGGGCGGTGCGCATGGTAAAACGTGCCCGTAACTATACGGACGATGTTGAATTCTCCTGTGAAGACGGTGGTCGTACGCCCATTGACGACCTGTGCCGCATGGTCGAAGCCGCCATAAATGCGGGCGCAACCACCATCAATATCCCTGATACCGTTGGCTATACCCTGCCGAATGAATACGCCAACATTATCAGCCAGTTAATCAACCGCGTACCGAATATCGACAAAGCGATTCTGTCTGTGCACACACACGACGATTTAGGCATGGCCACCGGCAATGCGATTGCAGCGGTGCAGGCCGGGGCGCGTCAGGTGGAAGGGACATTGAACGGCCTGGGTGAACGTGCCGGTAACTGTGCGCTGGAAGAAGTGATCATGGCGATTAAAACCCGCCAGCAGATCATGAATGTCCATACCAACATTCACCATCATGAAATTTATCGTACCAGCCAGATGATAAGCCAGATCTGCAATATGCCGATTCCGGCCAACAAAGCGGTTGTCGGATCGAACGCGTTTGCCCACTCGTCGGGCATTCATCAGGACGGCGTGATTAAGAATCGTGAAAACTATGAAATCCTGACGCCAGAATCCATTGGCCTGCATAAAATTCAGCTTAATCTGACATCCCGTTCCGGTCGTGCAGCGGTAAAACATCGCATGGAAGAGATGGGCTACACAGAGAGCGAATACAATCTGGATTCCCTGTATGACGCTTTCCTGAAACTGGCGGACAAGAAAGGTCAGGTTTTTGACTACGACCTGGAAGCGCTGGCTTTCATCGACAAACAAAACGAAGAGCCTGAATTTTTCCAACTGAATGATTTTACTGTGCAGTCAGGCTCCAGTATTACGGCGACCGCGTCGGTCAATCTGGGCTGTGGCGAACAGACGAAATCAGAAGCGGCGACCGGGAACGGTCCGGTTGATGCGGTTTATCAGGCCATTAACCGAATTACCCAGTTCAATGCCGAGCTGGTTAATTACAAGCTGACGGCAAAAGGCCACGGCGAAAATGCCCTGGGCCAGGTCGATATTGTGGTGAGCTACAACAACCGCAAATTCCACGGCGTTGGTCTGGCAACAGATATCGTCGAATCGTCTGCCAAAGCGATGGTGAACGCCTTAAACAACATCTGGCGAGCCAAACAGGTCGAGAAAGAGTTACAGCGCAAGTCTAAAGATCAGAAGGAAACGGTGTAATCATGTCAAACTCTTCACATATCTCAGTACTGGCGGGCGACGGTATCGGCCCGGAAGTGATGGCGCAGGCTATCAAGGTATTAGATGCCGTTCGTCAGCGCTTTAATCTGCGTATTACCACCAGCGAATACGATGTGGGCGGCATCGCGATTGACCGCCATGGTGAACCGCTCCCCCCGGCCACTGTAGCCGGTTGTGAGCAGGCTAATGCGATTCTGTTCGGTTCCGTGGGCGGGCCAAAATGGGAACACCTGCCCCCGGCTTCCCAGCCCGAACGTGGCGCGCTGCTTCCCCTGCGTAAGCATTTTAAACTGTTCAGTAACCTGCGCCCGGCGGCGCTGTACAGCGGTCTCGAAGCGTTTTGTCCACTGCGCAGCGATATCGCGGCACGCGGTTTCGACATTCTGTGTGTCCGTGAACTGACCGGCGGCATCTATTTTGGTCAGCCGAAAGGACGTGAAGGCAGCGGTCCGCATGAACGCGCGTTTGATACCGAAGTCTACCATCGCTTTGAAATCGAACGTATTGCACGTCAGGCTTTCGAGTCCGCTCGCAAGCGCCGCAACAAAGTGACCTCCGTGGATAAAGCCAACGTACTGCAAACCTCGGTCATGTGGCGCGAGATCGTCAACGAGATTGCGAAAGATTATCCCGATGTGCAGTTGAGCCATATGTACATCGACAATGCCACCATGCAGCTGATTAAAGATCCTTCTCAGTTCGACGTGCTGCTGTGCTCAAACCTGTTTGGCGACATTCTGTCAGACGAGTGCGCGATGATCACCGGTTCTATGGGCATGCTGCCCTCAGCCAGCCTGAGCGAAGACGGCTTTGGCCTCTACGAACCGGCTGGCGGCTCCGCACCGGATATCGCCGGGCAGAACATTGCCAACCCGATTGCTCAGATTTTGTCGCTGTCACTGCTGCTGCGCTACAGCCTGAACGCCGATGAGGCCGCTGCCAGTATTGAACGCGCCATCAGCCGTGCGTTAGCCGAAGGTTACCGCACCAAAGATTTAGCCGGTGATGGCCCTGCGATTAGCACCGATGAGATGGGCAGCATCATTGCTCGCTTTGTCGCCGAGGAAAAATAATAAAATGAAAACTTTATACCAGAAGTTATTTGATGCACATGTCGTTCACGAAGCGCCGAATGAAACGCCGCTGCTCTATATTGACCGTCACCTGATTCATGAGGTGACCTCACCGCAGGCGTTTGATGGCTTGCGGGCGCACGGTCGTAAAGTGCGCCAGCCGTCGAAAACCTTCGCCACCATGGATCACAACGTTTCTACCCAGACCAAAGATATTCATGCCTCGGGTGAAATGGCCCGTATTCAGATGCAGGAGCTGATCAAGAACTGTGCGGAATTTGGCGTGCAGTTATATGACCTGAATCACCCGTTCCAGGGCATCGTGCACGTCATCGGTCCGGAACAAGGCATGACCTTACCGGGCATGACCATTGTCTGCGGTGACTCGCACACGGCTACACACGGCGCTTTTGGCTCGCTGGCCTTCGGTATCGGTACCTCTGAAGTCGAGCATGTTTTTGCCACCCAAACCCTGAAACAGGGCCGTGCTAAAACCATGAAGATTGAAGTGACAGGTACGGTTGCCCCGGGCATTACGGCGAAAGACATCGTGCTGGCCATTATCGGCAAAACCGGCAGCGCGGGCGGTACCGGCCATGTTGTCGAATTCTGTGGTTCCGCGATCGAAGCGCTGAGCATGGAAGGCCGCATGACGCTGTGTAACATGGCTATCGAGATGGGCGCAAAAGCCGGTCTGGTGGCCCCCGATGAAACCACCTTCGCCTACCTGAAAGGACGTCAGTTTTCACCGGAAGGTGAGAAATGGGCGCAGGCCGTTGAATACTGGCGCACGCTGAAGTCCGATCCGGACGCGAAATTTGACCGCGTCGTGACGCTGCGTGCAGAAGAGATCGCCCCGCAGGTTACCTGGGGAACGAACCCTGGGCAGGTTATCGCGGTGGATGCGCAGATTCCCGACCCGGCCTCGTTTGCGGATCCCGTGGAGCGGGCATCCGCAGAGAAGGCGCTGGCTTATATGAACCTGCAACCCGGTATCAAACTGACCGACGTCAGCATCGATAAAGTCTTTATTGGTTCCTGCACTAACTCGCGCATTGAAGATCTGCGCGCCGCCGCCGCGATTGCCAAAGGGCGTAAAGTTGCGCCGGGCGTTCAGGCTCTGGTGGTGCCAGGTTCAGGCCCGGTTAAAGCCCAGGCCGAAGCCGAAGGGCTGGATAAGATCTTTATTGAGGCCGGATTTGAATGGCGCCTGCCTGGCTGCTCCATGTGTCTGGCGATGAATAACGACCGCCTGAATCCCGGCGAGCGTTGTGCTTCAACCAGTAACCGTAACTTCGAAGGCCGCCAGGGCCGTGGCGGACGGACACATTTGGTCAGCCCGGCGATGGCCGCTGCTGCTGCCGTTAATGGCCATTTCGCTGATATTCGCAGCCTGACATAAGGACTCCATCATGGCAGAAAAATTTACGCAACATACGGGTTTGGTGGTGCCACTGGATGCCGCTAACGTCGACACCGACGCCATCATTCCAAAGCAGTTTTTGCAGAAAGTGACGCGTGTTGGTTTCGGTGCGCATCTGTTTAACGACTGGCGTTTCCTGGACGATCACGGCCTGGAGCCCAATCCGGATTTCGTGCTCAATTTCCCGGAGTACAAAGGGGCGTCCATCCTGCTGGCACGTGAAAACTTTGGCTGTGGTTCGTCACGTGAGCATGCGCCATGGGCACTAACCGATTACGGTTTTAAAGTCGTCATCGCGCCGAGCTTTGCCGATATTTTTTATGGCAACAGCTTTAATAACCAACTGCTGCCGGTCACGTTGACTGAGGAGCAGGTAGACGAATTGTTTACCCTGGTAAAAGCCCGTCCGGGCATCCGCTTCGAAGTGGATCTGGAAGCGCAGGTGGTTAAAGCCGGCGACAAGACCTACAGCTTTAAGATTGATGATTTCCGTCGCCACTGCATGCTGAACGGACTGGACAGCATCGGCCTGACGCTGCAGCACGAAAGCGCGATTTCAGCTTACGAAAATAACCAGCCCGCCTTTATGCGCTAAGCTTCGTTATCACCGTATGGCCCGGTCTGCTGACCGGGCTTTTTTTTGCCCTGCGCATCTCACAGGCGCGGATCACGCCTCTTTGACTCTTCTGATCATCACCAACGTAACCAGCGAAATCGCTGCAATCACCCAGTACACACTGCCGTGCCCAAAATGTTCAACCAGCGCACCCTGACATAGCCCCGCCAGGATAATCCCGGTCGAAATGCTGTTAGTAAACAGGGTGGTGGCCGCGCCCGCCCGTCCAGGCATCAGATCCTGAAACCACAACATGCCAATGCCTGCGACCACGCCGATAAACAGGGCGTTAAACACCTGCAGGATCAGCAGCGCCAGATGGCTGTGAAACAGGATAAGGCCGCTGTAGAACACGACGGCAGCAGCCACGGCGGCGGCCATCATATTCCGCTTGCCCCATCGTTTGGCGTAAAAGCCCGCCACGATCATGACCGGGATCTCCAGCCCGGCAGCCGTACCCATTAAGATTCCGGCCAGATTTTCAGGTAAGCCCAGATCCGTACTGATCCATAACGGCATGTCGATGATATACATGGTGTTGCAGGTCCACATCAGCGTCGATGCGGCAAACAAAATACGCACATCACGAATACGCCAGCCACTCAGCGGAATTCCGCCTGACTGCATCAGGGACGCGGTGCGCGGCACCGAGGGCACCGTGAACCAGATCAGCAGAAAACAGAGAAAAAACAGCCCGGCGGCCACGCTGAACAACGTGACAAAGCCAAAATTCAGCGCCAGCGCAAATGACAATGGCGGGCCAATCACCCAGGCCAGCGAGACCTGAGCACGCATGACAGAGCTGAACATCACCACTTCGCGCGAAGCACTGTCGGCATATTCACGCGCCAGGGCAAAAAGCTGCGGCATGGCGACATTCGCCAGCGACGACAGCAGTACGCCCAGCGTTATCAGCGTCAGATAATGGCGGGTAAAGGCGAACAGGAGCGCGTTTGCCAATGCCAGCATGCAGCACAGCAAGATGATATTGCGGCGATCGCCGACCCGGTCGGAACGTTTTGCGATCATCATGCTCACCACAATCCCGGCAACGGCATTGAGGGTAAAAAACAGCCCAACCCACAGCGGCGGCACCTGCACTTCTCGCGATAAAAACAGGCTCAGCGTCGGTGCCTGAAGCGCGCCCGCTACGCCGAGGATAAAGGCGGTCACCATAAAAGCGAAAAACACTGGATTGAAACGGCGCGAGAATGCTAACAAAGATTTCATGCCTTATCCCTGACAGAACAACAATAGAAACGGGAAGCGTGTCCCCCGACCATAACCTGCAACGTAAAAAAAACCAGCAGAATAACTCTGCTGGCAAAATCGTAGCACACTACTCAGAAGGGACGGGCATCGCTGCCGTCCATGTCAGAGCGCCATCCATCGCTGAATGCCTCCCGCTCTTCCAATGCGAGAAAGTTTGCCTCTAAAATAGGGCAGGAAAAACAGAGCAGGTTTCAGAGGGAGTTCCTCTTTTATGTCGTCATCACGTCTGAAGCAGCAGTTCATTCGTCTGTGGCAGAGCTGTCAGGGGCAATCGCAGGAAACCACCCTGGGTGAGCTGGCCGACGCCCTGCACTGTTCACGTCGCCATATGCGGAACCTGCTTAACAGGATGCAGGAAGCCGGCTGGCTCACCTGGCAGGCGGAGGCCGGACGGGGCAAGCGATCCGTGCTCACCTTCTGCTACACCGGACTAACCCTGCAGCAGCAGCGCGCTGAAGACCTGCTGGAACAGGATCGTATTGATCAACTGGTGCAGCTTGTCGGCGATAAAGATCAGGTCAGACAGATGATCAGCGCGCATCTGGGCCGCAGTTTCCGGCAGGGAAAACATATTCTTCGCGTCCTCTACTACCGCCCTCTGCTCAATCTGCTGCCTGGATCGCCCCTGCGTCGGTCAGAAACCCATATCGCTCGCCAGATTTTTAGCGGTCTGACACGCATAAATGAGGAAAAGGGGGAAATCGAAGCCGATATCGCTCATCACTGGCAGCAACATTCGGATCGACACTGGCGCTTTTATTTACGTCCGGCTATCCGTTTCCATCATGGCCGGGAACTCGACATGGACGATGTGATTGCCAGCCTTGAGCGCCTGCGCCAGCATCCGCTGTTTTGCCATCTTCAGCGACTTGACTCCCCTGCCCCCTGGACGCTGGATATCTATTTAGATCAGCCCGACAGCTGGCTACCCTGGCTGTTGGGCAGCGTCAGCGCCATGATTCTGCCGCGCGAGTGGCCCGATATGCGCGATTTTGCCCGTCAGCCCATAGGGACAGGGCCCTATCGGGTCATCCGCAATCAGCAAAGTCAGCTGAAGATCGAAGCCTTCGACGACTACTTTGGCTATCGCGCCTTGATCGATGACGTGTCGGTATGGGTGCTGCCCGAGATCAGTGACGAAGTGGTTTATGCCGGTGTTCGCCTGCAGGGCGAACAGGCCGATGAGAAACAGGAAGAGAGTCGGCTTGAAGAGGGCTGCTACTTTTTACTGTTTGACCAGCGCTCCGCGAAGGCAGGCGAACCGGGCATTCGACGCTGGCTTAGCTTCCTGCTTAACCCCATTGCCTTACTGAACAATGCGGATCTGGGCTACCAGCGTTACTGGTTTCCTGCTTACGGCCTGCTGCCCCGCTGGCACCACCGGCGTGATTTGACACCGGTAGAAAAACCCGCAGGCCTGACACACCTGACGCTGACCGTTTATAACCAGCACATTGAGCACGTCAGTATCACCGATGCCTTGCGTCCACTACTGGCGCAACACGACGTGACGCTGGACGTGCGTGAGGTCAGTTATGAATCCTGGCATCAGGGCACAGGTGAAAGCGATATCTGGCTCGGCAGCGTCAACTTTACCCTGCCCCTGGACTATTCTCTGTTTGCGCTGTTATACGAAGTCCCGTTGTTGCAGCACTGCCTGCCGGTGAACTGGCAGCAGGATGCTGCGCGCTGGCGTAAGAAAACGCTCCCCCTTGCTGAATGGGCGAAAGAGCTGGTTGAAAGCAACTGGCTTCATCCGTTGTTTCATCACTGGCTGCTGCTGGAAGGCCAGCGCAGTATGCGCGGGGTACGGATGAATACGCTGGGGTGGTTTGACTTTAAATCCGCCTGGTTTGCACCGCCCACGCTGTGATCCTTTCCCGGCGGGCATTAAATGACTAGAATGTGACGTTCTCAACGGGGTGCCTCTTTCCATCATGTCAGAGCGCTGAGATATACCCGTCGAACCTGAATCGGTTAATGCCGACGTAGGGATTTGAGAGGCAACTTTGCTCAGATCCTTTGCGACTCAACCCTGCCGCTATAGGAGCGCAAAGTGTTAAAAAACGTCCTGCCCGTGCTGCTGTTACTCTCTGCCCCGGTCTTCGCGGCCAAACCTGTCCTGACGGTTTACACCTATGATTCGTTTTCCGCTGACTGGGGACCCGGTCCGGCCGTTAAAAAAGCCTTTGAAACCCAGTGCGGTTGCGAACTGAAATATGTGGCCCTGGAAGACGGGGTTTCGCTGCTGAATCGCGTCCGTCTGGAAGGCAAGAACAGCAAGGCCGATGTGGTCTTAGGGCTGGATAACAACCTCCTGCAGGCCGCGCAACAAACCGGGCTGTTTGCCAAAAGCGACGTTGATACCGGTAAATTGCAGGTTCCCGGCGGCTGGAAGGACACCACCTTTGTGCCCTTCGATTACGGCTACTTCGCGTTCGTCTATAACAAAAACACGCTGAAAAATCCACCAAAGAGCCTGAAAGAACTGGTCGAAAGCCCCGAAAAATGGCGCGTGATTTATGAAGATCCCCGCACCAGCACGCCGGGCCTTGGCCTGCTGCTGTGGATGCAAAAAGTCTACGGAGACAAGGCGCCTGAAGCCTGGCAAAAGCTGGCAAAGAAAACCGTCACGGTGACCAAAGGGTGGAGTGAAGCCTACGGTCTGTTTCTGAAAGGCGAGAGCGATCTGGTGTTGAGCTATACCACGTCGCCGGCTTATCACATTATTGAAGAGAAGAAGGATAACTATGCCGCGGCACCGTTTGCCGAAGGCAACTATCTGCAGGTGGAAGTGGCAGCCCGCCTGGCTAACAGCAAACAACCAAAACTGGCAGAGCAGTTTATGCAGTTCATGGTCACGCCCGCTTTCCAGAATACGATTCCAACCGGCAACTGGATGTACCCGGTGATCAAAACCGACCTGCCTGCAGGCTTTGCTTCACTCAGCGTGCCGAAAACGGCATTACAGTTTTCGCCTGAAGCCGTCGCCAGCCACCGTTCACAATGGGTCAGCCAATGGCAACGCGCCGTGAGTCGCTGATCCCCTTCTGGCTGATTCCGGGTTCACTCGCCACGTTGCTGCTTTGCAGCGTGGCGTTGTCAGCTTTTGCTGCACTGTGGATGGCGGCCCCGGCGACCGACTGGCGCGCGGTTCTGCAGGATACCTATCTGCATCATGTGATTGGCTTTTCATTTACGCAGGCACTGCTCTCCGCCCTGCTCTCTTTGCTGCCGGCCATTCCGCTGTCCCGGGCTCTCTATCGACGCCGTTTTCCTGGCCGTCAGGGATTATTACGCCTGTGCGCCATGACGCTGGTCTTGCCGGTGCTGGTCGCGGTATTTGGTCTGCTCACTGTCTATGGTCGGGTGGGCTGGCTGGCCCGCCTTTGCGCCTGGCTTGGCGTGGACTATCACTTCTCGCCTTACGGGCTTCAGGGCATTTTACTGGCCCATGTTTTTTTCAACCTGCCGCTGGCCACGCGCCTGATGCTGCAGGCGCTGGAAAGCATTCCGGCCGAACAGCGTCAGCTTGCTGCACAGCTGAATATCCGTGGCTGGCATCACTTTCGGCTCCTTGAATGGCCGTGGCTACGTCGCCAGTTACTGCCTACCGGTGCGTTGATTTTCATGCTCTGCTTCGCCAGTTTTGCCACGGTGCTTTCACTGGGTGGCGGGCCGCGGGCCACCACTATCGAACTGGCCATTTTTCAGGCTTTAAGTTACGACTACGATCCGGGACGCGCCGCACTCCTGGCGTTGATTCAGCTTTGCTGCTGCCTGGTATTGGTGCTTCTCAGTCAGCGCTTCAGTCACGCCATTCCCGCTGGCAACACGCAGCGCCAGGGCTGGCGCGATCCGCAGGATTCCGTGCTGGCGCGCATCAGCGACATTGCTCTCATCGGTTTAGCCTTGCTGTTACTGCTACCGCCCCTGATCGCAGTGATTATTAATGGCCTGGACGGCGGACTGCGTGGCGCCTTGCAACAACCGGCGTTGTGGCAGGCAACATTCACCTCACTGCGCATCGCCCTGGGCGCTGGCGTGCTGTGCGTGTTACTGACGACCATGCTGCTCTGGAGCAGCCGCGAACTGCGCCTGCGCCAGCGTAAACTTGCCGCACAATTTATGGACACCAGCGGCATGCTGATTCTGGCCATGCCGGGTATCGTGCTGGCAACCGGCTTTTTCCTGCTGCTGAATGCCACTACAGGGCTGCCCGATGCGGCGGATGGCGTAGTGATGTTCGCCAATGCACTGATCGCCATTCCCTATGCCCTGAAAGTGCTGGAAAACCCGATGCGGGATATCGCAGAACGCTACAACCACCTGTGCGGCGCATTAGGGATCAGCGGATGGAACCGCCTGACGCTGATAGAACTCCGTGCACTGAAGCGGCCACTGGCACAGGCGCTGGCGTTTGCCTGCGTACTGTCAATTGGAGACTTTGGCGTCGTGGCGCTGTTCGGTAACGCCGATTTCCGTACGCTGCCTTTCTACCTCTATCAGCAGATTGGTGCCTATCGCGGGGCCGACGGAGCCGTTACCGCATTACTGTTGCTGGTGCTCTGCCTGTCTCTGTTTACTCTGATGGAAAAATTACCGGGTCGCCATGCTGACACTGAATAATCTGACTTACCTGTATCAGCATTTGCCGATGCGTTTTTCCCTTCACGCCGGGCGCAGCGAACGGCTGGCGATTCTTGGTCCAAGCGGCGCGGGTAAGAGTACGTTGTTAAATCTGATTGCCGGCTTTCTGCCCGTCAGCCAGGGCAGTCTGATGATGGATGGCGTCGATCATACCCACAGCGTGCCCGCTCAGCGCCCGGTATCGATGCTGTTTCAGGAAAACAACCTGTTTCCGCATCTCAGCGTGGAACAGAATCTGGGGCTGGGCTTACATCCCGGGCTCAGGCTGACTGCGGACCAGCGTCAGCAGGTAGCCACCATTGCACAGCAGGTCGGGCTCAGTGAGATGCTGTCGCGCCTGCCAGGCCAGCTCTCAGGTGGACAACGTCAGCGCGTAGCGCTGGCACGCTGCCTGCTGCGCGAGCGGCCGGTATTACTGCTGGATGAACCTTTCTCGGCGCTTGATCCGGCACTGCGTGGCGAGATGCTCAACCTGGTGCGTACCGTCTGCGAAGCCCGTGAAATCACATTACTTATGGTGTCGCACAGTCTTGAAGATGCGCAGCAGATTGCGCCACGCAGCGTGGTGGTGGTAGATGGACGGGTTTACTGGGATGGCGCAACGGACCGGCTGCTGTCAGGGGACGTGCGGGAAGCCGATGTGCTCGGCATCCCACGTCGTTAACCGATAAAGACCTGCCACAGCAGGTGGCGGAAAACTGGCATCATCGGGTGAAACTGAATACCGACGAAGGCCGCAACGGCCACGACCAGGCCCAGTGGCGCGAGCCATCGCAGTCGTTCAGGCGGCAAATACGCGGTGGCCCAGTCGCGGGTCTTTTCACCGCGCCACCAGCGCCAGCACAGCCAGCATCCCAGCCACACCACAAGGGCAACGGCAACCAGCAGCCAGATAAAGTGACCGCCCTGGGCTTCTTTCGGGACATCAATCGCCACGCCTGCCAGAATCCCCGGCAACAGATAAAGCGGGGGCCATAAGATACAGCCGATCAGATTGGGGGGCAGAAACTTGCGTACCGGCAATTCCAGCATACCTGCCGCCAGCGGGATCAGCGGGCGAGTGGGTCCCACAAAACGGCCGACCAGAATGGTAAACATGCTGTGCTGATACAGCGCATGTTCGGTTTTATCCAGCAGCCCTTTGTATTTTTGCAGGTATTTCCAGCGATGAAGCGGCCCCTGAAATTTCCAGCCAATCCCGTAAGAAACCCAGTCGCCAAGCAGACAACCGACGAAGCCAGCGGCCCAGGCGGGATACAAACCGATCTGCCCACTGCCCACCAGCGCGCCAAGGCTCGCCATCATCACGGTGCCGGGGAGCAGCAGCCCCACAAACGCCAGTGACTCCAGAAACGTCACCAGCGCCACGGCAAACAGCGCCCACTCCAGCGACTGTGTAATCAGGTGTTGAACCCAGGCTTCCATATCAATCCTCAGAAAAAGCAGAAGGCTGGATTGTCCAGAGCAGACATCACAGCGTCAAGGCAAGAATTGTAGGCCAATATTGACAAAACGCACCGGGAGACACTGTATAAATATCCATGTTATACTTTTTAACCGCATGTCCGATTCGCTATCAGCCTGGAGAATACGTGAATAAGCCCCGCGCAGGGTTTCTGCTGAGCCGTCACTGGCGCGATACGCCGCAAGGCACCGAAATTACGCTCTGGCTGGCCACCGATGACGGTGCTCAGCGCGTCGTGCTGCCCGTGCAGGAATCGGTGACATTTATTCCCTGCGAGTACCAGGCGCAGGTCGAAACGCTGCTACAGGACGAGCGCCAGGTGCGCATGCAGCCTCTCCAGTTAACCGATTTTCGCCGCCGGCCGGTATTTGGCCTTTACTGCCGCCAGCATCGCCAGCTTCAGTGGATTGAAAAGAAACTGCGCGAAAACGGCATTCCCCTTTACGAATCCGATATTCGTCCGCCTGAACGCTATCTGATGGAACGGTTTATCACCGCGCCCGTGTGGTTCGATGGTGACGCGCAGGGCGATGCGCTGGTTAACGCCCGGCTCAAACCGCATCCTGACTACCGCCCACCGCTGAAATGGGTCTCTCTGGATATCGAAACCACCCAGCATGGCGAGCTTTACTGCATTGGCCTTGAAGGCTGCGGCCAGCGTCAGGTTTACATGCTGGGACCGCCTAACGGCGATGCCAGCGCACTGGATTTCGAACTCATTTACCTGGAAACCCGCCCTCAACTGCTGGAGGCGCTCAATCGCTGGTTTGCCGACCACGACCCCGATGTGGTGATCGGCTGGAACGTGGTGCAGTTTGACCTGCGCGTTCTGCAGAAACATGCCGACCGCTATGGCATTCCGTTACGCCTGGGCCGCCAGCAGGCTGTACTGGAATGGCGTGAGCACGGTTTTAAACCCGGCGTGTTTTTTGCCCAGGCGACAGGTCGGCTGATCATTGACGGTATTGATGCGCTGAAATCCGCCTTCTGGGATTTCCCCTCTTTTAGTCTGGAGTCGGTTTCACAACAACTGCTCGGCGAAGGCAAAGCTATCGATAACCCGTGGCAGCGCATGGAAGAAATCAACTGGCGTTTTGCCAACGATAAACCGGCGCTGGCACGCTATAACCTGAAGGACTGCGAGCTGGTCACACGCATCTTCCATAAAACCGAGATCATGCCGTTTTTGCTGGAGCGCGCCGCCGTTAACGGGCTGGCGGTCGATCGCCACGGCGGCTCTGTGGCGGCCTTCAGCCATCTGTATATTCCCCGCATGCATCGGGTTGGTTTTGTCGCCCCCAATCTCGGCGATGTTGCGCCGGAAGCCAGCCCCGGCGGCTATGTGATGGATTCCCGGCCAGGCCTGTATGATTCCGTATTGGTGCTGGATTACAAAAGTCTTTATCCCTCGATTATCCGCACCTTTCTGATCGATCCCGTCGGCCTCATCGAAGGGCTGGCGCACCCAACGGATGCGGATTCGGTGCCCGGCTTTCGTGAGGCGCGCTTCTCACGCGAAACGCATTGCCTGCCCGCGATTGTGGAACAGATTTGGCAGGGGCGCGAAACCGCGAAAAAACAGGGCAATAAGCCCCTGTCGCAGGCCCTGAAAATCATTATGAATGCGTTTTATGGCGTGCTGGGCACCAGCGCCTGCCGCTTTTTTGATCCTCGCCTGGCCTCGTCGATTACGCTGCGCGGTCATGCCATTATGCAGCAAACCCGCGAGCTTATTGAAGCCGAAGGCTATGATGTGATCTATGGCGATACGGATTCTACCTTTGTCTGGCTGAAGTCCGCCCGGGATGAAGCCGAGGCGGAAGCAACAGGCCGCGCACTGGCCGCGAAGGTCAATGACTGGTGGCGTGAACATCTCCAGCAGCAATATGGCCTGACGAGCGCACTCGAACTGGAATATGAAAATCACTTTTGCCGTTTCCTGATGCCAACCATTCGCGGTGCCGAACAGGGCAGTAAGAAACGCTACGCGGGATTAATTCGTGAAGGCGACAGTGAACGTATGGTGTTTAAAGGGCTGGAGTCCGTCCGAACCGACTGGACGCCACTGGCGCAGCAGTTTCAGCAGGAACTCTACAGCCGGATATTTCATCGTCAGCCCTGGGAAGAGTACGTCCGCACAACCGTAACACAGTTGCTGGCGGGCGAACTGGACGATCAGCTCATTTATAAGAAACGCCTGCGTCGTCCGCTGAAGGAGTATGAACGCAATGTGCCGCCTCACGTGCGCGCCGCCCGTCTGGCGGATGAACACAACCGTAAACTGGGTCGGCCGCTGCAATATCAGACCGGTGGCCGCATTCGCTATGTGATAGCGACGGGCGGCCCCGAACCCGTTGAAGCCCGGACCACGCCGCTCGACTACGATCACTACGTCACGAAACAGCTGCAACCTGTTGCCGAAGGCATTTTGCCTTTCGTCGAGGGTGACTTTGCTACACTGATTACCGGGCAACTGGGGCTTTTTTGACAGGTGACGAATGCCCTGCCATCCAGTACCATAACGCCCTTCCTCAAAACTCACCGCTCTGACATACGCACCAGGCCCCTTTTGCCTGGTTGACATGCTATTGCCTGAGAATGGGGAACACCTTCAAAAACGTTAAAAATTCGAGCAAAAATTATATGGTTTTTACATTAGGTCAGCGTTGGATTAGTGATACAGAAAGTGAACTGGGATTAGGTACCGTGGTGGCGATCGATACTCGCATGATCACGCTGCTCTTCCCGGCCACAGGGGAAAATCGCCTCTACGCTCGCAGCGACTCGCCCGTCACCCGCGTGATTTTTAACCCGGGCGATACCGTGACCAGCCATGAGGGCTGGCAAATGCGGGTGGATGAAGTCCGTAATGACAATGACCTGATAACCTATATCGGTACGCGCCTGGATACTGAAGAAACCAACGTGATGCTGCGTGAAGTCATGCTCGACAGCAAACTGGTGTTCAGCAAGCCCCAGGATCGTCTGTTCGCTGGCCAGCTCGATCGCATGGATCGCTTCGCCCTGCGTTTTCGTGCGCGTAAATATCAAAGTGAACAGTACCGCCTGCCCGTCAGTGGCCTGCGTGGGATGCGTACCAACCTGATTCCTCACCAGTTGCATATCGCCCATGATGTGGGCCGTCGCCATGCACCGCGCGTTCTGCTGGCGGATGAAGTGGGTCTGGGTAAAACCATCGAAGCCGGTATGATCATTCAGCAGCAGCTGTTGGCTGGCCGCGCTGAGCGCGTACTGATTGTGGTACCAGAAACGCTGCAACATCAGTGGCTGGTTGAAATGCTGCGCCGCTTCAACCTGCGCTTTGCGCTGTTCGATGACGATCGTTACGCCGAAGCCCAGCACGACAGCGACAATGCCTTCGACACGGAACAACTGATTATCTGTTCGCTGGACTTTGTTCGTCGCAATAAGCTGCGTCTTGATAAGCTGGCCGACGCGGACTGGGATCTCCTGGTGGTCGATGAAGCGCATCACCTGGCCTGGTCTGAAGGTGAGCCAAGTCGTGAATATCAGGTCATTGAAAAGCTCGCCGAAAACACACCAGGCGTCCTGCTACTGACCGCCACGCCAGAACAACTGGGCATGGAAAGCCACTTCGCACGCCTGCGCCTGCTCGATCCCGATCGTTTCCACGACTTCGCCGCCTTCGTCGAAGAGCAACAGCATTTCCGTCCGATTGCCGATGCGGTCACCTCCCTGCTGGCGGATAATCCCATCTCGCAAGACGAGATGAATATGATTAATGAGCTGGTTGGCGAGCAGGATATCGAACCGCTGCTACAGGTCGCCAACAGTGACCGCGAGGGCAAACAAGAGGCGCGCCAGGAACTCATTTCCATGCTGATGGATCGCCACGGCACCAGCCGCGTGTTGTTCCGTAACACCCGTAACGGCGTGAAGGGCTTCCCGAAACGGGAATTGCATACCATTCGCCTGCCGTTGCCGGCTCAGTACCAGACGGCCATCAAAGTTTCCAGCATCATGGGCGCGCGTAAAAGCGCCGAAGAACGCGCGCGCGACCTGCTCTATCCGGAGCAGATTTATCAAGAGTTTGAAGGCGACACCGGCACCTGGTGGAACTTCGATCCACGTGTAGAATGGCTTATGGGCTATCTGACCAGCAACCGTAAAGAGAAGGTGCTGGTGATTTGCGCGCAGGCCGCAACCGCTCTGCAACTGGAGCAGGTATTACGCGAGCGTGAAGGTATCCGTGCCGCCGTGTTCCACGAAGGGCTGTCGATTATTGAACGCGATCGGGCTGCGGCCTGGTTTGCCTCAGAAGAAAACGGCGCACAGATTCTGCTGTGTTCAGAAATCGGCTCTGAAGGCCGTAACTTCCAGTTCGCCAGCCGCCTGGTTATGTTCGATCTGCCGTTTAACCCGGACCTGCTGGAGCAGCGCATCGGTCGTCTGGATCGTATCGGTCAGGCGCATGACATTCAGATTCTGGTGCCATGGCTGGAAAAAACCGCTCAGGCGGTCCTGCTGCGCTGGTATCACGAAGGGCTGGATGCCTTTGAGCACACCTGTCCGACCGGCAGAACCCTCTATAACAGCGTGCACGCTGAACTGATTAATTATCTGGCTGCGCCGGAAAACAGTGAAGGCTTTGATGACTTTATTGACGCCTGCCGTAAACAGCATGACGCGCTGAAATCTCAGCTTGAACAAGGTCGGGATCGGTTACTGGAGCTGAACTCGAACGGTGGCGACGCCGCGCAGATGCTGGCGAATACCATTGCCGAGCAGGATAACGACACCGAGCTGGTCAACTTTGCCCTGAATCTGTTTGATATCGTGGGCATCAATCAGGAAGATCGTAGCGATAACCTGATTGTGCTGACGCCGTCAGATCATATGTTAGTCCCGGATTTCCCGGGCTTACCTGAAGACGGCTGCACCATCACGTTCAACCGCGATCAGGCCCTGTCGCGTGAAGATACCCAGTTTATTACCTGGGAACATCCGCTGATCCGTAACGGCCTGGATCTGATCCTATCGGGCGACACGGGCAGTTGTGCGCTGTCGCTGCTGAAGAATAAGGCATTGCCTGTCGGCACGCTGCTGGTAGAACTGATTTACGTGGTGGAATCTCAGGCACCTAAGCATCTGCAGTTAACCCGTTTCCTGCCGCCAACGCCTGTGCGTTTGCTGTTAGATCGCAAGGGCACTAACCTGGCAGGTAAAGTGGAGTTCGAGAGCTTCAACCGTCAGTTGAATGCGGTCAACCGCCATACAGGCAGTAAGCTGGTGAACGCCGTTCAGCAGGATGTTCACGCTATTCTTACCCTGGCGGAAAAAGAAGTCGTCAGTGAAGCACGTGCCATAATCGATACGGCACGGCGCGAAGCGAGTGAAAAGCTGGGTGCCGAGTTATCGCGTCTGGAAGCCCTGAAAGCCGTCAACCCCAATATTCGTGACGATGAAGTTGACGCGCTGGAAAGCAATCGCGAGCAGGTGCTGGAAAGTCTGGATGAAGCCACCTGGCGCCTGGATGCGCTGCGTCTGATTGTGGTTACGCATCAGTAAGTTCAGGGCCGCAAGGCCCTCTTTTTTGGAATAATGTATGGAACCCTATAATCCGCCGCTTGAGCCCTGGCTGCACATTCTCTATCAGGATGCGCACATCATGGTGGTGAATAAGCCCAGCGGCCTGCTTTCCGTGCCGGGTCGACTTGAGGCGCACAAAGACAGCGTGATGACGCGGATCCAGCGGGATTATCCTGAAGCCGAATCGGTGCATCGGCTGGATATGGCCACCAGCGGCGTGATTGTCGTCGCACTGACGAAAGCCGCTGAGCGTGAACTAAAACGTCAGTTTCGCGAGCGCGAACCCGCCAAAACCTATGTCGCTCAGGTCTGGGGACATCCGGCAGAGGAAAAAGGCCTGGTGGATTTGCCCTTGATTTGTGACTGGCCCAACCGGCCAAAACAGAAAGTGTGTTTTGAGACGGGTAAGTCGGCACAAACCGAGTATCAGGTGGTGGAATATCGGGACGATAACAGCGCACGCGTCACGTTGAAGCCCATTACCGGCCGTTCGCACCAGTTGCGCGTGCATATGCTGGCGCTGGGCCATCCGATACTTGGGGACGGGTTTTATGCTCACCCGGAAGCCAGGGCAATGGCAAGCCGGCTTCTGCTGCATGCCGAATCGCTGACCATCACGCATCCTGCGTTTGGCAGTGCGATGACCTTCAAGCAGCCCGCCGATTTCTGACCGGCCCGTTTATGACTCGCGCGCCCCGCGGATGAATCACCGGGGCGCACGCCGCTTACTTAAAGCCTTTTTCTTTGCGAATCAGATCGTAAGCCGACTGAATGTCCTGCGCTTTCTGTTTGGCCATTTCCATCATTTCTGGCGGTAACCCTTTTGCCACCAGCTTATCGGGATGGTGCTCACTCATCAGTTTGCGATAGGCTCGCTTGATGGTAGTGGCATCATCACTGCTTTTCACGCCCAGCACATTACAGGCATCGTCCAGCGTAGGACCGCGTTGTGCCTGCTGGAAACCGCCTTGAGAATAACTGCGGCCGCCGCCAAACTGCTGGCCGCCTTCCATCATGCGCAGAAACTGATCGAACTGGCTGTGTGAAATGCCCAACTCTTCACCAATAACGTACAGGACCTGACGTTCGTTGGGATGCAGTGTGCCGTCGGCAAACGCAGCCTGAATCTGAATTTCCAGAAACATCCGAATCAGGTCAAAACGACCAAAGCAGGCACTGCGTAATTCGCGCAGTTTGGTCCGCAACGGATATTCGCCCTGTTTGCCCTCACGAAAAGCACGTTGTGCGGCAGTACGCGCCTCACCGTGAAGCTGCATGCGGTCCATAAACAGAGACGCAATCTGGATGTCCGCTTCCGTTACGCGCCCTTTCGATTTGGTTAAATGCCCCATCACCTGAAACGTGGTGCTGAAAAACAGTGACTGTCGGGTCTGGGTGTTTGAAAAGTACGCCTTGCTTTGTGCGCCGCGAACCTTGTCAAATCCATGCCCAATGATCAGGCCGATTACAATTCCCCAAAAGCCCGCGCCAGACAATAATCCCAGCACCAGACCTATAACTTTTCCCCAGTAGCGCATAAACTCCTCAATTCGCCATGCTTACGGCTGAAAATTGCATTATCATACCTGTCATTTATCTCAGCGCCTAACGGCAGCGCGGACAGAAAAGGATTAACACTGGCGCAACGCCAGGCAGTGCGTTAGTCTCTGACCCGATTGTCGGCATGATGCCAGTTTTCATGGAATTCTCGATACCGCGTATGAAAAAACGTATACCTACTCTGCTGGCCACCCTGATCGGCGCAGCCATTAGCCAGCAAGCCTTCGCCGACGATTTAATGTCGCAGTGTATGTTAGGCGTGCCGAGTTATAATCGCCCTCTGGTCAATGGCGATCCCAATCAGTTGCCCGTTACTATTCACTCGGATTCCGTGAAAGGCAACTATCCTGATGATGCCATTTTCAAAGGTGATGTAGACGTCAGCCAGGGCAACAGCCGCATGCTGGCTGATGAAGTGCAACTTCACCAACGCCAGCCAGAAGGTCAGACGACGCCCGTCCGGACCGTCGATGCGCTAGGTAATGTGCACTACGACGATAATCAGGTCATCCTGAAAGGTCCGAAAGCCTGGTCGAATCTTAACACCAAAGATACTAACGTCTGGGACGGTGATTATCAGATGGTCGGCCGCCAGGGGCGGGGTACAGGCGATCAAATGAAGCTGCGTGGACAAAACCGTTACACCATCATGGAAAACGGCACCTTCACGTCCTGTCTGCCCGGCAGTAACAGCTGGAGCGTGGCGGGGTCCGAAATCATTCAGGATCGCCAGGAAGAAGTGGCAGAGATCTGGAACGCGCGCTTTAAGCTTGGCCCGGTTCCGGTGTTTTACAGCCCGTATCTGCAGTTGCCGCTGGGCGATCGGCGCCGCTCAGGCTTCCTGATCCCTAATGCCAAATACGGCAGCAGTAACGGTTTCGAGTTTATTCTGCCTTACTACTGGAACATCGCGCCTCAGGCCGATGCCACCATTACGCCGCACTATATGAGTAAACGTGGTCTGCAATTGCAGAACGAATTCCGTTACCTCACAGAAGCGGGCGCAGGCCTGGTCGAATTTGACTATCTGGCGTCGGATAAGCAGTACGACAATGATAAAGCGTTACGTCAAATCGCGCAGAACGACAGTTCTGATCGCTGGTTGTTTTACTGGCGTCATGCCGGTGTATATGACCAGCACTGGCGCTTTAACGCCGACTATACCAAAGTCAGCGATCCATTCTATTTCAACGATTTGACGTCACCCTATTACACGTCCACCGACGGCTATGCCTCACAGAAATTCAGCGTCGGTTATGCGGATACTAACTGGGACGCAACCCTGTCGACCAAAGATTTCCAGATTTTTGGTAATACCAGTAACAGCAATGTCTATCGTGCCTTCCCGCAACTTGACCTGAACTGGTACCAGAACGATGTCGGTCCGTTCGACACGCGGGTCTATGCTCAGGCTGTGAAATTTGTCAATGTAAACAGCAAGTTCCCTGAAACCACGCGTTTACATGTTGAACCTACGCTCGATCTGCCGTTATCAAACAGCTGGGCCAGCCTGGATACTGAAGCCAAATTTCTGGCCACGCACTATCAGCAAAAAGATGTTGATTACTACAACGCTAACTTTGCCCCCACCAGCACTACCAGCGGTGTCCTGAAAGACTCCGTCAACCGCACATTACCGCAGTTTAAAGTTGATGGGCGCATGGTATTTGATCGTGATATGGACTGGGCACAGGGTTACACCCAAACGCTGGAGCCAAGGGTTCAGTACCTGTATATCCCGTATCGGGACCAGAGCGACATCTATCCTTACGACTCCACGCTGCTGCAAACGGACTACACCGGCCTGTTCCGCGATCGCTCTTACAGCGGTCTGGATCGCATCGCCTCAGCGAACCAGGTCGCGACCGGTGTGACTACACGAATTTATGATAATGATCTGGTTGAACGTTTTAACGTTTCTGTGGGTCAAATCTATTCGTTCACGCCTTCGCGTACAGGCGTTAACCAGACCAATAAAGATGACGATACCGGCAGTCTTCTTTGGGCCGGGGATACGTACTGGAAGATCAGCGAACGCTGGGGCGTGCGTGGCGGGCTGCAATACGATACCCGCCTGAATAACGTGGCGCAGGGCAATACCGTGCTGGAATACCGTCGTGATGCTGACCGTATGGTGCAGTTGAGCTACCGTTACAGCAGCCCGGAGTATGTTGCTTCTGCGCTTAACGACAGCTCACTGGTGAATAACCCGATTTATAAAAACGGGATTTCACAGGTTGGCACCACGGCAAGTTGGCCAATTCATGATGCCTGGTCGGTGGTTGGCGCGTATTACTACGATACGCGCAATAATCGCCCGGCATCACAGCTGGTTGGCCTGCAGTACAGCTCGTGTTGCTACGCGATTCGTCTGGGATATGAACGTAAAATCAACGGTTGGGAAAACAACGACAGTAAGTACGACAACCAAATCTCATTCAACATTGAGTTACGTGGCCTGAGCTCGAATTATGGCCTGGGCACTGGCCAGATGCTGAGTCAGGGGATCATCCCTTACCAGCGTGCATTCTGATGTTGTGATGTTTGACAGGCAATCCCGCAGTGCGGAACCAATAATGGATAAAGTATGAAGAACTGGAGAATGCTGATTCTTGGTGTGGCGATCAGTGCCAACACCGTGTTCGCAGCACCACAAGTGGTTGATAAAGTTGCAGCTGTGGTTAATAACGGCGTGGTCCTTGAGAGTGACGTGGACAGCATGATGAACACCGTTAAATCTCAGGCGAAACAGGCCGGCCAGCAGCTACCGGACGATAAAACCTTACGCCATCAGATCCTTGAGCGTGAGATTATGGACGCGATCATTCTGCAGTTAGGCGATAAAGCCGGTTTGCAAATCAGCGATCAGCAGCTGGATCAGGCCATTCAGAATATTGCCGCACAAAACCACATGACCCTCGATCAGCTGCGCAGTCGTCTGGCCTATGACGGTATGGACTACAACACGTATCGGTCGCAGATTCGTAAAGAGATGCTGATCTCTGAAGTCCGTAATAACGAAGTCCGCCGTCGCGTCACCATCCTGCCGCAGGAAGTGGATACGCTGGCAAAACAGGTGGGTGCGCAGAATACTCAAGGGACTGAGATGAATATCAGTACCATTCTTCTGCCGCTGCCTGAAAACCCGACACAACAGCAGGTTGACGACCAGGAAAAACTGGCAAAACAGCTGGTGAGCGAACTGAAGGGCGGTGCTGATTTCGGCAAACTGGCCGTTACCTACTCCGCTGACTCCCAGGCCCTGAAAGGCGGCAATATGGGCTGGTCAAAAATTGAAGAGCTGCCGACGCTGTTTGCTCAGGCTCTGGCCACGGCAAAAAAAGGCGATATCGTTGGTCCGATTCGTTCCGGTGTGGGCTTCCATATTCTGAAAGTGAACGATTTGCGTGGCGAAAGCAAAAACATCTCTGTCACCGAGGTGCATGCACGCCATATTCTGCTGAAGCCGTCACCGATCATGACTGACGATCAGGCCCGCGCGAAGCTGGAACAAATTGCCGCCGATATCCGCAGCGGTAAAACCACTTTTGCGGCCGCCGCAAAACAATTCTCTGACGATCCGGGCTCGGCTAACCAGGGCGGCGATCTGGGATGGACCTCGCCTGAAGTCTTTGACCCGGCGTTCCGCGATGCGCTGCTACGCCTGAAAAAAGGGGAAATTAGCCAGCCCGTTCATTCCTCTTTCGGCTGGCATTTGATTCAGTTGCTGGACACGCGTCAGGTTGATAAAACGGATGCAGCCCAGAAAGAGCGTGCTTACCGCATGCTGTTCAACCGCAAGTTCGCGGAAGAAGCGCAGACCTGGATGCAGGAGCAGCGTGCAGGGGCTTACGTGAAAATTCTGGATAACAATGCGCAGTGATTGTCGTGTGGTGATTACGCCCGGCGAACCCGCCGGGATTGGTCCCGATCTGGCTGTGCAACTGGCTCAACAGGCCTGGCCTGTTGAGCTGGTCGTTTGTGCGTCTCCCCAGCTCTTGCTGCAGCGCGCCGCATTGCTGGGTTTGCCTCTGACCCTTCGTCTTTACGATTCTGCCGAGCCTCCAGTGCCCCAGCAGGCCGGTACACTCACCGTCCTTCCCGTTGAACTCCCGCAGCCCGTCACACCCGGTACGCTTTGTGTCGACAACGGTCACTATGTACTGGAAACGCTGGCTCGCGCCTGCGACGGCTGCTTGTCCGGTGAGTTTGCTGCATTGATTACCGGCCCTGTGCATAAGGGCGTGATCAATGACGCGGGGATACCGTTTACAGGCCATACCGAATTCTTTGCCGAACGTGCAGGCGCGCACCGCGTGGTCATGATGCTGGCAACAGAGCAGTTACGCGTCGCGCTTGCGACCACGCACCTGCCGTTAAAAGCGGTCGCTGACGCCGTCACCCGGGATTGCCTGCATGAAGTGATCACGATCCTGCATCAGGATCTCAAAGAGAAATTCGCGATCGCCCAGCCGCATATTTTTGTTTGTGGGCTGAATCCTCATGCGGGTGAAGGCGGCCACATGGGTCGGGAAGAGATAGACACGATTATCCCGGCCCTGAATGAACTCCGCCAGCAGGGTATTCAGCTGACTGGCCCATTGCCTGCGGACACACTTTTCCAGCCCAAATATCTGCAACATGCCGATGCGGTGCTGGCGATGTATCACGATCAGGGCTTACCGGTTCTCAAATTTCAGGGATTTGGTCGCGCGGTAAATATTACCCTCGGCCTGCCGTTTATCCGTACCTCAGTCGATCACGGCACCGCGCTTGAACTAGCCGGGCTGGGTCAGGCTGACGCGGGCAGCTTTATCACGGCGCTTAATCTCGCCATCACTATGATCAAGAGCAGTAATGAATAATCGCGTCCATCAGGGGCACTACGCCCGTAAACGTTTCGGGCAGAACTTCCTGAACGATCAATACATTATCGACAGCATTGTCTCCGCCATTCATCCGCAACGCGACGAAGCGTTAGTCGAGATTGGGCCGGGCCTCGGTGCCCTGACAGAACCGGTCGGCGAACGTCTCGACAGCTTAACGGTTGTGGAGCTTGACCGCGATCTGGCAGCCCGCCTGCAGACACATCCGTTTTTAGGTCCTAAGCTGACGATTTATCAGCAGGATGCCATGACCTTTGATTTTGCCGCGCTGGCTAAAGAGAAAGGCCAGCCGCTACGCGTCTTTGGTAATCTGCCCTACAACATTTCGACCCCGCTGATGTTTCATCTGTTCAGCTATACTGGTTCGATTAAAGATATGCACTTCATGCTGCAGAAAGAAGTGGTTAATCGCCTGGTGGCCGGTCCGGGCAGCAAAGCATATGGTCGCCTGAGCGTCATGGCACAGTATTACTGCCAGGTCATCCCGGTGCTGGAAGTGCCACCGCACGCTTTTACGCCGCCTCCTAAGGTGGATTCAGCGGTAGTACGTTTGGTGCCTTTTATGACGCCACCGCATCCGGTAAAAGACGTGCGTATTTTAAGCCGTATTACCACGGAAGCGTTCGGCCAACGTCGTAAAACGCTGCGTAACAGCCTGAGCCATATGGTGACTGCGGGTGCGCTGGAAGACTTGTCGATCGATACGGGCCTGCGTGCAGAAAACGTGTCGGTTGCGCAATATTGTCAGTTAGCAAACTGGTTGGCAGACCATCTGGATAAACCGCAGGAGTAACCTATGAGTGAACCGGCCCGCGTATCGATCCACGTCCAAAGCCTTTATGTCGCCTCGCAATCCTCACCGGAAGAAGAGCGTTATGTTTTTGCTTATACCGTTACGATCCGCAATTTAGGCCGCTCCTCTGTGCAACTGCTCGGGCGCTACTGGTTGATCACCAACGGCAATGGACGTGAAACAGAAGTTCAGGGTGAAGGCGTAATCGGTGAACAACCACACATTGCGTCCGGTAGTGAATACCAATATACCAGTGGCGCGGTGCTTGAAACGCCTATGGGCACGATGCAGGGCCACTATGTGATGGTGGATGAGCAAGGCGATACGTTTCACGTCGACATCCCCGTTTTCCGCCTGGCTGTTGAAAGCCATATTCACTGAACCTGATGCCTTTCGCCCGACTAACGGGCGACTGTTTTTAGTTGGATAATTCACAATGAATACTTACCTGATTGGCGACGTTCATGGTTGTTATGATGAATTACGTGCTCTGCTAAACCAGGTGAACTATGATCCTGGTCAGGATACCTTGTGGCTGACAGGTGATCTGGTCGCACGTGGGCCCGGCTCGCTGGAGGTACTACGCTATGTCAAATCGCTGGGAGACAGCGTTCGCCTGGTTCTGGGCAATCACGATCTGCATTTGCTGGCCGTTTATGCCGGCATCAGCCGCAATAAACCTAAAGATCGCCTGACGCCACTGCTGGAAGCGGAAGACGCAGATGAATTGATCAACTGGCTACGTCGGCAGCCTCTGCTGCAGGTTGATGAAGAAAAGAAGCTGGTGATGGGCCATGCGGGCATTACGCCGCAGTGGGATCTGGAGACGGCGCAACGCTGCGCGCGTGAAGTCGAAGCCGTCCTGGCCAGTGACAGCTATCCGCTGTTCCTTGATGCCATGTATGGCGACATGCCGAATAACTGGAGCGAATCCCTGTCCGGCCTGGCGCGGCTACGTTTCTCTACTAACGCGCTGACCCGTATGCGTTTTTGCTTCCCAAACGGACAGCTCGATATGATTTGTAAGGATGCGCCTGAATCAGCGCCGCCACCGCTTAAACCCTGGTTTACGATTGAAGGGCCCGTTGCCCGCGATCACACCATTGTGTTTGGGCACTGGGCATCACTGGAAGGCAAAGGGACACCAGAGGGCATTATCGGTCTGGATACCGGTTGCTGCTGGGGTGGGAATCTGACCCTGCTGCATTGGGAAACGCAGCGTTATTATGTTCAGCCTTCCAACCGCCAGCTTTCTGTACCAGACGATCTGTCACCCCAACAGTCTCAGCCAGCTGATCCACCGCCATAAAAACGCCTTGTCCCAACAACAAGGCGTTTTTCGATCTCCATTAACGACGTCGTTCGAGGATCTCGAAGCAGTAGCTGTGCGAATTCTGCTCGTCAGCGTCATAGAATTCGCTAAAGGTAGAATGCCATTCATCCGGTTCGTAGTCCGGGAACTGGGTATCCCCTTCTACTTCAGCATCAATATGCGTCAGATAAAGGCGGTCAGCGCGGGCTAACATCTGTTCATAAATGCGGCCGCCGCCAATGACCATGATCTCTTCAGCTTCGCCCGCAGCATTTACTGCGTCATCCAGCGACGTTACCCAGGTAACGCCTTCTGCGTGACCGGGTTTACTGCTGACCACAATATTCAACCGGCCCGGTAAAGGCCGGCCGATCGATTCAAAAGTCAGCCTGCCCATAATGACGGGCTTTTTCAGTGTGTTGCGCTTAAACCACGCCAGATCTGCAGGCAGGTCCCACGGCATGGCGTTTTCCATTCCAATAATGCGATCTGCTGCTAATGCCGCGATAAGACTAATCATGTTAAAAAGCTCGCTGAAAAAAAACAGGCGCCATGATACGTAAAGGTTAAACCTTCGTCGATAGCAGGAACGGGCTTCTTAAATAAAGCGGCATAGACACCGCCTTTCAGAGTTTGTACAGGGTTTTACTCCGCAAAAATCGCGGTTATAACCCTTAAATCGCCAGATAATGACGTGAGTGCGTGATAAACACAGAGAATAAAACGGCTCCAGACGGAGCCGTTGGGATTATCAGAAATCGTAGCGGAAGCGAACCAGATTCATGTCGCCCTGATTATCCGTGCTGGACGTGAAGACATGTTCGTAATCCACACGGAAACCATAGTCAAGGAACAGCGTTACGCCCAGACCATTGTCGATGCGCTGGTAGTTACGGCCATTCGCATATTCTAAACGGTCACCCATGACATAAGGCTGAACGGCTTTGACACCATATTGCGCCACCGGGATTTTATATCCGGCGTAATATTCGATGCCCCAGGCATCATCCGCAAAATAGTTATTCACGTTGCGCTGTTTGGTGGTCAGGAAGTTTTGGTACCAGCCACCCCCTGCTGACAGGGTCCAGTTACCTGGCGTCCAGCTCAATGCTGTTCCAAAAATGTTTTGGTCGTAATCTTTACTGTTGCCAGTAGCAGGATTACGCATGCTGGCGCGGGTGTAGTTCCAGGCCGTACCCCATGCCAGGGTAGGCGTAATATTGTAATTCACACCCAGCGAGCCACCGCCCTGGCGCTTATAGCGCAGCCCGTTGCCCGGCAGATACTCGTTATCGCTAAACAGGTAAGAGGCGTAAAGATCGACCGCCCCATAACTGTTTTTGTATTTCAGCTGCTTACGAGAACGGTAGGAACCATCGTAATCACCGTTAATGCCGTTGCCCGGTGCCTGGGCCAGCATGTCGTAATCCCAGATATCCGTCTTGGCACCCACAACATCGTAATAAACGCTGTTCTGCTGACCAAAGGTTAACTGGCCCCAGGTTTTACTTTTCAGGCCGGTATAAAGCTGGCGGCGAGTAGTCTCGTGCGCACCTTCAGCGTAGTGATTATCCCAGTTGAACACGGCCGGAATGTTAACGCCCAGTTCATAGTAGCTGGTCCAGCTAATATCATCGAACAGGTAGTAGTCGGCGCTGAAACGGAAACGGGATCCGCCGTCAAAGCCATTACGCTTGTAAGATTTATCGTTGACGCCGGTTTGATGATTAAACTGGGGGCGAATGCTGCCACCAAATTTGAAATCGAGACGGCTAAGGGGATCGCCTGCTTGTGGGTCTTGTTTAAGAAGAGTGATTTCAGCCTGGCTGGAAAACGTGACCAGAGCCAACAGTGCAGCCACTGCACTCAGTGCAAAATTACGCGCTTTCATTGTTATAAATATCCTGTTTACGCTCTCTTCATGAGCGGGCAGGATATTACATTGGCCATGCATGAGTTGGTAGTACTTTGTATTATAAATTCGTGCGAAAAAGCGAATCAGGCATGATTTGATAATAATTAAATCAAATTTCTTAAATTGTTTACCCACCTCTCTCTTTTGCCGGAATCGTATCAGACATCGTGCGGCTTTTTTGCCTCAGTCATTTCCTGAAAAACGGTAAGAGAAACAGGCCCGCCTGGTAACTGTTATTGAAGATAAGACGCGTTCTCACAACGCACTGACTTCAGATAATGACGCGTCCATTAGGCACAGCATGGCACCATCTGTTTTTGTACTCTCCTGACATCGAACCATAGGAATAATAGAGAGGAACCTGTTTATCAGACGCCTCCTGATGCAAAGAGGTAAGATTCTTCCACATCAGCATCGTCCCCACTGCGCCCGCATTGCTGTCCATCCGGTAGCCAATATTGATAAAGTCCACAAACATGCCAACCTGGCTATTTACAGAGACCAGTAATTGCAGCCCGATTGGCTCATTGTTCAGGAACATCATATGCCCTTTGAAGCAGTGCTGGAACTCACGGAAAAAGGCTTTATTGATGTCTCTTTCAGCAATTGGCTGCTCCCGTCTCGCGCGATATAACGCTTCGAAAACCTCAAAAATATGCTCACCCTCAAGATGATTTACATTAAGCAAACTTCCGCCATCAGCGAGGAATTTTCTTAATTCGCGTTCGCGGGTTGAGACAGTTTTTCGTGAGAAGTCGACAGCAGGATTTTTCGTCAATGCTGCTTTATTCTTGCTCAACAAACGATAAGACGCATTAAGAAACGTATTACCGTGCAGATGATGCAACGACTTACAACGAAAGGGCAAAAGGACCTTTGTTTTGGTGTCGCGACAAAAGGGTATATAAACGGATGTTGATGGGGTCAGTAGCGCAGGAAGCGAACGCTGAGGGTTTTTACCATCGTTGGCGAGCCAGCCTTTTTCAACGCAAACGCTCCCTACCATAGCCCCTTTCACCTTATAGGCATAAAACGTGAAAGGCTGCTGATGGCGCATCCGGAAAGCGATAAATTCCGGCGCTGACTCACAGTTGTACCCAAAATCATCACACGCTTTTTTATAGTCGTTAAAAGAGCACTGCTCCCATCTGAAAAACCTGGGGATCAACATGGTAAATACGCACTTATATTAGCGAAAAAGGTTTACAGTACCTGTCGGCACTCCGGAACAGCATGGCCTTAACCAATTCCGCATTGTAAAGTTAAGCACAACAACAGAACAGTTTGTTATTCGCGACTTTATATAATAATGGCCTCCCGTTTAGATTTCGTTGATTTTTTGGCAATGGTTTAAAATAACAGGGCGAAACCTGACGAGTAATATTAAAAACAAGAGTAACGAGAAAAATAAACAATTTGATGAATAGCTAGATAAAACCAATTAAATATGAAAAACAAATTAACTTATAATTAATCTTTTTTAAACGGATGATCCATTGGCAACACAGCATTCTTATTTTTTATAGAATAAACTTTTCATCTGATTCAGAGCATATCTGGAATATTACAGCGCCGTTTAAACCTGCGGGCTGTGGGGCGGCCCTGGCCAGTGATGACGCATGGCCGAGAGCCACAGCCGCATTTAGACGGGGTGCGAATGGTGGCGTAAGACAGAAAAGGCACGCTGGTCAGGCTGTTGCAATACAACACTCTCTGCATCAGCTTTACAGGCACATCGTGTAAACACATGCGATGTGAACTGGACGTACTGCAAAAAAAGCCCCTGCCAGAAGCGCTCTGCTTATGGCAGATGCTCCAGACAGGGGCCTGAGCGCTCAGTCTGCGCTATTTATGCGCAAGGATTTGCGCATGCATCTCCTGCACCGAAATGACTTTTTCGGTTGGATCGGCATTTAGCGCCATTGCCGTTGCGAAGCCACCGTTCAGCGTCGTGTCGTAATGCACCTTATATTGCAGTGCGCTGCGACGAATCAGCTTGGAGTCTTCAATCGCCTGACGACCTGCTGTGGTATTTACGATATAGGCGTACTCACCGTTTTTCAGGCGGTCCTGAATGTGCGGGCGGCCTTCGTGAACCTTATTCACCAGGCGCGGGTTAATACCGGCCTCGCCCAGTACCACAGCCGTACCGTGCGTCGCATCCAGTTCAAAACCAAACTTCTGCAACTTCGCCGCGAGATCAACGATACGTTTCTTGTCGCCTTCACGAACGGACAGCAGCGCACGTCCGGTTTTCTTCATGTTGCTTTGCGCACCCAGCATCGCCTTGGCAAACGCCTCGGCAAAGGTACGGCCCACGCCCATGACTTCCCCGGTTGAACGCATTTCAGGTCCCAGAATTGGATCAACGCCTTGGAATTTGTTAAACGGCAGCACCACTTCTTTGACAGAGTAGTAAGGTGGAATCACCTCTTTGGTGACGCCCTGCTCCGCCAGCGTTTTGCCTGCCATTACGCGGGCTGCCACTTTTGCCAGCGGAACGCCGGTTGCTTTTGACACGAACGGGACGGTACGCGCCGCACGCGGGTTAACTTCAATCAGGTAAACTTCGTTGTCTTTGACCGCAAACTGTACGTTCATCAGGCCACGCACATTCAGCTCAAACGCCAGTTTTTCAACCTGCTGACGCATGACATTCTGAATATCCTGACTCAAAGTGTAGGCCGGCAGAGAACAGGCCGAGTCACCCGAGTGAACGCCAGCCTGCTCGATATGTTCCATTATACCGCCGATCAGCACGCGCTCACCGTCGCAGATAGCATCCACATCGACTTCGACGGCATCATCCAGAAAGCGATCCAGCAAGACCGGCGCATCGTTGGACACTGACACCGCCGTCTGGAAATAGCGTTTCAGGTCGATTTCGTCGTAGACAATTTCCATGGCGCGTCCGCCCAGGACATAAGACGGGCGGACCACCAGCGGATAACCAATGCCCGCCGCTTTTTCAACCGCCTGCTCCAGCGTGGTAACGGTGGCGTTAGCTGGCTGCTTCAGACTCAGACGGTCAACCGCCTGCTGAAAACGTTCACGGTCTTCTGCGCGATCGATGGCATCCGGGCTGGTGCCAATGACCGGCACACCTGCCGCTTCCAGCGCGCGAGCCAGTTTCAGTGGCGTTTGTCCACCGTACTGCACGATAACGCCTTTCGGTTTTTCGATGCGCACGATTTCCAGCACGTCTTCCAGCGTGACAGGTTCAAAGTAGAGGCGGTCAGAAGTGTCGTAATCGGTGGACACGGTTTCCGGGTTACAGTTGACCATGATGGTTTCATAGCCATCTTCACGCAGCGCCAGTGCTGCGTGGACACAGCAGTAGTCAAACTCAATGCCCTGACCAATACGGTTTGGTCCGCCACCCAGCACCATAATCTTGTCGCGATCCTGATTAGGATGAGCTTCGCACTCTTCTTCATAGGTGGAGTACATATAAGCGGTGTCTGTTGCAAATTCCGCCGCACAGGTATCCACGCGCTTATAGACTGGGTGAAGATGATGCTGCTGACGCAGTTTACGAATCTCGCCTTCCGCGACGCCCGCCAGGGCTGCCAGACGTGCGTCGGCAAAACCTTTGCGCTTCAGCGCGCGCAGGAAATCCGCGTTAAGGCCATTGATGCCTTCACGCGCTACCTGCTCTTCCAGGCGAACCAGCTCTTCAATCTGCACCAGGAACCAGCGATCAATATTGGTAAGATTAAATACGCCATCGACCGACATGCCTGCACGGAACGCGTCCGCGATGTACCAGATACGATCCGAACCGGCATCTTTCAGCTCACGACGAATGCGGGTCAACGCTTCCGCATCATCCAGATGCACTTTCGGGTCAAAACCATTAGCTCCCACTTCCAGACCACGCAGTGCTTTCTGCACCGACTCCTGGAAAGTACGGCCAATCGCCATGACTTCACCCACCGATTTCATCTGGGTGGTCAGACGGTCATTCGCACCGGCAAATTTTTCAAAGTTGAAGCGAGGAATTTTTGTCACGACATAATCGATAGACGGCTCGAACGAGGCTGGTGTGCGTCCCCCAGTGATATCGTTCATCAGTTCATCCAGCGTAAAGCCTACCGCCAGTTTCGCGGCCACTTTGGCAATCGGGAATCCGGTGGCCTTCGATGCCAGCGCTGAAGAGCGTGACACACGCGGGTTCATCTCGATGACGATCAGACGGCCATTTTTCGGGTTCACCGCGAACTGGACGTTGGAGCCACCGGTTTCCACGCCGATCTCACGCAGTACCGCCAGCGAGGCGTTACGCATGATCTGGTACTCTTTGTCGGTCAGCGTCTGTGCGGGCGCCACCGTAATGGAGTCACCGGTGTGAATGCCCATGGCGTCAAAGTTTTCGATAGAGCAGACAATGATGCAGTTGTCGTTTTTGTCACGCACAACTTCCATCTCATACTCTTTCCAGCCAATCAGCGATTCGTCGATTAACAGCTCGTTGGTAGGCGAAAGATCGAGTCCGCGTTCGCAGATCTCTTCAAACTCTTCGCGGTTATACGCGATACCGCCACCGGTGCCGCCCATAGTGAACGACGGACGAATAATGCAGGGGAAGCCGACATCGGCAGCCACCGCCAGCGCTTCTTCCATCGTATGTGCGATACCGGAGCGCGCCGTATCCAGACCAATGCTTTTCATCGCCACGTCGAAGCGGCGGCGGTCTTCCGCTTTATCGATCGCATCGGCCGTGGCACCGATCATGGTTACGCCAAACTCGTCAAGAACGCCCTGACGTTCCAGCTCCAGCGCACAGTTCAGCGCCGTCTGGCCGCCCATGGTTGGCAACACCGCATCCGGGCGCTCTTTCTCAATAATCTTACGTACCACTTCCCAGTGAATCGGCTCGATGTAGGTTGCATCGGCCATTTCCGGGTCGGTCATAATGGTCGCCGGGTTCGAGTTCACCAGAATGACGCGGTAACCCTCTTCGCGCAGGGCTTTACAGGCCTGGGCACCGGAATAGTCGAATTCGCAGGCCTGACCGATCACAATCGGACCGGCACCAAGAATCAGGATGGATTTTATATCTGTACGTTTTGGCATGATTAGCTCCTGATTACTTTGCTTTCGAACGGAATGCGTCAATCAACTCGATAAAGTGGTCAAATAACGGTGCGGCATCACCCGGCCCCGGACTGGCTTCAGGATGGCCCTGGAAGCTGAACGCAGGCTTGTCGGTGCGATGGATACCCTGCACGGTTTTATCAAACAGCGAAATATGCGTTACCCGCAGATTGGCGGGCAGATGGGTTTCATCCACCGCAAAGCCGTGGTTCTGTGCCGTAATCATGACGCGATTGTTATCGAGATCTTTCACCGGGTGGTTACCACCGTGGTGACCCAGCTTCATTTTTACGGTTTTTGCGCCGCTGGCCAGTGCCAGCAACTGGTGGCCAAGGCAAATGCCAAACACCGGAATGTCGGTTTTCAGAAAGGCTTCAATCGCCTCAATGGCGTAATCGCAGGGCTCCGGATCACCCGGACCGTTTGACAGGAAGATGCCATCCGGATTCATCGCCAGAACGGTTTCGGCGGGCGTTTTAGCCGGGACAACCGTCAGACGGCAGCCGCGGTCGACCAGCATGCGCAGAATATTGCGCTTAGCACCATAATCGTAAGCCACAACATGGTAGGGCAGCGCTTCTGCTGACGTCTGCGCAGGTAAATCCCCTTCCAGCGTCCAGCTCCCCTGCAGCCAGGTATAGGTTTCTGCCGTTGTCACTTCCTTCGCCAGATCCATCCCTTTCAACCCCGGAAACGCCTGCGCTTTCTGTAAGGCCAGAGCGGCATCCGGATTGTCGCCCGCGATAATGCAGCCATTCTGTGCGCCTTTCTCGCGCAGCAGACGTGTCAGCTTACGTGTATCAATATCGGCAATAGCAACAATGTTATTGCGCTGCAGATAGGCTGACAGGCTCTCTTCGCTGCGGTAGTTGCTGGCAATAAGTGGCAGGTCGCGAATGACAAGCCCCTGAGCGTGAATCTGACTGGATTCTTCATCGGCGGGGTTGGCACCAACGTTGCCGATATGGGGATAAGTGAGAGTAACGATTTGACGAGAATAGGAAGGATCAGTGAGGATTTCTTGATAACCAGTCATTGACGTATTGAAAACGACTTCCCCCACTGCCGACCCTGTAGCCCCGATGGCCCGACCGTGGAATTGGGTTCCGTCTTCCAGAACCAAGAGCGCTGACTTAATCAAAACATCCTCCAGGGAATAAACAGTCACAATATCTGCATATTAATTCATAATGATGATCTGAATCAATGCAAAAACGGCCTGAGTGGTCAATTTTTGGCAAATTGCGCGCATTCTAATGATCGCTCTGCTACTTGTCCACCCTGAAGCCACTTTTTTAACATCTTTTCAGGCTCAGAGCGGAAAAAAAGAGGATAAGGGACAAAAACAGGGACAAACATCATCGAATAATCGTTTGCTCATCGTGGAGAAGCATTATTCTGCCTGAGAAGGCTATGAATTTTGACCAAATGGTCAAAATTAACAGGTTTACCGTTAAGATGAAGAGAGAAGAAATAAGTTTATGAGCATTTATACAGAAAAAATAAACAAGAGGCTTATTTTTTTACAAAATTAAGGGCAATAATATTATTGCCCTTTTTCAATCAATGAATTAGCGATTGAAATCACCACATCACACAGGTAAAACCCATTACAAACTGGCTAAATCAAGGACATCACGCATATCATAAAGCCCTTTTTTCTTCGCACTTACCCATAATGCCGCTTTAACCGCGCCATTAGCAAACGTCATACGGCTTGACGCCTTATGAGTAATCTCTACACGCTCTCCCTCGTCTGCAAACATGGCCGTGTGTTCGCCGACAATGTCACCGGCTCGCACTGTTGCAAAACCAATGGTTTGAGCCTTACGTTCGCCGGTGTGCCCTTCGCGACTGTAAACGGCATGATCAGCCAGTTTCCAGTCCATGGCGTCGGCAATGGCTTCCCCCATGGCCAGCGCCGTTCCTGAAGGAGCGTCCACTTTGTGACGATGATGCGCTTCGATAATCTCAATATCCGCATAATCGCCCATCACGGTAGCGGCTTTCTCCAGCAGCTTCAGAACCAGATTGACGCCAACGCTGAAGTTCGCCGCAAAGACAATCCCCGTCTCTGTTGCCGCATCACGAATCGCCGCCTTACCGGCTTCGTCAAATCCGGTCGTACCAATAATCATTGCCTTGCGGTGTTCACGGCACAGTGCCAGGTAGGCCAGCGTCCCTTCGGGACGGGTGAAATCGATTAAGACGTCAAAATCATCCATCACAGCACGCAGATCATCGACAACGGGAACGTCCAGTTTGCCCACGCCCGCCAGTTCACCAGCATCGGTGCCGATTAATGACGAGCCCGGACGTGCCAGTGCCGCGCCCAGATCCACGCCGTTGGCGTGAACGACTGCCTGAATCAGGTTACGGCCCATGCGTCCCGGCGCACCCACGATGGCAATGCGGATATTCTTCATATTTATTCATTCCTAAAACAAAACTATGCATGCAAGCGCAATCAGGTTAACCATGAGATAACAACTGCGCCACTTTTTCTCGGGGATAATAAGAATTTTTATGCCAGGCGAAGGCGATTATCAGTAAAAGCAATTTCACCTCGTCGTTGGCCGGGCGGCGGATAGCAAAAAGGCCGAACAGAGTCGGCCTTTTTGCTACTACAGGTTTGTTGTCACTGCACGTTGCGGACATCAACCCGCAACTCTTTGGGGACTTCAAACACGATATTTTCTTCCCGCCCTTCCAGGACTCTGGCTTCGCCGCCACCTAACGCCTGCAGACGGCTGATGACATTCTGCACCAGAATATCCGGTGCCGATGCACCCGCGGTGACGCCAACACAGCGGGCCGTGGCGATCCATTCGGGCTGGATATCCTCTGCATCGTCGATCAGATAAGCCGCTTTACCCATGCGCTGCGCCAGTTCGGCCAGACGGTTAGAGTTTGACGAGTTTTTAGATCCGACTACCAGCACGACATCCGCCTCTTCAGCGAGTGCCCTTACCGCTTCCTGCCGGTTTGTCGTGGCATAGCAGATATCATCTTTACGTGGGCCGACAATTTTCGGGAAACGGGCACGCAACGCATCAATCACTTCAGAGGTATCATCGACCGACAGCGTGGTTTGCGTCATGAAAGACAGCCGGTCATGATCTTTAACGTCCAGTTTCCAGACGTCATCCGGGGACTCCACCAGATACATGCCACCCTTGGGGTTATTGTACTGCCCCATGGTGCCTTCGACTTCCGGGTGCCCGGCGTGACCAATCAGCACCGACTCTTCGCCCCGGCGGCTGGCGCGCGCGACTTCCATGTGCACCTTGGTCACCAGGGGGCAGGTCGCATCAAAGACCGTGAGATCACGGCTTTTCGCTTCGTTACGTACCGCCTGAGAAACGCCATGGGCAGAGAAAATCAGGATAGCACCATCCGGCACTTCGCTGATTTGCTCAATAAAAATTGCGCCGCGCTGGCGCAGGCTGTCCACCACGTAGCGGTTATGTACCACTTCATGACGCACATAGACCGGCGCACCAAACAGCGTCAGTGCGTTTTCAACAATGCTGATGGCGCGATCGACGCCAGCACAAAAACCACGTGGATTAGCCAGCAGAATTTGCATGGTTCGCCTCCAGTACCGGATCGATTTCCAGCACCTCAATGTCAAACTGAACGCGATGGCCTGCCAGCGGATGGTTAAAATCAACGGTGATCGAATCACCATTGATTTCGCGAATCACGCCCGGCATTTCACTGCCGCCCATGCCGGTAAACAGCATAATAGCCCCAATCTCAGGCTCGCCCGCTTCATTAAAGTCGCGACGCGAAAAGTACTGGATCAGATCAGGACTGACACCGCCAAACGCCTCTTCCGGTGCCAGTGAGAACTGATGTTTATCCCCGGCTTTTAAGCCCAGCAGTGCCTGTTCCAGCGCGCCGGACAAGCTACCGTCACCCAGACGAAACAGCGCAGGTTTACCGCTGGCGCGGGTGGATTCCGCCACTGAGCCATCTTCCAGCTTCAGAACGAAATGCAACAACACCGCGCTGTCGCGCTGTACAGACTCAGTCATGGTTTACCCTTTTTTAACCTGCTTGCTGGACGGATTAAAAAACCCTTCCAGCACCACCAACGCCGCACCGATACAGATGCCGCAGTCAGCGATATTAAATGTAGCAAAGTGCCAGTTACCGATATAGAAATCGATAAAATCCACCACGAAGCCATGATACGCACGATCAAACAGATTACCGACAGCGCCGCCGATAATGAGCGCATAAGCACTGTTGGCGATCTTCTGTTGGGCGCTGTTGCGATACATCATCACCAGCAGCGACACCACAATCGCCAGCGCAATACCGGCGAAGAACCAGCGCTGCCAGCCGCCTTTATCCGCGAGGAAACTGAACGCCGCGCCGTAATTGTGCGCGTAAAACAGGTTAAGGAACGGCATCAGCGGCTGCGTTTCATGCAGCATCATGTTGTTCATTACCCACTGCTTGCTGACAAAATCAACAACGATAACAACCAGCACCAGCCACAGCCAGCGCAATCCGGTGGAGAAAACAGGTCTACTCATCAGGCAAACTTACGCTCTTCACCGTTTCCGGCTACGTTAGTGTAACAGCGACCGCACACCGCAGCGTGCTCAGGGTTCTGACCGACGTCAGTAGTGTAGTGCCAGCAGCGCGGACATTTCTCGCCTTCGGCTTTGTGCAGGCCGATTTTCAGACCTTTTACCAGTTCACTTTGCTGCGCATCAGCGTCAGCCTGAGCGTAGTCGGCAACCTCAGCACCGGAGGTCAGCAGCACAAAGCGCAGCTCATTACCCAGCGCCTTCAGCTTCGCCGCCAGCTCGGCATCAGCATACAGCGTGACAGAGGCTTCCAGCGCGCCACCAATGCGTTTATCGCTACGTGCCTGCTCAATCACCTTGTTCACTTCACCGCGCACTTTAAGCAGTTCAGCCCAGTACGCATCGTTCAGCGCTTCGTTTTCAGGCAGACCAAACAGGCCGGTGTACCACTCTTCAGTGAACACATACTTCGCGCGCTCGCCCGGCAAATAGCCCCAGATCTCATCAGCTGTGAAAGACATGATCGGCGCCATCCAGCGCACCAGCGCTTCCACAATGTGCCACAGCGCAGACTGACAGCTACGGCGCGCCAGGCTGTCACCTTTCGCGGTGTACTGACGGTCTTTGATGATATCCAGATAGAAGGAGCCCATCTCAATGGAGCAGAACTGCATCAGGCGCTGAATCACTTCGTGAAAATCGTAGTGCTCGTAGGAAGCCACGATATCCGCCTGCGCCGCCTGCGCACGTCCTACCGCCCAGCGATCGACCACCACCATCTCTTCCGGTTTAACCAGATCGGTGGCCGGATTAAAGCCGCTCAGGTTCGCTAACAGGAAACGCGCCGTGTTACGGATACGACGATAGGCATCGGCAGAGCGCTTCAGGATTTCGTCAGAAACGGCCATTTCGCCCGAGTAATCGGTCGAAGCAACCCACAGGCGCAGAATGTCTGCCCCGAGCTTATCCATCACATCCTGCGGCGCAACGGTATTACCAATGGATTTGGACATCTTGCGGCCCTGACCATCAACGGTAAAGCCATGCGTCAGCACCTGACGATAAGGCGCTTTGCCTTTCATCGCTGTCGAGATCATGAGCGAGGACATAAACCAGCCACGGTGCTGATCCGATCCTTCCAGATACATATCCGGCGTATTACCGCCAAATTCCGGGCGCGCATCCACGACGGAATAGCTGGTCGATCCTGAATCGAACCAGACGTCCAGCGTATCCGGCACCTTCACATAGTTGTCGGCATCATCGCCCATCAGATCGCGGGGATCGAGATCCCACCATGCCTGAATACCGTCCTGCTCAACGCGCTGCGCCACTTTTTCCATCAACGACAGGGTGTCCGGGTGCAGTTCTTCGGTCTCTTTATGGACGAACAGCGCCATTGGGACGCCCCAGGTACGCTGACGGGAAATACACCAGTCAGGACGGTTGGCGACCATGGATTCAATACGCGCCTGGCCCCAGTCCGGGATCCACTGAACGCCTTTAATCTCTTTCAGGGACTGCGCGCGCAGGCCTTTCTGATCCATGCTGATAAACCACTGCGGGGTAGCACGGAAGATGATCGGGGTTTTATGGCGCCAGCAGTGCGGGTAGCTGTGCAGCAGTTTTTCAACATGCAGCAACGCGCCCTTCTCTTTCAGCAGTTCAACGATCAACTCGTTAGCTTTAAAGACGTTAATGCCGTCAAGCCCGGGATAGGTACCGGGCAGGTAGGCGCCATCAGGCCCAACCGGATTCGCCGTTTCCAGACCGTATTTCTGACCGATCACATAGTCATCCGGACCGTGACCCGGTGCTGTGTGAACCGCACCGGTACCGGCATCCAGCGTCACGTGATCGCCCAGGACCACCTTCGACTGGATCTGCGCCAGGAAAGGGTGCTGGAACAGTTGAAGCTCCAGTGCTGCGCCCTGGCAGGTGCCCAGCACAGTCCAGTGGCTGACGCCCGCGCGTTTCATGACGCTCTCAACCAGATCCTTCGCCAGGATTAGGCTGCGGCCCTCAATCTGCAACAGCTGATAGTCAAATTCGGGGTGCAGAGAGATGCCGCGGTTAGCAGGCATGGTCCACGGCGTGGTTGTCCAGATGACCAGCGAAACGGGGCCTTCTGAGGCCGTTACTCCAAATGCCGCACGCACGGCATCAGCATCCACGGCATTAAACATGACATCGATGGAGGGCGACGTTTTGTCATAATACTCAACTTCCGCTTCCGCCAGCGCAGAGCGGCAATCCATGCACCAGTGCACCGGCTTGGCGCCTTTGTGCAGGTGGCCATTACCGATGATTTTGCCCAGCGCACGAATGATATTCGCTTCGGTCGTGAAATCCATCGTCAGGTAAGGACGATCCCAGTCGCCCAGCACGCCCAAACGAATGAAGTCGGCTTTCTGTCCTTCAACCTGTTCGGCCGCGTATTTACGGCAGGCTTCGCGGAATTCGGCGGCGGTGACTTTCTCGCCCGGCTTACCGATCATCTGCTCAACTTTGTGCTCGATAGGCAAACCGTGACAGTCCCAGCCCGGCACATACGGTGAATCGAAGCCCGCCATGCCTTTCGACTTGACGATAATGTCTTTCAGAATCTTGTTAACAGAGTGACCAATATGAATGCTGCCGTTCGCATAAGGAGGGCCATCATGCAGGATAAAGGTTTTTTTCCCTTTTTTGGCTTCGCGGATGATGCCGTAAAGATTGTCATCATACCAACGCTGCAGCATTCCCGGTTCGCGTTTGGCCAGATCGCCACGCATGGGGAACCCCGTTTCCGGCAAATTCAGGGTAGATTTATAGTCACTCATCAGATTCTCGATTCCGTTTTTTGCTCAGGTTACAGGCCAAAAAATTGTCGGGCCGTTACCGTGTCTTTCGCAATTTGCTCTTTCAACGCGTCCAGTGAAGCAAAGCGCTGCTCGTTTCGTATTTTCTGCTTCAATACCACATCAATGTGGCGACCATAGAGATCCATATTGATGTCCAACAGGTGAACTTCAAGCTGTTGGCGTAAACCTTTTACTGTCGGGCGCGTGCCAATGTTGGCGACGCCGGGCAGGGGTTTCGGCCCCAGGCCCTCGACTTCTACTGCATACACGCCTTTGACCGGCGAGACGCAGCGGCGTAAAGGGAGATTGGCAGTAGGGAATCCCAGCGTGCGTCCCAGTGCATCACCGTGCACCACGCGCCCTGAGATACTGAAAGGATGGCCCAACAGCGACTGCGCCAGCGCCAGATTGTCCTCAGCCAGCGCCTGACGCACCGCCGTGCTGCTGATGCGTTTACCGCCGTCGCAAAACGTTTCTGTGCTGACGACGTCGAAACCGTATTCTACTCCGGCTTTCTGTAATAGCAGGAAATCCCCCTGCCGACCAGCGCCAAAGCGGAAATCATCCCCAACGGCCAGGTAGTTCACGCCCAGTTTGCTCACCAGCAATTCGCTGATAAAACTTTGCGCCGAGAGTGCGGCGAAGCGATGGTCGAACCGCACGCACAGCACATAATCCACGCCGATTTCTGCCAGGTACCTGAGTTTTTCGCGCAGGCGGGTCAGTCTGGCAGGGGCATTGCCACCGGCAAACAGCTCCAGCGGCTGAGGTTCAAACACCATCACCATGACCGGCAATTGACGTTTCCGGCCTTCTTCCATCAACCGCCCCATCAGCGCCTGATGGCCGCGGTGCACACCATCGAAATTACCAATGGTCAGAACGCAGCCGTGATGCTGCGCATTAAGATTATGAATACCGCGGATAAACTTCATGGCTGACTCAAACCGGTGGAAATCGGCGGATTATACCCTCGAAAGCCGCCGAGGTTAACCCGTGAACACGCCTTTCATGCGTAACAGGCCGTATTTACCGGCACGCAGAGCCACAAAGAGAATTTTGTTGCGAAATACTGTATTCAGGACACAGAAGCTGGTAGAATCTTGCGCCATCAAATACGTAACCGAGTGTCGTGCAGGTTATCACTTGTGAACGACGCTTATTTGCACAAATCCATTGACAACAGAAGGTCCAAAAGGCATAGTCCTCGGCCTTTGATTTGTCTCTATCGAACATATTTGGGAGTTGGACCTTGGCTAATATCAAATCAGCTAAGAAACGTGCCGTAACATCTGAGAAACGTCGCAAGCATAACGCAAGCCGTCGCTCTATGATGCGTACCTTCGTTAAGAAAGTATACGCGGCGATCGCTTCAGGCGACAAAGCTGCTGCGCAGAATGCATTTAATGAAATGCAACCAATCGTGGACCGTCAGGCTGCTAAAGGTCTGATCCACAAAAACAAAGCTGCACGTTATAAAGCAAACCTGACTGCACAGATCAACAAACTGGCTTAATCGCCTTTTGTTTATCGCTTTGTTGAAAGAACCGGCTCTGAGCCGGTTTTTTTATGTCTGCGATTCACTGCCGACCTTCCTCTTTCCCGCTTCCTTGCCAGACAGCCCGCGCAGATGGCGAACCGCTTCAAAGCTCGCCTTTCTGTGACAACGGATAGCCCACGGACGACGGGAAAACGCTATCAGGCATAAGCGGTAGGTGCCCATGATTCAGCCTGTGCCGCCCCGATCCGATATCTGCCCTTTTCGCGTTATCCCCGTACGCAAAAACGTAATCTTTTATGTTCGCCCTGGCTGCATAACCGCGTCGGGGAAGGCAAAAGGAGGCGTGCGCCTCCTTTCGTTTACCGCAGTTTATATCGCAATAACGTGTAACCCAGCACAGCCGAGAGCAGTGAACCGCTCAGAATCCCCAGCTTCGAGAATGTCACCAGCTGTTCATGAGCCGCATCAAAAGCCAGCGAGCTGATAAAGATCGACATCGTAAAACCAATGCCGCACAGCACGCCAATCGCCATGATATCGCGCAGCGTCGTGCCATTGGGCAGCACCGCCAGCCTCAGCGTCACCGCCAGCCAACAGAACAGGGTAATCCCTAATGGCTTACCGATCAGCAGGCCAAGGATGATGCCCAGCGGCTCGGGTGACAGCACATCGCCAAAGGTAATCCCCGTCAGCGAAATCCCGGCGTTGGCGAAGGCAAACAGCGGCAGAATCAGCCAGTTCACCCAGGGCATCAAGCCATGCGCCAGATGTTCAGCCGGCGAGTGACCGTCTTTCTCTTCCAGCGGGACAAAGAAGCCGACGACGACGCCCGCAAGCGTTGCATGGACGCCGGACTTCAGTACCGCAGTCCACAGCACCAGCCCAACCAGCATATAAACGGCGATATTACGCACGTTACACCGGTTCAGGATGGCCAGCACGACAATGGCTCCTACCGCCACGCTGAGAGACGTTACTGAGAGATCGCTGGTATAGAACAGCGCGATAATGATAATCGCCCCCAGGTCATCGATAATTGCCAGCGCCATCAAAAAAACTTTCAGGGCCGTCGGGACACGGCTGCCCAGCAGGGCCAGCACGCCCAGCGCAAAAGCGATATCCGTCGCGGTGGGAATGGCCCAGCCATTGCGGGCGATCTCATCCCCGTGATTAAACAGTAAAAACAGGATGGCAGGCGCCGCCATTCCCCCTAAGGCGGCAATAACCGGGAAGACGGCCCGATCGCGGCTGGCCAGTTCACCCGAGATGAGTTCACGCTTCACCTCCAGACCAATCAGCAGGAAGAACAGCGCCATCAGGGCGTCATTGATCCATAACAACAGATTTTTGCTGATATCCAGCTCACCGAAGCGAATCTGCACCGGTGTCTCCAGCAGCGCCTGGTAGCCCTGAGCGGTGGACGTACTGTTCGCGAGAACCATCGCCACCACGGCAGCCAGAATTAACACCATACCGTTGCTGGCATCACTCTCAATAAAACTTTTAATTAAATGCCTGATACGACGAGGTTTTGACAAAATGCACTCCTCCTGAGCGGAAAACACAATGCTGAGCAGTGTAACGATTCACTGAACCTGATAAAAAGCTAATTTATCCGCTTTTACGTAATGTCGACATTTTGGCGACAGCAAAGAGAAGAAGGAAAACAGGCAAGAGAAGACAGGGCCCTAAGTAACGGCGTACCTCCGCCCTGATGCTGGCATAAAAAAAGCGGAGAATGTTCTCTCCGCTTTAGTGACATACGTCCGTGCGATTAGCGGGTTAAATCGTCAAAAAACTTTTTCACGCCGTCAAAGAAGCTTTTGGAACGCGGGCTGTTGTGCTCGCCGCTGGGTCCACCAAAGCTCTCTTCCAGCTCACGCAGCAGCGCTTTTTGCTTGTCATTCAGGCTGACTGGGGTTTCCACCACAACACGGCACAGCAGGTCACCTACCGCACCACCGCGCACCGATTTCACACCGCGACCGCGCATACGGAACAGCTTACCGGTCTGAGTCTCTGCCGGTACCTTCAGCTTCACGCGTCCGTCCAGGGTAGGCACTTCAATCTCACCGCCCAGCGCCGCCATGGCAAAGTTGATCGGCACTTCGCAGTAGAGGTTGTTCTCTTCACGTTCAAAGATCGGGTGTTTTTTCACCGTCACCTGAACGTACAGATCGCCCGCGGGTGCGCCCTGCTCACCGGCTTCACCTTCACCGCTCAACCGAATACGGTCACCCGTGTCGACGCCCGCCGGAATTTTCACCGACAGCGTTTTGGATTTCTCGACGCGGCCATGACCATGACAGGCGTTGCACGGATCTTTGATCACCGAACCCCGGCCATGACAGGTTGGACAGGCCTGCTGCACGGTGAAGAAGCCCTGACGCATTTGCACCTGGCCTGCGCCATGACAGGTCGAACAGGTTTGCGGTTTGGTCCCCGCTTTGGCACCGCTGCCGTGGCAGACATCGCACTCTTCTAACGTCGGAATACGGATCTCTTTGGTCACGCCGCGAACCGCTTCTTCCAGCGTCAGCTCCATGTTGTAGCGCAAATCTGAACCACGGGCTGCGCGCTGACGGCGGCCACCACCAAAGATGTCACCGAAAACGTCGCCAAAGATATCGCTGAAATCTGCACCGCCGCCGCCAAAGCCGCCGCCGAATCCACCTCCGCCCATACCGCCTTGTTCAAAGGCGGCATGACCGTACTGATCGTAGGCCGCGCGCTTCTGGGCGTCCGTTAAGATTTCGTAGGCTTCTTTTGCTTCTTTAAACTTGGTTTCGGCGTCTTTATCGCCTGGATTACGGTCCGGGTGATATTTCATCGCCAGGCGTTTGTACGCCTTTTTGATTTCACGCTCGTCTGCAGATTTGGCGACGCCTAAAATCTCGTAGTAATCACTCTTCGCCATTTATTTAGCCCTTAACATGATCGCACGGGCGTGGAGAAAACTCCTACGCCCGTGCTGGTTTCAACGGCTGTCAGGGCAACCGTCGCGCCCGGTCAGGGGCAATTATTTCTTATTGTCTTTTACTTCTTCGAATTCAGCATCGACCACATCGTCATCTTTCTTCGCTGACGCATCGTGGGCATCCGCTGCACCCGCCTGAGACTGCTGTGCGGCTTCCATCAGTTTGCTGGAAACTTCCATCAGCGCCTGCATTTTGGCATCGATCTCTGCTTTATCTTCGCCTTTCAGCGCCGTTTCCAGCGCGCTCAGCGCCGCTTCGATTGGGGCTTTGTCATCCGCTGACAGTTTGTCGCCCGCTTCATCCAGCTGCTTACGTGTGCTGTGAGCGATCTGGTCACCCTGGTTGCGGGTCTGCACAAGCTCTTCGAACTTACGGTCAGATTCCGCGTTCGCTTCAGCATCACGCACCATTTTCGCAATCTCGTCCTCGTTCAGGCCGGAAGACGCTTTAATGGTGATCTTCTGCTCTTTACCGCTGTTTTTGTCCTTCGCTGATACGTGCAGGATACCATCCGCATCGATGTCGAAGGTCACTTCGATCTGCGGCATACCGCGTGGCGCAGGCTGAATGCCGTCCAGGTTAAACTGGCCCAGTGACTTGTTGTCGCTGGCACGCTTACGCTCACCCTGCAGCACGTGAATCGTTACCGCAGACTGGTTGTCTTCTGCCGTCGAGAACACCTGGCTGTGCTTGGTTGGGATGGTGGTGTTCTTGCTGATCAGCGAAGTCATCACGCCGCCCATGGTTTCGATACCCAGTGACAGCGGAGTCACGTCCAGCAGCAGAACGTCTTTCACGTCGCCACCTAACACACCGCCCTGTACCGCAGCACCGACCGCCACCGCTTCATCCGGGTTCACGTCTTTACGTGGCTCTTTGCCAAAGAACTCAGTCACTTTAGCCTGAACCAGTGGCATACGTGTCTGACCACCCACCAGGATAACGTCGTTGATGTCCGAAACGGACAGGCCCGCATCCTGCAGTGCGACTTTCAGCGGCTCGATAGAGCGCGCAACCAGATCTTCAACCAGCGACTCCAGTTTAGAACGGGTCACTTTGATGTTCAGGTGCTTAGGACCGGTAGCATCCGCCGTAATGTACGGCAGGTTAACATCGGTCTGCTGCGCAGAAGACAGCTCGATCTTGGCTTTCTCGGCAGCTTCTTTCAGGCGCTGCATCGCCAGTGGATCGTTGTGCAGATCGATGCCCTGGTCTTTCTTAAATTCTGCCACCAGATAGTTGATCAGGCGGCTGTCGAAGTCTTCACCACCCAGGTGTGTATCACCGTTAGTTGCCAGAACTTCAAAGGTCTTTTCGCCATCAACGTCGTCGATTTCGATGATAGAGATATCGAAGGTACCGCCACCCAGGTCATAAACTGCGATGGTGCGGTTGCCCTGGCCTTTATCCAGGCCGTACGCCAGCGCTGCTGCCGTCGGTTCGTTGATGATACGTTTGACTTCCAGACCTGCGATACGGCCAGCATCTTTGGTTGCCTGACGCTGAGCATCGTTGAAGTAAGCCGGAACGGTGATAACCGCTTCAGTTACGGGCTCACCCAGGAAATCTTCAGCCGTTTTCTTCATTTTTTTCAGCACTTCCGCAGAAATCTGCGGCGGTGCCATTTTCTGGCCTTTCACTTCCAGCCATGCGTCGCCGTTATCAGCACCCACAATTTTGTAAGGCATGATTTTGATATCACGCTGTACTTCTTCGTCCTGGAAGCGACGGCCAATCAGACGCTTGATCGCAAACAGGGTATTCTGCGGGTTGGTCACAGCCTGACGTTTAGCCGGTTGTCCGACCAGAGTTTCACCATCCTGTGTGTAAGCGATGATCGAAGGCGTGGTGCGATCGCCTTCGGCGTTCTCAAGCACACGCGCTTTGGTGCCGTCCATGACCGCAACACAAGAGTTGGTTGTACCCAGGTCAATACCAATAATCTTACCCATCTAAACATCTCCCACTTAAATTCGTTGCCAGTTTGGGTTGTGAACCTTTTATGTGGGCAGGTTGATGACATTCAACCCGACCTCACATGCTTTTTTTTCCAACGTCCACAACGCTCGATGACAAGTAAATGGGGTCGCTTAGAAGCGCATCAAGGGTTAAATGAAAAAAAATTTTCAACGGCCGCTCAGGCTGCCTTAACCAAGATAATAAACTGACGCGCTCCCTGACGAGAGTGCGGCAAAATGCCGCCTCGAAACAGTCCACGTTTCGGTTCTGTTCATCCATACAATGGGCAGTCCGGGTACGGTACGCTTTTATCTGGCGCAGGGCGCGGCGGCGAGCATCAGACTGCACGCCGCGGCTGGCAGAGAAAAAGAAAGCGCGGAGCCGGGCTCCGCGTACAGGGTTCAGGCCTGATTGATGCCTTCACTCAGGCAAGGCTCGTGGCTGATATCCTGTCTCAGCCAGACGCTGACGATCAGTCCCACCAGCGCCAGCGCCATGACATACCAGCCAGGCGCCAGGGGAGACACATTCATTAGCAATGTTACGCAAATCGGCGTCAGCCCGCCAAACACCGCATAGGAAAGGTTGTAGGAAAAAGACAGGCCGGTGAAGCGAACCTCGGCGGGGAACGCGCGCACCATGACAAAGGGCACAATCCCGACAACACCCACGCTAAGACCTGCCAGCCCGTAAAGCAAAAACAGGTAATCGGGATGCTGCGGTGCCAGCGAATAGAACAGCCCGCTGCACAGTGCGAGCAATACGCTTCCTGTGCTTAATGTCCGGCTGGTACCGAAGCGGTCCACCAGCAGTCCGGATACGATACAGCCCACACACAGCATAATAATCGCAATGCTGTTGGCTTTTAAGGTCAGCGCCGGCGCCATTCCATGCTGTTTCTGCAACCAGACCGGTGCCATCAAAATCACCACAACGATACAGGCCGACAGCATCCAGGTCAGCAGAATTGAAATCGCTACCGATTTTCGATGTTTCATGACCACGGTTTTCAGCGGCAGTTCCTGCGCCAGCGTTTTGCGCTGCTGCATCTCCACGAAAACCGGCGTTTCATGCAGCCAGCGGCGTAAATACATGGCGCCTAAGCCAAACGCCCCGCCCAGAAAGAAAGGAATGCGCCAGCCGCCATCGTGAATCGCCTGCTGCGTCAGCGTTGTATTAATTAAGGTTGCCACCACCGATCCCAACAGGATGCCAATCGTCAGGCCGGCGGTCAGCGTGCCGCAGGCAATACCAATGCGTTTGTAAGGTACATGCTCCGCCACAAACACCCATGCACCAGGCACTTCACCACCGATAGCCGCCCCCTGCAGCATGCGCAGAAGCAGCATCAACAGCGGCGCGGCAAGACCAATCGACGTCCAGGTGGGCAACGCGCCCATTGCCAGGGTGGGTAAGGCCATCAGCAATATGCTCAGGCTGAACATTTTTTTACGGCCCACTTTGTCGCCAAAGTGCGCCATGATGATGCCACCAAGCGGACGCGCCAGATAACCCGCGGCAAAAATGGCGAACGTCTGTAACTGGCGAAGCCAGTCGGGGATATCGGCGGGAAAGAAGAGTTCACCGATAACGGCGGCGAAAAAAACGAAGATGATAAAGTCGTAAAATTCCAGCGCGCCACCCAGCGCAGCCAGTGCCAGCGTTTTATAGTCCTGAGGTTTCAGGCGAGGCGTCTCAAGTGTGGTCATAGGCGTCCAGAGATAAAGAGAACGGTTGTAAAGCTGTGCTTACTATACCGTCAATTTATCACCACACCAGCCAGGCTGTAGCTTATTCCTGAAAAGCAGAATATTTAGTTATTTATCTCACGTATGGCGCTTTTTGGGCGAAAAGCTGCTACACATTCCGCGTGGGTTTCGACATAAGGTCCGTCGAGCAACTGTAAACAATAAGGTACAGCTGCAAAAATACCTGGGACCAGGACGTTGCCCTGCGCGTCTTTCAGCCCCTCCAGCGTTTCTTTAATGGATTTCGGCTGACCGGGCAGGTTAAGGATCAGGGATTGTTTACGAATCACGCCCACCTGGCGCGATAGAATCGCGGTCGGCACAAACTTCAGGCTGATTTGCCGCATCTGCTCGCCAAATCCTGGCATCTCGCGATCGGCCACCGCTAACGTCGCATCCGGCGTCACATCACGACGTGCCGGACCGGTTCCACCGGTGGTCAGCACCAGATGACAGAAGCGTTCGTCCACCAGCTCGCAAATGGCCTGCTCAATCATGGGCTGCTCATCCGGGACCAGTCGCGTTTCCAGTTCAAAAGGCGTGCTGATCGCACCGCTCAGCCAGGCTTCCAGAGCCGGAATGCCCTGATCCTGATAAATGCCGTTCGCTGCGCGATCGGAAACCGAGATCAATCCGATACGTAATGTGTTCATGATGTTGTTCGCTGTGGTTTACCGCAGTGCGGTGATAAGGAAAGGATGTAGTGAAAAGAATAACAAACCGTGACGGAAAGGGAAAACCGTGGCGACGGTGCCGCCACGGTGAACGATTACAGCATTTCTGCCAGCATCTTCTCAAGTTTGCCCTGGTCGATGGCAAAGTTGCGGATACCTTCCGCCAGCTTGGTCACCGCCATCGGATCCTGGTTGTGCTGCCACAGGAACTCTGACTCGGTCATTTTCTCCGGACGCGCTTTCACTTCACCGCTGTAGCTCAGCTTACGCTCCAGCGAGCCCTCGCTTTCAGCCAGCTCCTTCAGCAGCGCAGGTGAAATGGTCAGACGGTCACAGCCAGCCAGCTCAATGATTTCACCGACGTTACGGAAGCTTGCCCCCATAACCACCGTTTCATAACCGTGTTGCTTGTAGTAGTTATAGATTTCAGAGACGGATACCACGCCTGGATCTTCGTGTGGCGCGTACTCTTTTTTATCGGTGTTCGCTTTGTACCAGTCGAGGATACGGCCTACAAAAGGCGAAATCAGATACACGCCCGCTTCCGCACAGGCACGCGCCTGGGCGAAGGAGAACAGCAGCGTCAGGTTACAGTTGATGCCTTCTTTTTCCAGCTGTTCTGCTGCACGAATACCCTGCCAGGTTGACGCCAGTTTGATCAGGATACGATCGTTGCTGATACCGGCATCGTTATAGAGTTTGATCAGGCTGCGTGCCTTGGCAATGCTGGCTTCTGTGTCGTAAGAAAGACGCGCATCCACTTCGGTCGAAATGCGGCCCGGGACCAGTTTAAGGATTTCCAGACCAATGTTTACGGCCAGTTTGTCAGAGACCAGTTGCAGTTGTTGCTCTTTATCGTTGCTCTGCTGACGTGCCCACGCGATCGCTTCATCAATCAGTTTACGGTATTCAGGGATTTGAGCAGCGTTAAGAATCAGAGAAGGGTTGGTGGTGGCATCCTGGGGTTGATACAGCTTCATCGCTGCGATATCACCGGTGTCGGCCACTACGGTGGTCAGTTGACGCAGGGAGGTCAGTTTGTCCGTCATGTTCTTTTCTCTTAGTTAACTGTCAGGGTGATAAAAGGCTGTTGGGATAATATCACGCGGCAACGGCGGTGCAAGGTCGGGGAATGCCGTTTACGATAGCGCGAACGAATGGGAGTGATTTGCCGATCCTTGCGGCTTTTTTGCTACACTCGCAGCAACAATGACTGGCTCTCCCCTTTCTGAAAGGGACTTACTGAGGACGCGACGATGTTGATGGTGATCTCGCCCGCCAAAACGCTGGATTATGAAAGCCCCCTGGCCACGCAGCACTTTACCCAACCTGCCCTGTTAGAAAAGTCACAACAGTTGATTCAGATTGCGCGTACGCTGTCGCCTGCGCAGATCGCGTCATTAATGAGTATCAGCGATAAACTGGCCCATCTGAACGCCGAACGTTTCAACAGCTGGCATCCCGACTTCAGCCTGGATAATGCCCGTCAGGCTATTCTGGCGTTCAAAGGTGATGTCTACACCGGTTTGCAGGCTGAAACCTTTAGCGAACACGATTTCGACTTTGCGCAGCAACATCTGCGGATGCTGTCGGGCTTATACGGTTTACTGCGTCCGCTGGATCTGATGCAGCCGTATCGCCTGGAGATGGGCATCAAGCTGGCGAATCCGGCAGGCCAGGATCTTTACAGCTTCTGGGGCGACCTGCTCACTGAAAAACTGAATGAAGCCCTTGCCCGCCAGGGCGATGACATATTGATTAATCTGGCGTCAGACGAATACTTCAAAGCGATCAAACCGAAAAAACTGCAGGCGCGCCTGATCAAGCCGGTGTTTCTGGATGAGAAAAACGGCAAGTATAAAGTCATCAGTTTCTATGCGAAGAAGGCCCGGGGATTGATGAGCCGCTTTATTATTCAGCAGCGCCTGACCCAACCTGAGCAGTTAACCCGGTTTGACCTTGAGGGTTATCGGTTTGCAGCAGAGGAAAGCAGAGACAACGAACTGGTGTTTAAACGCGCCGAACAGTAAACCTGCCCGACGCGCGACGGAATGCAGGAAGGTGGCACGAGCCACCTTTCTTTTATTTCAGCAAAAAGGCACGCAGTGAGGCAAAATCTGCCTTCATGATATGCGACAGCAACGGCAGATCGGCACGCTCTGCCAGTTCAGTCGGCAGCGCCAGCTTCTGCTCCAGAATACTTTCCACGCTCTCCAGGAACTTCGCCGGGTGCGCCGTGCCAAGGAATAAGCCGTACTCGCCGTCCTGTAACTGGTCACGCAGCAAGCGCCAGGCAATCGCCGCGTGCGGCTCTGATACGTAACCCAGTTTCGCCAGATCACGCATCGCTTCGCGCGTCACCGCGTCGGATACCGCGCCGTAGGCTAAATCACTCAGGCGCCAGGTTTTGCGACGGAACAGCTCCTCAACGCGCGGCCAGTTATTCGGCTGGCTCACATCCATGGCGTTCGACAATGTCGCGACGGTCGCGTTAGGCTGCCATTCGCCGTTGCCAAGAAAGCGTGGCACCGTGTCATTGGCATTCGTTGCCGCAATAAACCGCTTGATCGGCAGCCCAAGTGACTTCGCCAGCAGACCTGCCGTCAAATCACCAAAGTTGCCACTTGGTACAGAGACGACCAGTTGATTACGTTTTTCCTGCGGCAGTTGCGCGACGGCTTCAAAGTAATAACAAATCTGCGCCAGCAGACGGCTGATATTAATGGAGTTGGCTGAGTTCAGGCCGATAGCTTTCTTCAGTTCCTGATCATCAAAGGCCTGTTTGACCAATGCCTGGCAGGCATCAAAATCGCCGTCAATCGCAATGGTTTCGATGTTGCCGCCCAGCGTACAGAACAATTTCTCCTGCAACGGGCTGATTTTGCCCTGCGGATACAGGATCACGACGCGCACATTTTCCATGCCGTAAAACGCATGGGCGACGGCGGCACCGGTATCGCCAGAGGTTGCCGTCAGAATCGTGATCTGCTCATCTGAACCACTTACATAGGACAGCATCTGCGCCATAAAACGGCCACCAAAGTCTTTGAACGCCAGGGTTGGGCCGTGGAACAGTTCAAGACAGGCGACATCATCGGTCACCGCTTTGATCGGTGCCGGAAAGGTAAAGGCCGTTTTCAGGCGTTCAGTCAGGTGCGCCGCCGGCACTTCGTCGCCAATATAGGCAGAGAGGATTTTGCTGCTGCGTGTAACAAAATCCATCTCCAGCATGGCATCGATGTCGGTCAGTTCAAATTCAGGCAGCTCAAGCGGGAAAAACAGCCCTTGCTGTGAACCCAGACCTTGTTTCACCGCCTGGGCGAAGCTGACCTGCTCGTTATGATCCTTAAGATTGTAGAGTTTCATGCGTTATCCCAGTTTACGTGCGCCAGCCGTATCAAGACGGCAGATATGGACGAAGCCTTCATCGTTCTGCAGATAGTGCTGGCTCAGCCAGTCGGCCATCTGCTGTGCCGTTTCCATCTGGTTGCAAATGGCAAAGAGCGTGGGGCCAGAGCCCGAAATACCGCAGGCCATCGCCCCGATATCCTGAGCAGCCTGACGTGCCTGGGCAAAGCCCGGTAACAGCTGAGTCCGGTACGGCTCAGCAATCACATCCTGCATCAGTTTAGCCGCCAGCGCGGGTTGGCGCGTATGGCAGGCATGAATGAATCCGGCCAGCAGTCGGCCGTGCTTGATGCAGTCCTGCTTCGCGTACTGCGCCGGTAAAATCGCCCGCGCCTCCGCTGTTGACACTTTGATGCCCGGATAGGCCATCACCCACAGCCAGTCGTCAAAGCCTGGCACCGCCTGGGTAATGATCCCATTTTCCTCGATCATCAGTTGAATCCCGCCAAGGAAGCACGGCGCGACATTATCGTAATGCACGCTACCGGAAATGCGCCCTTCCAGCTCCCCCATTAACGTCAGGAGCTGGTTGTCATCCAGCGGTTTGCCACAAAATTCGTTCATGGCCATCAGACCCGCAACCACGGAACAGGCGCTGGAGCCCAGCCCCGAGCCTATAGGCATGTTTTTTTCCAGCGTGATCGCCACCGGCACGCTTTTGCCAATGGCTTCGCAGAACCGCTCCCAGCACTGATAGACGATATTCTCTTTAGGATCGCTGGGCAGTTTACTGACAAAGCGGCCAGTATTGCTCAGGCTAAAGCTGTCGGCCGCCTCGACCGAGACGCAATCTCCCAGCAATGAACCATCCACTGGCGAGACCGCCGCGCCCAGCACATCAAAGCCCACGCTGACATTGCCTATTGAGGCCGGCGCATGAATTTTTACCATCATTACACTCCCAACTTCCACGACAGTGTGCGCAGCAGATCGGCGAACACGCCCGCTGCTGTCACGTCATTTCCTGCACCGTATCCGCGCAACACCAACGGAATGGGCTGATAATAGCGGCTGTAGAAAGCCAGTGCATTCTCACCGTTTTTCACTTTAAAAAGCGGATCGTTACTGTCTACTGCCTCGATCTTGACTTTGCACGCCCCGCCTTCTTCGATCACGCCGACCAGACGCAACACTTTGCCCGCCTCACGCGCCTGCGCCACTCGGGCGGCAATCGCCGCATCGACGTCGGGCAGTTGCTGCATAAACTGCTCAACATCGGCGATGGCGGTCAGGTGCGCTGGCAGCAACGGCTCAATCTCAATGTCGTGCATTTCGTGTTGATAGCCGGCTTCGCGTGCCAGAATGAGCAGCTTACGCGCGACATCCGTGCCGGATAAATCGTCACGCGGATCCGGCTCAGTGAATCCCATTTCGCGCGCCATGCGCGTGGCCTCCGACAGCGAGACACCTTCATCCAGTTTGCCAAAAATATACGACAGCGATCCCGACAGAATACCGGAGAAGCGGATCAATTCATCGCCTGCATTCAGCAAATTTTGCAAATTTTCAATAACGGGCAAACCGGCGCCCACGTTAGTGTCGTACAGGAACTTACGGCGCGATCCGGCAGCGGCGGCGCGCATCTTTTGGTAATATTCCCATGACGCGGTATTCGCCTTTTTATTCGGCGTCACTACGTGGAAGCCCTCAGCCAGAAAATCCGCGTACTGGTCGGCCACCGCCTGACTTGATGTGCAGTCCACAATCACCGGATTGAGCAAATGATACTCTTTTACCAGACGAATTAAGCGTCCCAGATTGAACGGCTCTTTGGCCTGCTCCATCTCGCCTTTCCAGTTACTAAGATCAATACCGTGTACATTGGTTAACAGCGCACGGGAATTGGCGATACCGCATACGCGCAAGTCGATATGCTTCTGTTTGAGCCAGGCCTGCTGGCGATGCAACTGATCCAGCAGCGCGCCGCCCACACCGCCAACGCCCACCACGAAGACTTCAATCACCTGATCGGTGGCAAACAGCATCTGGTGCACCACGCGAACACCGGTGGTGGCGTCGTCATTGTTTACCACGACGGAAATTGATCGTTCAGACGAGCCCTGAGCAATCGCAATGATATTGATATTGGCCCGCGCCAGCGCAGAGAAGAACTTGGCTGAAATCCCGCGCAGGGTACGCATTCCGTCACCCACGACCGAGATCACCGCCAGATTTTCGATAACGTCCAGCGCATCCAGCAGACCATCTTTCAGTTCAAGATAGAATTCGTCCTCCAGCACGCGACGGGCGCGGGCCTGCTCGCTCTGAGGAACGCAGAAGCTGATGCTGTATTCAGACGAAGACTGGGTAATGAGCACCACAGAAATGCCGGTGCGCGACATGGTGGCAAAGACGCGGGCCGCCATGCCCACCATGCCTTTCATGCCCGGGCCGGAGACGTTAAACATCGCCATATTGTTCAGGTTGGTGATGCCTTTAACCGGATACTCATCCTGCTCGCCGTTGCCGCTAATCAGCGTACCTGGCGCCTGGGGATTGGCCGTGTTTTTGATCAGGCAAGGGATTTGAAACTGCGCGATAGGTGCGATAGTGCGAGGATGCAGAACTTTGGCCCCGAAATAGGACAGCTCCATTGCTTCCTGGTAAGACATGGATTTGAGCAGGCGCGCGTCCGGAACCTGGCGCGGATCGCAGGTATAAACCCCGTCCACATCGGTCCAGATCTCACAGCAATCGGCCCGCAGGCAGGCCGCCAGCACCGCCGCTGAATAGTCAGAACCGTTGCGGCCCAGCACCACCAGTTCACCCCGTTCGTTACCGGCGGTGAAACCAGCCATCAGGATCATGTTTTCTGTTGGGATCTGACTGGCTTCAATGCGGCGGGTTGACTCGGCGATATCCACGGTTGATTCCAGATAATGACCGATGGCCAGCAGTTTTTCGACCGGGTCGATCACGCTGACGCCATAGCCACGGGCTTCTAACAGCTTTTCCATAATGGCAATGGAGAGCTTCTCGCCCCGACAGATAATGGCCGCATTGACGCTGTCAGGGCACTGTCCTAACAGGCTGATGCCGTGCAGAACCTGTTTAAGTTGCGCAAATTCGCTGTCAACACGGCTTTTCAGCACCTCATAGTCGAAACCGGGTTGTGCCTCGGCCAGCCCCTGCAGCAGTTCTGCGAAGATGCGCGTCGCATCACTCAAATTGGGCAACGCATCCTGACCGCTGATGGTTTTTTCAATCATCGCAACCAGGTGGTTGGTAATCTTTGCAGGTGCAGAAAGCACGGTAGCAACCTGTCCCTGTTGCGCATTACTTTCCAGAATATCGGCGACGCGCAGAAAACGCTCTGCATTGGCCACCGAGGTCCCACCGAATTTCAGCACTCGCATGATGTCAACTCTCCTGATTTTGAGTCAAAAAAAAACCCGCACTCGTGAGGTGCGGGCTTCTTTTTTTGTTTTTCCTGGATGCGTCAGCCCGCCCCGTTACCCATGGTAATGGTGGTGGTAATAATTGTGGTGTTCAGGCTGTGATTACGCATTCAGATTTATTTTCTGTCTGTCATTGATTGTCCGTCTGGTTCTAAGAAGTAAATCAAAGCGCACATCAAGTCAACGGTTTTATCCTTTGTGCAAAAAAAACTCGCCATGCTTAGCGTGTGATTGCAGGAAAAAAACCTGGCGAATCGTTTGGTATCGTGCGCTTAATTAACATCTGTCACTAAATAGTTACGCATTCCCCGAGGATTTCTCTGCGAGCTTTTTTTCCACATCATGTAACAGGCGATGCAGCATTGCACTGTCGCGCTGTTCCAGCAAACCAATACGCTGATTAATCCAGTCTGACATTTTGATGTCGTCGCTGACATCCAGTTGCTGGAGTAGCTGCGTCAGACGCTGGCGCAACGCATGCAATTGCTGCGCATCGGCAAGCGGCGTAACGGGTGCTGTGACCTGGTTAAGGGCCGCTAACTGATAACAGTACACCATCACCGCCTGCCCCAGGTTTAATGAAGGATAGTCCTGCGCCATAGGGATCCCGGTGAGCAGGTCAACCTGATCCAGTTCCTCGTTGGTCAGCCCACTGTCTTCGCGACCAAACACCAGCGCCATGCTGTTTACCCACTGCCGCTTTTCAAGCAACCGGGCTTCAACCTGCTGGGGCGTGGCGTAGTAACGGAACCTGGCGCGACTGCGCGCGGTGGTGGCGACGGAAAAATCGATATCCGCCAGCGCATCAGCCAGCGTAGCAAATGTTTTCACGTTATCCAGGATGTCCCCCGCGCCGTGCGCCACACGGCGTGCAGCCGGGTCCTGCCAGGCATCGCTGGCGACAATGCGCAGTTCACTAAAACCCATGGTTTTCATGGCACGGGCCGCTGCGCCGATATTTTCCGGCCGGGCGGGCGAGACGAGGATAAGAGGAAAAAGCATGATCATTCCATCAGTAAATGTAGACGGTGCAGTGTAACATGTAGCGTGATATTAAGAGGTATAAGCTTTGAGGTTAACACCCTGAAATACATGTTAAAACACGTTAAAAAAAGCCATTGCGTCCTTTTTTACCATAAAGTGCACATTATCAGAAAATTCAAAATAAAAGCCTTTCAATTCAGCCCCCTGTGATAGTAAGTTTCTAACATCCCGTTTTGTGCTGTGCTGTGCCTGTCGGTACAAAAATGACGTGTAATCGCCTTCTGCGTCAATTTTTCGGGATGTTTTTCACAGAAATGTTAACGTGCTACAATTGCATTTGATATAAGTCAACGAAGCGTTGTTTTTATGCTTAGCAGTTGTTGTTATTGCTGTTAGGTTGCTGTTAAGACAGTTAGTATATGTTTCAATTTATTATTCCGCAGGGCATGGAATTGTCGTTACGGCTGGCTGAGCGAACACGGTTGTTGACCTTGATAAAAGCTTATCACAATGACTTTCGTACAACGGTTCAGCAAAGCTTGCCGTTCTCCGCACTGGAGAGCACCTAACCGCTGTACGCCCTGTTTTCAATTTAGTTGGCAAAATTAGGTAGCTAAACATGCAGACCCCGCACATTCTCATCGTTGAAGACGAACTGGTCACGCGTAATACCCTCAAAAGTATTTTTGAGGCGGAAGGTTATGTCGTGTATGAAGCGACCGATGGTGCAGAAATGCATCAGGTATTGACCGACAATGATGTCAACCTGGTTATCATGGACATCAACCTGCCGGGCAAAAACGGCCTGTTACTGGCGCGTGAACTGCGTGAGCAAGCTAATGTGGCATTAATGTTCCTGACAGGACGCGATAACGAAGTTGATAAGATCCTTGGACTGGAAATTGGCGCAGACGACTACATCACGAAGCCATTTAATCCGCGTGAGTTAACTATTCGTGCACGTAATCTGCTGTTACGCACCATGAACTTACCGCTGCCTAATGAAGAGCGTCGTCAGGTCGAGAGCTATAAGTTCAACGGCTGGGAACTGGATATCAACAGCCGTTCATTGATCAATCCCAACGGTGAGCAGTACAAACTGCCGCGCAGTGAGTTCCGCGCCATGCTGCACTTCTGCGAAAATCCCGGCAAAATTCAGACCCGTGCTGATTTGCTGAAAAAAATGACCGGACGCGATCTGAAACCTCACGATCGTACCGTTGACGTCACCATCCGCCGTATTCGTAAACATTTCGAATCCACACCGGATACGCCAGAAATCATCGCTACCATTCACGGTGAAGGCTACCGTTTCTGCGGTGACCTGCAAGAGTAACGGCCTCAGAAAAACGCCCTTTCGGGCGTTTTTTTATGCGTTAATGCCAGGGCATAATCGGCACGGCACTCAGCGCATTTTTCGGCGAACCATCCACCACCTTATCCGAATACGCCAGGTAGACCAGCGCATTGCGCTTGCTGTCAAAGAAGCGGACAACCTGCAACTTTTTAAAAATCAGTGAAGTACGCTGGCGAAACACAACGTCACCCTGCGCTTTTCCTTTGGCGATCTTATCACTTAACTCAACCGGTCCGGTTTGCTGACAGGAAATAGCGGCGTCAGACGTGTCCTCTGCGAGTCCCAGTCCGCCCTTAATCCCGCCCGTTTTGGCCCGACTGATATAGCAGGTTACATTTTTAACATCAGGATCATCGAACGCTTCCACCACAATTTTGTGGTCCGGCCCAAACATCTTAAATACGGTATCGACCGAGCCGATCTCTTCGGCCAGCAGCGAACTGGAAAATAGCAGACCAGCGAAGGTGGCGATCGCAAGACGAGTTATTGTCATGAGTTACCATTGCAAATGTAATAGATGAGCATGTAATGTACTGTCAATTGATACAATAACCAATGCAAAAAGGGTATAAACTCCCGCGTTAGTGAATAGTACAACTACCCCAATCAAAGCCGATCACGTCTTTACGCTATAAGTACTATTATTCGTCGACTTCATTTAGCTGCGCCACCAGAGTATGAGGATGTTTTATGGACCAAGCCGGTATCATTCGCGATTTGCTTGCCTGGCTGGAGAGCCATTTGGATCAACCCCTTTCACTGGATAACGTTTCCATTAAGGCAGGTTATTCTAAATGGCATCTACAACGGATGTTCAAAGATGTCACCGGGCACGCCATCGGCGCTTACATCCGGGCACGGCGTCTTTCTAAAGCCGCCGTCGCGCTTCGCCTGACCAGTCGCCCGATTCTTGATATCGCCTTACAGTATCGGTTCGATTCCCAGCAGACCTTTACGCGTGCCTTTAAAAAGCAGTTTAATCAAACCCCTGCATGGTATCGCCGTTCATCTGACTGGAACTCCTTCGGCATTCGCCCACCGATTCGCCTGGGCAATGACACACTGCCGGAACACCAGTTCGTTACGCTGCCGGAAACCGTACTGTTTGGTCAGACACAGAGCTACACCTGCACGCTGGAACAAATTTCCAAATATCGTGATGAAATGCGCCTCCACTTCTGGCGGCAGTTTCTGCTGGAAACGGATACGGTGCCGCCAGTGCTTTACGGTCTGCACCAGGTCCGTGCCAGTCATGAAAAGGATGATGAGCAGGAGATTCTGTATACCACGGCGGTGCCTGTGGACAGCGCAACGAATATGCACTCCGGGCAGAACGTCAGCCTGGAAGCAGGCGACTATGTGCAGTTCAACTATGCAGGTCCCCGCGTAGATTTGCAGGAATTTATCCTGTTACTGTATGGCACCTGCATGCCGACACTGGGACTGACTCGCCGTCAGGGCCAGGATATTGAACGTTTTATTACCCATGGCGGAAAGAAACGGACCGAACCCCCAGCAGATATTAAGTGCGAGTATCTGATCCCGATTCGCCGTTAATCGCGTTTGTGATTATGCCGTCGCGATGACGGCATAATCTGTCAACTTACCGCTGGAGTTCGTCCAGCGCGGGCTCGTCAAGATGCGAAATATCTCCCGCCGTTTCGACCACCCAGCCCGCTGCCAGCCAGGCGCTTTGTTGATGATCAACGCGGGAAATCGAACAGTTACGCAGACGAAGACGACGTTCCGCATACGCAGGCAATCCCAGAATGGTGCTCACCAGCACGCCCAGCGCCATACCATGACTGACAATCAAGGGGTGGCTGCCAGCCGGTAACGCCAGGCAGGCATTCAGGGCATCCTGCATACGCTGCGCCAGTTCTGTCATGGATTCGCCCTGCGGAATACGGCCACCCTCAGTGCCGTTAACCAGCGACGCGCGCCAGCCCTCTTCTTCCGCACTCAACTCGTCCAGCAGGCGTTTTTCCAGCACGCCCATATTCAGTTCGCGCAGGCGGGCGTCAAAGGTGACATCGCAGCCGCAGGCATCGGCAATGATTTCTGCCGTACGTCGGGTACGTCCTAAGTCGCTGGAAATGATATGGGTGATACCTGCGTGTTTAATCCGTTCACCGACCTGACGGGCCTGGTGCTCGCCTTTTGCCGTCAGCGGACTGTCGGAGTGCCCTTGAATGCGGCGTTCTGCATTCCATACCGTTTCACCGTGACGAACAAGATAGACCTGTAGCATGCGTAGTTTCCGTTATACTGCGACCAAAATCGCCTTTATTACCTGAGGGTTCAATTAATTATGTACCATGTCGTCGCAGCTACCACCAATCCAGCGAAGATTCGTGCGATTGCTCAGGCATTCAACGACGTTTTCGGCGAGGGATCCTGCCATACAGAAGGGGTGGAGGTCGAGAGCGGCGTGGCAGCACAGCCCCTCTCTAATCTTGAAACCCGCACCGGCGCACGTCAGCGCGTCATGAATGCCCGTCAGGTTCGCCCGGAAGCAGATTTTTGGGTCGCGATTGAAGCAGGCATTGAAGAAGAGAGTGCGTTTGCCTGGATAGTGGTGGAAAACCACAAGCAGCGGGGTGAATCACGTTCAGCCAGCTTTACGCTGCCGCCGCCCGTGATGGCGGGTTTACGTGAAGGCCGTGAACTGGGCGACGAGATGGCGCGCCTGACCGGCATAGAAAACATTAAACACAAAGGCGGTGCGATAGGCACGTTAACCCATGGTCTGCTCAGCCGCTCCAGTGTGTATCATCAGGCGTTAATTCTGGCGCTCTGCCCGTTTACGCATCCTTATTACGCGTAATCGACTCCGGGTGGCGCAATTGGGCCTCCAGCCAGCGCTTGAGTGCGGGAGGCGCCTCTTTCAGGCTGTTCGATCCCCGGGTGATGGTCGCGATGCCGACGCCAAGCTCATTTTTCAACTCACGCTGGCTCATGTCGCCGTTCAGCAGCGATTCGATGATACGCAGACGTGTGCCAAAGGCTTCCCGCTCATCGGGCGTCATCATGAGTTGCAGGAGCGGTAACGCATGCTGGTCGGCAAACGCCTGCTGAATCAGATCAACAAAACGTAGCCAGTTCGACTCCGCAGCCTGTTCAGTTTCGGGTGGCACAGCAGGTTGGTTCATGAGAGGGCTTCCGTACTCACTAAAGAGTACGGAAGCTTAACACAGCTAGTAACGGCGATTCCACTCAGCATCTGACAGGATCTTGTCAGGCTGGCCCAGGAAGTAGCGATAGTAGGCATCATAAGCCAGCACATTCTTCACGTAACCCCGCGTTTCGGAAAACGGAATGGTTTCGATGAAGGCGACGGCACTCAGATTGCCCGCGGTGCTGTTTTGCCAGGTCCGTACGCGACCGGGCCCGGCGTTGTAGGCCGCCGAGGCGAAGATCCGGTTCTTATCAAACTGCTGATAGACATAATCCAGATACTGCGTGCCAATCTGGATATTGGTTTGCGGATCGAACAGCTGAGACGGATTCACATAGCCAGGAATGCTAAACATCTTCACGGTATGCGTGGCGGTGGCGGGCATAATTTGCATCAGGCCACTCGCACCGACCGGGGAACGCGCTTTCGGGTTCCACGCACTTTCCTGACGGGAAATCGCCATCGCATAGCTCTGCGGAATGGTTTTCCCCTGTGTGTTCTGCTTATAAAGATTCTGCCATGCCAGCGGGAAGCGTTCTTTCAGGCTGTCCCACATTTTTGCGGTGATGGTGGCCTGTACGCTGAGATCCCACCAGTCCTGCTCGCTTGCGTAACGCGCCAGCATCTGCTGCTGGACATGGGTTTTGCTGTTAATCAGGTTGGCCCATTCGCTTCGCGCCAGATTATCCAGCCCCCAGTACATCAGCTCGCGTACCCGGGCCAGCTCGGGCCCCTGTATCGTGGCGCTGTCGGGTTTCGGTGCGGCATCTACCTGCAGAGGATAATTCACGCCCAGACGCTGTGCAGCCACCATCGGGTAAAAGCCGCGTGACGTCATCAGTTTGCGCAGAATCTCATCGGCTTCTTCTTTGCGATCTTTGGAATAGAGCAGATCGGCCTGCCAGTATTGCCATTCGTCTTTCTCTTTCGCTTCTACCGGCAGACGGGCAATCCAGGTATTCAGGCCACGACGGTCATTTTCACTCAGCGCCAGGCGGACGCGCCGCTCCAGCAAGGCAGTTGATTCGCTGTTCATCACCACCGCATCGCGCCAGCGCGCTTGCTCAGAAGTCAGATCGCTGCCCATCATGCGCCAGACCACAATCTCCTTCAGCGCCTGTTCATCCTCCGGCCCCATTTTTTGCGCCCGGACCAGTTCGGGAATCATGCTGCGGGCATTTTCCATATCGGCACGCGCCACACGGGCGAAGGCAAAGATAGTGGCCTGGCGCGTAAAGTCGGTGGCACCAACGCTGTTGGCAAAAGTCGTTACGGACTGGGGATCTTTCTGCAGCGTCAGTAAGGCATCCGACATCGTCTTGTAATCAGCGGGCAGCATCTTCGCCAGATAGCTGACCAGGCTGTCATTGCCCGCTTTCATCGCCAGACGAATGCGCTCCAGCACCGTAATAGGCGAGAGCTGCCCTGAGGCCTGCCAGACTGAAAACAGCTTGTCACAGTCATTCGGCAAGGCGGTGCCGCGCAGCCAAATCGCTTTTGCGCCCGCAAAGGCCGCCTGCTGCTGACCGGTAGACCATTTTGCATAATACCAGTTGCAGCGCGCCTGCACCGGCGTCGGTTCATCCGGGCTGAAATTCAGTACGCCTTGCCAGTCCTGACGATGGGCCAGCACGTTCACAAACCGTGTTTTCAGCGACCGTGCCGGGGGCAAGGTGGGGTACTTTTGAATGAAGTTCTGCACCGCCAGGCTGGTTTCCTGATCCAGATCCTGCGCCAGCAAACGGTATTCTAAGTAGGGATAAAGCGGATAATCCTGCAGCGTCGGTAACAGTTGATCGACTGTCGCCATCTGGTTACTGTCCCACGCCTGTTTAATCTGTTGATATCGTTGCCGTTGTTGATCAAGCGAATCAGCCCATGCGCTGCCGGCCATGCTCACCAGGCAGAACCCTATCATCCCGTTACGCCACTTCTCCACGTAAATCTCCTCTGTTGCTGGGCCCTGGCAGGGTGCCAGACGTTATTCATGCTAACCAGGGGAAGCCACTCTTGCCATGTTCTTCACAAAATTTACCTTTGCGCAGGCGTGGCGCACCGCAATGTCACACGTTCTGCGCTACGGCTGTGCATTTTATCATCACATAAACTTATGGCATGCCGCTTTATCTCTTTGATTCATCAAGTTAAAAATCTGGCACAGCCTTTGCTCTGTTGAATGCCATCTTGTATACCAGTTGGAATTTATTGCATGGCTTCAACATCTGGCTTGACCCTTAGCGAATGGCAGCAACGCGCCCGGCAGCACCCACAGCAGCTTCACACGTTGCTGGCAACCCACCTGGCGGAACAGGAACCCAGTGATAATGCCTGGATCTGTCTTGCCAGTCCGGCGCAACTCGAAGCACAAATCACGCCGCTTCTGGCACGCTATCAGCAGGATCCCGACGCGCTTCCTTTGTTCGGTGTGCCGTTCGCGGTCAAAGACAATATTGATGTCGCAGGCTGGCCGACCACCGCCGCCTGCCCGGCGTTTAGCTACACCGCTGAAGAGGATGCCTTTGTGGTGGCTCGCCTGAAAGCAGCAGGTGCGGTGGTCATCGGCAAAACCAACCTTGATCAGTTTGCAACCGGCCTGGTGGGCGCACGGTCACCTTATGGCGCGGTGTGTAATACCTTTGATCCGGATTTTGTCAGTGGCGGATCCAGTTCCGGATCGGCCTCGGTACTGGCGCGTGGCCTGGTGGGTTTCTCACTCGGTACTGACACCGCCGGGTCAGGTCGGGTGCCGGCAGGGTTTAACAATATTGTCGGCCTGAAACCGACAAAGGGCTGGTTCTCTGCCCGTGGTGTGGTCCCGGCCTGTCGCCTGAACGATACGATTTCGGTGTTTGCGCTGACGGTTGAAGACGCCTTTACCGTGGCCAGCCTGGCCGGTGGCTACGACGAGAAAGACGCCTATTCGCGCGTGAATCCCCGTACGGCCCCAGCAGGCATGAAAGCCCGTCCTGATTTCGCCATTCCGGCTACACCGGAATTTTACGATGATGCCGCCGCCGAAGCCGCCTGGGATGCCGCGCTCAGCGCACTGAAGGCGACCGGCGCGACGTTGCATCCCATTGACTTTACCCCTTTCCGCCAGCTCGCCGAGCAGCTTTATCAGGGTCCGTGGGTCGCCGAGCGCACCGTCGCCGTAGGCGAGATGCTTAACCAGCCAGAGAACATGGATCCGGTGGTCCACGGCATTGTGGCGAATGGCCTGAAGTACAGCGCCGTGGATGCCTGGCAGGCCGAATACCAGCGTGCCGAACTGGCCCGGCACATTCAGCAGGTTCTGGCCTCGTTTGATGCGCTGGTGGTGCCCACCTCGCCCACCATTTACACGCTGGACGAAATGCAGCAGGAGCCGGTACTGTATAACGCGCATTTTGGCACTTATACCAACTTCACTAATCTGGCCGATCTTGCTGCACTGGCCCTGCCCGCCCCGTTCAGAAACGACGACCTGCCGGCGGGCATTACGCTCATCGCTCCCGCCTGGCATGACCGCGCGCTGGCGCAGTTTGGCATGCGCTGGCAGCAGGCTCTGGCCCTGCCTCTCGGCGCAACCGGCCTGCCACTGCCGTCCTCCCCGACGGCGCTTCCTCTATCCCACGATCATGTTCGGGTGGCCGTCGTCGGCGCACACCTCACCGGGATGCCCCTTAATTTCCAGCTCACCACGCGCCAGGCCGTTCTGGTGGAAGAGACGCAGACCGCCAGCCAGTATCGCCTGTTTGCCTTATTAGAGGGTCCGATTAAGAAACCCGGCCTGATGCGCACAGAACAGGGGGCGGCCATTACCGTTGAACTCTGGGATATCCCGCTGGCGCGCTTCGGTGAGTTTGTGGCGGAAATCCCTGCCCCACTGGGCATTGGCAATCTGACGCTTGCCGATGGACGTGTGGTGAAAGGCTTTATTTGTGAAGGTGCCGCGCTAACCGGCGCGCTGGAAATCACTGAATTTGGCGGCTGGCGTAACTGGCTTGCCTCGCCTGGGAGTAACTAATTATGTTCAGCACAGTCCTGATTGCTAACCGGGGTGAAATTGCCTGTCGCGCCATCCGCACGCTGAAACGTCTGGGCATTAAAAGCGTGGCCGTGTTTTCCGATGCCGACCGCAACGCACAGCATGTGAAAGAGGCGGATATCGCCGTGGGTCTGGGCGGCGACAAAGCCAGTGACAGCTATCTGCGCATCGACAAAATTCTGGCGGCGGCGCAGGAAACGGGCGCCCAGGCGGTCTGGCCCGGCTATGGTTTTCTGTCAGAAAGTCTGCCCTTTGCTGCCGCCTGTGAAGAGGCCGGTATCGTGTTTGTCGGTCCCACGGCTGCGCAAATTGGTGAGTTTGGGCTGAAACATCGCGCCCGTGAGTTAGCCGCGCAGGCCGGAGTACCGATGACGCCAGGCACGCCGCTGCTCAACACACTTGATGACGCCCTCAGCGCAGCCGAATCCATCGGTTATCCGGTGATGTTAAAAAGCACGGCAGGCGGCGGAGGCATTGGGCTGACGCGCTGTGCCGACGCCGGGGCACTGCGCAATGCCTGGGAGAGCGTCCGTCGACTGGGCGAACAATTCTTTAGTGACGCAGGCGTTTTCCTCGAACGCTGTATCGATCATGCCCGCCACGTGGAAGTGCAGATCTTCGGTGATGGCAAGGGCACCGTGGTGGCGCTGGGTGAGCGCGACTGTTCGCTGCAACGCCGCAACCAGAAAGTGGTGGAGGAAACCCCCGCGCCCTGCCTGCCCGCGGCCACGCGCGCGGCGTTGCTTGCCTCAGCCGTTCGGCTGGGTGAGGTAGTCAATTACCGCAGCGCGGGGACCGTGGAATACATTTATGATGCACAGCAGGACGCCTTCTATTTCCTGGAAGTGAATACCCGCCTGCAGGTTGAGCATCCGGTCACCGAATGCGTCACCGGCCTCGACCTGGTGGAATGCATGTTGCGCGTCGCCGCTGACGAAGCGATCGACTGGCCGCGCCTGCAGCAGGCACCGCAGGGCGCGTCGATTGAAGTCCGTTTGTACGCCGAAGATCCGTTAAAAAACTTCCAGCCCAGCCCCGGCGTGCTCACGCATGTCAGTTTTCCTGACGATGTCCGTGTGGACAGTTGGGTGACGACCGGCAGCGAGGTTTCCAGCTATTACGATCCGATGATCGCCAAGCTCATCGTCCATGCGGACACGCGAGAGGCGGCGCTGGAAAAACTGCAATGCGCACTGAACGCCACACAACTGCACGGTATCGCCACCAATCTTGATTATCTGCGGCAGGTCGTGGCCACCGAGGCGTTCCTTAGCGGCAAGGTCTGGACACGTTTTCTGGACAGCTTTACGCCCGCGGCAGCCGTAGTCGAAGTGCTGCAGGCGGGCACGTTCAGCTCCATCCAGGACGTGCCGGGCCGTCTGGGTTACTGGAATATCGGCGTCCCGCCGTCAGGTCCAATGGATGATTATGCCTTCCGCCTTGCCAACCGCATCGTCGGGAATCACGAGTCGGCGGCCGGGCTGGAATTTACCCTACAGGGCCCAACGCTGCGCTTTCATTGCGCGGCGACCCTTGCTCTCACAGGGGCAGACTGCGGCGCCACGCTGGATGGCATCCCTGTCAGCAACTGGCAGCCGATAACGGTCAATGCTGGCCAAACGCTGACACTGGGTCGTGCCCAGCGCGGTTGCCGCTGTTATCTGGCTATCCGTAACGGCTTTGATGTCCCGGAATACCTTGGCAGTCGTTCCACCTTTTCTCTGGGCCAGTTTGGCGGGCACGCCGGCCGCACGCTTCGGGTTGCCGATATGCTGCCTGTCTCGCAACCGTCACTGGCAGCCTGCACCACGCCCGCGCCGGTCAGCGCTCCGCAGGCACTCAGCCCGGCGCTGATCCCGACGTACACCAGCGAATGGCACATTGGTGTCCTGTACGGCCCGCACGGCGCACCTGACTTTTTCACCCAAGCCGCCATCGATGAATTCTTTGCCAGCGACTGGCAGGTTCACTACAACTCCAACCGCCTTGGTGTACGTCTGGTCGGGCCTAAACCGACCTGGACGCGCGCTAACGGCGGTGAAGCGGGCCTGCATCCGTCCAACGTGCACGACTGTGAATACGCGATTGGCGCGATCAACTTCACCGGTGACTTTCCGGTCATCCTGACCCACGACGGTCCCAGCCTCGGCGGCTTTGTCTGCCCGGTGACGATAGCCAAAGCCGAACTGTGGAAGGTCGGCCAGGTCAAACCGGGCGATAAAATTCGCTTCCATCCCATCAGCGTCGAAGAAGCCGTCGCGCTGGAAAATGCCCGGTTGCAGGTCATCGCCACGTTGCGTCCGCACACGGCGCAGATGTTTGACCTACCGTCGCTGGCCGACAACCGCTTTGGCTCCGCTACCGTGCTCGCCGCCGTTGCCGCCACCGACACCACACCGCAGGCGGTGTATCGTCAGGCCGGCGATAAATACATTCTGATCGAATATGGCGACAACGTGCTGGATCTGGCGCTCCGCCTCCGTGTTCATCTGCTGATGGCGTCGCTGCGTGAGCGACCGGTTGACGGCATCGAAGAGCTCTCCCCCGGCGTGCGTTCACTGCAAATTCGCTATGACAGCCTTACCCTGTCGCAGTCCCAGTTAATGTCCGAGCTGCTGGCCCGGGAAGCCATGCTCGGTGATGTCAGCACGCTGAAAGTGCCCTCTCGCATTGTCTGGATGCCGATGGCGTTTGAAGACAGCGCCACGCTCGGTGCCGTCGAACGTTATAAAGAAACCGTGCGCGCCAGCGCGCCCTGGCTACCCAATAACGTCGATTTTATTCAACGTATCAATGGATTATCCGATCGTGAACAGGTTCGCGATACGCTGTTCAATGCCAGCTACCTGATTTTGGGCCTGGGCGATGTTTATCTGGGTGCACCCTGCGCGGTGCCGATTGATCCTCGCCATCGCCTGCTCAGCTCCAAGTACAGTCCGGCCCGTACCTTTACCGCAGAGGGCACCGTCGGCATCGGCGGCATGTACATGTGCATTTACGGCATGGACTCTCCCGGCGGTTACCAGCTGGTCGGCCGTACGTTACCCATCTGGAACACCTTCCTGAAAAACCCGCAGTTCGGTGCCGGTGAGCCCTGGCTCCTGCGCTTCTTCGATCAGGTGCGCTTCTATCCGGTGAGCGAAGAGGAACTGGCGAAACTTCGTGATGATTTCCGCGAGGGCCGTGCTGCACTGCGTATCGAAGAAACTGAATTCGATTTTGCCGCTCACCAGGCGTTTCTGGCGGCGAACGCCGACGACATTGCGGCGTTTCGCCAGCGCCAGGCCGCGGCATTTGAGCAGGAGGTCCGGCTCTGGTCGCAGGAGGAGCCGGAAGCCCCCGCTTCCACTGAGGCCGAGTCAGACGCGCCCGCTGAGGATAACAGCGCGCAGGCTGTACAGGCAGATATGAACGGCAACATCTGGAAAGTGCTGGTGCAGGCGGGCGAGACGGTGAGTGCCGGACAAACGCTGGTGATTGTTGAGGCAATGAAAATGGAACTGGCCATTACGGCTCCCTGCGCGGGTCGGGTGAAACGCGTGGCCTGCCAGGCCGGCCGCCCTGTCAGCCCTGGCGACACGCTGCTGTGGCTGGAATAAGGAGCGCCGATGACGACCCGATCACCACGAAGCAAAGCCCGCCCGGAAGCACTGGCAGAACGGGTTTACCAGGCACTGAAAAACGACATTTTTGAGTTCCGCCTGATGCCCGGCGACCGCTTCAGCGAAAGTGAGATTGCAGAGCGCATGGCAGTCAGCCGCACCCCGGTTCGCCAGGCCCTGTTCTGGCTGGAGCGTGAAGGCTATGTCGACGTGTGGTTTCGCAGCGGCTGGCAGGTGAAAGCCTTTGATTTTGCCTACTTCGAAGAGCTGTACGATTTGCGTACCGTCCTGGAGTGCGAGGCGGTCACGCGCCTGTGTGCGTTGCCGCCGACCCAGTGCGCCGACCGACTACGCGAGCTGTATCAGTTCTGGTGCGAAGCTGCGCAGGTGGAAGATGGCAAGCGGGTTTCACAGCATGATGAGGCGTTTCATATGACGCTGGTCGCCGCCGCGGGCAATGCGGAAATGGCGCGGATCCATGCCGAGCTGACAGAGAAAATCCGCATTATCCGGCGGCTTGATTTTACCCGGGAAGATCGTATTGCGGCGACCTATCGCGAACACGCACAGATTTTGCGGGCCATTTTATTGCAAGAGACCCGCGACGCCCGCCAGATCCTGACCGGGCACATTGCCGTCAGTAAAGCGGAGGTCAGAAAAATCACGCTACACATGCTCCAGCAGGCCCGGCTTCAACCCATTGAATAACGTATCCATACCATTAGGGGTTTACCATCGATGAAAAGACGTTCATTGCTTAAAGCTTTTGCTCTCTCAGCTACCGTCGCGGGCATGGGGTTCGCCTGGAGCGCTCAGGCGGCTGACACCATCAAAGTAGGCATCATGCACTCCCTTTCCGGCACCATGGCCATTTCTGAAACGCCACTTAAAGATGTCGCCCTGATGACCATCGATGAAATTAACGCCAAAGGCGGCGTGCTGGGGAAAAAACTGGAGCCCGTAGTGGTGGATCCGGCCTCAAACTGGCCGCTGTTCGCCGAGAAAGCCCGGCAACTGCTGACCCAGGACAAAGTGGCTGTGGTGTTTGGTTGCTGGACCTCGGTATCGCGCAAATCCGTGCTGCCAGTTTTTGAAGAACTGAATGGTCTGCTCTTCTATCCGGTGCAGTACGAAGGTGAAGAGATGTCGCCGAACGTCTTTTATACCGGTGCAGCACCAAACCAGCAGGCGATTCCGGCGGTGGAATACCTGATGAGCCAGGATGGCGGCGGGGCCAAACGTTTCTTCCTGCTGGGAACAGATTATGTTTATCCCCGCACCACCAACAAGATTTTACGCGCCTTCCTGCATTCAAAAGGCGTGCAGGATAAAGATATCGAGGAAGTGTACACCCCGTTTGGCTACAGCGATTACCAGACCATCGTCTCTAATATCAAGACGTTCGCCGCTGGCGGCAAAACCGCGGTGGTCTCCACCATCAATGGCGATTCCAACGTACCGTTCTACAAGGAACTGGCTAACCAGGGCATCAAAGCCACCGATATCCCGGTCGTAGCCTTCTCGGTGGGTGAAGAGGAACTTCGTGGGATTGATACTAAACCGCTGGTCGGTCAGTTGGCAGCCTGGAACTATTTTGAATCCTTAGATAATCCGACCAACGCGAAATTTGTTGCCGACTATCGGGCTTATGCAAAAGCGCACAATCTGCCGAATGCCAGCACCGTGGTAACCAATGACCCGATGGAAGCCACCTACGTAGGCATTCATATGTGGGCGCAGGCCGTCGAGAAAGCCGGTACGACCAATGTGGATAAAGTGCGTGCGGCCATGGCCGGTCAGACCTTTAAGGCCCCGGACGGGTTTACCCTGACGATGGATCAGACCAACCACCATCTGCACAAACCCGTGATGATTGGCGAAGTTGAAGAAAACGGTCAGTTTAACGTGGTCTGGCAGACGGACAAACCGGTACGTGCCCAGCCCTGGAGCCCGTATATTCCCGGCAATGATAAAAAACCGGATCATCCCGTGAAAACGACGCAGTAAAACTCAGACCGCCCTCGCGCTGGCTGTGAGGGCGGCCGTCAGGACATCCTATGCTCGCCCTTTTGATGAGACTCACCATGATGCTTCGCCTGAATTTTTTAGCGTTATTGCTGCTTCTGCCGCTGTTTGCCAGCGCCGGACCCGCTACGGACTTTGCTGCCGCCAGCCGAACTCAGCAGGCCGATCTGCTGCAACAGTGGGCCGCTGCGCCAGATGCCCGCCGTTTACCCTTGCTGGAAGCGTTAAAAGCGGAAACCGTCGTAACGGATCAGGACCACCATCCCTTTAGTAAAACCGGGAATACGCTTCAGCCACTGGATGACGCCGCACAGCCCAACGGCGACGTTAAAAAGCTGTTTATGAACAACCGCCTGCGTGTACTGGTCGCCAGTGCTCTCGCCGCCCATCAGTTGGTAAGCCCTGATGCCGGCGTGCGCCTGCGCGCGGCGCAACAGTTACAAAACGACGCGGCCGCTGACCTGCTTCCGCTCATAGAGAAACGCCTCAGTGTTGAAACGGATCCTCAGGTTCATGCTGCGCTGGCCATGACGGCGGCCAGTCTGCAGCTGACCAGCCCGCAGCCGATGGTGCGGCTTAGAGCGGTCAAACTGCTGGGCGAATCCAGCGATCCTAATACTCAGGCCAGCCTGCAGCGCCTGACGCAGCCCGCAGCCGAGCCCGATGAAACGGTACGCGAGGCAGCGGCAGACAGCCTGAAGCAGATGAAAAGTCGCCTGATGTGGGGCGATCTGCTGGGACAGGCATTCAGCGGGCTCTCGCTGGGATCGATCCTGCTGCTGGCCGCGCTGGGCCTGGCCATCACCTACGGTCTGCTGGGGGTGATCAATATGGCGCACGGTGAAATGCTGATGCTGGGCGCGTACGCCACCTGGCTGGTACAAAACCTGTTCCAGCAGTTTGCACCGCAGTATATCGCCTGGTATCCGCTGCTGGCGCTGCCGGTCGCGTTTCTGATGACGGCAGCCATTGGAATGGCGCTGGAGCGCACTATCATTCGCCATTTGTATGGCCGCCCACTGGAAACTCTGCTCGCGACCTGGGGCATCAGCCTGATGCTGATTCAGCTGGTGCGTATGCTGTTTGGTGCGCAGAACCTGGAGGTCGCCAATCCCGCCTGGCTGTCGGGCGGATTGCAGGTGCTGCCCAATCTGGTTCTGCCCTGGAACCGCATTGCAGTCATCCTGTTCGTGGTGTTTGTGTTGATACTGACCTGGCTGCTTCTCAACCGCACACGGCTGGGGATGAACGTGCGCGCCGTCACCCAAAACCGGGCCATGGCCGACTGCTGTGGCGTGCCGACGGGCCGCGTGGACATGCTGGCATTTGGTCTGGGTTCCGGTATCGCGGGGCTGGGCGGCGTCGCCCTGTCGCAGTTAGGCAATGTCGGGCCAGAACTGGGCCAGGGCTACATCATCGACTCTTTCCTGGTGGTGGTGCTGGGCGGCGTCGGCCAGCTTGCCGGAACCGTGGTCGCCGCGCTGGGGCTGGGCATTCTCAACAAAGTGCTGGAGCCGCAGATGGGGGCCGTATTGGGGAAAATCCTTATTCTGGTGTTGATCGTGCTGTTTATTCAAAAACGTCCGCAGGGACTGTTTGCCGTGAAAGGAAGGGTGACTGACTGATGACGCAACCTCTCACCTTACGTCTGACGCGTCAGGCACCGCGCCTGACGCTGGGCATTGGCGCAGTCGTTACGCTGCTGCTGCTGATCATGCCGTTCCTGGCACTGCTGCCCGCCTCGCATCCGCTGGCGATCTCCACCTATACCTTAACGCTGGTCGGTAAAATTCTGTGCTACGCCGTGGTCGCGGTGGCGCTGGATCTGGTGTGGGGTTATGCGGGCTTACTTTCTCTGGGGCATGGCCTGTTTTTTGCGCTGGGCGGCTATGCGATGGGCATGTACCTGATGCGCCAGGCCTCCGGGGACAGCCTGCCCGCGTTTATGACCTTCCTGTCCTGGGATCGGCTGCCGTGGTTTTGGGCAGGCACGCAGCATTTCGCCTGGGCGCTGTGTCTGATTGTCCTCGTGCCGGGCCTGCTGGCGCTGGTGTTTGGTTTCTTTGCCTTCCGCTCGAAAATCAAAGGCGTGTATTTCTCAATCATGACCCAGGCGCTGACCTATGCAGGCATGCTGCTGTTCTTTCGCAACGAAACCGGTTTTGGCGGTAACAACGGCTTTACCGGTTTTACGACCCTGCTGGGCTTTAGTGTGACCTCAACCAACACGCGCATCGGCTTGTTTATTGCTACCGTCATGCTGCTGTTAGCAAGCCTGGTGCTGGGCTTCGCGCTGGCCCGCAGTAAATTTGGCCGGGTGCTGACCGCTGTTCGGGATGCCGAAAACCGCCTGATGTTCTGCGGTTACGATCCCCGGGGTTTTAAGCTGTTCGTCTGGACCCTCTCGGCCATGTTATGTGGCCTGGCAGGCGCGCTCTATGTGCCCCTGGTTGGCATTATTAACCCCAGTGAAATGTCCCCGACCAACTCCATTGAAGCCGCTATCTGGGTCGCACTTGGCGGGCGCGGTACGCTTATCGGTCCGCTGCTCGGGGCCGCCATCATCAACGGCGCGAAGAGCGTTTTCACCGTGGCTTTTCCGGAGTACTGGCTGTTTTTCCTGGGGATGATGTTTATTTTGGTCACGCTGTTTCTGCCGCATGGCGTGATGGGTTTACTGCGCCGGAGAAAAGATGACTGAGACCCTGTTCACCCAAACTCTGCCAGCCGATCGTTACCGTGCCCGGCGCGATCCGGTCCTGCAGTTGGCTAACATCACCGTAACCTTTGAGGGGTTTCGTGCGCTTAACAATCTCTCTTTACAGATTGGCGTCGGTGAACTGCGCTGCATCATTGGTCCTAATGGCGCAGGTAAAACCACGCTGATGGACGTTATTACCGGCAAAACGCGTCCCGACACAGGGCAGGTCATTTACGATCAGGATAAAAACCTCATCGCCCTGTCGCCGGTCGAGATTGCCCGTAGCGGAATTGGGCGCAAATTTCAGAAGCCGACAGTGTTTGAAGCGCTGACGGTATTTGAGAATCTGGAGATTGCCCTGAAAACCACCAAAACCGTCTGGGCCAGCCTGCGTGCGCGCCTTGACAGCGCGCAACGGGATCGGATCGATGAGATCCTGACGCTGCTGCGGCTTAGCGCCGCCCGCCAGCGACCGGCAGGTCTGCTGTCGCACGGCCAAAAGCAATTTCTTGAAATCGGCATGCTGCTGGTGCAGGAACCGCACCTGCTGCTGCTTGATGAGCCCGCTGCGGGCATGACCGATGCGGAAACTGACTACACCGCCGAACTGTTTCGCAGTCTGGCGGGCAAGCATTCACTTATGGTGGTTGAGCACGATATGGGCTTCGTGGAAACCATTGCCGATCACGTCACCGTTTTGCATCAGGGAGCCGTACTGGCAGAAGGTTCCCTGCGCGAGGTACAGGCCAACGAGCAGGTCATTGACGTTTATTTGGGGCGCTAAATGTTACAGGTTTCTGAACTGCATCAGTATTATGGCGGCAGCCACATTCTGCGTGGCCTGTCTTTTGAGGTTAAACAGGGTGAAGTCACCTGCCTGCTCGGCCGCAACGGTGTGGGGAAAACCACGCTGCTGAAATGCCTGATGGGCTTAATACCGGCTAAATCGGGCGAGGTGCGCTGGCAGGACAATATCATCAACGGGCGAAAGCCCCACCAGCGCGTGCAGGCCGGCATGGCTTACGTGCCGCAGGGGCGGGAGATTTTTCCGCGTCTGACGGTTGAAGAGAATCTGTTGATGGGCCTGTCACGCTTTTCATCCTCGCAGGCAAAGCAGGTGCCTGAAGAGATTTACCAGCTGTTTCCGGTATTGTTCGATATGAAATCCCGCCGGGGCGGCGATCTGTCCGGCGGCCAGCAACAGCAGTTGGCCATTGGCCGGGCGCTGACCAGCCGTCCACAGTTGCTGATCCTCGACGAGCCTACCGAAGGGATTCAGCCTTCAGTGATCAAAGAGATTGGCCTGGTGATCCGCCAACTGGCACAGCGCGGCGACATGGCGATTCTGCTGGTCGAGCAGTTTTATGATTTTGCCGCGGACCTGGCCGACCGCTATCTGGTCATGTCGCGCGGTGAAATTATCCAGCGCGGGCGCGGTGAAGAGATGGAAACGGATAACGTGCGGAGCCTGGTCGCCATCTGATTCTCCTCCTGTCAGGCAGGTCGGCGCGCAGGCTGACCTGCCTGGATCGCGGCACCCTGCGCTTTCTTCCCACCTGAGCCATGCACGCCCACGGTACGCATCCGTGACCGGCCCGTTTCTTTTCCGTCGTTAAATTCTTGTGTAATAACGCACAAGACATCTTGTAATAAATAACAGTAAGTATAATAATTCTCATTTGCATTCAATGTGCATAACACCTTTGTCACATGACTTTCTGCGCCTTTCTTCTGCCGGGCGCGTTGTATTTGCCTTTGTAAGGGATAAACAATGAGAATGCCTTTTGGCCCGAAACGGTTAGCGCTACTGTGTTCCATCGCCATTGCCGCCCCTGCGGTCTCCTTTGCCGCCGATACGCTGGTGGTGACAGCAAAGCCGGAAGAAACATCGACCACGCCCACTGAAGGCTACACGGCGACCGTCAGTAAAGGGGCAACCAAAACCGATCGTCCTTTGATCACCACCGGTCAGTCCGTTTCGGTCGTGACGCGCCAGCAAATGGCCGATCAGGGCGCAATGGATGTGAATCAGGCGCTTAACTACACCGCCGGTGCCTTCACGAACTTCGCTGGCGCAGCCACCCGCTACGACACGGTCTCTCTGCGCGGCTTCCACGGCGGCGATGTCGATAACATTTTCCTGGACGGTCTGCGCCTGATGAGCGATCCCGGCAGCTATAACGTGCTGCAGGTCGATCCCTGGTTCCTCGACCGTATTGATGTGATCAAAGGTCCTTCTTCTGCCTTGTATGGACAGACGGTGCCGGGTGGCTTAGTGATGGAAAGCTCCAGACGTCCGCAGTATGCGCCTGAGGGACATTTCCGTTTGTCTACCGGCAACCATAACACCAACAGCGCTGCGTTTGATTACACCAATGCCATCAACGATCAATGGGCGTTTCGCCTGACCGGCATAACGCGTAACAGTGATACGCAGTACGATCATACACGCGAAGAAAAATATGCGATTTCGCCTTCACTGCTGTGGCAACCTGATGAGGATACGTCACTCCTGCTGCGCGCTTATCTGCAAAAAGATCCGTCCGGCGGCTATCACAGTGCCGTGCCTGGGGACGGCAGCATCACCGAACATAACGGGCGTAAGCTCAGCACCGGTTTCTATGATGGCGACAGCGCGCTGGATCAGTTTAAGCGGCGGGAGCAAATTTACAGCGCGGAATTCGCTCACCGCTTTAATGAAACCTGGGCGTTTCGCTCGAATGCCAGCTACTCCCATTCCAATGTCGATCTGGATCAGGTTTATCAGATTGGCTGGGCATCACCGCAGTCAGAACTGCTCAATCGCTACTATTCCGGCTCGCGTTCGTCGCTGCAGGCGTACGCGATTGATAACCAGCTGGAAGCCGACTTTGATACCGGTCCGGTGGATCACAAGGTGGTGCTGGGTGCGGAATACCATCAGTACACGAACGATTTACGGGATGCCCGCGGCCCGGCCAGTTCACTCAATGCGCTGACAGGTCAGGCCGTGGGCGTGAATCCGGCTTACGTGTTTACAAATTCACAGCGTCGTTACTATCAAACCGGCGTGTACCTGCAGGATGAGCTGAAATGGGACAAATGGCATCTGGATCTCTCAGGCCGCTACGATCGCATCGTGTCTGAAAACCGCCAGTACAGCACCGATACCCAATATCGTCGTCAGGATGATCACGTTAGTGGCCGGGCGGCGCTGCTGTATGCCTTCGATAACGGGATTTCGCCCTACGTCAGCTACAGCCAGGCGATTACGCCACAGTCCCTTTCCGGACGGGATGGTAACCTGCTGAAGCCAACGACCTCGGAGCAGTATGAGACCGGCATTAAGTACCAGCCCGTGGGCACGTCTGATCTCTACTCCGCCGCGATCTACGACCTGACACAGAATGATGTCGGTAACCGCGTGGTAGTGGGCTCGTATTATGAACCGGCTGGTAAAGTGCACTCTCAGGGCCTCGAACTGGAAGCGCATAATCAGCTCACCCCGCGACTGAGCACGCTGGCGAGCGTGACGGTGAACCATGTGCGCTTCAAAGATTCCATTGACGGCAATAACGGCCACACGCCTTACGTGACGCCTGACTCGATGGCGTCTGCCTGGGCGAAATACCAGTTTGATGCGGGAATCAGCGTCGGTGCTGGCGTGCGTTACATTGGTCGGCAGTGGGCAGACAATGAGAACACCACACGTCTGCCTTCCGCTACGCTGTTTGACGCCTCGGTCCGCGCTGATTTAGGTGCCTGGAACAGCAGCCTCAAAGGCGCGTTTGTGCAGCTTAATGCCAATAACCTGACCGATCGCGACTACGTTTCTGCCTGCTACGGCACGGGCTTCTGCTACTGGGGCGCAGAGCGCACCGTGGTGGCGACCGTCGGCTACGATTTCTGATCCATGCCCGGGCGGCAATCCGTGCCGCCTGTCAACGCTTATGCCACAGCGGCGCAATGTCGCCGCTGTTTTTCTCGCAGAAAAACACGAACCAGCCACAGCCACAGCACACCACAGATCAGGTTCAACAGGCTGAAGCCTGCGGTACCGCCATGAAAATAGGCCGCTTTGCCTGCCTCAATCCCAAAAGCAAAGACCACCATACTGACCATGCCCAGCATCGCTGCCACGCTTCCCTTCCCTGCCTGACTGGAAAATAACGTCAGTCGGTACAGTCCGGCATTGACCATTCCGCTGCCGAAGCCGTAAAGGCTGAGGCCAGCCGTGAGCCCAATGTAGCTGTCCGCCTGCCATAACGTGCTCAGCACAGCGATCAAAAGCCCTGTAACCACAGGCCAGGCCCCCAACCGTAACGGCTGCTCGACGGAGAGACGGCTGGCCAGTCGTCCCAGCGTGAGATTCCCGGCAATCATTGCCATAAAGACCGGCAGTTGAAGCAGTGCGTAATCCAGTCGGCTCAGGCCCAGACCGTGAATCAGGATAACAGGCGAAAGCGCGACCCATGTCAGGCAGGGAATCGTCACCAGGCCAATAGCCAGCGAACCGCACATCACCTGGCGGTCTTTTAGCAACGCATAATAGCCCGCCGCCAGCGACGGCAGCGATACGGAGGTGCGTCTGTCACCTGCGGTTTCCGGCATCGACAGGCCCAGGCCAATGAGCGACAGCGCGGCCAGAGCAGCGAAAAACAGAAACAGTGTGCGCCAGTCTGCGACGGCCAGAAACGCCGTACCCGCCAGCGGCCCGGCCAGCGGAGCCAGCAGCGCAACGTTCGCCATCAGCGCCATCATCTTTACGCTGAGTTCCTCGTCAAAAGCCTCCTGAATGGCGGCATAGCCCACCGCACCGATAAAGCACAGGCTGATGCCCTGCAGAAAGCGCAGCAGGATAAAGGGCCCGATGCCCTGCACCCAGTGCGTCGCCAGACAGGTCAGCATAAAAAACGCAACACCGGTCAGCAGGACCGGACGGCGGCCCAGCTTGTCGGACAGCGGCCCCAGGAGCCACTGTAACAGCATCCCGCCCATCAGATAGGCGGTCAACGAGGTGGCCACCCACTCCGGGCCCACGTGAAACGCCTGTGTGACCCGCAGCATGCCGGGCTGAATCATGTCATGCGCGAGATAGGTGGCAAACTCAAACAGCACCAGCGATAAAGGAAATAACAGATGTCGTCGCGTCAGGCGCGAGACAGGTTGAAAACGAGCCATCGTCAGTATTATCCAGTAAAACGAGAAAAACGCGGCCGCCAGGGCGACCGCGCTGATGGGAAAGGCGGTGATAATCCCGTTAACGCCACCGGGCGACAGGATTCTCCAGCGTGCCGGCAAACTTGAGGTTTTCGGCAGGATCGGACAGGTTGATCATCTGCTGATTATTGGCCAGCTGCAGGCGGTTCAGACAGGAGCGGGTAAAGGTGGGCGCAAACATATCGTAGCGGGCAAATTTACTGGCCAGCTGCAGATGCGCCTGCTGATAATCCTTCACGCACTGTGCCACCAACTGCCAGAACTGACTCTCGGGCAGCGTACCTGACTGGTGCAAAATCGCGCTGATAAAGCGGAAGATACAGTCGAAGACGTCGGTAAAAATCGACAACAGTTTCAGTTCTTCAGGCACGTCTACTGCCAGACGCTGGACGTTCTCCGGCAGCACCGCCTCCGGGTTCATGACGGCGATTTCTTCGCCAATGTCTTTCATGTAGGCGCTGACCGGCACATTGTTTTCCAGCAGCAGGATCAGATTTTCGCCGTGGGGCATAAACACCAGATCGTGTTGATAGAAGCAGTGCAGCAGCGGACTGAGGTAACAGTTAAGGTAACGTTCAACCCACTGTGCCGCGGGGAGGCCTGAGTCGGCGATCAGTGCGGGCAGTAACGGCTGCTGATGGTGATCAACATGCAGGAACGCCGCCATGGTCATCAAGCGCTGGCCGGGCTGCAGATCAGGAACCGGATTATCGCGCCACAGGGCCGCAAACATTTTCTTATAGGCGGAATCGCCCTTAATGGCACGTTCGTAATGGCGGTTGTGATAGCCCACGGCGGCCACCTCGCGCAGGATGCGGAAGTTGCAGCGCTGAAGCCAGCTGTCGTTTGCCACCAGCGTTTCCAGCCATTCATTAATCGCAGGCGTGGTCGCCATATAGTACGGGGACAAGCCGCGCATAAAGCCCATGTTGAGCACCGACAGGGCGGTTTTCACATAACGCTTGTGAGGCTGGCTGCGGTTAAAGAAGGTACGAATCGACTGCTGCGCCTGATACTGGTCATCACCGATGCCCAGATAAATAATGTCCCGACTGGCAATATCCGCCGCAAACACCGTCAGCAGCTTGTTCTGCCACTGCCACGGATGCACGGGCATAAAGATATAGTCCTCGGGTTCCACCCCGTGGCTTGTCAGCTGAGCCGCGAACCGATCCAGAATGGACTGCCCTAGCTCCTCCTGCAGCAACTGCGTATAGCTCAGCGCGCTGAGGCTGGAGAAATGGGCATGACGACGGTGCACGGCTACCCAGATGAGATTTACCGGCGCGGCGGCCTCTGGAGCATAAGCCAGGTAATCCCGCGCATCGAAGCCGATGCGGCCGTTATTGGCGACGAAGCAGGGATGCCCTTCCGTCATGGAGGATTCCACGGTCTGGAAGTCCGCTTTTACCAGCGCCTGGCTGTCTGGATTCTGCTTCTGCAACTTAAATACGCTGCTGCATAAGGTGCTGCTGATCTCTTCCATGTAGGTGGCTAACAGCGCCTGAGGAATGCCGATCTGCGCATTAAACTCCTCAATAAACTGCAGCGCATCCAGCGGTAACGCCCGACCATTCTCCTGCTTTTCCAGTGAGGCAACGTCGATATCCCAGTGGTCCAGCGCCAGACGCTGAGCGGAAAAATGGTACTCTGCCTCGGCACCCGGCACGGCCAGGCGATAACGTCCTGGGTGCATTTCGTCGGGGACGATCAGCTTTTCATGCGCGAATTCGGCAATCGCTTTACGAATCAGTAAACGGTTAGCCTGCAGCCAGTGAGGTCCGGTGAGATGGGCACCGGTTAACAGTGAGGTGGCGTGATTCATTCGTGAGTCCTGCAGTAATGCCTGTTGATAATCGTCGCGCTGACAGAAGGCGAGCCAGGCGGTTTTGTGGCCCATATCAATGGTGTGCTGGTAGCGAAAACCCGCACGTTTGTTCAGGCGATGGATTTTGTCGTTGCGCACATCCGGTTCGACCACCACGCGACTGACCTCGGGGCGGCTGAACAGGTAGTCCATAACGGTGCTGAAGACCTGCCAGCTAAATTCCCTGACCGGGGTTTCCGCGGGCGCGATCAGAATATGCATGCCGTAGTCGTCCGGCTGAGCGGGATAGTATTTACCTACTTCATCCTCGCGGGCGCGATAGCATTCGACAAGGAAGGCCGGTTCACCATTGCAGCAGCCGATCAACGCCGCATGCGGATCCCTGGCCGTCAGCTGGTGGTAAAAGTCGGCGACCTGCTCTGGTGTGTCATTCTGCATTCCCCAGAAGCGGGCATAGTCGCGCGTCACCCAGCGATGAATCAGCGTGGCGTCAGCGGCCTGCATAGGGCGGAGGGTAAACTGGCCTGCCGGGCGGGCGGCAGTGAAAAGCGTTAACTGTGACATATTACGATTCCGATTGAGCCGGGAAAGTCTGGAAGGCAATCTGCCGTTCGACGGGATAGATCTCTTTGCCGGTGATTTCACGCAGCAGCACCGAATTGCGATAGCAGGCCATGCCCAGATCCGGTGTAACGAAGCCGTGCGTGTGCAGCTCCGCGTTCTGCACGAAGATCTGGTTGTGGCGATCAATGCTGTAGTTACGCTGAACGTCGTAACGGCCCTTCTCGTCCCAGCGCAGACGCTGGCTGATGCCTTCAATAAACATCGGCGGACGATACTGATAGCCCGTTGCCATCACCAGACCGTGCGTACGGCGGGTAAAGGCACAATCCTGCTCCTGCTGATGCAGCGCGAGCTCGAACTCTCCGTTGGGTAACGCGCGCATTCCGGTCAGTTCTGAATGGGTGAACAGGTTAACGTTCAGCGCGCCATCCAGTTGCTTAACGTACATCAGGTCGTAGATAGCGTTGATCAGCGTGCTGTTGATGCCTTTATAGAGATTTTTGTGGCGCGCATTCAGCGCATCGCGTTTCTCACCCGGCAGCGCGTGGAAATAGTCCACCCATTCTGGCGAGGTCATCTCCAGCGTCAGTTTGGTATATTCCAGCGGATAAAAGCGTGGCGCACGGGTTATCCAGTTCAGCTGATAGCCAAACCGATCGATCTCCGTAAGCAGATCGTAATAGATCTCTGCCGCGCTCTGCCCGCTACCCAGTACGGTAATGGACGGTTTTTTCTGCAAATCCACCTTATCCGCCAGATACTGACTGGAGTGCGTAAAACGCGACCGGTATGGATGGCTGCAGCCAGGCAGCCAGGCTTCAGGACCGGTGCCCAACACCAGCCTGCGGGTCAGCCAGTCCTGCTGCTGCCCATTGACCGTATCGACTGCCCGTACGCGGTAGCACTGCAACGCTTCGTCGTAGCTCACATAGTCCACGCGCGTGTTCCAGCGCAGGTTACTCAGCTTTGAACAGGCCCACTGACAGTACTGGTTGTACTCTTTACGCATCAGGAAAAAGTCTTCGCGGATATAGAACGAATACAGTTTTCCTTTCTGCTTCATATAGTTCAGCAGACTGTAAGGACTGGTGGGATCGGCCAGCGTCACCAAATCGGCCATAAACGGCGTTTGCAGATGCGCACTTTCCAGCATCATGCCGGTATGCCAGTCAAAGCCCGGATTCTGATCCAGAAAGAGGCCATTCAGCCCTTCAACAGGTTCACTCAGACAGGCCAGGCTGAGATTGAAAGGACCGATGCCAATTCCGATAAAGTCATAAATGTTGTCGTTCATCGTACCGTTCTCACTGGTTAGCGGCTTGCAAAGTCAGCTCACGTGCCTGCTCCCGGCCGTAATGGACAATCAGGGCAATGACGTCTTCCATGTCGGCCACCGTAGTGGTGGGATTCAGCAGGGTAAATTTGAGGTACTGGTGACCCTCGACTTTCGTACCGGCGATCACCGCGTTACCCGAGCGGAACAGCGCCTTGCGGATACCGGCATTGATGGCATCCAGCTGTGCCGCCCGCATGTCAGGCCGGGGTACGAAACGGAAGATTTGTGTGGTCAGTTCAGGCGCATGCAGCACCTCAATAGACGGATGGGCTTTCAGCAACTGATGGGTTGCCTCGGTCAACGTCAGGATGGTATCGAATGCTTCCCCCAGCGCCGCCGGGCCCATGATGCGCAACGTCAGCCACATTTTCAGCGCGTCAAACCGGCGCGTCGTCTGAATACTTTTGTTGACCAGGTTTGGCGTCCCTTCCTGCTGGGCGCTGAGCGGATTGAGGTAATCGGCATGGTGCGTCACATGGCTGAGGTGCTGTTTATCGCGCACGAAAAATGCCCCGCAGCTTACGGTCTGGAAGAATGACTTGTGGTAATCCACCGTCACCGAGTCCGCTTTTTCGATACCACTGAGGCGCTGCCGCTGCGTTTCAGATACCAGCAGGCCACAGCCGTAAGCCGCATCGACGTGCATCCAGATGCCGTACTGCTGACACAGATCCGCGATAGCGTTCAGCGGATCGATACTGCCAAAATCGGTGGTGCCACTGGTGGCCACGACGGCGATGGGAATCAGGCCCTGCGCATGGCAGTGCTCAATTTCGCGCTCAAGCTGTACGCTGTCCATGCGGTAGTGTTCGTCGTAATCCACGGAAATCACCGCATCGTAGCCCAGGCCAAGAATCGCCATCGACTTCTGAATACTGAAATGACTCAGTCGGGAGGTCAGCACGCGCCATTTCGCGGCCTCCGTCGGCAACCCCTTATGCTTGATCAGGTGACCCGGATGGTGCGTGGCGCACCAGCTGTCCCGCGCCAGCAGCATCGCCATCAGGTTGGACTGCGTACCGCCACTGGTAAAGATGCCGTCTGCGCTCGCAGGCAGGCCGATGCGGCCCAGCGTCCAGTCAATGACCTTCTGCTCAATCAGCGTGCCGCCCGCGCTTTGGTCCCAGGTATCGACGGAGCTGTTTACCGCCGCCATGATCTGCTCTGCCAGCAGCGAAGGCAGCACAACCGGGCAGTTAAGATGGGCGACATATTTGGGGTGGTGGAACCAGACGGCGTCGCGCAGGTAAAGTGATCGCAGCTCTTCCAGCGCGGCTTCGTTGCTGCCCAGAGGCTGATCAAGGTCGACGGCGCTGAACGCCGGGGCCAGCTCATGGGGCAGGATTCCGCTGAACGGCTTCTCCACGCGCTGCACCGTGCTGCTGATCAGCGTCAGCGCCGCGTGCGTTTGCTGCTGCCACGCCGTAATCTGCGCCTCGTTAAAGATGACGTCCTGAGCCGCAGGAATATCTTCAGACAGATGTCGGCGCGGGACCGACAGAGTTTGCTTACGTAACACCATATCCTGTTCCTTTGTTTAAGACGTAAGTCGCCTGGCCGCCCCGGTAAAAGGGCAGCAGATCGTGCCAGACCGCACGTGTCAGTTCAGATTCGGTAATCTTTAGCCGGTACAGCTAACCCATCAGCCCTGAAAAATTGAGAATTTATGTTCGCAAAAATCCAAAAAACTACATTTTGTGTGGTTTATTTGTATTTACTGAGTGATTGTTAACGAAAATGACAACATAAATAATAATCATTATCATTCAATTTATGGAAGTGTAACCATTCTCATAAGTATGACTAATATCTATTTACGTGATCTTGATCACAAAAAGTAGGCGAAAGGAGCCGCCAGGCTGACAAAACAGGCTTCCCCACAGCCCTGATTCCGTAGGGAAGTGCTGTTTTCAAGATGTGAATACAGATGACGGGATGCAGAGGCTCAGCCCCGGCACGGTTCTACATTGCGGTCTGGGCATCAAGCCTGAATACACTGACGTTCTCAACCAGCGCGCTGACCTGCTGGTCTAATGCCCGTGCGGACTGGGCTGACTGCTGTGATAAGGTTGCGTTTTGCTGCGTCGCGGCATCCATATGCGTCACCGCCAAATTGACTTGTTCAATACCGGCACTCTGTTCAGCGCTGGCAGCAGAGATATTCTCCATGAGCGTACACAGCTGTTTTACGCTCTCAACGATCGCCTGCATGGATGCCCCCGCGCCTTTTACAAGTGAATTGCCTTGCGCAACCAGCGTCACCGATCGATCCGTGAGTCCCCGAATCTCGCGGGCCGCCGTAGCGGAACGCTGCGCCAGTGCACGGACCTCTGAAGCGACAACGGCAAAACCGCGTCCGTCGTTACCAGCACGGGCGGCTTCTACCGCCGCGTTAAGGGCCAAAATATTCGTCTGGAAAGCAATGCCGTCAATTACCGTAACGATGTCATTAATTTCGCGTGAAAACTGATGGATATCTTCCATGGCAATGACCACTTTTTCGACCACCTCACCGCCATCATCGGCGCGCTGGCGCGTATCACGTGCAATGATGCTGGCATGATGGGCATTTTCTGCATTGATTTTTACAACAGAGGTCAGTTGTTCCATTGACGCCGCCGTTTCTTCCAGCGCACTGGCTTGCGCTTCATTACGTGAAGAAAGCTCACGGCTGCCATGTGCCACCTGATCTGTCGTGGCCGCAATGGCTTCTGTTCCACCGCGAACACCGATCACAATGCGTGTCAGGCTCGTATTCATATCGCGCAGTGCGGCCATCAATTGTGCCGTTTCATCATGTCCGCTGACGCTAATACGGGCGCGCAGGTCACCCGCTGCTACCGTTTTGGCTATCGTGATTGCCTGTTTCAACGGTTGCGTAATGCTCTGGATAAGCCACCATGTAATTCCCGCGCCTACTAACAGGATGCATCCCATTGCGATCAGCAACAGCAGGCGCGTTTGTTGGTAATGCGCAAGGTTACTCGCATCAATGTCCCGATGCATTTCCTGCGCACGCGCTAAGGTCGACGTGACCAGCGCATCGATTTGCTGGGTGGGCGCACGATCAATGCCCGTTACCTGATGATCGACCCGCGCGGGGCTGCTGATGTCGTTGATAACATAGCTGTTCAGCGCCGTCAGGTACTGGCGTTCCAGCCCGGCATGCGCCGCGCGCGCCTGCTCAACCGGGGCAACTGGCAGGTTCAGCTTGGCCTGAATCTGACTGAGCCGGGTCAATAATTGCTGCGTTTTCTGGCTTTCATTCAAAAAGGCCGTTTTATATTTATCAAATGTATTTTGTCCTTGTGTCCCACGCAGCAGAATATTCTTCCACTCCTGCACTTGTATTTTGAACTGCACCTGCGCGCTGCGCGCAGTATCAATACTTTCTGCAATGAGCATCTCCTTTGCCATAACGGCCTGACTGTTCTCTAAAGCCTGTCCGTTAACACGTAATCCGTTCACCCCCATCAACAGGGTTGCAAGCAGCAGCAACGTGGCAAGAAAACCGAGTCTTTGACCAATTTTAAATCGATTGAGCTTCATAAAAACTGTTACCTGATGAATAAATAGGAGAACAAACGTGACTTTCGTCACATTGATTATCGTCCTGGCGGGTAGCAACCTTTATGGAGCCGGTTGAGGAAATAACGTGACACTTTTGTGACAGAAAGCCCCCAAATAGCGACATTTTTACCCATAATATCTTGCCTTGCGCTTTCACAGCCTGTGCGCTTTGACCTGTAACGGAGGTTGCTCAGCGGGCATTACCGGTGCGACCTGCGCACTGGCATATTGCGCTGCGGTACAAACCGTCCGATATCGCGCAAAGACATTGTTAAAATTTCAACATCACACATCGGCTTATTGCAGGTTACAGTACGGTTCCCCGGGTGGCATGCCAGCGATTTACGGGATAATCGCTTTGCAGGTAAGATAAAAAACGGATGCGTCGAGCATGCAACGCCTTCTTTTTTGCCTTTATCAAAGGTCACGAAGTGAAAACGGGCGAGTTGAACGCCCCCGTTACCGGCCACCTTCGCGGTGTAACAGACATATGACGTCCTCCTCAAGGAATACAGGTTCAGAGATGACAATGGAAACCCGCCGCGACGAACGTCTGCGCAAACTCGCTCTGGCACTGAAGCGCACCGATAAACTTCACCTGAAGGATGCCGCCCGGTTGCTGGACGTCTCAGAGATGACGATTCGCCGGGATCTGAGCGAACCGACATCCAGCGTCGTCCTGCTCGGCGGCTATATCGTCAGCGATCCCAGAAGCCAACCCGGTCACTATTTTGTCTCCGATCAGCACGGCCAAAACGCCACCCGCAAACAGCAGCTGGCGCAGGCGGCGGCAGGTCTGATCGGGGAGAACGATACCGTCTTTTTCGACTGCGGGACGACCTTGCCCTATGTGGTGGATGCCATTCCGGATGCCCTGCCCTTCACCGCCATCTGCTGTGCCATGAATACTTTTCTGGCGTTAAAAGAAAAGCCCGCCTGCCATGTCATCCTGAGCGGCGGTGAATTCCATGCGGATAACGCCTTATTCACGCCGGTGGGCGGACAGTGCATTCTGGATGACCTGTGCCCTGACCTGGCCTTTATTTCTGCGGCAGGCGTCAGCCACGATCAGGGCGCGACCTGCTATAACCTCAATGAACTGCCCATGAAACACCACGCCATGCGGCGCGCCCGCCAGCGGATTCTGGTGGCGGACAGCAGTAAATACGGGAAAGTGTTACCGGCCCGCATTGGCGCGCTTTCACGCTTCGACCTGCTGGTCAGCGACAGCGCGCCAGATGCCACGCTGAGTCAGTGGTTAGCGCAACAGTCTATTCCCGTGCGGCTGCCCTGACTTCAGCCTGTCCACCGGCGTTCTGATGCGCGTAGCCCTGTGCCGGGTCGGTCTGACAACGGACATAAATCAAACAGTTATTCTGAACCCGCGGCCGCCATCGAATAATCCCGTCCCCTCGGCTGTGATTAGGCGGCGAAAAAGGCTAAACTTCGACATCATCCAAACGACAAACAGACCCAGAGGCTCAATACAACGTGGCTCAATTCGTCTATAGCATGCATCGCGTTGGCAAAGTGGTACCGCCAAAGCGTCATATTCTGAAAAACATCTCCCTCAGCTTCTTCCCCGGTGCGAAAATTGGCGTACTCGGCCTGAACGGTGCCGGTAAATCGACGCTGCTGCGCATCATGGCAGGCATCGATAAAGACATCGAAGGGGAAGCCCGTCCACAGCCCGGTATCAAAATTGGTTACCTGCCGCAGGAACCGCAGCTCAACCTTGAGCACACCGTGCGTGAATCCGTTGAAGAAGCGCTGTCGGAAGTGGTTGGCGCGCTGAAACGCCTTGATGAGGTTTATGCGCTTTACGCCGAAGAAGATGCGGATTTTGACAAGCTGGCAGCTGAGCAGGGACGTCTGGAAGAGATCATTCAGGCACACGACGGCCATAACCTGAACACACAGCTGGAACGTGCAGCCGATGCGCTGCGCCTGCCAGACTGGGACGCCAAAATCGCGAACCTGTCCGGTGGTGAACGCCGCCGTGTTGCGCTGTGCCGCCTGCTGCTGGAAAAGCCAGACATGCTGCTGCTGGACGAACCGACGAACCACCTGGACGCCGAATCGGTCGCCTGGCTGGAGCGCTTCCTGCATGACTTCGAAGGCACCGTGGTCGCGATTACCCACGACCGTTACTTCCTGGATAACGTCGCCGGCTGGATCCTGGAACTTGACCGTGGTGAGGGGATTCCGTGGGAAGGTAACTACTCTTCATGGCTGGAGCAGAAAGATGCCCGTCTGGCACAGGAAGCCTCGACTGAAGCGGCCCGTCGTAAATCTATCGAGAAAGAGCTGGAGTGGGTACGTAAAGGGCCAAAAGGCCAGCAGTCTAAAGGCAAAGCTCGTCTGGCACGCTTTGAAGAGCTGAACAATACCGACTACCAGAAACGTAACGAAACCAACGAACTGTTTATTCCGCCGGGTGCTCGCCTGGGTGATAAGGTGCTGGAAGTCAGCCACCTGCGTAAATCCTACGGTGACCGCGTGCTGATTGACGATCTGTCCTTCTCGGTACCGAAAGGTGCCATCGTTGGCATCATCGGTCCGAACGGGGCCGGTAAATCCACGCTGTTCCGCATGATGTCTGGTCAGGAACAACCGGATTCCGGTGAGATCGTGCTGGGTGAAACCGTGAAGCTGGCCTCTGTCGATCAGTTCCGTGACAGCATGGATAACGCCAAAACCGTGTGGGAAGAAGTCTCCGGTGGTCAGGACATCATGCGTATCGGCAACACGGAAATGCCAAGCCGCGCCTATGTCGGACGCTTTAACTTTAAAGGCGTTGATCAGGGCAAACGCGTCGGTGAGTTATCCGGTGGTGAGCGGGGCCGTCTGCATCTGGCAAAACTGCTGCAGGTTGGCGGCAACATGCTGCTGCTCGATGAACCGACCAACGACCTGGACATTGAAACCCTGCGCGCGCTGGAAAACGCCCTGCTTGAATTCCCTGGCTGTGCCATGGTGATCTCGCATGACCGTTGGTTCCTTGACCGCATCGCGACGCACATTCTGGACTACCAGGATGAAGGGAAGATCGAGTTCTTCGAAGGTAACTTTACCGAATACGAAGAGTACAAGAAACGCACGCTGGGCGCGGATGCGCTGGAGCCGAAGCGCATCAAGTACAAGCGTATTGCCAAATGATTCAGGGGCGGCAGCAATGCCGCCCTTTTCTTTTCCTCAGCGGTAAAAGTCGCGAAACACCGACGACTGCAACGCAAATTCAATAAACCTCATCAGCGCGGGCGAATTCAGTTTACGACTGGGATAGACCAGCCACAGCTCGTTTCCCTCAACCGTCCATTCCGGTAACACCTGCACCAGGCGCGCATCGCGCATCTCCCCGTCCGTTAAGAAACGCGGCAGTAGCGTAATGCCGGCATGCCCCAGCGCCGATTCGCGGGCATAGAGCAAATTGTCGGTCAGGTGCGCGGGCGGCAGCAGCCAGCGATGATACTGACTGTCGCGTTTAAGCACCCACTCGTTCCAGGCGCGGTGCGCGATACAGCGATGTTCAGCCAGCTGCTGCGGATGAGTAACCGGCGGATGCTGATCGAGATAAGTCTGCGAGGCCACCAGCAATCGCTCGCAGTAGCCGACACGCCGCCCAATCAGAGACGATTCCTGTGGCTGGCCGGTGCGTAAGGCAAGATCAAAGCCATCCTGTACCAGGTCGCGAATCTCGTCTGAAACGGAAATGTCCAGCGTGACATCAGGATAACGCCGTAAAAACGCGGCGTTACAGCGCGCCAGTAGGGTTGCCCCAATGCCCGCCGGACTGGTGATGCGCAGGCGACCGCTAGGATTTTCCCGCAGGTTGGCAATCGCCTGTTCGGCGCGTTCGCTGGCCTGCATCATCTCCTGACAGTGCAGCAGATAACGCTCCCCGGCAAAGGTCAGGTTAAGCTGGCGCGTCGTCCGGTTTAACAGCCGGATGCCCAGCCGCTGCTCAAGCTGGCTGATACGTTGACTGACGCTGGATTTGGGCAAACCTGCCCGCTCTGCCGCAGCGGTAAAGCTGCCGCACTCCGCCACCAGCGCAAACAGCGCCATATCCTGCCACTCACGAAACGCCATTGTTCACCTCAGACGAACACTCTAATAACTATTGTCCATCTTATCAGCCTGGCGGTGGGGTTCTACACTTGAAGAAACACTACAGGAGAATAAATTATGTCTGTCCGCGCGATTGCTGTTGATCCCGAAAACCCAAAAAACTTTACCGAAATTTTCCCGGAAACGCCTGTGCCCGGCGAGTATGACCTGCGTGTCCAGGTAAAAGCCGCCTCGGTCAACCCGGTGGATACCAAGGTGCATAAAGGCGCGATCAAAAATGGTTTGCAGGTGCCGCGTATCCTCGGCTGGGATGCCAGCGGCGTGGTGCTGGAAACCGGCAGCAAAGTCACGGGCTTCAAGCCCGGGGATGAAGTGTACTATGCAGGCGATATTACCCGCCCGGGCAGTAACAGCACCGAACAGTTAGTCGATTCCCGTATCACTGGCCATAAGCCGAAAACGCTCGACTGGGCGGCCTCTGCGGCGATTCCTTTAACGGCGCTTACCGCCTGGGAAGGTTTGTTCGAGCGACTGGATATGGCAGCCGCGCGTGACGATCAAACACTGCTGATCGTTGGCGGCGCAGGCGGTGTAGGCTCTCTGGCGATTCCGCTGGCGAAAATGCGCAGCAAGGCGAAAGTGATTGCCACCGCGTCACGGGAAGACTCTGCCCAGTGGTGCCGCGATCGCGGGGCCGACCTGGTGATCAACTACAAAGACATGCCCGCTGAGCTGGAAAAGCACGGCATTAAGCAGGTCGACTACATTTTCTGCCTTAACGACACTGACGGCCACTGGGAAACCATGAGCCAGCTCATCGCGCCCCAAGGTCATATCTGCACCATCGTCGAGAACGAACATCCGCTGTCAATGGATCAACTGAAGCTTAAGAGCGCCTCGCTGCACTTTGAGTTTATGTACACTCGCAGCATGTTCACCACGCCGGATATGGCGCAACAGGGTGAGATTCTGAATAGCGTTGCCCGCCTGTTAGATGACGGAAAGCTGCAAACCACCCTGAGTGAAACCCTGCACGGGTTAAGTGTGGAAACCCTGGAAGCGGCCCACCAGCGTGTACTGGAAGGCCATATGCGCGGCAAAGTGGTCATGGTTTACTGATCACCTGCGGATGCCGGTCCGTGCAGCATCCGCTCGCCCCGTTTCACGGGGCTTCCTCGGAGGGAGCCACAGGCGCGGTAAAAGCCTGCGGGTTCCCCTCATCGTCCAGCGCCGTGTAATCAACAAGGATCTGGCTCGCCGCGGAAGGCGACGCGTTTCCCATCAGGGGATACTCTTTGCTGGAAAAAGGCGCGAGCGTTTTATCCCCGTCCAGATAAACGGTGTAGCCTTTTCCGCCTGCCCGCACGGTCATTTTGCCCGGCGTGAAAAAGTAGCCGCTACGGTTGGTGGCACGAATGAAAACCTGCCCCTGTATTTTCCTGACCTGAAAGGTGACGGCGTTCACCCGTGCCGTAAACGGTATCGCCTTCTTAAACGGTCTGTTGATCACTTTAAGTTGGGTATTCAGCGCCATGCTGATCTTATCGCTGCCCGGCTGTATCGTTCCTTTTTTTACGGCGCTGATTTCGTACAGATTGAGCCAGTAAAGGGATTCCCGATCCTGTGGCAGCGTTGCGGCCAGCTCAGTGCGTAAAACGGTAATCTGTTTTTTTTCATCTTTGTTCAGCGTAAAAACGCCGGGAAGCGCGACAAAAGGAAAGGCTTTACTGCCCGGCGATTTTTCCGGTGCGCCGCTGTCGACCCAGGTCTGGATCAGCACGGGTGCGTCGCCGCTGTTAACCAGCAGTAACGGGGTTTGCACCTCGCCGGGATGGAAGATCAGTCGGCTTTGCTGCGGAATTACCGCGGCCTGAGCGTTAATCACGATACACATCCATAACCAAAGAAACGTTTTCATCTTATTGCAGCCGAATGAGGATAGATGCGGTTGCATCAACATGGCCCGCCGTCACCGTTTTACCCGGGAGCTTTGCTAGACGGGCGTTGAAAGTACGCTGATACAGTTTCTCGTCATTCTGCTGGCTGCCGCTGATCACCTGCGCGTCCTCCAGCACCGGTCGCCAGCCCGCACTCCCGCTGAAGCTGCTCCAGCTTAAAAAGGAGACGGGCTGGCCACCTGACGTTTCCAGCTGAATGCCCACGCCTTTCGCCAGCGACGGTAAACTGTCGTAATGATCGGACACCAGGTAGCGCGAAAGACCGTCTCCCGTCGTCAGTCCCAACTGCTGCGCCTGCAGCCACGCGGCGTAGCTCGGTTGAAACCCCAGAGACAGCTGACCCGACTGAACGCCAGAGAGGTTTTCGGTTCCGTTCGCACAGGCCAGCGTAATGCTGAGCGGCGCCGTCACCGCCTGGCCTTCATTGAGCGCATTGATGCTGATGCCGGGGAAAAGGACGTTTGCGGTATAATTCTCCACCCGGCAGCCTTGGGTCATATTTTGCGTCAGAGTGGCGACCGGCGCGGTATTCATCCCAAAGGCCATGTAACGTCCGGTTCCCCAGGTTTCAAAATGGTTCCAGCTGTCCTGACCCGCTTCGGGCACATTCATCCCCGGCCCCATAAACACCACATAGCCATTGGGCTGGTTGCAACTGTAGGAGCCAGTGTAATTATCGGCCGCCGCCCAGAGGCAGCCCCACGACGCGTAACCCGGCGTGCGGTTGTTTCTGTCGGTACGAATGAGCTCCGCGCTGATGGGGCTGAAGTCGCGTCCCCGGATCAGGATTTTATTTCCCTGTATTTCATACTGGGTGAGCGGTACTTTTTGCCAGATACGGGTAAAGGGCCTGCCACTGCGCACGTGAACCAGTTTTAACGCGGTATAGGGAAAGTAGGTCTGGAAATAACTGTCCCCCATGTCCCAGGCGCCGCCAACGTTACTGTCGCCATTGGTGGCGAAGACCTCATACAGCTGATCTTTATCGGCAAGATCACACTGGTACAACACACGGTCGGGATTGCTGTTATTGACAGCCGGTACGACCCGAAACACCGAGCGGGCCAGCACCGTGCCGGCCGGCTGATAACGCAGATTCATTAATGCGATATTGCCGAAGTTAAGTGGCGCACCGCAGGCATCACAGCCCTGATCGACCGGGTTGACCCGGGTGCAGGTCGCATAAGCCGGGAGCCATGCGGTCAAAAAAAAGAATGTCATTACCGCTAAAACGCGTTTCATCATTAACACCTTAGAATCTAAAAACGACAGACGGCATCCGCGTAGGTCATCACCGCGTCAGGTTCAGGTTGAGGAATGTGGTAATCCATCACACAGGACGATTGCGCATCGTCACCCCAGACGGCTTTCAGTCGGCCTTGGGTTTTCGCCACACGTAACCAGGCATTGCCGCCCTGGCCAAACGTGCCCACGCGCTTGCCCGTCTCATCCAGCAGATCCGCGCCCACAGGCACCATAGCATCGCGATTCGTGCGGGTTTTCAGCATCAGGGGATAACCGCGTAAGGTTCTGAACGACACCTTCACCATCGCACCGGCATAAGGCGCGACACTTTTTTCGCTGTCCTGAATTTCCACATGACCGTCGCTGCCGCTGGCACCCAGCGTAATGGTGTTGTAGTGATACGGGTTGAGCGAAGGGACCAGCGCATAGCCAAAGCGATCGATTTCACTGCCCTGGCTGTTCAGGATCCGTGCGCCCCTGGCCCCTTTCGCCTCGACGAGGGCGAAGGTATCGCCCAGATAATGGCCTAACGTCACACCACCGCTGTGGATCACCGCCGCCCCCATGGCGTTAACGGACATCTGATTAAACCGTGAAGAGGTCGAGGCAGTACCGGTCACGCTGGCCTCAGAAAAGGTTTTGCCCAGGCTGCCGCTTACTGTCGTGTCACGCTGCTGCTGATCGCGATTCACATTCAGGCTGTAGCTGGTGCCGCTCTCACCACTCAGCCCGCTGAGCGACGCTGTGTAATTACTGCCGTTCTGGCTTCCACGGGATCCCCCCAGAGCCAGGTAAGGTGAAGTGGCGTCCGTGCCCAGCGGCACAGAGACACTGACCTGTAACTGGGTATCTTTATAAAACGTCTCGTCTGCGTACTGAGCCATGACAGCTCTGCGCGGATCGGTGGCATAGGCTCTGCGCGAATACTGGCGGGACAGGGAAATATTCAGTGCGATGTTTTTGGGCAGCACCGTGCCATAACCGACCTGAAACTGTGTCGTCCGTGAGCGACCGTCATAGTAATTTTGCTTCGAGCCGGAGAGATAGATGTTGCCCCACTGCCCCAGCGTCTGATTCAGGGTCATCTGCAGGCGGGTACGCTGCATATATTCGCTGGTAATACTGTTGCGGCCCGGCGTTTCCGCATTATTCAGTGCAATCACGTCGTTGAGATCGCGGTAACCCTGGGTGGAATACTGGTAGCCCGCAAACGTCAGAGTGGTATTCGTGGGCTGAAAGGTCCGGCTGTAACTCAGTGCGTAACGCCATCCCTGGGTCGACTCACCGCCGTTCAGAACCGCGCTGGAATACGCGCTGTTAAATCCCACGGCCCCTGTGTCTGAAGCCCAGACGCCGCCAGCCAGCACGGCATGATAGCGTTCACCCAGCCTGACGCCGCCGTTCAGCGTAATGGCATTGCTCAGGCCGTGCCTGGCGGTTAACTCAGTAAAGGTGTTGGCTTTGCTGTAATCCCTGACTTTACCGGCGGCAAAGTTGTAGTCTGTCCGGCCTGGACGCAGCGACTGCGGTAAGACCGCATACGGCACACTAAAACGATGCAGGCTGCCGTCAGACTCCTGAACCTCCACGCTGAGATCGCCGCCATAGCTCACCGGGCTCAGGTCATTGATCGTAAACGGCCCTGGCGGCACGGTTGTCTGATATATCCGTTGCTTGCCCTGCCAGACCGTCACGCGGGCATTGCTGTTTGCCACGCCGCGCACCAGCGGTGCATAACCCCGAACAGAATCCGGCAGCATACGGTCATCAGAGTCCAGACTGACCCCGTTGAAACTGACCGCCGTAAACAGATCGCCGTTACTGAAAAGCTCGCCTATGCCCGCCTCACTTCGTAATGACGGCAGCGCACGTTGTACCCAGGCCCTGGCGCTTTGCCAGCGATTGCCGACCTCGTCATGCGTAAAGTTTCCCTGTTGACGAAAACGCCACATGCCGACATTGATGCCACTGTTAATACCCAGATACGTGGATTCGAAACGCTGCGCATTTTTATAATCGGAATAGAACTGGTTCAGATTGTAATTCACGAACCCCATGGTCGTGCCCGCCGTCAGGTTTTCGGGCGCGATATAGCCGACGGGCCGCTGAACCCGCATCGCCTGTGGGACGGTAACGTCTACACGCAGGCTGCCCGTATTCACGTTAACTGACGCGCCCGTCAAAAGCGCATCGGGCCTGGCACAGTCTTTCGCCTTGAGCGCAGTGAGATAGTGGGCTTTGACGCCGAAGGCCTGATAAAAGGACAACGGCAGGCATACCGAAAGCGCTCTGCCCGCACGAACGATATCAACCGACGTGGACTGTTGAAATTTACCGTTGAGATAAAGATCGACATCATAGCGGCCGGGCTGGAACCAGGCGTCCTGCACATTGTCAGGCATCGCAATTTGTCCAGGCAGCATTTCGCGCACTAAAGCAGGATCAAACAGATAGTCATCCTGACCTTCAGCCGCCTGACCGCCCCGGAGGAAAAGCAGACTCAAAGCGAACAATAAGACTAATGAGACTATATTCATTTCTGCTACTTTTCGTTCACGTTTATTCTTTCGTCGGCACCAAAATCATTAATAAGAACGGCGTTAAGCGTATATCCCTGAAGGGATGACTGGCCTTTTAACGTAATACGCTGCTCACTAAACGGTGCCAGCGTCACGGCTTCATGCCAGGGAACACGGTTATTTCCTTTAACCAACGCAAAAGATCGAATATTGGCGTAAAAGGGCGAGGCATTGCGGAAAACGATGTCATGTCCCTGAATATGGTATGAGAGCGCATTCTTCAGGTTATCCATGGAAAAATTCAGTCCATTTGGGCGAACGATAACCTTTACTCTGTTCTTAATAATCAAATAGAGTTTATTCTTATCCTCCAGCCCTTTTTTTAACGAGGGGATCTCGGTGTAATCCATATAAAACAGTGACTCTCTGTCCTGAGGAAGATTATTCTCCGTCACGTTGAGCTTTACCGTTTGGCCGGCTTCAGGAGCAATCCTGAATATTTGCGGCAACGCCACAAAAGGGGGGACAGAATGATTATTGAGATTGATCGCCTGAATCTGAATCAGCGCTGGCTGATCGCCAGTATTCGTAAACTGAAGCGTTTTTTCTTTTTTCGCACCGTCTACAATGACGCGCGTGCCATTTAATACGACGTTTGCCTGACAAAACATGGCTGAAAAGGCCAGAAAAAGAAGAACTAGAGACTTCAACACAGGGTTCTCCTGCCCCCTTAAAATAAGGGGGCCTGATGATTAGGGATAGCTGACAGAATATTGAACGCTACTTAAAACCGTACCGGCGCCCGCCTTTCCAGAGTCGCTGTAATAGACGACTGAAAAGTTTTGCGATGCGCTGGTGCTTCCGCTTTCGAGCGTCATACCGGTGACCCTGGCCGTCCCACCCGACAAATCTATCGCGTTGTCGTTACTGTCCAGTAAACGCAGCGCCACGTTTTCGGCGGTGCCGGTATTGAGTAAATCGCCGGTGGGCGAAATATTATTGCCAGCCAGATTAATTGCCATTGCCTGTGTTGATCCGGCGTCCGGTGCGACGCAACCGGTTAAGTTAATCGTAAAAGGTGTTTTACCGGCGGTTGATTTTGCTGTACTCAACTCGGCCGTTGAAACGGTCGGCAGCAAAATAATCGGGCTGCCGGTTGCATCATTAACATTGACGTTACAGGTTTGTGCATTGACCTCACCCTGAAAGCGAATTGTATTTTCTGAGGCTGCAAAAACATGGCAAGACATTAAACTCGCACTCCATACAACAAGCGTCATGCAGCGTGAAAAAGAGCTGGCTTTCATTGATTCCCTCTTATGATTTTTGATGAATAAAGATGCGCATTGGCGGCGAGGATCATAAGGCGCACGGCAGGGGAACGGTGTGTGAAGTGTTCTGAGCTTATGTGAAGGAATGCACCATCAAATAGAAAGATATTTAAATTCAATTAGATGGTGTTAATCCTCTGTTACTGAAATGAGAGTCCCCTTAAGATAACCACAGACCGGGAACCCACAAAGAACATTAACGATCGCCACGTTTTATGGCTTATTTTTCGCAGAGGTAAAGCGGAACAGGGCCCGAATAAAATGTCCAGGTGTCAATACCCGTCCTTTTGATGACAAAGGGAAACGTCGCCCCCACGTTAATAAAAAATGCCGGCAGCCACTTTTGCTGTTCCTGCTGGGACATTTGATTATCCGGGGACGATTCAATTAATGTTGACCGGGCAAGGTACAGATCGCCCTCGCGCTGATAAGTAAACCGGATAATTTTGCTCAGACGAGTAACGTTATTATCGTGATCGGTGAGTCGGCCGGTGATGGCGATAACACCGTGCCCCTCTCGCATATCATGAGAGGTGATGACGGAAAATGTCTCACCATTTCTGATGTAATTACTGTTTGCAATACAATGGACAGAATCCTGTCTGAATAAAAACACGACAATGCCTGCTGCTGTCATCACGATTACAGCCAACAGAAAGGTTAACTTCACTACTTACTCCTTATATAATAATACGAAATACAGTCGGGGGAGCCGAAAAACGAGAGTGCATTTTTACATTGCAGTACCGAAATGCGTTCACCATTGGTAAATGCCGTGATATAAATCTTTCGTCGTTCTGTACAACTGACTTTACTGTCAACGGCGATGCGCGCGACCAGGCCATTACCGGCTTTTTCATTGGCGTATATTTCACATCCATTCATATCAAACCGTTTAATAAAAATCATCTCGTGGCGGTGAAGTGAAAAGGTCATGATGGCAAAACCACAAACCAGTATCGTCATCACCGCCAGTCCCGTGATAAAAAGATGCCGTGTCGAAATAGCATAGCGATAAGCGCCTTTGCTGACAGTGAATTCAGCAGGCTCAGGACGGCTGATGGGCTGTTGAGATTCTGGTTCAGAATACGGTGCGTTCTTAATAAGGTTTTCTGAAATATCCTCATCATCCTGAATAACGGATTCCGTTGTATCGCACGCACTCGCCTCTTCACCGGACGTAGCGAAGGGCGGAATATTCTGTTCGTCTTTCTGGTCGTTTTTTCCTGCCCCAGCGTCCTCATCAGCAGGCGCAATTGTCGACTCCTCAATAAGAATCGCATTTGCCAGCATGAAGCCACGGCGTGGAATGGTCCTGATCACATCCTGACGGATATTGCATGCCAACAGCGCTTTTCTGATGAGCGAAATACTTTGATATAACGCATTGGCACTGACCTCCATCCCAAACCGTCGCCAGGCATACTGATAAAACGCCTCATGATCGACAATTTCGCCCTGCCGCGCGATCAGCAATTCAAAACAATATGAGACTGAAGAATGCAGCTTCAGCGTCTGATTATTACCAACAATTTCCCTTTTCCCAGGATAAAAAACCACTTCATTACCAATACTTATCTTTTTCATATTATTAAATCCGGATATATCCTTATTTCTGTCTTATGAATACTCCCTTAATATAAGCCAGTAAATAATATTGAACTTACATTTAACATAAACAAACAGAAGAAATAAAATAATTTCAGACTTTAAATACGAAATAATGTTACTCAGGAATTCAAAATTCTTTATTTTGTTTGTGTATGTTACGTACGTTATTTGGAGGGCGCGGTATTTCGCAAAGCATTATTTTTTGTAAACAAAAAGGCGGGAAAATAACAGGGGCAGAAAACAGGACGTGAGGAGCGGCAGGGTGTCCCCTCACCGCCCCGGCGTGCAGGCAAACATCTCAAAGGGCGCTTTGTTCGCCCAGCATACCGTTCACCAGTTCAATACAGCGCAGGAAGCGCGCGTCATAATCTTCTTCCTGCACATGAACGAAGTCGATGTTGTTTTCACCTAACATCGCTATCAACATGCTCTGGAACTCGCGGCGATCGACAGAGCTGCCCAGGCTGCGTAACCCGTCCGCTACCCAGGGTACGTTGTTTTCCAGCAGGATCACCAGATCGAAGCGATACTCGTCAATCATGGCCTGAACAAACGGATGCTCACGGCCTTCATACTTTTTACAAAATGCCTGGGTCGTGACGAAATCGGTATCAATAAATGCCACTTTATTGGCATATTTCACCGCAAAATCGATGTACTGTGCATGGCCCAGCGCGATCTTGTCGTAGTCTGAATACTGAAGCGCCATCTCATCGCCGCCCAGATGTGAAAAGACATAGTCGCGGCCATATTCCCAGGCGCTGGACGTGTTAAAGATGTTCGCCAGCTTATTCACCAGCATCGATTTCCCACTCGACTCACCGCCCAGAATGGCCACGGTGCGCACAAAGAAGGGCTTCACTTCGGTGGGGATGTAATCCCAGAAGCGGAAAGGATCCTGACGAATCTGCGTGCCGCTGATATTCATAAACGATCGGTTCGGATCAATCAGTATGGTTTGAATGCCCAGATGCTGTTGATACATCTCAGCATCAGGTGCCTCACTGGTATAGACGCAGTCTGCCGCAATCCCCTGCTCTTCCAGAAAGATCTTTACCCCTGCGCTCCACACATCCCAGCCATGAGGATAGGGCTCAATCCCCTCTTCATCGAAGGCGTGAATGCGAATATTTTTCTGGTACTTAAAGGTTTGCAGTAACCAACGCAGACGATCACTGACGGTGGGCTGCTGCGACATGGCGCTGTTTTCAAACAGGCTCAGATCGCGCGGCTCGTCGTAGCCCATGATGATATGCAGCTCATCGACCTGACTACAGGCGCGCTGAATCAGATAGATATGGCCAGTATGGAGCGGATAAAACTTGCCAAAAATCACCCCTATTTTTTTATCGCGACGGGGGAATTCCAGGCCGAGAAAACGGTGCAGTGCCTCCAGCTTTTGCGCGCTGGGGCTTTTAATTTTCGCGTTAAGCAGTTGGCTTAAATACCCTTTGGTCATGCCACTGGCATCGGCCACCTGTTGAAGCGTGTGGCCCTGCTGGCGAATCGCCGTTTTTAAATAATCAAACGCCGACATGTGGTGCCTCCTGCAAGCAATGTTCAACGAGGGGAAGAGCGTAGCCTGTCGTCTGCCCGGTGACCATACGGCCACCGGACAAACGGACTCGCTTAGAGATCATCAAGGATAGCCAACGCATCCGCCAGCTTCTTCGCGCTGTATACGCGCATGCCCTCAATCGGCTTTTTCGGTGCGTTACCCGCCGGCACGATCGCCCGCTTAAAGCCATGTTTAGCCGCTTCAGCAATGCGCTCCTGTCCGCTGGGCACCGGACGAATCTCTCCGGCCAGTCCGACCTCGCCAAAGATAACCAGATCCTGCGGCAAAGGGCGATCGCGCAGGCTGGACACCATCGACAGCATCAGGGCCAGGTCAGCACTGGTTTCCGTGACTTTCACGCCGCCGACCACGTTGACGAACACATCCTGATCCGCCATTTGCAAACCGCCATGACGATGCAGCACTGCCAGCAGAATGGCCAGGCGGTTCTGTTCCAGACCGACCGCAACCCGACGCGGATTGCCCATCATCGAATGATCCACCAGCGCCTGAATCTCCACCAGTAAAGGACGGGTGCCTTCCCATAACACCATGACCGAACTGCCGGACGTGATCTCTTCACCACGCGACAGGAAAATGGCGGATGGGTTGCTCACCTCACGCATGCCCTGCTCGGTCATGGCAAATACGCCAAGTTCATTGACGGCACCAAAGCGGTTTTTATGGCTACGTAACGTCCGGAAGCGGGAATCGGCATCGCCGTCCAGCAGGACGGAGCAGTCAATGCAGTGCTCCAGAACTTTTGGCCCGGCCAGCGATCCGTCTTTGGTCACATGGCCTACCATGATAATTGCCACGCCACGGGTTTTAGCGAAACGCGTCAGATAGGCGGCCGTTTCACGCACCTGCGCCACGCTGCCCGGCGACGACTGGATATCCGCCATGTGCATCACCTGAATCGAGTCGATCACCATGATTTGCGGCTGCTCCTGCTCCGCAATCAGGCAGATCTGTTCAATGCTGGTTTCCGACAGCATGTTCAGATTGTCACTCGGCAATCCCAGACGATGGGCGCGCATAGCGACCTGCTGTAATGACTCCTCCCCGGTGACGTAGAGGGTTTTCATGCTCTCGGCTAAACGGCACATCACCTGCAACAGCAGCGTCGATTTCCCGGCGCCGGGGTTACCGCCAATCAGAATGGCACTGCCCGGTACCACACCGCCACCCAGTACGCGGTCAAACTCTTTAAAACTGGTCGAAAAACGGGGCAAGGCTTCCAGACTGATTTCGGACAGCTTTTGCACCCGACTGGTTCCGGCATTGCCTGCATAACCGCTGAGGCGCTCATTGCGCGCCGCCGCCGGTGAGGCAGCAATACGGACCTCGGTAATCGTGTTCCAGGCGTGACAGGCGCTGCACTGCCCCTGCCAGCGTGGATAATCTGCGCCGCACTCGTTACAGACAAATGCGCGTTTTGCCGCTTTGGCCAAAACAACTCCTCAGTTAACGCTCTTCGTGAATCAGGCTACCGGTCAGGATGCAAAACACGCCCATCAAATCGGCATGGCGAATCGTGACGGCGGTTTGCTCATTGACCTTCGGTTTGGCATGGTAAGCAATGCCCAGCGCCGACGCTTTTATCATCAGCAAATCATTGGCACCGTCGCCGATCGCCACGGTCTGTTCTGGCGCAATCTCAAAACGCTTAGCCAGCTTTTTCAACGTCTCTGCTTTGTACTGTGCGTCAACGACAGGACCCAGCACCTCGCCGGTGAGTTTTCCGTCCCGGATTTCCAGTTCATTAGCGGCTATTGCCGCCAGATGCAGCTTATCGCGCAGGAACTCGGCAAAATAGGTGAAGCCACCTGAGGCAATCGCGACCTGCCAGCCCAGCGCCTGTAATTTTTTGGTCAGCGTGGTCAGACCCGGCATTAAGGGCAGTTCGTCGCGCACCTGCTTAAGAATATTGGCATCCGCCCCTTTTAGCGTCGCCACGCGCTGGCGCAGGCTGGCGGTAAAATCCAGCTCGCCGCGCATCGCCCGCTCGGTGACTTCTGCCACCTGCTCGCCGCAGCCCGCCAGTTTGGCTATCTCATCAATACATTCGATTTGGATGGCGGTGGAATCCATGTCCATGACCAGCAGGCCCGGCGTTTTCAGGTGGGGGATTTTCCCCAGCGGCGCTACGTCCAGCGCCAGCTCGTGCGCCAACTTGCTGGCAAACGGCGTCAGGGAGCCCGCCAGGCGGATAACCTGATAGTCGTCGACGTTCCAGGCGCTGACGATCACCATGGCGGCCCCAAGCTGATGCTGGTAATCGGTCAGACGCTGTTTATCCAGACCGCGGCCATAGAGTAACCAGCCGGTTCGGCCAGCACGGTAATCCAGCGGCATGACTTCATCACCGCTCAGTGAAAGGGGCAACCCCGGCCAGAGAGAGACATCAGCAGGCAGATCGCACCAGGTAAGATGATTTGACATCAGGGCTCCTGTAGGAACAACAAAACCACGCAAGAGGCTACCTTGTCTGCGCTGCTTCTGGCAACATAATATCCAGGCTTTCTGTCGTCACGTGATTCGGATAATTAATGGCTAAAACCGCACTGAAATTTCGCTTACATCGCACGGTGATTGTTTTGATTTCACTGGCGCTGTTAGTGGTGCTTATGCAAGGCGCATCCTGGTTTAGCCTTGGCCATCAAATGGCCCGTTCTGAACAGGCAGAAGAGCTGGCCCAGACGCTGACCCGGCAAGTAGCTTTCAGTCTGAAACCCTTGATGGATAACAGCGAAGACAATCGTAGCCAGATTGAGGCCATCATCAGTCAGATGACCGACAACAGCCGTATTCTGGATGCGTCCGTCTATGCAGGCGATGGCAGCCTGGTGGCGCACAGCGGCGAAAATATCAACGTGCGCGATCGGCTGGCGCTGGATGGCAAGCGCGCGGGCAGTTACTTTAATCATCAAATTGTCCAGCCGCTCAGCGGCAGCAATGGCCCTGCTGGCTTTCTGCGCGTTACGCTGGATACGCACGTGCTGGTCACCGAATCACGCCAGGTGGATAACACCACCAATATTCTGCGCCTGATGATGCTCCTGGCGCTGGCCATTGGCATCATCCTGAGTCGCACGTTACTGCGCGACCGTCGCACGCGCTGGCAGCAGTCTCCGTTTTTGCTCACGGCCAGTACGCCTGTGAAAGAGGATGACGAAGAGGACGAGAAAAAAGACGACGCCGCGAACCCTTCCGCGTGACGGAAGGGTTTACAGGTCAACGTCTGACAGCCCTCTCCTGCCTTCCTTAACGCTTAGCCCAATGTAAAAGGCCCGTTTCACGGGCCTTACTGACGTTGCACTTCGGGCGAGAGTCAGCCTCTGAGCAGCGCTTCCAGCTCTGATAACGTGTTCACCCGCCAGTCGGGTTTAATTGCGTCAGGCAAGGGGCGCGTCCCATGGTCAACCCAACAGGTTTTAATACCGGCATTCATGCCGCCAAGGATATCGGATTCCGGCGTATCGCCGACCATCAGCACCCGATCGCGCGGTGGGTTTCCCAGCTGCGCGAGCGCATAGTCAAAGATTCTGGCGTCAGGCTTAGGCACGCCCACTTCTTCTGACACCACCAGCGCAGAGAAGTAATCAAGAAAGCCGGTACGCTCCAGACGGCGCTGCTGCAGGGCGGTAAAGCCGTTGGTAATGATGCCCATTTTGACGCGGCCGTGTAGCAGCGTCATCAGGCTGTCTGCGCCCTCCAGCGGCAGGCAAATTTCCGCCATCGCTGACAGAAAGCCATCGTTAAGAATGGCCGGCGCCACGCTCAGTTTTTGCCCCCAGCCGGCAAAGCGGCGAGTCTGAAGCTCCAGTGCGGATAACTGGCCATTCTGGTATTCCACCCATAACGGCTTGTTGACCGCCTGGTAATCTGCAAAATCCTGGTCGGTAAACCGGACATCGTACCCGGCAAACAGGCGTTGCAGGCCGGCATACGAATCAAAGTGAAACAGCGTGTCATCTGCATCAAACAGAATGCAATCCCAGTTATCTAACATCGACATTCCTTACAAGCGGCTACAGCGTCAGCGCCATGATCAGGGCATCTTCACGGCCACTGGCGCAAGGGTAATAGTTGGGACGGCGGCTGACCTGGTTGAAATCCAGCTGTTCGTACAGCGCGATGGCCGGTGCATTGGACGCACGCACCTCCAGCCACAGCGTCATCACATCGCGTGCAAGCAGTTGATCGATTAAATGCTGCAGCAGCGCCCGCCCGAAGCCGCGCCGTTGATACGCCGGATCGACAGCGATATTAAACAGCGAAGCTTCATCCAGCACCACCTGGGTAATGGCAAAGGCGGCCATCTGGCCCTCGACATCCAGCCGCAGGTTGAGAAACCGCTCGCCCTGGTTGCTGATAAAGGTCTCTTCGCGCCATGGAAACGCATGGCTACGGCACTCAATCGCGAAAGCCTGGGGAATCGCGTCAGGCGTGAGAAAAGAAATGGCTGTCATGTTCACACATTTGTTGCCAGAGCGCGCGCCGGGCGGCACCGCTACTCAGGAGTTCATTGAAAGACGCGCTCGATAACGCCACGCCGTTAAAGGATTGCTCGCTCTCAACGCCCAGCAACCACCCTGCACAGTTCAACGTTTCCGGCAGCATTTGCAGCTGATCCGGCGTAACGGTCATGACCTGAGTGGGTTTCAGACCGAGCGTGTGCAGAACATCACGCAGGAAAGGCTCCTGCAAACCAGGCGGATTTTCCGCCACGATAATCAGCTGGGTATCCGGCAAAAGCCGCACGGCGATTTCGCCCTGGAGCACGCGCGGGCGGCGCAGTTGATACTGCGTTATCCCCATTTGCTGTAAAAGCCAGTCGCGCCTGGACGTCATGGTATACCTGCTTTGCTCGCGGAATGCGACGCTATGCTAGCAAACCCATCGAACATGCGCCAACAAACCACTATAATCTCCGCTCAGATCTTACAGGAGCCCGACATGTCTGCTTTTACCCCGGCCAGTGAAGTCATTCTGCGCCACAGTGATGAATTTTCCACCCGCCACGTTTTATTTGCTGGCGACCTGCAGGATGACCTGCCCGCACAGCTGGAGACTGCCTCTTCCCGTGTGCATACCCAACAATATCATCACTGGCAAAACCTGAGCCGCCGCCTGGGCGACCAGGCGCGTTATGGACTGGTTGCGCAGGCCGACGATGTGCAGGGTTGCGATACGCTGGTTTACTTCTGGACCAAAAACAAACCTGAAGTGCAGTTTCAGTTGCAGAACCTGCTGTCGTTACTGCCCGTCGGCTGTGATGTGTTTGTCGTCGGTGAGAACCGCAGCGGCGTGCGCAGCGCAGAAGGCATGCTGGAGCAGTGGGTGACCCTGGAAAAAATCGACAGTGCGCGTCGCTGCGGTCTTTATCACGGACGTCTGGAGAAGCAGCCCGCCTTTGATGCTTCGGCCTTTGGCAACCGCTATCAGCTGGATGACCTGACCATCCATACCTTACCCGGCGTTTTCAGCCGCGACGGCCTGGATGCCGGCAGCGCGTTACTGCTTTCAACATTCACGCCCCATACCAAAGGCAAAGTGCTGGATATCGGCTGTGGTGCAGGCGTGATTGCGGCGTCGTTACCGGCGCATTCGCCCAAAGTGCGCCTGTGGTTATGCGATGTCCATGCCGCCGCAATCGAGGCCAGCAAAGCCACCCTGGCCGCTAACGGTCTGGAAGGCGAAGTGTTTGCCAGTAACGTCTTTTCCGATGTCACCGGGCGCTTTGACATGATTATCTCCAACCCGCCGTTTCATGAAGGCACCCAGACCAGCCTGGATGCAGCACAAACGCTGATTCGTGGTGCCGTTAAGCACCTTAACAGCGGCGGAGAACTGCGCATTGTGGCGAATGCCTTCCTGCCTTATCCCCAGGTGCTGGACGAAACCTTTGGCAATCATGAAGTGCTGGCGCAGACCGGTCGCTTCAAAGTTTACCGTGCCGTTTACGGTCGCGGTGCGAAAGCCCGCTAATCTTTTTTCTGCCTTTTTCGCCCTTTTTGCGTGTTGCCAGGCTGAAAACGTTGCTTTTTGCAGCGATCGTTTCCGTCTGGCGAAATATGTGTTGACGCATTGAGTAAAATCTCTAAAATGCGCCTCCGTGGTTGTAATACGGTAACGTATTACGGGTATGCGAAGGTGGCGGAATTGGTAGACGCGCTAGCTTCAGGTGTTAGTGTCTTAACGGACGTGAGGGTTCAAGTCCCTCTCTTCGCACCAAAATCACAGATTTCATATCGCGAGCACTGCGCGAAGGTGGCGGAATTGGTAGACGCGCTAGCTTCAGGTGTTAGTGTCTTAACGGACGTGAGGGTTCAAGTCCCTCTCTTCGCACCAATGCGGTGATATGAAAAGACAATAGGATGCGAAGGTGGCGGAATTGGTAGACGCGCTAGCTTCAGGTGTTAGTGTCTTAACGGACGTGAGGGTTCAAGTCCCTCTCTTCGCACCAACGTTGTCCTCCCTCTCTTTTTCTTCTGCTCCCTTTTTACTGTTACTATCCGGTTAATCTCACGCTAATCGCTGCCAGCACGCTCGCCAGCGCCAGACAGGAAGGCAGTAACACATAATGCCGCATCCGCTGATTAAACAGCATCAGCACTGTCAGCAGTAACGCCACCAACATCATCATACGCCACTGCCCGAAGCTGGGTTGCCATAGCGTCATGGCTGGTATTACCGCACAGGCCAGTACGCCCGCCCATGCACTGTCCAGTTTTATCCCGCGCATCATTGTCTCCTCATCTGTCATCACTGTCAGGACAGTACCTGATCACATGGATGATAACCATTCCCATTATCATATGATAACTATTCTCAATGCGCAGCTTGTTTTTTGTGGCCCGGCGGGAAGATGACAGAGAAACAAGAAAATGCTAAATTGCGGCTGATTACACAATTTATAACAGCAATATTAAATCTGTCGATCGGCTGAAATCATTTGCCGGCTTTTGCTTTGTTATTTCAGGGCCGTCACGAGTATCAATAATGAAAATAGAATCTTATGATGAATTGAAACACAGCAAATACCGCCTTTCTTTCATGCTCTTTTTGTTTTTAAACGCTGCCGTTTCACTATTTTGTCTGCTCCCTTTAGCAGAAAACAATGAAACACAAGTTACTTTACCGGTGATTATGGTGGCTTTCTTCAGTATGACGATGCTGGCCACGTGTTTAATAAAGGCAAAACTAAAATTACCCCTGTTAAATCCTGTGGCGTTGATTTTAGGCGGGTTATGGGCGTGGCATATTCAGCACCGCTACCAGTTTGTTTCTTTGACGGATGGTGGATTTCTGATTGTCAGTCTGCTGTGCGTTTTTTTTATCAGTGCGATTGCCTTAAGCGATTATTTAGTGGCGTTTTGTTTGCACATCACGCCCGCAATGCTCACCGTGCTGATGCTGGATCACGGACAGCATTTGCCCTTGATTTTATTGACCATTGCCCTGCCGCTGATCGGGTTTTCTTTACAACATTTAATGCGCCGACGTTCGGAAGATTTTACACTGCGCTTAATGTATCAATTATATGAAGAGAAAGAATCGTTTAGCGATCTCAGTATGCTCGATCCGTTAACCGGTTTATATAACCGCCGCGGGCTGAAGAACCGCCTTGATAACATTCTGGATAATCATGCGGGTAGCCATTATGTGTTATTGCTTGATATCGACCATTTTAAGGCCTACAACGATAATTACGGCCACGCGATGGGCGATCAGGCGCTGGCCCGCGTTTCCGTCGCTATTCGTGACGCCGTTCGGTCACGTGATGTGGTAACCCGTTATGGCGGCGAAGAATTTCTTGTGCTGATGACCAATGTGAATGCCTCGATTGCCATGAAACTGGCTGAACGTATTCGGCAATATGTCGTCAACCTGGAAATACCGCATATGTTTAATGAGCGCGTTTCTACGCATGTGACTATCAGCGCAGGCATTGCCCCTATTTACGATGATGAATTTGATCAGGCGGTTGCGAACGCCGACCGTGCGCTTTACGTGGCAAAAAATCAGGGGCGCAATACCATCCTCGCCTGGGAAGATCTCCCCGTACTTCACAACACCGTCAGCGAGATCGGCTAACCGCCGTGCCGGGTCGCAGGACCACCAGCCGTCGGCACGTACATCACCGGGGGCTGTCTGTCCCCGGCCTGACGGCCATAGCTCTCTGTTAACGTACCGTTATGCATTCTGTTACCTATTCTTTCGCTCTGCCGTTTACACCACCGCGGGCTTATGGCAATTTCTACGCCTTCGATTAGTCGGGAGTAAAAAATGAGCCTGGAGTCTGTACGCCAGTTTTTTGCCGAGCGTGCGCCGGAAATCGACATCATTGAGATGCCATACAGTACGGCAACGGTAGAAATGGCGGCACGTGTTCACGGTGTTGAACCGGGACAAATTGCGAAAACGCTGTCACTCAAAGTGAAAAATGAGGTGATCCTGGTGGTCACACGCGGTGATGCACGGTTAGATAATCGTAAGCTGAAAGCGGTGTTGGGTGCGAAAGCGCGCATGTTGAGTGTGGACGAAGTGATTAGCTGGACCGGGCATCCTGTGGGCGGCGTCTGCCCTTTTGGCCTGGAAAACCCGGTGACCGTGTATTGCGATATCTCGTTAAAAAGCTTTGATGAAGTGTTGCCTGCCGCAGGATCGATTCACAGCGCTGTCCGCATTTCGCCGCAGCATATGGCTGAACTCACTGCGGCAAAATGGGTAGATGTCTGTGAAACGCGCTAGTGCGTCTGCTTTGCCACCGTTCCCGAAATTGTCATGCCGCGCGTTTCCCGGCCAAAGGCGACAAACAGGCAAATCAATACTGCCACCGTCCCGGCTACAATGGCCATACCGAGACCGTAATTGCCGCCATGCGCTTCAGCAATGCGCGACTGTAGCGTCGCGTTGACGGACGCAATGAGATTTCCCAACTGATAAACAAAGCCGGGCAACACTGCTCTTGCGTTTCCCGGAACCAGTTCGTTCAGGTAAGTCGGGATCACGCCCCAGGCGCCCTGCACCATAAACTGCATCAGGAAGGCACCAAGACCAATCGTCCAGGAACCGCTGGAAAAGGCCCACAACGGCAACACAGGCAGCGTCAGCAGCGCCGCGATAATAATGGCTCGCTTGCGCCCAATGCGTTCTGACAGCGTACCGAAGAAAATGCCCCCCAGCATCGCAGCAATATTGTAGGCGATAGCAATAATACTGACCGTGTGCGCATCAAACTGATGCTGCACTTTGAGGAAAGTCGGATACAGATCCTGCGTGCCGTGGCTGAAAAAGTTAAAACAGGCCATCAGCAGCACCATGTAAATACATATTTTCCAGTGCTGGCGCAGGATGGGCATCAGGGCACTGCTTTCTTTACGTTCACGCGCGGCCAGCCAGACCGGGGATTCCGGGACTTTAAAGTAGATGAACGGCAACAACAGAATCGGGACAGCGCCGATAAGAAACATGCCGCGCCAGCCTACCATGTCGAAAACCAGACCGAACACAATGGACGCCAGCAAATAGCCACAGGGATAACCCGCCTGGAACAGTCCCGACATCAGACCGCGTGAACGATCGGGTATTGTCTCCATCGCCAGCGAGGATGCCACGCCCCAGATTCCGCCCATGGCAATACCGTAGAAAACACGAAAGGCCAGAAATGCGGTGAAGGTGGGTGACCAGGCGGACAACAGCTCAAACGCCGAGAAAAAGACGATATTCAGCATCAGGATAGGCTTGCGGCCATATTTTTCCGCCATCCGGCCAAACAGTAAGGCACCCAATGGGCGCACCGCCAGCGTCAGCATGATAGCGACCGACACGTCGGTGACGGAATTATGGAAGTACTGAGCAAGATTACTCAGGACAAACACCAGAATAAAAAAGTCGAAAGCGTCCAGCGTCCAACTGGCAAAACAGGCGAAAGCCACATTGCGCTGGGTCGATGTCCAGTCAAGCATACAAGTCTCCTCTCTGAGACACTCTGGCGCTCCGCCCAAAAATTTTCTGGTGGCTAACGAAGAGTGATGTGATTGTTAATCAAATGTATACATCATGTTTAGGAGGAGAGCGTATTGCGTAATTGTGAGGCAGTGGATCAGGCTGTAAGAAAGCGTGTCTGACTTCCTGCCAGCAGGTCAGGCGACGAATCGCCTGTACGTTATTCAGGAAGGTGTTGAAATGCCGACTCAATAATGGACAGCAAAAGAGCGTTATCCACACTGTGCAGCACATGTACCAGCGCACCGCTGTCCGGTGGGATACCGACATCCAGCCGCAGGGGTTGACGATAACGCCAGCTTTTCCCGCGTGTGGCTCCCGGACGGAGCTCAATATCGACCCGGTAATCCGTGCCCCAGGCGACACGCTGATTAAGCAACCAGGCGACAACCAGCGCGTCATGAATCCAGCAACCTGGCAGATGCCGGGTCTGCATTGAATAATCTATCCAGGGCTGCAACGTCTCCCGCACGAAACGGGTCAGCGGATGAGCATGCCGGGTAAGACGTTTGAGATCGGCCTGGGTCAGCATGGTTTGTGTTGTCACATCCATCGGCACCAGGGTAATGGCGGCACCGCTGTGCAACACCTGATGAGCCGCCTCGGGATCCACACCGAAATTCGTGTCTTTGATGTAGTCTTCCAGCGCAAAGACACCCCCCATAATCACAATCTCGGCTACCGCTTCGGCCATTGCGGGAAAACGCTGCATGGCCAGCGCCACATTGGTCAACGGGCCAATCGCAATCAGGGTGATCTCGCCGGGATTATCACAGATGAGCTGCCCCATCGCCTCAGCAGCATCGTTTCCGTCAGCCGGTAATGCCGCAGGCTGAGGAACGCCCTGCCATAACGCCATCAGGTCGAGTTGTTCGACCCGCTTATCCAGCAGCGCGCGCCAGGGCGCAGGATCTTCGCACAACGCCCGCGTTGCCCCCTGTACGACAGGAACCGCACAGCCCAGCCGCGCCATTAAGTCTTTAGCGACTCGTGCACCGACATCACTCGGGGTATTCCCGGCGACCGTCGTAATTAACTCCAGCGAGAGCCCTGGTGAGGCTAACGCCAGGGAAAGGGCCAGGCCATCATCAGTATTGGCCCCGGCAATCCCGTTCCCCGGATCACAATCAATAATCAGTCTTTTCATTAGGTCGCTTTATTTGTTTTGTTCTGATGGCCGACAGCCACAAGATTCACCAATCTCAAGTTGGTGTGGGAATGCTTCAATCCGTGCCTCGCCATTCCACGCTTTCAGCATATGAATCGCACAGCGTGCCATCTCTTTAACCGGCTGGCGCACGGTGGTTAATGCCGGAACATGGTAGGCGGATTGATCGGTTCCGTTAAAACAGACCAGGGCCACATCGTCCGGCACACGAAGGCCATGCTGGCTGAAGGCGCGAATGCAGCCAATCGCCTGACCTTCGTTGCTGGCAAACAGGGCGCGCGGCACCCGTTTACTGGCAATCATACGTAAAGCAGCCTGATAGCCGCCCTCACGTGTATAGGTTGCGGGGAAAATGTTGGCATCATCGGCTGGCAAACCATACGCCCGCAGCGCATCGCGCCAGCCCTGAATACGATCCTGCGCATTCAGCATGTCCCGGGGACCGCTGATCATCCCGACCTGCTGATAGCCATGGCTGAGTAAATGCGACGTCACCTGAAACGCCGCGTCACGCTCATCTACCCGCAGCATGCTGACACCGGGTTGTGGGTCGACCCGATCCAGCATGACCAGCGGTGTCCCGCTGGCTTTGATGATATCGATGAAAGGATGGCGATCGACACTGGTGTAAAACAGACCGTCGACCTGACGGTTCAGCAGCCCCTGAATCAGCTCCAGTTCACGCTTGCGATCGTCGCCGGCATCACCCAGCAGCATCACATGGCCGTGGTTGAGCGACTCCTGAAGCAGCATATGCGCCATGGAGGCGACGAAGGGGTTACTGATATTGGGCACCACCAGACCAAACGTTTTGGTATTCCCTGACGCCAGGGCACGCGCGGCGGCATTCGGGCGATAGCCGGTCTGCTCTATTGCCGCCAGTACCCGTTGCCGGGTCGCGTCCGCAACCGGACGCGGGCCATTATTGATGACATAACTCACCACAGCGACGGAGGTCCCGGCAGCTTTAGCAACGTCACTCCGCGTCACGGCGGTTTTCACCTGTTTCGCCACTTCCCCTTCCTCACTTAACGTGCACTGCCTTTAGCATAGCCTGTTTCAGATAGCGTCCTCTGGCAGGTTAAGGTCGCGCCCACGTGTTTCCGGTGCCACAAACGTAGTCAGGAAACCAATCGTGGCCATCACGGAAAAATAGACGGCGATAGACCACCAGTGTCCGGTATAAGAGAGCATGGCCGCCGCTACTAACGGGGCGGTGCCGCCTGAAATAATAGAACCCAGCTCTTTCGCGACCGCCATCTTGGTATAACGGTGATTCACGCCAAACATCTCCACGCCCCAGGCCGCCTGTACGCCAAAGATGCCCAGAGAAGCCAGCGCCATGCCGACCACAATCACCGGAATCACGATGGCCGGTTCACGCGTATCCAGCAGGGTAAAAGCAGGCCAGGCATAGATCATCAGCAGCAGGCAGAACATGCGATAGACCACACGGCGACCAAAACGGTCAGACAGCCAGCCTGCAAACGGAATAATCAGGAACCCCAGCAATGAGGCGATAAACACCGCCGTGGTGGGCACGGATTTATCTACCATCAGCACCTTGGCGACATAGCCCACAATAAAGCCCTGGGCCAGATAAGAGGGGCCGTTTTCACCGATGCGCAGCCCGACCATTGTCCAGAAGGCACGTGTGCGCTGAAAGAACGGGCGTGTATCCGCTTCAGAACGATGCGCGGCAATCACCTGGGCGCGCGTTTCGGCAAGCTCTGCTTTCTTACGCTCGAATACCGGTGTTTCACGCAGATTACGACGGATCCACAAGGCCACCAGAGCGATCAACGCACTGCTCAGGAACGGAATGCGCCATCCCCACTCCAGCAGACTCTGCTTGTCCATTTGTACCACCAGCAGCCAGACCAGCGAGGCCAGCAACGTGCCGCTGTTAGAGCCGAGTGCAATGACCGATGACACCAGGCCACGGCGCCTGACCGGTGCATATTCACCCAGCATAACGGTTCCGCCTGAGAGTTCGGCGCCCGCCCCAAAGCCCTGACTGAAGCGTAACAGCACCAGGCAGGCCGGCGCCCAGATGCCAATCGAAGCATAGCTGGGAATCAGCCCAATCAACGTGGTGGAGGCGCCCATCAGGATAATGGTGGTGACCATGACGACCTTGCGGCCTTTACGATCGCCCAGCCAGCCGAAAAACAGGGCACCGATCGGACGGGCAATAAACCCAACGGACCAGGTGGCAAAACTGGCAAGCAGTGCCATCGCGGGCGTTTGTTCGGGGAAAAAGACATCACCAAAAATGATGCCCGCAGCCAGGCCATAGAGCGCAAAATCTGCATACTCCATTGCCGTGCCTAACCAACAGGAAACCGTAGCGCGCCAAAAATCTTTGCGGCCGGCTGAGGTGTTAAACCGCTCATCTGCGGCGGAGGTAGAAGGCAGTGATGCCTGTGTCGTAACGGAGTGCTGTGCCGTCATAAACGCTGTCCCTTGAAAATATGCAGATAGATAAATGCCATTCCGAGAGACAATTCCCTGACTGTAAGCAGAAGAATCGCTCTGGTGGCGACATTCAGTTGGCTAACCATGATGAAAGGAAAGTTAAAAGATTCCCTGGTGTTGGAATCCGCAGTATCGCGAGCTTCGCCGCTGTATTTTTCAGCGGTCGTATAAGTCTGGCGAATGTAACTTGTTCCTCGATCGGCCTACCGTGCATCGGGCACCGAGAGCAATCACTGGAAGCTAGTTTATCTACGCGCGTAGATAAATCAATAGCACTTGAGAAAATTTGTTAGATTTTCTTTAGTATCAAGCTGCATCAGATGCTATTTTTAACGCAAAATCAGAGAGTTAATTGTAACCTGACGCGCAAAAAAACAGCATAACGCTAGACCCGGTTCACTTTTCTTTTATCATTAAGCCAAACTGGCCGTCAGAACCTTTCATCAGATGCTGTTGTCGCATACTGGTGTGACTGCTAAATGACAACGCACCACGTTTGTATCGCGTACAGTCGCGCAGAGCCCTGTCCGCACCTGACCTGGAGGACGCTGTTTACACGTTATGACCATTATCCTGATGCGACACGGCAAACCCGCCCACCCTTTTGCCCGCCGTTTGAGTGCGCAGGGCATGGCGGACTGGTGCGAAGCCTATGATCTTTCGCTGGTCAGCGATGGGCCGCCTGAACGCAGCATCAATATCGCGCGCAACGCCGCGGTTGTCGTCTGCAGTCCGTTACCCCGCGCCCACTCATCGCTGGCGCACCTGGGGCTGCGCCCCCATCATGTCGATGCGCTGTTCAGTGAAGTCGGCATTCCGCTACTGCGGGCCGATCGCCTTCAGTTACCCACCTTTGTCTGGCAGGCCATTCTGCGTGCGATGTGGTTGTGTGGTTACGCGGGCGAGACCGAATCACTGCAACATGCGCGCGCACGGGCGTCGCGCGCCGCTGACAGGCTGATCGCCTTATCGGAGAAAGGCACGGTTTTATTGCTGGGTCACGGCATTATGAACAAAATGATTGCCCGCGAACTGCGTAAGCGTGGCTGGCAGGCCGAAAAGCATGCCAGCAGCCGTCACTGGAGTTCCGCGATTTATCATCGCCCGTTTATTTAATCGATCTGGAAGTAGCTCAGCGTTTCATAACCCGCGCCCACTTCTGCGGTCACCACCACGGTCTGGCGCATCAAATCAATCACGCTTAACGTCTTATTGTCATCATGCGTGATCAGCAGCTTTTTTTTGTCCGGGCTGAAACAGCCATCGAGCGGTTGTCCAGCCAGCGTGATTCGCCCCAGCGGATTAAGCAACTCGTCAAACAGCGTCACAGTCGGCTCCTGATCACCCATTGCCATAAGGTAGTCCCCGTCCGGACTAAAGCGCACTTTCTGGCAGGGATGCTGATGATCGGGCAAAGCCAGCCTCTGGCGGATACGATGACTCTGGCGATCCACCACATACAGCAAGGGCGCATCGGCGGCGCTGGCGATCAGGTAGGGATGTTTGGGTGAAGCTGTCAGACCCGAAACGGGGCCCGGCATAAGCACCGTATCAATGACGCGCCCTTCCGCCTCACAGAGATCCACCACGGTGATAGTGGCGTCCTGCTCGTTGTCGGTAAATAATTTGCGGCCGCTCGGAGAGAGCGTCAGGCGATGGGTATTATCCAGCGGAATGGGAATGGTCTTTTCAACACGATGCGTCTGCGGGTCGATCACCACGACGGCCGTTGGATTCTCGCAACACAAATAGACTTTGCCATCCCGCCCTAACTGACCGCTGTGGGGCGCTTTAGACGGCGACAGATCAATGTAGTCGGTAATTTCCCGCCGTCGAAGATCAATTACGGCGACTTTGTGCCCGGGATGCGGGAGTTCACTTCGCATCGCATCGCCGTACAAGGGCAAAAAAGCTTTTCCCCAGGGCGCAAGCATCAGCAGTTCATGCAGCCGCGTCGGAATCACGTCCACGGCCTGGCTGACGGCAAACGTGTCGGGATCGAGAAACAGCGCACGGCGGGTTTGTCTGTCGATCGCCAGTAATCCTCGAGAGTCAAACGACATGGCATCTCCTTTATCATCGGTAAGCTTAAAGCGTAGACAAGGGTTATCGGGCTGCGTACACCTGAGAATTGATAAAATATGCTAAATAATTTTTTTATCCCGATTTAGCCTGTATCCCTTTGACAGCTTCACAGTGTATCGGTTTTTTTGAAGTTAAATGTTCAGCATGACGACAGACTCAGTTTGTCATAAACAAATAAACCATTAGCGTGAATAAATATTTATTTTTGTTTCCGGCTGAGCGTTATTTCCGTTTTATCCTAAAGTGTTTATCAGGCATAGCGAATGACTACATTGTGTTCTATTAAATAACCTGGCGTGGTTGATTTCGCCTGTTCAAAACGTCGTTGCCACGTGCCATCGTCACATCACCCGGCAAGACGAATAAGCATTGCAGTACAGCGATGTCTGCTTTTATAGCGGTTCAGATACAGGCTGGCAGTTAAGCACGTTATTTTGACGACCGGCATAAAACACAATAACCAAAATAACAGGTGAAATATGACTTCGCATCGCCGTTCTTTGCTTCCGCTCTGGCGCCATTGGGAAAAACTCGCCTTCACCAGCCGTATGCTGCTGACGATGAAACAGCACCGTGCCCTCAGTGCGCCAGAATATGATCCTGGCCTTGAACACGATGTGGAACTGACCGCGGTGCCTAAGTCACTGCCTGCCATTGCCAGAACGGTCTGGCTCTATTGGCCTGGCGAACGGTTACCTGCCTCTGTCGCCTTAACAATTCGCAAACTTCGTCGCGATAATCCGGATCATGATGTTCATCTGGTGACTCCGCAAACGCTGAGTCATTGGCTGCCTGAGTTGCAGTTTATCTCTTCAGATCTGACGCAGGCGCTAAAAAACGACATCATCCGGCTGGAACTGCTGCTCCGTTATGGCGGCATCAGCATTGATTGTCATACCTTACTGTTTGAAGATCTGACGTGGATACATCAGGCCCACAGCCTCAGCCCCAGGGATTTGATCGGCTATTACCGCCAGGAATCCACCTGTCATTCACTCAGGCCGGTGATTGATACCAGCGTTCTCGCCGCGCCCGTCCAAAACCCGTTTATCCGGGAATGGCTCAAACAACTGGCACCGGTAAAATATGTCGGTATGCATAACTATCTACTGGAGTTAAAGAAACGCAGTGACTTCCCTGCGCTGAGACAAAACCTCAGCCATCCTGACAGTGAGCTGCCGTCGCTGGCCCACCAGTTGGCGATGGACGAATATCGTCGGGTCAATTTCCTTTTGCGTAAAGCCGAAGCGAGCGCCGGGTATTATCACAGAGTTGATGCCGGTAACAGCACGGCGTTTGTCCGCTGTGTTTTATTCCAGCAACGTCCTCTGACGCCTCCTCCGGTGATCAAACTGAGTGCCCGCGAACGCACACATCTTGATTTCAACCTTAAGCTGCGCTTTTACAATCGCTCCAGCCTGATAGGTGAAGTCATGCATCAAACTCTGTCGTCGCCCGCCAGACTGCTGGCCCCCCAGGAGCAGCGCGCGTAATCCGTCACGGTTTCTTCAGCATTCGCGATGGCGTGTTTTTATCTGTTGGCAATGTGAATCTGCCGCCAAAATGGCGGCAGACAGGTTGCAGCCCGATGACAGCCAAGCTAGATTGAGCCGCAATTTAATGAAAATGTCCCCCTCAGAAGAGACAGGTTCACATAATAAGAGGATGTGACGTTGCCCGAATTCGTGTCAGTGCTCCTTTTTCTGACCGCGATTGCTGTTTATTCCTGTAAAGCAGGCCGAAACACAATCTGGTTCTGCCTCGTCCTGGTGTTGCTCATGCTGTTTGTCGTGCTGAATGCCACGCTGTTTGCCAGCAATTATTTTACGGGCGAGGGCATTACCGATGCCGTGGTGTATACACTGACAAACAGCCTGACCGGTGCGGGCCTGAGCAAATATGTTGTGCCCGGCCTTGGCCTGCTCATCGTGCTGTTTTTACTCTTTTGCGCCTTATCATGGCTGCTTCGACGCCGTAAGCGTCCTTTTCACCCTGGCTGGAGCCTGGTCGCATTTATCTGCGCCGCCGGTGCGGTGCAGACCACGCCGGCTTTTCATCAGGTCAGCACACTGATCACCTCTTACTCACTGCGGGACGACTCTGACTTTGACACCGTTTATAAGGTGCCGAAGAACCGCATTGAGCGGCCTGCGCTTAATGTCGTGTATATCTACGCTGAAAGCCTGGAGCGCACCTATTTCGACCAGATGGCCTTTCCGGGTCTGGCCCCCGAATTGAATCGCGAGAAAGAGCAAAGCCTGGACTTCAGTCAGACCGAACAACTGCCCGGCACGGATTACACCATTGCCGGTATGGTCGCATCGCAGTGCGGCATTCCCCTTTTTGCCCCTTTCGACGGCAATGCCTCCGCTTCCCTTTCCAGCTTTTATCCACAAAATATCTGCCTGGGCGATATCCTGAAGAACTCGGGCTATGAGAACTGGTTTATTCAGGGGGCCGATTTACGCTTTGCAGGCAAAGATGTCTTTTTGCATTCCCACGGTTTCGATGCCGCACATATGTACGGTGCACAGGAGCTAAAAGATCAGGTGCGCGATCCCACGTACCGCAATAACTGGGGATATTATGACGACACAGTGCTGGATAAGGTTTACGACACTTATGCCTCGCTGTCACGCCAGCAAAAACGGTTTGCGCTGTTTGCGCTCACCGTCGACACGCACCATCCCGACGGTTTTATTTCTCGCGGTTGCCAGCGCAAAAGCTATAGCTATGCGGGCAAACCCAACCAGTCGTTCAGCGCGGTGTCCTGCTCACAGGAACATATCGCCCGACTGATCGCCCGTATCAAAGCGTCCCCGTGGTTCGCTGACACGGTGATTGTGGTTGCCTCCGATCATCTGGCGATGAACAATACCGCGCACCCTTTTTTGATAACGCATCCCCGCCACGATTTGTTTATGGTGATTCGCGGCGATCGGCCTGAGACCGACGTGATTGATATGAAACGCAGTACGCTGGATAACGGCGCCACGTTGCTGGATATCCTGGGCGGGGATAATGCGATTGGCCTGGGCCGCAGCAGTCTGTCAGCGGTGTCGTTATCCAGTCAGTTTGAGGACATGAAAACCAAAGTCTTAAGCTGGAAGCCCGATATTATTCAGCTCTGGAATTTTCCCAGCAAAATCGACAGTTTTATTATCAATCAGGCCAAAAATACTTTCAGCTTTTCCGGAACCAGCTTTAAATTGCCGATTCTGTTGCGCGTAACAGATAAACATATAGAGCCGCTGCCGGAAGGGGAATATTCCGCGCCGTTGCGTTTCCAGCTGGCCGATTTCAAAGCAGATGAGAAGTTTATCTGGGTCGATCGCTGTTTCAAAATGGGCCGCATCTGGCAACCTTCTCTGGCACTGTCCGGTGACTGGTGCGTTGCGATGGGGCAACCTGCGGATCAGCCCACCGTCACACGCGTTGATACGCCTCAGTGGAAAGGTCAAGCCCGGTTCCCGGCAGACACCCTCAGCAATGCCCGCTACCAACTTGCTGTCGCACAGCTGCGCATCGAAGATAATGCGATTCGTTATGACGCTGAAAGCTTTCTGTTTGCGATCCCCGGCGCGCCAGCCAGTGTGAAGCAGTTTAGCGGCATTTCGCGCCAGGAAAGTTGGGGACGCTGGTCGAATGCCAGTCTTGCCCCCGACGTGACGATTGAGTTTGTCGATCCGTTGCCCGCGCACTTTGATCTGGTGATCACCGCTCGTGCCTACGGTCCGAACATCCACCGGCCAATACCGGTCAGGGTGGGCGATACTGAGCAGTTGCTGACGCTGGGGGAGATTCCCTCTACCCATACGCTACGTTTTGACAATCCTGAAGGAAGCCACCGGTTAACGCTCTCGCCGCCCGAGCCGCAACTCAGTAACCTCAACAACATCGCCGGACAAGATCCGCGCAAACTCGGTATTGGTCTGGTCGAGCTCAAGGTCGTTCCCCTTCCCTGAGTGGTCACGCCACTGACGTTGGCTGCCGGCATTGAAATGGCGATGTTGGCAGCAGCAAAACGCTCATCTTTTTGCGAAGCGCCACGCAAAAAAATGATTATTACCTGTTTAACTAATTGATATTTTTGGATTTAATCCGCAAGATGTTGCCTCTGTACTGTGACTGTTTCGGCTTGCCTGTCATGATGCCATCACGGTGTGATGAAACGGGAAGAGGCATGAATGGCGACCGCAATGATGAATACACATAAAGCGTTTAAACGTCTGCAACGGGCAGGCATCAATGACCGTCAGGCCGAAGTGATGGTCGATATTTTTGCGCAGATACAGCAGGACAACGCACTCTCGCGCGCTGATGTCATGCAGGCTTTTACGCGTCATAACCAGCATATTCTCAGGCTGAGTAAGCAGTCTGAGAATATGGAGACCGATCTCAGCGTGTTGAGAACGGACTTCGGTAGCCTGAAGAGTGATGTCAGCATACTGAGAACGGACTTCGATAGCCTGAAGAGTGATGTCAGCGTACTGAGAACGGACGTCGATAGCCTGAAGAGTGATGTCAGCATACTGAGAACGGACTTCGATAGCCTGAAGAGTGATGTCAGCGTACTGAGAACGGACGTCGACACCCTGAAGAGTGATGTCAGCGTGCTGAGAACAGACGTTAATAGCCTGAAAACCGATGTGAACAGGCTGACTATGGATGTCAGTACGCTGAGAACCGATGTGGATGAAATCAGGACGGATGTCGGCGGGTTAAAAAACGATATGTGCTGGGTTAAACGTCTGCTTATGGTCATGACCACCACTCTGCTTATGGCGGCCATGAAATACATGCTTGTCTGAACGACCAGGCAGGGGCAGATCTCAGCCCCGAAGCGTTTCCAGCTTTTCTCGTTGCTGGCCTTCACGGGTGAAGTTGGTCTCTGCCAGCCAGCGTTCAAAACCCGCTTTCACCTGCGGCCATTCGCTGTCAATGATCGAAAACCAACTGGTATCGCGCGTGCGACCTTTATAGATGCGGGCCTGGCGAAAATCCCCTTCAAACTGGAACCCCAGACGTAACGCGGCCCGGCGAGAAGGCAGATTGCAGCTGTCGCATTTCCATTCATAACGTCGGTAGCCAAGCTGTTCAAAGGCGTAACGCATTAGCAGAAAATGTGCCTCTGTCGCCATTCTTGTCTGCCGAAGTAAGCGGGAGAAGGTGACGAATCCCACCTCCATCACACCATTCGCCGCGTCAATACGCATCAGCGATAGCGTCCCCACAGCCCTGTCGGTTTTTCGATCAACCACACTGAAATGCAGCGGATCCCGACTCGCCTCCATGGTTCTGGCATGAGCTAACCATGCGGCCTCATCATCAAAAGGACCATCTGAAAGGTAAGTCCAGTCACGACCATCTTCCGCCAGTGACCAGGCCTGCCAGAGTGCCGCCCCATGCGCAGCGACGCTAAAGGGTTCAAGCCGACAGACCTGTCCCTGAAAAATCTCGCGTTGTGGTAAAGGGCGTGACTGCCAGTCGGGCATTGATTGCCCTACCGGTTGACCATACTGATTGAGGTGCTGTGCCATCGTGCCTCCTGCGTTTCGGTTAATCAAAACACGTTGCCACGTTACGCAGAGGTTGAGAAGTCTTACTCTGATAAAACGAAAAAAAACGGCCCCGTGACGAGGCCGTTATTTCACATTCTCCGGTTGCGTCATGCCGACGTCCGGCGACGGGCTTATCCGCGGAAGAAGATATCGCCTGATTTACCCATGACGATCTTACCGGTGTCATCGGTGATCAGGATGTAATTGGCATTGATATAAGCCCAGTGCGTACCGGGCTGAGGCGCAGGCAGGTTACGTTTCTGCCACTCCGTGATGGTATAGGTCTTGCTGCGGTATTTATCTGGCACGGTATCACCGATTTTATGCTCTTTGTAATCGATGATGATGGTGCTGAGATCGTAGTTCGGCTTACCGGGATTACCCTCCGCATGCGATGGCGTGGTTGGCGTAATACCGTCGTTAGAGTCAGAACTCGCAGGTGCCTGGGACTGAACGGGTGCCGTTTCGGGTTGAGCCGCATTACTGCCTGGCTGTACATTCGACTCGCCAGACGGGCTGGCAGGCGCAGCAGGTTGAACCTGCGGCGGCGGCACGTTGTCGGTGGTTTCGCCTGCGGCCTGAACAGCAGGGATAAGGCTCAGCGAGCCGAACAGTAAACCCGCTGAAATTAAAGCAATTTGAGTCCTGCGCATAATAATTTCCACATTGAATTGATTTTAATAACAGTAGACCACTCTGAAGACAATCTGAACAGGATTACCGTTCCATCACTCATAAAGGTAAGTGTAAGGAATCGCAACGTATTCCGGCTCCTGCTTACACCTTACCTGTCTTTTTCTGCCAGGTTAAGCAGCAATGTGATACCCAGGTAGTTACTCCAGTTAAACGCGTTTTGCAGCACCACAATCGCATTGCCAGCCTCTCTGTCAAAACCGATAAATGCCGAATAACCACCAATATAGCCTACCTGATAAGTGATGTTTCGACCTTCCAGCCGGTCCGTTACCCAGGCGATGTTCTGCGTCTGGTTGCCCTGTTGGTATACGCGTTTATTCACCCCGGCGAACGCGCGGTTGATTTCAGGATACGGACCGGGCGTCAAATGTGCCCGCAGATAGACGCTGAGATCGCGGGCATTGCTGTACAGACTGCCTGCAGCGATCATATTACGCCTGAAGCGCCAGTCCGGCGTAATATCGCCGCGCGGAATAAACTTTGGCTGATCGCCAGCATGGCCCAGCGCCCGCATGGGGAAACCGCTGAGGCGCTCAGGCACAAAACTCGTTTGCGTCATTCCCAGTGGACGAAAGATTCGCTGACGGGCCAGGCTGTCAATATCACTATGGCATCGGGTGCGTAAGATATAGCCCAACAGCGCATAACCCAGATTTGAATACTGAGGAACGCGGTGACGGGGTGCCCTAAAGTCGGCCAGATAGCTGAGCACCCGGTCATCGTCGAGATTGCCGTAAAAATTCTGCCCCGTGCGAAGATAAGTCATGAACTGCATAAACATCGCCAGGTCCATGTCCTGGCGCGGCAATCCTGACGTGTGCGTCACCAGTTGTAACAGCGTGATACGACGGGCATCCGGGCTCAATGCCACTGTTGCGGGTAGCAGGGTTGCCAGCGTATCTTCCCAGCGCAGTTGCCCCTCATCGACTTGTTGCGTGATCACCTCTGCGGTTACGCCTTTACTCAAGGAGCCCAGCGCAAACAAGGTATCAGGCGTAACAGGATAACGATGGACATCGTCCGTCACGCCGGCGCTGTAGAACAACGTGGGCGCATTTTTGTGGATAATGGCAATGCTGATGCCGGAGACCTGTTTGCGCTGCATGTAATGGCGCACCAGGTCATCCAGATTATCGTGGAAGGCGCTGTGAGTCAGATAAAGCCTGTCGCCCATGGGGGCGGACGTTTGCGACAGTGTGCCGCAGGCGGTTAACCCCACCGCACCGATCGTCACTATGCCGAACCGTGTCAACATACCGCAGCATCCGGTCAGCAGGCCGGATAACGTCCGGATGAGCGTCTTTTTTCTGGTCACGTCCTCGCGCCCGTCTTATTGTCGTATCAGGGCGCTGACGAAAAGCTTCATCGCGATCCTGCAAGATGATACCGCTGTGCTTATATCGGCACAGTCAGCTAAATCTTTATCCGGTTGCCAGGCGGCGTTCCGCCTGTCGTTCCCTCTGGCATCAGGCCTTGCGGGGCCGGGAGAGTAACATAGCGACAGAGAGAATGCCTCTGTCGTGTCCCTTATTACGTTGTGCATCTGATGGCGCTGCCATCAGATGCATAAGCGTGTACACTGCGCGCTTTTACACGCAGTCAATTTTCTGCTGAACCAGAAACGCCCGGAGAGAACCATGAAAGAAGGTCCATTAAGCGAGAAAGAGCTGCAGTGGCTTGATGATATGCTGGAAAAATACGGTAGCGAAGCATCTATTCTTGATGTGTCCGAACTGGATGGCCTGCTCACCGCCGTACTGTCAGGCCCGACAACGGTTGAACCCAGCCGCTGGCTGGTTGCGCTCTGGGGCGGCGAAAAGCATATCCCTAAATGGAGCAATGAGCGCGAAATGACGCGCTTTATGGAGCTCTGCTTTCAACATATGAATGATATCGCTGACCGCCTGTCCGAGTTTCCGGAGCAATTTGAGCCGTTGTTTGGCGTGCGTGAAATGGAAGGTCTGGAATTCACCGTGGTGGAAGAGTGGTGCTATGGCTATATGCGCGGCGTAGCGCTGACGGACTGGTCTGCGCTGCCTGCCGAACTGCACGAATCACTGGACGTCATCGCGCTGCATGGCAAGGAAGAAAACCTCGAAAAAGTCGATGCGTTAACGCCGGAAGAGATGGAAAGCAGCATGGATGCCATACGTCCTGCCGCTCTTGCGCTGCACGATTACTGGATTGCGCAGCCTGAGGCGATTCCTCAGGTTCAACAGCCTGTCACGGCAGCAAAGCAGCCTGGTCGCAACGATCCCTGCCCGTGTGGCAGCGGTAAAAAATACAAGCAGTGCTGTCTGCACTAAGCCACCCGGGGCCGGTAACCGGCCCCATTCACTGTTATAGGTACATGACATTAACGCGGCGCGGGAACGGGCTGCGCAGGTGACAGACCTTCGCCGTTCTTAATCCTGTCGATAGCCACCACGTTGTGCTTCATCGCGTCATTCAGCACCTGCACTGCCGAAGACGCATCGCGGTTTTTAATCGCCATAAACACCTTAATATGCGCTTCCACGCTCTCAAGGGTGATACCCAGCGAGCGATTCAGCTCTTCCAGGTAATAGTAGTAAATGTCCTTAATTGACTTCATCACGTTGTAAAACACGCTGTTATGGGAAGCCCGGATAATCGCCAGATGAAATTCATAATCGGCCTCCGAGTATTTCTTATAATCCCCTTTGTTGATGAGCATGCTATTCAGGGCCTGCTCAAGCAGGGTAATGTCGTCTTCCGTCGCGTGTTCAACTGCCAGCTCGACACATTTAAACTCGACGGTCTGACGAAACACCATCATGTCATTAAACGCTTCCCGACTCAGGTGCATCAGCGGTCTGGCACTGCTGTTCAGCATCTGCGGCGTGAAATCTTCGCACACATAGCTTCCGCTGCCCTGACGGGTGATGATAATGCCAAGATCACGCAACCGCTGCACCGCACTGCGCACACTCACCCGGCTGACATTGAAAGAGTGTGTCAGCTCCGCTTCAGAAGGCAAGCGAGCGCCCGCGGGCCAGCTACCGTCCAGTAGCCGGGCCTTGATTTGCTCGAACACTTCGTTAACAACGTTCTGTTTCTGAATGGATTTTATGCTCACAACACCTTCTCATATGATGTCCTACATGATGCCATTCTATCTCATCCTTTCAGACAAAGTCCTGTGTTGACACCGCAAAGCACGCCGTTCGAAAACAGGCCATTATTCGCCGCGACGCGGGCTGAGCGCGGACACCCTGTGCTGACTGATGGCAGACTGTGCCTCCACCGCATCGGCTTCTGCGGTCAGATCGCGATCGGCCACCTCAGGCATGATCAGTGACGCCAGCAGACCGATGCAGGAATAACAGATTAACATCACCGCAATCGGGTGCCAGGAGCCGGTAAGTTGACAAAATATCCCCGCCAGCAGAGGACCTAATCCGGTGGCAAACAACCCGCCAATTTCTTTTGAAATCGCCATTTGTGCGAAGCGGTTTTGCGAACCAAACATCTCTGCCATGGTGATCCCTTCAATAGCGGCCTGGCCCAGCACCGCGATGTTATGAATCACGATCAGGCACACCATAATGGTGCTGACAGCCTGGGACTTGTCGACGATCAGTGAAATCATCGGGTAGGCCAGGAGGATCGAGCCGACGGTCAGTATGCGATAGGGAATGCGCCGCCCGACCCTGTCTGAGAGCCAGCCGAGCAGGGGAATCGTCAGAAAACCAATCACGGAACTGACCATGATGGCATCGGTGGGAATCGCTTTATTAAATAACAGCGTTTGCACCATATAGCCTGCCAGGAAGGTCTGAATAATCCCCGAATTTCCGGCCTGGCCAAACCGCAGGCCGGTTGCTATCCAGAACGCTTTCCCCTGAATTAACTGAAAAATGGACTGACTTTTCTTCGACCGGAGCGTAACGGTTGCGGATGCTGCCACATTTTCAAACACCGGGCTTTCTTTCAAATTAAAGCGCAGCCAGAGCGCAAACCCCATCACAACAAAACTGGCCAGAAAAGGAATACGCCACGCCCAGGCGACGACCTCTTCGTTAGTGAAAAACAAGAACATGACGGCCCAGATAGCGGTGGCACTCAAGGTGCCGCAGTTAGTGCCCATGGCAACCAGGGAAGCGATAAGGCCTTTTTTCCCTTTGGGCGCATATTCCGCCAGCATCGTACTGGCCCCGGCGATTTCTGCCCCTGCCCCTAATCCCTGTATTACGCGCAACGCGACCAGCAATAAAGGCGCCAGAATACCGACCTGCTGATAGGTCGGTAACACACCAATTAATGTGGTGCATATGCCCATTAATGCGATGGTCATAAACAGCACTTTTTTTCGGCCCACGCGGTCGCCCATTTTGCCAAAAAAGACGGCGCCCACAATACGCGCGATATAACCTGCGCCGTAGGTGCCCATAGCCAGAATTAACGCCATTGCGCCTGATTGCCCGGGAAAAAAGACTTCATGAAAAACCAGAGCCGCACCGAGGGAATATAACTGGAAATCCATAAACTCCAGCGTGGTACCCAACCATCCTGAAACAGAGGCCCTGACAAGATCAGACGTATTACGTTCTTTTGTACGCGTATGTGAATGACTCATGTTTTACCCCGAGGCCAACCCGGCGTTGACAGGTGAATAAAAGACAGGCGAGCGCAGTCCACGCGAGACGTGAGAGCATTTCACTCGCCCTGATCATTAAAGTTATTTGCACGCTGAATAACAGCGCTGTTGTGAATGAACTTAAAAGACGACTAACACTTTTGAATGCTGCGTTTTATCACTGGCGGCCTGCAAAGCCACTTCAATATCCTGATGCGCATACTGACCGGACAGGATCGGTCGCGGATCGATAATGCCTTTTTCCAGCCATTTCACTGCAACCGCAAATTCATCAATAAAACGAAAGGAACCTTTCCAGCTAATTTCTTTTACCAGCATCTGCGCGACGGGAAAATGAAGCGGGCTTTTTCCCATGCCAATTTGAACCACCGTGCCACCTGGCCGCGTCGCCAGGATACTGGTGCTGATGGCTGCCTCTGCCCCGCTGGCCTCCAGTGTGACGTCAAAGTAGCCCCGGTGTTCACAATAGCGGGCCATGGCCGCCGTATCGGCCGGGTCCACGGCGACATCGGCACCCATTTCACACGCAATACGACGACACCGCTCGCTGAGATCACAGGCCACTATTTCCGCTGCGCCCGATGCTTTTGCTGCGGCAATGGCTAACGCGCCTATGGGGCCAGCGCCCATTACCAGCACCTTTTTGCCCACGATACTGCCTGCCACATTAAGCGCATGAATGACGACCGCGGTGGGCTCGGCAACCGCCATCACGCTGGCCGGAACCTGCTCGTCGTAGGGCACACACTGCTGCGCGGACACCACGACATACTGTGCAAACCCGCCTTCCACATGCGGCGTGAACTGCGCACTGCCCATGAAGCGCATGGTTGGGCAGGCATTTTGTTTCCCGGCCTGACAATATTCACATCGCCCGCAGGGCTGCGACGGGTTAACCGCCACTTTCTGTCCGGGTTTAAGGGCAGAAGATTCCGGCGCATGATAAATCCGCCCCACAAATTCGTGTCCGATAATAAAAGGATGCTGAATGACGGATAACCCGGCCCGCCCTTCGTGATAATAATGAATATCGGATCCGCAAATGCCGCCGCACTCCACTTTTATCACGACGTCATCCTCTGCGTAATGCAGCTCGCGCTCTTCTACCACAATGTCTTTTTTACCCTTTGCCACGCAGGCCTGGGTCATTAAGCTATGCACGATGGGTTCCCCTTTGCAGGTCAATAAGGCTCACAACACGGCCAGCCAGCCGCCATCAACGTAAATCATCTGCCCGTTGATATAATCTGACGCGCGCGAAGCGAGGAAAACGGCGGTGCCGGCTACTTCGTCTGGCCGGCCCCAACGTTGAGAGGGATTGCTGCTTTTCACCCAGCTATCAAACCGGGCGTCGTCCACCAGCGCACGGTTCATGTCGGTTAAGATATAACCCGGCCCAATCGCGTTGGTCTGGATATTAAACTGAGCCCATTCGGCCGCCATTGAGCAGGTCAACATCTTGATTCCGCCCTTGGCCGCCGTATAAGGCGCAACCGTCGGACGCGCGGCCTGACTGGTTAACGAACCGACATTGATGATTTTTCCGCCCTGGTGACGGGCGATCATGCGCTTTGCCGCCGCGCGTGAAACCAGGAAGGCGCTGGTCAGGTTGGTATCAATGACTTTTTGCCACTGTTCAAGCGCCAGTTCCAGCATCGGTTTACGGTACTGAATGCCGGCATTATTGATAAGGATATCCACCGCAATCGCCTGCTCATCCAGCGCGGCAAATGCCTGTTCAATTTCGCCTTCATCTGTCACATCGAATACCCGCCCCGTGGCGTGATAGCCTTTCGCCACGAGTTGTTCAACCGCCTCATCCAGCCCCGCTTTACGCGTGCCGTTCAAAATCACCTGTGCCCCGGCCGCCGCCAGGGCTTCAGCATAGGCATAACCCAGCCCACGAGATGAACCGGTGATTAATGCCGTTTTCCCGGTCAGATCGAACAGTGCAGTCATATTCCACCCTTAAATATGTATGACAACTATCTTATTAAGGTGAATTTACGCGCAGATTAAATCAATACGAAATGATGCGTTATGAGGCGTCTATCACAAAGCCCTCACCCTGAAATTGATTAGAATGCTGTATTTTAAGAAAATAAATCTTAACTACGTGCATAAAGTTCAGTCATTAGATCCCCATCACAGAATCGGAAGCTAATAAGGGCAACGACCCGGCTTTGTGATAAAACAGTCATGTTGTATGACAACATACCTGTTAGCCATGAGCAGCAACGAGCACGACGGTGGCGGTAAGTGGCCTGATAAAAGAGGAGCGATTGTGAGTAATCTGTCCATCACGAATGTTAAAACCATTCTGACTGCGCCCGGCGGCATCGATCTGGTCGTGGTTAAAATCGAAACCAACGAGCCGGGTCTGTATGGCCTGGGCTGCGCCACCTTTACCCAACGCATCTATGCGGTACAAAGCGCCATTGATGATTACCTGGCGCCTTTTCTGACGGGCAAGGATCCGGCAAGAATCGAAGATATCTGGCAGTCTGCCGCCGTCAGTGGCTACTGGCGCAATGGTCCGGTCATGAATAACGCCCTGTCCGGTGTCGATATGGCGCTGTGGGACATTAAAGGCAAACTGGCCGGATTGCCGGTTTATGAGCTGCTGGGCGGCAAGTGTCGCGATGGTATTGCGCTCTATGTGCACACCGATGGCGCAGACGAAGTCGAAGTGGAAGACAGTGCCCGCGCCAAAATGGAGGAAGGTTATCAGTATATCCGCTGCCAGATGGGCATGTATGGCGGTGCCGGTACTGACGATCTCAGACTCATCGCGAACCGCATGGTCAAAGCGAAAAATATCCAGCCTAAGCGTTCACCGCGCAGCAAAACAGCAGGCATGTACTTTGATCCGGAAGCCTATGCGAAAAGCATTCCACGCCTGTTTGATCATCTGCGCAACAAGCTGGGTTTTGGCGTAGAGCTTCTGCACGATGCGCATGAGCGCATTACACCGATTAACGCCATTCATATGGCTAAAGCCCTGGAGCCGTACCAGCTGTTTTTCCTGGAAGATCCGGTTGCGCCAGAGAACACGGAGTGGCTGAAGATGCTGCGCCAGCAGTCCTCTACGCCCATCTCAATGGGCGAGCTGTTCGTGAATGTGAACGAATGGAAGCCGCTGATCGACAATAAGCTGATTGACTATATTCGCTGCCATATCAGTTCCATTGGCGGAATTACGCCGGCGAAGAAAATTGCTGTTTACAGTGAATTAAACGGTGTCCGCACGGCCTGGCACAGCCCCGGCGATATTTCACCGGTCGGCGTGTGTGCGAATATGCATCTGGACCTGAGCTCACCAAATTTTGGCGTTCAGGAATACACGCCGATGAACGATGCCCTGCGTGAAGTGTTTCCCGGCTGCCCGGACGTCGAGCAAGGCTATGCGTACGTTAATGACAGGCCGGGATTGGGTATCGACATTAATGAAACGCTGGCGGCGAAATTCCCCTGCGAAGGCGGTAACCCCACCTGGACGATGGCCCGTACGCCCGATGGCACGGTCTGGCGTCCCTGAATCCGTTAACGGGAAGCAAAGGCGCAACAGGGTGCCTTTGCTTTATTCTTCCCGGTCCTGTAAACGAAACGTACTCGCGTTCAGACCAGGGACCGGGTCAGTGACCCTGAGTCGCTACCGGTTCATCCACCCCAATCAGAATTCGACGTCTTCCAGGCTAAAGTACTCGGTCTGGTCGTTATAAGAGAAGATCTCCGCATAACGGCCCCAGTTAATCACACTATCCAGCGTCTCTTTAGCCGCACTGTCGGAAAGCGAATCTTCCAGTTCCTGTTCAAAACGCACGCGCGGTGCACGATGTCCCGGACGCTCATCCAGTACCGTTTTGATCAGGGCGGCCAGCGGCACGTAACGCAGCAGATGATCGGCAAACATCACCTTACGCTGCTGCGTGTCTGACTCGGCAAACACCCGGGCGGGCGGCGTCAGGAAGATGTCCCCTTCCCGCACGTCCGCAAAGCCCAGCGACTGAAGCACTTCGGCTATCGGGAACAGTTCATCGACTTCCAGATGCAGCGAACGGGCCACCTCTGGCATGTCGGCGCGGCCGTGGTACGGTGCTGCTGCCAGGGTTTCGATCAACCCGGCCATCAGGTTGGTTGACACATGCGGCAGCCGCGTTCCCAGTCTGAGGCTCTTTTTCACATTATCGCTGGTAGGCCGTGCGGTCATTTGGGTATAAACATCATCGACCAGCCGACGAAAAGCCGGATCCAACCGGTTACGCGGATGGCCAAAGGGCACTTTGATTTCTGCCACTACGCGCCCGGGGTTAGAGGACAGCACCAGAATGCGGTCACACATAAAGACGGCTTCTTCGATATTGTGGGTGACGATAAGCACCGATTTCATCGGCATCTGTCCCTCATTCCACAGATCGAGTAAATCGGTACGCAGCGTTTCGGCGGTTAACACATCCAGCGCGGAAAACGGCTCATCCATTAACAATAAGGTGGGATCGACGACCAGAGCGCGTGCAAAGCCCACACGCTGACGCATGCCGCCCGATAATTCACGCGGATAGGCGTTTTCGAAACCGTCCAGGCCGATAAGGTCAATGGCCGCCAGCGCACGCTTTCTGCGTTCCGCTTTTTCCACGCCCAGCGCTTCAAGCCCGGCTTCTACGTTCTGTAGCACCGTTAACCAGGGAAACAGCGCAAAGGTCTGGAACACCATCGCCACGCCTTTGGCGGGGCCGTTCAGCGGTGCGCCCAGGTAGTCAACGGAACCCGAGCCGGGCGTAATCAGACCAGAAATAATGCGCAGCAGTGTCGATTTTCCCGAACCAGAGCGGCCCAGCAGCCCCACTATCTCGCCTTCATGCAGAGTCAGATTGACGTCATCCAGAATCAGCACTTCACCGTGCGCTTTATCGTAACCGTGCTTAATGTCTTTTACCGTCAGGACCGCCTGGCGACCGTCCGTTTTTTTGGTCGACACGTCTGCATGGTGTGTGGGTTGATTGTTTAACATCTCGGGTCCCTTAATTAGCACGGAATTTTGATTCAGCGTAGACGTACAGCGGCCGCCACAGCAGACGGTTGAACAAGGTGACAAACAACGACATCACGGCGATACCAAGAATAATCCTCGGGAAGTCCCCAGCGGCCGTGGTTTGCGCGATATACGCCCCCAGGCCGTGGGCGGTGACCTGCGTATTTCCCCATTGTACAAATTCGGACACGATGCTGGCGTTCCAGGCTCCGCCGGAAGCGGTAATGGCACCGGTAATGTAGTAGGGGAAAATGCCGGGCAGCATCACCTGACGCCACCACTGCCAGCCGCGAATATGAAAGTTTGCGGCAGCCTCTTTGTAATCATTGGGAAAGGCGGTGGTGCCCGCCACGACGTTAAACAGGATGTACCACTGCGTACCAAGCACAATAAGCGGAGACAGCCAGATATCCGGATTCAGCCTGAAGTGCACAATCATAATGACGAACACCGGAAACATCAGGTTGGCCGGGAACGCCGCCAGGAACTGGGCAACCGGCTGAATTTTTCCGGCCAGTGCAGGACGCAGGCCAATCATCACGCCCAGCGGCACCCAAATCAGCGATGAAATCAGAATCAACACGGTGACGCGCAGAAGCGTAATCAGCCCCAGGCCGAAGACATGTTTCACGTCCGCCAGCGTGACACCGATTTGCACATAGGTAATAACCCGCCAGACCACATACAGGGTCAGTAAAATGACGAAGGCGCCCCAGATAAAGTCACCCAGACGCGAGCGGGATTCCGTGCTGCTTTCGGCCCGGACCGACCTGGAGGCAGGCCAGCGCCACGAGATACGCGCCAGCGCAGACAGCAGTAGGCGCAGCGGCGTAAAGATCTGGTGAATCAGGCGCGTACGGCGCATCAGATCACGCACCCATGAGGTCGGCGCACTCCCCGAACGTGTGTTTTCCATGCGGAACTTATCCGCCCAGGCCACCAGCGGCCTGAACAACAGTTGATCATAAGCCAGAATCACGATCACCATCGTAAGCAGTACCCAGCCCACCGCATGGATATCTTTATGCAGAATCGCCTGTGCCAGATAGCCGCCCACGCCCGGTAAGGTAAAGGTATTGTTACCCACCGTGATCGCCTCTGAGGCGACAATAAAGAACCAGCCCCCCGACATCGACATCATCATATTCCACACCAGTCCCGGCACGGCGAAAGGCGCATCCAGCTTCCAGAAACGTTGCCAGCCGGTCAGATGAAAGCCACGTGAGACTTCCACCAAATCGGCCGGTACGGTACGTAGCGACTGGTAAAAGCTAAAGGTCATGTTCCAGGCCTGACTGGTAAACAGGGCAAATATCGCCGCCAGTTCTACGCCCAGCACCTGCCCGGGAAAAAGGGCAATAAAAAAGGTCACGGTAAAAGAGATATAACCCAGCACCGGCACGGACTGCAGGATATCCAGAATGGGCACTAACACCTTTTCTGCCCGGCGACTTTTGGCCGCCAGCGTGCCGTAGATCAGGCTGAACACCAGTGAAGCCAGCATCGCTACCAACATACGCAGCGTGGTGCGCATGGCATATTCCGGCAGATTAGTCGGATCAAGGGAGATGGCCTGGGTTTTCAGGCTGTCAATCGGCATCAGCGTTTGATGAAAGCCCACCGCCACCATTGCAATCAGGCAAATAATCAGGGGAAATGCCACGGCATCCCAGACGTTTGGCAGCAACCGTCTGTTAGCCGCCAGCATGGTGAATCGGAAGTTCATGAGCCCTCTCTTCTTTTCATCACGGAGCGACTGAAGTATTTCAGGTGAGGGATTATCAGTCAGGATTATTAAACGTATGCTCACCTGATAGCGGGGTTTTTATTAATTTTTTATGAAAGCCCAGTCCCGGTTTTTGCTGGCACGCGCAATGCTGCCCTTTTCTTAATACAAACAGACTGAATGATGTGGCAAAGGCCCCAACAATGTACGCCCACGCCTTACACGACAAAGGCATCCTGCGCGCGTAAAACCCACGACATAATCACAGTTTGCTCTGTTTTTTGATGCCAGTGGTTGCTGAGACTGAGGGTTTAAAATATAAACCTGTTTAATATTTTTTGTACAGGCGCATGCGACAGGTTCTGGCAGCAAGCCATCTCTGTCTTGATAATCCATTTACTTAACGAATCGATT